>NZ_BAAFZH010000109.1:0-606505 GCF_054684315.1 Scytonema sp. NUACC21 | reverse complement strand
GGTCATTGGTCATTGGTCATTGGTCCTTAGTCCTTTGTCCTTTGTTCAAGACAAATGATTAATGACAAATGACAAAGGACGACCCTCACCAGTTAACTTGTTGCGATTTGGGTTCTTCTTGAGGTACTTGCTGGCTTTGAGTTGGTTGAGTTTGTTGCAATAAAGCGGGTGGAGTTGCTTGACGGAATGCTCCACAATAATGCATCGTCATGACCGCTTTAAATGCCCAATGGTCAGGTGATACATCGCTAAAGGGGATAGGCAAGGTTTCTGCTTGATTGCGGGTGCAAGCCTCAAGTACTTGACTTGTTTGAGTTTGTTTAGCTGTTGGCAATTCTTGAGCGTTAACGTTACCAGCTAAGTTGGTAGTTGTTAGTACTACTGTGGTTGCCGCCAAAATCTTAAAGAAATTCATATAAGTAGCTAGTAGAAAATATAGCGAAGCACTACTTATACGATAACAATTCAGCCGCCTAAAGTATGAATGCTCCTAGTTGTAGAGAGACGCTTCAAATAGCGCGTCCCTACATTCTTTGTTCAAGACGCCTAGTATACATGGAATTGTGATAGATTGCCAGGTTTAGCCCTCCGATGCTTTAGTAGCTCATACCAGACGCCACTAATTGAGTTTTTACTCAGTCATTTTTAATTTTCCGATTATTTAAATTCTTTCACATTTTGCACAAGTCAAGATTTACACTTCATGTATTTTAATATTTAGAGAAAATTTTTAATAATTGCTTATTAATTAGAGATATATAAACTCCCAACCCTTGGCGTAAACTATTCCGCAGGGCAATACCTTATATCTCATTACACTCATGCAAACCTTTAAGACGCTACTGCGAGTTCGGCATTATGAAATGGATGCTCTTGGGCACGTGAACAATGCAGTCTACCAAAACTACTTGGAACAAGCAGCGATCGAACACTCAGAACATTTGGGTTTAAATCTGGCTGTGTATCGCGAACTCGGAGGTGTGTTTGTTATGAGGCGGGTGGAAATTGACTATCTGCGTCCGGCGATCGCAGGGGATACACTAGAAGTTACAACTTGGGTAAAAGAAATGCGAGGAACTCGTGCTTATCGGCAGTACGAAATTCGCAAGCAGAATCAAGAAGATTTATTGGTAACTGCTGAAGTGCTGTGGGTGTGGGTAGATTACAAGACAATGCGTCCCCGACCAATTCCCAATCTTATGCTGGAAAAATTCTTGCAATTACAACAATCTGTTATGAGCAATTGACGAAGGTGGCGATTTTAGCTATGAAAGTGTATGATCTACGTTTATCCTGTAAAGGTTTAGCTTTATGGGGAGGTGGGGTGCAGGAAAAGTAGACATTGGGGATTGAACAGATATGGAGCAGAATGAACAAGAACAGCGCCGCGCTGCCGCTAAGGAGTTTCTTAAATCTCTTAACGAGTTAGAAGATATGTTACACCAAAATCCAGCTGAGGCTGAAGAAACCCCAGAATCGTCTGGTGAAAGTGCCAGTGAAGAGCAAGTAGCTGCTAACGATTCCTCGGAAATTGATTTGGCGGCTTTTGAGGATGCCGTTGCTGATATTGAGCAATATATGGCACGTAGAAATGGAAGTGTTGGTGGTTAGTGGTTAGTAGAAACTAAACAATTAGCAATTAGCAAAACTTTTTTGTCTTTGAGCCTCATACAGCATTAAAGCGGCAGTAATTGCCACGTTTAATGACTCTACATCTGGACTCAAGGGAATTTTGACTTGTAAATCCGCCATCGCCGTTAATTCTGTTGACAATCCAGCACCTTCATTCCCTAACAGAATTAAACTCGGTTTGTTCCAGTCCACTTCCCAATAAGTTAAAGTCGCAGTGGGCAAGGTTGCTACAACTTGCATCCCCACTTGCTGACTTTGCCGAATTGTCGCTTTAAGATTGGGGCTGACTGCCATATTCATGCGAAACCACTGCCCTGCGGAAGCACGTAACACCTTCGGGTTATCTAAATCTACACTGTCTTCACTGAGCCACAATCCTGATGCCCCAGCTGCTGCAGCTGTACGGATTATGGTACCTAAATTACCGGGGTCTTGTATTGTTTCCAGTGCTAGCACTATATCAGTAAACGGAACTTCAAGAGTGCGATCGCTCCTTTTTGCCGTTGCGATTACACCATCTGGTTGTACTGTGGTAGCCATCGCCCCTAAAACTTCCTCACTCACAGTTTCTGCCCGTTCGCTCAGACTGCTGGCTTTTTGCCACAGAGAGGGGTGTGCTGCTTGCCATTCTAAAGTAGAACACACTGCATCTAGTGAATAATTCACTCTTACAGCTTCTTCTATCAGGTGCGTTCCTTCCAGTAAAAATAACTTTTGCTTGTGCCTCTCTTTCGAGGTATGAAGTTTGCGAATTTGCTTGACTAGGGTATTTTGTAGACTTGTTAGCATAATTTAAATTAAAAAATAAAAGTAAAAAGCTTTCCTTGAGTGCTTTCTACTTTTACCTTGTATGCGGAACCCGGGACTTGAACCCGGAAGCCTTGCGGCACTAGAACCTGAATCTAGCGCGTCTGCCAATTCCGCCAGTTCCGCTCGCAATATTTTTTTCTCACGATTTTTCATTATTGCTCAATTCTTTCTGATTGTCAACTCACAATTTTTCGCCCCTTTGCCCTCGTACCTCCTAGTTCCCATACCTAATGAGTATTTTTTTACACTTAAAATTTTTGGTTTTTAGCATGAAAACTGAAATTTAAAAATCAGCCTAGAGAAAGAGTTGTATGGCTTAAGTTCAGCCAAAAGAAGTTTTTTCATTCAAGATAGTCATGCAATATTGTGGACAATCAGTATCTATCGTGTAGAATCGAAACCAACTTCATATAGAATTAATATCCTTAATTGGAGGCTGGGCTTATTATTCCTTCTAACGGCTTACCAGATGCCAAATTTTCTCCCGAAGCAGACTCCTCAGTCTTGCAAATATGGGGTGGGCATCGTTTACACGGTCATGTAAAAATTAGTGGGGCGAAAAATTCAGCACTAGTCATTATGGCTGGGGCTTTACTTTGCTCTGGTGAATGTCGTATTCGCAATGTCCCGTTACTGGCAGATGTTGCACGGATGGGTCAAGTTTTATCAGCTTTAGGCGTTCGTTTGCAGCAAGACGGGGACATTTTAAATATTGATGCGAGAGAAATTACAACATCAAAAGCTCCCTACGAACTCGTTACGCAACTGAGGGCAAGCTTTTTTGCCATTGGTGCAATTTTGGCACGGTTGGGAGTCGCACAGGTACCCCTACCCGGAGGTTGTGCAATTGGGGCAAGACCGGTGGATTTGCATGTTCGGGGGCTTCAAGCAATGGGGGCGGAGGTTCAGATTGAGCATGGTATTTGTAATGCTTATGTTCCTGGTAGTAATCCGCGATTAAAGGGAGCAAAGATATATTTAGATATTCCTAGCGTAGGTGCAACGGAAACGTTGATGATGGCAGCTACTCTTGCAGATGGTGAAACTGTCATCGAAAATGCAGCACGCGAACCGGAAGTTATAGATCTGGCTAACTTCTGTATTGCAATGGGAGCCAAAATATACGGTGCAGGAACCAGCACGATTACTATAGTTGGAGTGCCTGAGTTACATTCTACAGAATATAGTATTATTCCCGATCGCATTGAAGCAGGTACATTTTTGGTGGCATCAGCCATCACCCGTTCTGAAATCCTCCTGTCGCCGGTTGTCCCAGAACATCTCGTGCCAGTGATTGCCAAGTTACGAGATATCGGTGTAACTGTGATTGAGGAAGCTCCAGATTGCTTGCGGACTCTACCAGCAGAAAGCCTTAGGGCAACTGATATTGAAACTTTGCCTCATCCAGGATTCCCCACAGATATGCAAGCGCCCTTCATGGCATTGCTCACACTTGCTGAAGGGGACAGCGTGATTAATGAATCCGTGTTTGAAAACCGCTTGCGCCATGCCTCAGAGTTAAACCGTTTGGGAGCAGATATTCGCGTTAAAGGGAATACTGCCTTTGTTCGGGGAGTGCCTCTGTTGTCAGGTGCCCCTGTACTGGGAACGGATTTGCGAGCATCAGCAGCGTTGGTGATAGCCGGACTCGGCGCACAAGGAAAAACTGTAGTTCAAGGCTTGCGCCACTTGGATCGGGGTTACGATAGACTCGATCTGAAGTTGCAGCAATTGGGAGCTAAAATCGAGCGCTTGCCTGTTGTTCCAGATGCCAATGTAGAGGACACTTCTAGCGTTGTGAATTCTCAGGAGTCGGCTGCGATTTAGGACAAGGAAGACAAGGGAAGGGGGGAAGGGGGGAAATTGCTACCTTGTCTTCTCCCTCTGGTTTGTCTTCCCATAGCAAAGCAATGCCTTAATTTAACCCGTGATACAATGGCAATAATCAGCACAAGGCTTAAAACCTACCTCTGGACTCGGGGGTAGGAACAGGTTTGATAACCAATCCTGCTTTAACATTTTTTGTTTCCATACTCTCGCCATGTTACCCTTCAAAACTCCATTACTTGGTCTCAAAGCTGATTCATTTCGTCACCCACTCGACCTTGAGGCAACTCGATCTCTCAAGCAGTTACCGGGGTTGGATATGATGGTGCGAAGCATACTCGGACCTGTGGCAGAACAGGTTTTTTATGCAGAAAATATCGCATCAAGTGTTCTGGTGGGTGAAAAACAACTGCCCCATCTGCACCAGCTGTTGCTGGAGGCTTGTAAAATATTAGATATTGAGACACCCCACCTTTATGTTAAACAGCACCCAGCTCCTAACGCTTACACGTTTGCTATGCGGGGTAAACAGCCTTTTATAGTGCTGCATACTTCCTTGATTGATATGCTTGAACCAGAAGAAATTCAGGCGGTGATTGCCCATGAGTTGGGACACCTGAAGTGTGACCATAGTGTTTACCTGACTCCGGTGAACATATTAATATTGGCAGCAGCAGCGGTGCCCAACGTTGGAACTTTTCTGGCTCAAACAATACAGGCACAACTTTTGGAATGGATACGCTGTGCAGAATTTACCTGCGATCGCGCTGCGTTGTTGGCTACTCAAAATCCTAGAGTTGTGATGTCGGTGTTAATGAAACTAGCCGGTGGTTCGCCTACCATAGCACCACAACTCAACCTGGATGCTTTTATTGCCCAAGCTCGCGCCTATGATGACATTAGCAAAACTGAACTGGGTGAAATGGTGAAGGCAGCCCAGACATCCCAATTAACCCATCCAGTGCCCGTTTTACGAGCCAGAGAAATCGATCGCTGGGCAAGTAGCAAAGAATATCAAAAGTTGTTGCAAAATTATGAAAAAGTAGAGTATAATCAAAAAGTTGCTAACAAGGGCGAGTGGCGAAACTGGTAGACGCACCACACTCAAAATGTGGCGAGCTTGCGCTCATAGGAGTTCGATTCTCCTCTTGCCCACTGACGTAATGCTATATATAGCCCCTTCTCAAAACCGGGGAGTTATGTAATTTAAGTAGTAGGGTGGGCACTGCCCACCTATTGCAATTTTGGTGGAACATTTGTATGGACAGCATCGGCACATCTCAAGAAGACGGCACAGCCAATCTATAGATTCTGGGTAATCTTCACAATCTTCAATCTTTGTTCTTTTATAAATCTTCTTCATTTAACTCTGCTATCTTCATTAAAGCTTTCAAGGTTCCTATCTTGAAATCTTTATTTTTATGAACAGGAATTGATAATATCCGATTGGACTCAGGGTGCTCATATATATGATGGCTTCCAGTTATTTTTCTCAAAATCCATCCTTTTCTCTCTACTATTGAACATAGCTTTTTCCCAGAAATAGACTTCATACAGCAATTTCTACTATTTGATCTGTATCGTCTGTGGAATAAGTTTCGTTAGCCACCTCAAGCCATCCTTCAATGGCATCCTTAAGATTAGCCATCAATTCTTCCCAAGTATCACCTTCAGTGATACAACCAGGTAGCGCCGGGACTTCTGCCCAGTATCCACCTTCTTCAGCTTGATGAACAATTGCTTTAAACTTCATACTTTATGTATAGGAGATTTATTCTCTATGTTATCAGCCATTATTCTAAATATGCCGGACGTCAATGCCCCTCACCGCGTTAGCCTCAACCAACCACTTCTAAACATATGCATAGCGGCGGGTGTACTTCATCTATATAAAAATGAAAACTAATATAGAGTATTGGGAGTGAAGCTGGATATTGTTGTGGCTATAGGTAATGAAAATAGCTCCCCCTGATGGAAAAATTGGGCTGGGAATCTTACCATAGGAGGAATCAACCCCTTTTTCGCTTAACAGTATCTTCATTAGATATTTTTATCAGTTCTTTTTTGAGAATTCTACATATATTTCCGGAGAGTTGGAAGACACCGTGAATACTGATATTAAGTGTAAATTTTTTGTAAAGAACTAAGTATTCTGTTTAACCAGAAAGGCTCAGATTGTAAAAGAGGGAGATGAAAAAACACTGTTTCTAGACCAGGAGAATGCGATCGCAACTCATCTTTGTATAGCTTATAAGGTTTTCTGTATTTGGACTTGATGATATTTTTTGATAAAGAGCCAAGGATTTTCTTATACATTGAGGCTCTACTTAAGTAAGTAACTGTAAAAGCCCATACAATTCCAAGAGTTGATATAGTTTATTTCTAATGTTAACGTAATTTGACGATAAAATAAACGTGAACTATAATATGAATATAAAGTCAAACTAAAAAGCAATAAATACATAGTACAAATGTCTTTTGCAAAGTTTAGTTTTTGAGTTTTCTTTCAAATCTTTAATTAAGTAAAGGGTCTAACTATGCGACTGAAAAGGTGGGAATCTCCACGACGAGAAGGTAGGAACGATAAGGGTAGAGGTGGTTCTGCCAGACAGCGACAACTTAAGAAGCAACAGCAGACGCTTCGGAAAAAACTCAAAGAAGGGAATAAACCTGACAAGGAAAAGCCAGATAACTGCAAGAATAGGAGAAAAGGGGAAGATAATTTAATCTTCCTCTTTTTTTGTCCATTTTTTCAGAAAAACCAAGTGTTTTATTTGAAAACAAGAGATAGCCAAAGCTAGATAAAGATCGCAATTTCTATTATTCATTTGGCTTCAATCGCGTCTGTCCAAAGAAAAAGTATAGGAGGTTACAGTTCTTGTTTACCATATTGAATGACTAAAATTCAGTAGCTTAATCTTCTGGAATTTTGCTTTGCTGCCTTGATATTTTAACTTCTCATATATTTAATTTTTTGATACGTATTTCTTTATAAAAAAAATAAGAAGTAAATATGAAGTTACTGTAAAGTTCAAAGAAAAATGCAAATTTGGCATCTTTTTAGAGTAAATTGCTATACAGGTCTAAATAAACGAATGACTACCAGGGAAGTCAGCGATTTACTAAAAAAGCTACTGCATCTCCGTGTGTTAACTTACGGCCTAGCCCTAAGCCTTGAAGATAGTTAGAAATAATATTGATAACAATCTTCAATCTTGGGAATGGTTAAGTCAGTGTTGATATTTTGTTGGACACAAGGAGTGACTTATGGTAGGAGGAGCCTTTCTACCTACTCAAAGAGTGCTAGATTTTCCTATTACTGCCTTGCAATTTCACGACCAGATACGGACAATACTGAGGTGGGCTAAAGCTCGAGAGAGCAAAACTGTCTGTGTTGCCAACGTCCATATGTTGATGGAGGCTTATTGGAATCCAGACTTTGGCACCGTGTTGAAAAACGCAGATTTAGTAACTCCTGATGGTATGCCTCTCGTATGGATGATGAAGCTTTTGGGAGCGAAGTCTCAAGACCGTGTTGCAGGGATGGATATTTTATTAGCCGTGTGCGAACTTGCTCAAAAGCTGAACGTCAGTGTTTTCTTTGTAGGTTCTCAGGCAGAGATTCTTTCTCGCATGAAAAAAAGATTGGACAAGGAATTTTCAGGACTAAAAATTGCGGCGATGGAACCCTTACCCTTTCGTCCCCTAACACCAGATGAAGACGAAGCGTTGATTCAAAGGATTAATTCTAGTGGTGCTGGATTGGTGTTTGTCTCCTTAGGGTGTCCAAAGCAAGAAAATTGGATGGCTCAACATAAGGATAAGATTCATGCGGTGATGATTGGGTTGGGTGGAGTTTTCCCTGTTTACGCAGGGCTTCATCAAAGAGCGCCTCGCTTGGTGAGAGATTTGGGTTTTGAATGGCTATATCGGTGGCTACAGGAGCCCCGTCGCCTTTGGAATCGCTATACAACGACTATTCCACCATTTGTATGGTTGGCTTTTAAGCAACTTTTGACCTCAAGTGCTGTGATTAGTACGCCATTACACATCCGCGAACGATACTTAGGTTGGAAGACAGTGGATTAGTAGATTGGTGAAGAGCGATTTAGGGGCTTCTAGCCCCTATCTAAAAGCCTTCATCATGCCAAAAGCATTCCCTCTCAAGGAAGATACAAATACTTCCTGATATAAAGATTCCGCAAGGAAGTAAATAGTGGGACATCGAACAGACAGTATTTTTTAGAAAATTCATATATTTTGGCTGCAAGATATTGCACTTGCAGGATGTGGGATACAAGTAAGTAGATGAACAGCAAAGAACTGATTATTGAGGCGGGTCTGAGTGAAAGCCAGTACTGGAAAGACCTGTGGACCTACCGTGAACTTTTTTACTTCCTGGCATGGCGTGATATTTTAGTGCGCTACAAGCAAACTGCTATTGGACTGGCTTGGGCGTTGATTCGACCATTTTTGACAATGGTAGTGTTCACAGTCGTGTTTGGCACTTTAGCTAAGTTACCGACTCAAGGTAATGCACCTTACCCAATTTTAGTATTTGCGGCACTGCTACCTTGGCAGTTCTTCTCTAGCGCTCTTACAGAATGTGGCAACAGTTTACTGAAAAATTCTAATTTGATTGCTAAAGTCTATTTCCCCCGCTTAATTGTGCCAATTAGTGGAGTCATTGTCAGCTTCGTAGACTTTATGATTTCTGCCATCATCTTGCTAGGGTTAATGGCGTGGTACAACTTTGTGCCTGATTGGCGTGTCTTAACACTACCGGTGTTTGTTTTTATTGCTTGTGCTGCTGCAGTCGGAGGAGGACTCTGGCTTGCAGCACTAAATGTCGAGTATCGTGATTTACTCCATATTGTACCGTTCTTAGTGCAGTTTGGTCTGTATATATCACCGATTGGTTTTAGTAGCAAGATTATTCCAGACCAGTGGCGCTTGCTCTACTCGTTAAACCCGATGGTAGGAGTGATTGATGGCTTCCGATGGGCAATTTTAGGGGGAGAGTCAAGCATTTATTTGCCGGGATTTGTGCTGTCTCTGGGACTAGTAGCGCTGGTACTAGTAAGCGGGCTTTGGTATTTCCGAAAGACAGAGCGCAAGTTTGCTGACGTAATTTAGCCAGGAGTGGATTAGGTGTCTGATACAGTCATTCGAGTTGAAAATCTGAGTAAAAAGTACGTTCTGAATCACCAGCAAGAAGGGAACGACAACCATAAGACTTTACGGGATGTCATTGTAAACGGAGCGAAGGCTGTAGGTAAGGGAATATTAAAACCTTCTAGCAACAAAATCTTCAATCGAGCCCGTGAAGAATTTTGGGCATTGAAGGATGTTTCGTTTGAAATCAAACAAGGTCATAGAGTTGGTATTATCGGTCGCAATGGTGCAGGAAAATCAACTTTATTGAAAATTTTAAGCAGGATTGTAGAGCCAACCAACGGAAGGATTAGGATTAAGGGACGAGTGGCAAGCCTGTTAGAAGTTGGCACCGGTTTTCACCCAGAACTCACCGGTAGGGAGAATGTTTTTCTCAATGGCGCAATTCTAGGAATGAGCCGGGTAGAAATTCAACGCAAGTTTGATGAAATTGTTGCTTTTGCAGAAGTTGAAAAGTTCTTAGATACGCCAGTGAAGCGATATTCCTCAGGGATGTACGTGCGACTAGCATTTGCAGTTGCAGCTCATTTGGAACCAGAGATTTTAATTGTAGATGAGGTACTGGCGGTAGGGGATATCGAATTTCAGAAAAAATGTTTGGGAAAAATGCAAGATGTATCCAATAATCAAGGTCGAACAGTTTTATTTGTAAGTCATAATATGGAGACGATTCAACGGCTATGCTCTCAGTGTGTGATGCTTGAAGGAGGAAAATTATTTGCTTTTGACAATACTGCTAAAATTGTAACTTGCTATTTATCCAGAACTACTTTCAAAGCTTTACCTAAGGAGTGGATAGATCTATCGAGTGCCAAACGAAGTGGAACGGGAGAGGCTCGGTTTACAGCGATTCAGTACAGTAGTCTAAATGAAGCTGCTGGGTTCCAAGCGTACTCAAATGGACCAATAGAATTTTTACTAGCCATTACCTCAGATACATCCAGAGTTATTGATAGCCTGAGCATCATGTTGTATGAGAAGAAGTCTGGAATTAAGTTGATTAACGTTGATATTCTTTCCCTTGGTCAAACTATCACTCTCCAGAAGGGGCATAACGTAGTTAAATTAAAAATTGAAGAGTTACACCTTAAACCTGATGTGTATATGGTTGGACTATGGCTTGCAAAAAGTATGGGCATCGTTTCTGAATTTACTATTTTAGATTGTGCTGAAAATATATTTGAAATTGAGGTGGTGAGCATGGAATTTGGAGACTTTGGTATAAGACCAGATTCTCAAGGAGTTGTAACATCTAATTTTAAAATTGTAGAAATGATATAGGTAAATATTTTAAGAAATAAATGTCAACAATTGCAAGTAAAATAAATTTTAAAACTAATTTTTAGCACAATGCATTCTAATAAAACTCCTTAAAAAATATTTCTTGAGGCAAGTAATGATGAAACCAGTAAAAACTTGTAGTAATAATGAGCATATTTGGGAAAACTATCAAAATTTGAAAGTTAAATTTGATAACCTTAGATTAGAAAATCAAACACTTCATATAGAACTAGAAAATATTCGAGTAGAACTAAACTATCTTTCAAATTTGCGCTATTTACTCCATAGAATTGTTAATATCATCCGGGAAAAAGCAATTTGGAAATTTCACCAAACTAAAAAAACTATAACGAGCATTTTCTTTAGTAATAACGACAAGAACTGTGCGTTTAAGGAAGACAACGCATACTCCTCTGATTTTCGTCCTTATCAAGTTCAAATTGTACATCCTCTACAGCAGGATAGACCAAAAGTTCTACACGTAATTGCCAACTTTTATACTGGAGGTTCATCACGCTTAGTTGTAGATTTGATTGAATATCTTGGTCATAAATTTGATCAAGAAGTTATTACTAGGGATTATCCAAACAAAGTAGGTTATGTAGGGTTAAGTGTCCATCACTATGAACGGTTTAAAAATTCTTGGGAAGCACTTTCTTTCTTGCAACAATTTAAACCTGATTTTCTCCACGTGCATTATTTAGGCCATCATAGAGATAGTTACAGTGAACTTGATTGGAAATGGTATAACAATATCTTTCAAGCGGCTCAAGAATATGGCTGCAGAATTATTGAGAATATTAATATACCAACCGATCCATATGTAAGTCCTGTGGTTGATTACTATGTCTATGTAAGTGATTACGTTAGCCGTGAATTTGGTTATCTTGGTAGCCGAAATATAACAATTTATCCAGGTTCCGATCTTTCTCTTTTTTCCAGGAAAGATGAAGATGATATTCCAGATGATTGTATTGGCATGGTATACCGTCTTGAAGGAGATAAGCTAAATGAGAACTCAATTGATGTTTTTATCAAAGTAATTCAGCGTCGGTCAAAAACAAGGGCTCTGATTGTTGGAGGAGGCTACTATTTGGAACTTTATCAAAATAAAGTTCAGCAAGCAGGACTTAGCGATGCATTCACCTTTACTAGCTATGTATCTTATGAAGACTTACCTGCGCTTTATAAGCAAATGAGTATATTTGTTGCTCCCGTTCATACAGAGAGTTTTGGTCAGGTTAGCCCTTTTGCAATGGGTATGGAAATTCCAGTAGTTGGCTATGATGTTGGAGCTATCGAGGAGATTGTTGGGGATTGTAAGCTAATAGCTTCTCCGGGAGATAGTGACACATTAGCTAGTATTATCATTGATTTGCTTGACGATCGTGAAAGGCGAATCAAAATTGGTATAGCAAATCGCCAAAGAGCACAACAACTGTTTTCAAGAGAAGCAATGATTGATAGCTATAGCACACTTTACGATAAGATACTTCAAGTATCTAAGGTGGTTTTGTCAAATGCCTAAAGTCACAGTTTTGATGGCGGTCTACAATGGAGAACGTTATCTTCAAGAGGCTATCGAAAGTATTTTAAATCAAACTTTTCTGGACTTTGAGTTCTTAATTGTTAATGATGGATCGATAGATAGCACTCGTGAAATAATTCTTTCCTATAATGACCCGCGTATTCGATTGGTAAACAACGACAACAACCTTGGTTTAACCAGAAGTCTAAACAAAGGATTGCAATTAGCTAAAGGAGAATTAATAGCTCGTCAAGATGCGGATGACATTTCAGAGCCTGAAAGGTTAGCTAAGCAAGTTGCTTTTCTAGAAAGACACCGTGAAGTGGTATTGGTGGGTACATGGTACAAGGAGATAGATGCTTATGGAAAGCTAATTGGAGACAGACAACTGCCCTGTGACTACATACAAATTCGCTGGGGTCTTTTATTTTACTGTCCGTTTGTGCATAGTGCTGTGATGCTACGTAAATCCACTGTTCTAGAGCACATTGGATTTTATGACGAATCTCTTGTTTATGCCCAAGATTACGAGCTTTGGTGTAGAATTGCACGCCATCTAGTGGTTGCTAACTTAGATGAATATTTGCTGAAATTAAGGATTAATCCTTGGTCTATGACACAGACCTATGGAGAAAAAACTCTGGAGGGCTACCAAATTAGTGTTGCCACCGTCACTCATTTACTTGGCTGGGACAAAACCAAGATAGACCTCAATGAGGTGCGCTTTGATAGAATGACTACGTTGCTTTTCAGCTTCGGCTCTCATGGCGACTTGAACTCACAGAATTTTAATAGTGTTATAGAAGAGATACTGCAACTTTACACCGCTTTCTGCCAATTCTATAAGATCGATAGACGAGACTGCCAGATTCATCGTGCAAAGCTTTGTCATCATATTAGCAATCAACTCATACAACTTGCTCACTACTATTTTCATCAAGACCGTTACTTTGCTTGGCAGCTGGTTGTCAAAGTTTATCGTTTGCACTGGCCTATGATGCTTGAAAAAAGATATGCACGGTTACTTCTGAAGTTGCTTATGGGCGATCGCTTTGGCAAAATGATTAAATACATTCGTAACTGGCAAACAAGTAAGTTAAGTAAATCAAGTACAGTGAAATGAGCCACAGTCCACTGATATCTATTATCACAATTTTCTTGAATGTCGAGAAATTCATTCAAGAAGCGATTGAGAGCGTAATCAGCCAAACCTATGAGAATTGGGAGCTTTTATTGGTAGATGATGGCTCCACTGATAATAGTACCGCCATTGCTAAAAAGTATGCCAAACAATACCCAGAAAAGATACACTATCTCGAACACGAGAACCACCAGAACCTTGGTAAAAGTACTTCGCGCAACTTCGGCATAAGCAACTCTAAAGGAGAGTATATCGCGTTTCTTGATGCTGATGATATTTACTTGCCCGAAAAACTAGCACGACAAGTAGAAATTCTAGAATCACACCCTAAAGCTTGCATGGTTTATGGACCTACTCAGTATTGGTATAGCTGGACGGGAAATTCTCAAGATAACCAACGCGATTTTATCGCCAAACTGGGTGTTAAACCAAATGTGTTGTACCATCCGCCTACGCTACTTAGTCTCTATCTTAAAGATCGAGGAACAGTACCTAGTACTTGTGGTCTGTTAGTAAGACGTAAAGTAGTTGAAGATATTGGTGGGTTTGAACGCAGTATTCAACATCTATATGAGGATCAAGTTCTCTTAGCCAAAATCTGCCTCAAGGAACCTGTATTTGTTGAAGGAGGGTGCTGGGATAAATATCGACAACGCCATGATTCTAGCTGGCATATTTCAATGTATACGGGAGAAGACGATCGTGCCCTGTTTATTTTTTTGAGTTGGTTGGAAAATTATTTATCTGAACATGGTTTTAAAGGTACCGAGCTTTGGCAAACTCTCCAAAGGGCGTTATTACCTTATCGTTATCCAAGGTTTTATAGCCTGTTAAGACATATCAAATATGGTATTGGGCGGATAAAAGGTCTAGCGAAGTTAATAGCAAGGCGGATATTACCTGTCTTTCAAGAGTTTACAAATTAGATACCCGTATTTTGTATTAATTAGTTTGTTTATAATTAAACGCTAAGTTTCAGAAAAACATTAGCAATTTTTGGGCTCTCAGTTGTGCTGTTTTTTAAATCAGTGAACCGAATTCTTAGGAGAAATTTTAATGATTTGCCGTAACGTATATTTTCAATAATTCAGTAATAAATTTTATACGATCTAGCGGAAACAGAAAATGTTATTTAAGGCAGAGATTTTGAAATGAGTAGCAAGTCACTAGTATCTGTTATAATGATCTTCTTAAACGCTGAGAAGTTCTTTGAAGAGGCTATAGAAAGTGTATTAGCCCAGACCTATGACAACTGGGAACTGTTGTTAGTAGATGACGGCTCCACTGACAATAGCACTGAGATTGCCTTGCGGTATGCAAAACAACATCCTAGTAAGGTTCGCTATCTAGAGCATGAAGGTCACCAGAATCGGGGGATGAGTGCCTCACGGAACTTGGGCGTCAGCAATGCTAGAGGTCAATACATTGCCTTACTGGATGCGGACGATATTTGGTTGCCTCAAAAATTGGAGAAGCAAGTGGCAATCTTGGAAGCGCAGCCTGAAGCGGCTATGGTATATAGTTCAACTTACCAGTGGTTCAGTTGGACTGGCGATCCTGAAACTGCTCAACTTGATTTCAAACGACCTCTGGGTGTCCAGCCA
This sequence comes from Scytonema sp. NUACC21, assembly GCF_054684315.1. Taxonomy (NCBI): domain Bacteria; kingdom Bacillati; phylum Cyanobacteriota; class Cyanophyceae; order Nostocales; family Scytonemataceae; genus Scytonema; species Scytonema sp. NUACC21. The sequence goes on along the minus strand of NZ_BAAFZH010000109.1, from coordinate 591,507 downwards.
GATACTCTACTTCAACCGCCAAAGCTGCTTATTTCCTACTTAGAAGGAAAAGCTTTCACACCGGGTACTTGTAGCGTTCTTATACGACATGAGGCTATTCAAGATGTTGGCGGATTTGAGGAATTTTTCCGGGGGTTATATGAGGATCAAATTTTCTTTTTTAAACTCTGTCTCAAAGCGCCTGTATTTGTAGAGAGCGGGTGTTGGGATAGGTATCGCCAGCATCCAAGTAGCTGCTGTCAAGTGGCGATCTCTCAAGGACAGTTCCATCCACTAAAGCCGAATGATTTCCATCTGACTGTTTTAAATTGGCTGGAAAAGTATTTGTCCGAACAAGAAGTTAAGGATACTGAAGTTTGGCAAGCGCTTAAAAAAGCTATGTGGCCCTATCATTATCCAACTTTATACCGTTTATCACAATATGCTCAACAATTGAAAGAAGGAGGGATAAAAAGACTGGTGAAGTCGATCGCACGTAAGGTATTGCCTGCTTCTATCCGTAGTAAACTACAATCTCGGTGGAAAGGAACTGAATATTGCCCACCAGTGGGAATGGTAAAATTCGGTGACCTGCGACGGGTAACGCCTCTAAGTCGAGTGTTTGGCTTTGACCGGGGTCTTCCCATTGACCGTTACTATATTGAAAAGTTTCTTGCTACTCAGGCTGATGACATTCGAGGTCGTGTTTTAGAAATTGGCGATAACTTTTACACTCGGAAGTTCGGCGGCGAACGGGTCACAAAAAGCGATGTTCTTCATGTTGTAGAAGGCAACCCAGATGCAACTATTGTTGGGGATTTAACTAACGCCGATCTCATTCCCTCAGATACTTTTGACTGTCTTGTCCTGACACAAACACTCCATCTCATTTACGATGTGCAGTCTGCCCTCAAAACGATCGAGCGTATTCTCAAGCCTGGTGGAATTGCTCTGATTACTTTTCCAGGAATCAGTCAAATTTGCATTGATGAATGGAAAGATTACTGGTGTTGGGGATTTACTCATTTATCTGCACAACGTCTTTTTGAAGAAGTTTTCCCGAAGACAAATCTGACGCTCCAAATACATGGAAATGTGCTGGCAGCAACTGCATTTCTACAAGGGATAGCAGCTCAAGAACTACGAAAGGAAGAGTTAGATAGCTGTGACCCCAGCTATCAGGTTTTAATTACGGTCAGAGCGATGAAACCATAGGTAGCCATGAAAACGTTTAGAATTGGCAGATTGCGACGTGTAGCAGCACGGCTTAAAAACCGATTCGCACCAGGGGGGCTTATCCTACTCTACCACCGTGTGGCTGATGTACCCTCAGACCCATTTCAACTATGCGTGAAGCCACGCCACTTCGCCGAACATCTCGAAGTCTTGAAAAAATATAGCTACCCAGTGTCACTGCAACACCTAGTCCAAAGTGTACAGAATGGAAAACCTTTCAATCGGTCAGTAGCAATTACCTTCGACGATGGTTACGCTGATAATCTCCATAACGCTAAACCATTGCTGGAGCAGTATGACATCCCTGCAACAGTGTTTGTAGCTACTGGCAACCTCGATCGCGAACGAGAGTCTTGGTGGGATGAATTGGAACGACTGCTACTGCAACCGAGTACACTACCCAATATTCTTCAACTAAGCATGTACGGCACCACCTACCTGTGGGATTTAGGCGAAGCAGCCTACTACAGTAAGGATGCCTATCAGCGCCATCGTACTTGGACTTGGTGCGTACCAAAAGAATTTGACCCCAGTCCACGCCAGCGTCTGTACCGTACTCTTTATCAGCTACTGCGACCTTTGGCTCCAGACGAGCGCCAAAATCTGATGGATAAAATCTTAACATGGTCTGGTGCTGAGAGCAAAAGCCGCCCGACACACCGTTTCCTTTCGGCTGAGGAAGTGTACGCATTAGAGCAGGGTTCACTGATTGAGGTAGGTGCTCACACGGTCAACCATCCCTTCCTCTCTACGCTGTCAGGGTCTAAGCAGCAGTATGAAATTGAGCATAGTAAAACCCGATTAGAAGAAATCATAGAGCGTCCGGTAAATAGCTTTGCCTATCCTCACGGGGATTACACCGGACAAACAGTAGAACTGGCCCGTAAAGTTGGCTTTGTTTGTGCTTGTTCCACCATTCCTACGAAAGTGCAGCGAAACAATGATTGTTTTCAGCTCCCTCGCCTTGTAGTACAGGATTGGGATGGTGAGGAATTTGCTAGGCAACTGTCGAGATGGTTTTATCTTGAGACTTAAAAGTATGCATTTTATTGTCACCGGAGGCGCAGGTTTTATTGGCTCTCATCTCACAGAACAGCTTCTAATAGAAGGTCACTGTGTAACTGTGGTTGACAACCTAACTACTGGTAGCTTAAAAAACTTGCCCGATCATCCTCGTCTTCAATTATTGCTCAAAAATGTACTGGACTGTCAACCAGAAGATTTCACTCCGCCAATTGATGGAATTGCCCATTTAGCGGCTACCCCATCAATTACACAATCCTGGTCCCGACCTCTAGAGTCTCATCACAACAATCTTTCTGCAATAATTTCCGTGCTTTCTTTGTGCAAAGCTTTAAACATCCCCAGACTTGTCTTTGCTAGTTCTGCAGCCGTGTATGGAGATAAAGCATATTTACCTATTTCAGAAGATCAACAGCCCTGTCCTATTTCTCCTTATGGATTACAGAAATTCACGAGCGAGCAGTATGTAAATTTATTTGCTAAAGAGTTTGGCTTATCGTTTATTGCTCTACGTTTGTTTAATGTATTTGGACCTCGCCAAGTTCCCAATTCACAATACTCTGGGGTGATTTCTATCTTTACTAGCGCTATACAAAAAGGTCTTCCCATTACAATTTACGGGGATGGTACACAAACCAGAGATTTCATTTACGTGAAGGATGTTGCAGTTGCTTTTACAAGAGCCTTAACAACTCCCTTGCCTGTAGGTTCCTGCTTAAGCTGTAATGTGGGCACTGGTCAAGAAACGTCGCTTCTCGATCTGGTAAATATTCTCAAAACCTGCTTTAGCCAGTGGAACTCAGAAATTCACTTTACGTCTGCCCGACCTGGCGAGATTCAGCATTCTCAGGCTGACATATCGAAGGTATTTTCGCTATTCAATTTCAAACCTCAATGGTCAGTTCCATGTGGCTTGCGTGTTTTAGTTGAATCGTGAAATATCGGGGCGTTTTTAATTAATCAGCAATATCCTTAATATGCCTTGAATTCAAGGGCATAATATTCTCTTATCAAAATTTAGATTTTTTTAAGTTTTTATGAAGATGACCAGTAGAGTACAAATACTTCCTGATAGAAAGATTACTGAGAGAAGTAACTAGTGGGGCAACGAACAAATAGTATTTTTTCTGGGGCTACTGATGTTTTAGTTACAAGCGATCGCGTACTCTTGAGTTGATCCAATATACAGGTAAGCAAATGAACAGCAAAAAACCTATCGCCAAGGCGGGTTTAACTGAGGAACAGTATTGTAAATACCTGTGGAATGAATGCAGATGTTTCAACAATTGAGTAAAGCAAGTTAATCCATGCAGATGTAACAGAATGAGGTAATTTATTCCATCATGATTCGCAAAAGCCTGCGGAAATCTACACAAAATCAAGTCTCGAAGCAACCTCAGGGATTAGCTCGCACCTCATCTAGAGCCGTGTATCGACCTGAGAGCCAAATGAGGAATCCACTTCAGTTATTCAAGGAAATGGGGCGGGACTTGCTGGCTTCACGAGAACTGGCTTGGAGACTGCTGGTTCGGGATATCAGTGCTAAATACCGCCAGTCATTACTTGGAATTCTCTGGGCATTTTTACCTCCAGTGATTATGGCAGCTGGTTTTACCCTTGCCAAAGGAAATGGAGTTCTTAATATCAGTAGCACGGGCTTGCCTTATCCTGCTTATGTCATGTTCAGTATGACTTTGTGGCAAACCTTTGTAGAAGCACTTAATGGACCCGTTCAGGCTGTAACATCTGCAAAGCCGATGTTGGCGAGGATTAATTTCCCCCGTGAGGCGCTAATTGTTGCTAAGCTGGGTGAAGTGTGTTTTAACTTTGGCATTAAGTTAATTCTCATTATAGGCTTGTTTATCTGGTTTCAAATACCAATAACTTGGAGCGTACTTTTAGCGCCAGTAGCTATAGTTCATTTGATATTACTGGGAACATTTTTAGGCTTGCTGTTAGCCCCTCTTGGTGCTCTCTATCAAGATTTTTCAATGGGGATTACTCTGATTACTGGGTTCTGGCTGTTTCTCACGCCAGTGGTATACCCAGTTCCTAGTGAGGGAGTATTTGGCAGCATCGTAAAACTCAACCCCGTTACACCTTTATTAGTGACAGCAAGGGAGTTGGCAACTACAGGTGTCATCTCTGACCCCCAAGGTTTTTGGATAGCAAGTGTAATTGCGATCGTGGGATTGCTGCTAGCTTGGCTTCTCTACCGTCTTGCAATGCCCTTTGTAGTTGAGAGGATTAGTTCATAATTATGATGAGTATCAACGAGCAAGAAATGGAAGCAAAACTTTACGATACTAGTGATGAAATTGTCCTCTCAGTTAATGGAGTTTCTAAGAAGTTTTGTCGGGATTTGAAGCGTTCTTTGTTCTATGGTGTTCGGGATATTACTACTGAGTTGCTGGGATTACGGCAAAAAAGTGAGAAACTAAGAAAACAGGAATTTTGGGCACTGAAAGATGTTAGCTTCCAATTGCGAAGAGGTGAAGCACTAGGTTTAGTAGGGAAAAATGGTAGTGGGAAATCAACACTACTGCGGATTATTGCAGGTTTAATAAAACCAGATACAGGTTTTGTCGAAGTTAACGGTCGGGTAGCACCATTGATTGCTTTGGGAGCTGGATTTAATCCAATTTTGACAGGACGGGAAAATATTTATGCAAATATGTCTATTTTAGGTTTAACTACAAAGGAAATTGATGAGCGAATTGATGCAGTTGTAGAGTTTGCAGAAATTGGGGACGCAATAGAGGCACCAGTTCACAGCTATAGTTCTGGGATGGCTGCAAGATTAGGATTTGCTTGTGCAATTTATACAGAACCTGATGTTCTTTTAATTGACGAAGTATTAGCGGTGGGAGATGTCAAATTCAGGGTTAAGTGTGTTCGTAAACTATACGAACTACGAGAAAAAGGAACATCATTTATAATGGTTAGCCATAATCATGATGCGTTGACAACAGTATGTGAGTCTGGTGTATACCTTTCAAAGGGGATACCTATTATATGTGGGGGTATTCGCTCTGTAATGGATAAATATGAAGCTGACTTATTCGTTGGTTCAAAGAAGCTGATGGGTAAGATGCAAGTACAGCATTTGGAAAGTAATGGAACTGATTTAATTATTGAATCAATTAGTTTAATAAATCATGATGGTACAAGTACTGCTTCTGTACTAAGTGGTAAACCAGCATATTTTTCCATAGCCTTCAAAGTCAATCAATATATTAATAATCTTCAAGTCAATCTTCAAGTAGACTCTGGGGATGTAGGACAAGTCATATATCTTAATAGCCCAGATGACAATGTTTTATTAGAACTAGTTCCAGGAGAATATGAACTTCAAATAGAACTACCATATCTAGTTTTAGGACCAGGTACCTACACCATGAGAATTCTAATGCGAAAAGAAAATGGAGATCTTATCGATAGAGTAGACTCTTTTGAATTTGCTGTAGAAAAGCAAGCAGGAATCAGTTATAGCAGAATTTATCAATCACGTAGTTGGAAAATTAGACCCAAAAATCAATCAAAATCATAACAAAATCTTAAGAAACTATGAAGTTTATTAATAAATATAATCATTCATAAAATCGAGGTTAAGAATGTTTGGAATTTATAATTTGAAAGCTAGAGTAGGGCCTATACGTCGTAGTTCTATAGTCAGGAAATTGGAGAATTTTCTTAGGTTTTCTGGAAAACGATTTGTCTCTCTTGGTGACACAAATTCCTCTTTTTATCGTCCAGGTTGGGAAACGGTCGATCTTATTAATGCAGATCATATTATTGATTTCCGAAAAGAAAAGCTACCATTCAGGAATGAAACTATAGATGTAATTCATTTATCACATGTCATTGAGCACATATCATACGAAGATGGATTACGGCTTTTTGAAGAAATCTATCGGTGTCTAAAGCCTGGAGGCTGCTGTCGTTTTTCAACACCTGATATGGACTTACTCCTAGAACGCTATAGAGATGCAAATTGGCGTTTTTTTTTACAAGCAGATGGAAATTACATACTGAGCCGAGTGTGCAAAGCTGATTTACCTCCTGAATCACTCTTAATACATAACCGATTGGTTGGTTGGTTTGCTTCCTACTCAGGACGACTAGATACAGGTGGGGGGCCAGTGGTAGATAAGCAGTTAATAGAGGAGAAATTAGCTACTTTATCAAAATATGAATTTAGAGATTGGTGTGTTTCTCTTCTACAGCAAGATCGCATTCACGCTCATATCCACTTATACGATTATGAAGAATTACGTCATAGTTTAGAAAAGGCAGGTTTTCAAAAAATTAGGAAGGTTTCATTTGGAGAATCTGATTGTCAATATATGATAAATCCTTCAATAGACATATTGAAGCACAAAATATATAGCCTTTATGTTGAGGCAATTAAATAATGTCAATTGTTATTATCCCTGCTCGTGGAGGTTCCAAGGGTGTTCCTCGAAAAAATGTACGCCTGCTTGGAGACAAGCCATTAATCGCCCATTCTATTTTGGATGGTAAAGAAGCGAAACTCATCAATAATGTTTATGTTTCAACAGACGATCCGGAAATAGCAGAAGCTTCCAGGGAATATGGAGCAGAAATAATCAATCGTCCTAATGAGCTCGCAGGCGATACTGCATCCTCAGAGTCTGCCTTAATTCATGCACTGTCTGAAATTGAGAAAACTGGCATCTCTCCAGATTTCATTGTATTTCTGCAATGTACTTCTCCAATTAGAACAGGTGCAGATATTGATAGTGCAATTGAAAAAATACAAGCAGAAAATGCTGATTCATTATTATCAGTATCTCCATCACACAGGTTTCTTTGGGAAGAAGTTAATGGGGTTGCAAAATCTATTAACTATGACTATCGCCACCGCTTACGTCGTCAGGACATGAAGCCTCAATTTATGGAAAATGGCTCTATCTATATTTTCAAACCTTGGGTACTGAAAGAGTTAGGCAATCGTTTGGGTGGAAAAATTTCCCTGTTTCCAATGAACGAAGCTGCCGCCTGGGAAATTGACTCAATTCTTGATTTTGAAATTGCAGAATTTCTCATAAAGAAACAGGTACAATCAAATGCTAATTGATAGAAATCTTGCTAAATATATTGTTTTTGCTGAAGACAGTATACTGAATGCGCTGAAAAAAATCAGTGACAACAAGAGTCGGATCATTTTTTCTGTAACGGAGTCTGGGGTTTTAGAAGGTGTCCTGACTGATGGAGACTTCAGACGTTGGTTGGTTAATCAGAACAATATAGATTTAAATCAACCTGTTTGGAAAATTTCTAATAAAAACTTTAAGCATGCCCTTTTTAAGGATGACCCTGAAAAGATTCGGTCTTACTTCTCCCATGAAATTGAATTTATCCCACTGCTAGACCATAATCGCCATCTAGTTGCCATTGCTAGAAAGCGACCTGATGGCGTCCAGATTGGTAAGTTTAAAATTGATGCAGAGTCACCGACTTTTATAATTGCGGAAATAGGCAATAATCACAACGGTAGCCTAGAGTTAGCCAAGAAGTTAATTGATGAAGCAGTGGCTGTAGGAGCTGATTGTGCTAAATTCCAACTGCGGAGTATGCGAGCACTGTATCGCAATGCTGGTAATGCTAATGATGCCAGTGAAGACTTAGGCTCCCAGTATACTCTAGACTTACTCTCTCGCTTCCAACTTAGCCAAAAAGAAATGCTGGCTGCTTTTGACTACTGTAAAGAGCGGGATATTTTACCACTGTGTACTCCCTGGGATTTGGAGAGCCTGGCACTCCTGGAAGAATATGGGATACAAGCTTATAAAGTCGCTTCAGCAGATTTGACAAATCATGACCTGTTAACTGCACTTGCTAAAACTGGCAAACCACTGATTTGCTCTACTGGTATGTCCACTGAGGCAGAGATTATTGAAGTAGCCCATCTCTTGCAACGTTTGGGAGCTATGTATGTTTTACTGCATTGCAACTCTACTTATCCAGCTCCCTTCAAAGATGTAAATCTCAACTATTTAGATAGGCTCAAAGAAATTGGTGATTGCCCTGTTGGTTATTCAGGACATGAGCGAGATATTCATGTAGCGATTGCAGCAGTTGCTAAAGGCGCAAAGGTGATTGAAAAGCATTTTACCCTTGACAAATCAATGGAAGGCAACGACCACAAAGTTAGTTTGTTGCCACAAGAGTTTCAAGCGATGGTGCGGGGTATTCGCCAAATCGAGGAGGCTTTAGGAACTGCTACTGAGCGCAGACTCAGCCAGGGCGAACTCATGAACCGCGAGACTCTTGCTAAAAGTTTGGTAATTAACTGCGATTTGGAACCAGGGCAAATGATTACAGCAGAAATGATTGAAGTCAAAAGTCCTGGACGTGGTCTACAACCTAATCGCAAAGCTGAACTCATCGGATTGAAAGCCAAAAGACCCTTTAATGCTGGTGACTTTTTCTTCCCTAGTGACCTAGAACAAGAGCAGGTTCAAGCCCGTCATTATAAATTCACACTTCCTTGGGGTATACCTGTTCGTTATCATGACTTCAAAACCATTTTGGCAAAAACAAATCCAGATTTGCTAGAGTTTCATCTCAGCTACAAGGATTTAGAGCAAGATATTTATCAATATTTTGACCAATCCTACGATCTGGATTTAGTAGTTCACAGCCCAGAGTTATTTTCGGGCGACCATGTTTTGGATTTATGTTCACTGGATGAAAATTATCGCCAACTTTCCATTCGAGAACTGCAGCGAGTGATTGACATAACCCGTGAATTAAAACCCTTTTTCAAAAAAGCATCTCGACCATGTATTGTTACCAATGTTGGCGGTTTTACAATCGATGCACCGTTGCACTTGCCTAAGCGGATCACTTTATACAAGCTACTACTTGATAGCTTATTTAGGCTAGATATGGAGGGAGTAGAAATTATTCCTCAAACGATGCCTCCATTTCCCTGGCACTTTGGCGGTCAGCGTTTCCATAACTTATTCGTAGATCCTGAGGATACCGCTAGATTCTGCCGCGAAAATGGTTATCGAGTGTGTTTGGATGTTTCCCATTCTAAACTAGCTTGCAATCATCACAAGTGGTCATTTAAGAAGTTTATTGAACAAGTAGGACCATATACTGCTCATTTACACATTGCCGATGCGGAAGGTATAGATGGAGAAGGGCTTCAAATAGGAGAAGGTGATATTGATTTTTCAGATCTAGCAGAAATTCTGGAGAAAACCGCACCAACTGCTTCATTTATTCCAGAAATTTGGCAAGGACATAAAAATGAAGGAGAAGGATTCTGGATAGCCCTTGAACAACTAGAAAGATTGTTTAGCCCGGTTTAAAAATTTTGAACCTTTGAGGAGAAAAATCGTGAAAGAGTTTTATCAAGGCGTAACATATTATGGTATTGGGGAAATCATAAAAAGGTATGCAAAATTTCCCCTTTTTTTACCGAGCCCTGTTGCAGTTCAACATGGATGGAGCATTATTCCTACGATACATGATGCTCGTTATGATGCTTCAGAGAACTGGTATTGGTCTACATCGATAGAAGATCGGTACAAACAAAAATTTAATGGATTGAACACTAGAGCGGTTGGAGCACCATTCTTGTATTTGTTAACACTAATAAACTACTCTGAACTACCTAAGTCTCAGAAAAAGGGCTCTATCGTGTTTCCCTGCCACTCTAGTGCAATGATAAATGTCAACTGTGACTTTGAAGAGTATGCTGAAATGCTGTGCAATTTGCCAGATGAATACAAGCCTATTACTGTATGTATTTATCATTTAGATCGAGAAAAAGGGTTAGATAAACCTTTTTTAGATAGAGGTTTTAAGGTTGTAAGTAATGGCAACAGCCTCTTTGAAACTCAGTTTCTAAAAAACTTTATTGCCAATACGCGTGATAAAAAGTATGCCTTTTCCAATCAAATGACCTCTGCTTTGCTCTTCGCCTCAGTCATGGGTTTATCTTCTTTCTTCTATGGTCCTAAATTTGAAACAAAATCTGAAGACCCAAGCTATGAACATTTAGACTATACAAAACATCATAGGAATTGGGAAGCGCAGTACTCTCAGTATTTTGATTTTCCTAATTGCAATATAGAAACACAAAGGAGAATAGCTGCAACAGAACTAGGGCAGGAACTTATGCTGACACCGTCTGAAATGAGGTGGCTATTGTGGCGGTCAATATTTAAGAAACAATATCTCAAATTATTCGTAAAAGAGTTAATGGGCTATGTGAGAGACTCTTTTCCTTTGTTACACAGCCTATATATGTCTTTAAAAAGAAAGACGCAAAGTAATTATATTCAATAGTGAATCTTCTTTCTCTAATTTCATTCGATATTGCTGTGAAAAAGCGAGGACGACATGGTAGCTAAAGCTAACAAGTGTCGTTTCAAACCCTCAAGGCTTTTGGATAGCAAGTCTATTTACATTCACAGGGTTGCTACTTGCTATCTATTCTTTGGCAACCTACATTTGAGAGGATAAGTTTGTAAATTATGACGAGCATCAATGAGCAAGAAGCATCAGAGAAGCTAAATCATACTGATGGTGAAGTTGTTCTCTCAGTAAATGGAGTTTCCAAAAAGTTTTGCCGGGATTTAAAACAGTCTTTGTTTTATGGTGTTCAAGATATTATCTCTGAAGTATTGGGGCTGCGGGAAAAAAGTGACAAATTGCGCCCTCAGGAATTTTGGGCACTGAAGGATGTCAACTTCCAATTGCGCCGGGGAGAAGCATTGGGCTTAGTAGGAAAAAACGGTAGTGGCAAATCAACACTGCTGAGAATTATCGCAGGGTTAATCAAGCCAGACGCTGGATTTGTTGAAGTTAATGGTCGGCTAGCACCATTGATAGCTTTAGGAGCTGGATTTAATCCTATTTTAACAGGGAGAGAAAATATATATACAAATATGTCAATTTTGGGCTTGTCGGAGAAGGAAATTAAGGAGCGCTTTGATGAAGTTGTAGAGTTTGCAGAGATTGGAGACGCAATTGATGCACCAGTACAGAGTTATAGTTCTGGGATGGCAGCACGGCTAGGTTTTTCCTGTGCAGTACACACCGATCCAGATATTTTGTTAATTGATGAAGTGTTATCAGTTGGGGATGCCAGGTTTAGAGCCAAGTGCCAGAGAAAACTTGGAGAACTCCGCAAAAATGATGTTTCGTTTATTTTAGTTTCGCATAAATCATATCAATTAATGTCTATATGTGAGAAATCAGTTTATTTATCAAAAGGTCAATTTATTTCTTTTGGAGATACAAATTATATAATTCATCAATACGAAGAAGATTTATTTGAAGCTAAAAAACCAACCAGTCAGGCAATTACATTTCTATCAGAGAAACCAGAAAGTAGAAATATAGGATTTAGCTTAACTTATATAAAATTTCAAGATGAACAAGGTCAGATTCTAGATTCCCTGATTACTGGTGAATCAGCAAATTTATGTTTGGGATTTCAAGCTTACAGAAAAATAGAAAATATAAACATTCGCTTTAAAATTAAGGATTTATCAGGTGAAGGTAATTTATTATATTTAAGTAACTGGAACGATAATACATTCTTCAATCTTCCTCCTGGAAAGCATGAGCTACAAATACAACTTCCTTATGTTGGCTTAGTAGCAAATTACTATCATGGTTTTCTTTTAATAAGAGAAGGTCCTATATATACATTGGAAATAGTGGAAGATTTTAGATTCACAGTTCATTCCGAAAAAAACATGAGTGACTCAATGTTCTACCAGCCTTGCCAATGGAAATTGTTATAAATTGAATAATTTCAAAACAATTTAAACTGCACTACTTGTCTCACACACTTAGTTAAGCCAAAAACATAATAAGAATTACAGAAAAATGGTTTTATTGAAAGGAAAACTATCTATTAAGAACTTGCGACGATTGTACGAAGAAAACGCCACCATTGACCAAGTCTTAGTTATAGACTCAGAAAATGTTCCTTACGAACAATATTTTCCAAATGTGTATAGTGTGACGAAAAGCCGAGGAATAAAAGCAGATGTGCAAGGTGATTTAAACAAGGAATTAAGCAAAATAGATGATGAATCATTTGAAATGATTTTATGTACTGGGTTGCTCGAACATGTCCCTGAACCTCAAAACTTTATTAACGACCTTCATCGCATACTAAAGCCTGGAGGGAAATTGATCGTTCATGCGAGTGCAGTATATTGTTATCATGAAGGACCCAATGATTTTTTTCATTTCACTCCCTTTAGTTTTAAATTACTTTTTAGTAAGTGGAGCAATATTACAATCAGGGGGTCTTCACAACCTTTTGAAACGATAGCTATCCTCTTACAACGAATTTTGCTACAGTGTGATGTGAAATCTAAATTAGTTATTATTTTAGTAGAAATATTATGTTTACTATTACCAAAGTTAGATAGATTTTTGGGTAAGCAATACAGCTCGCGCAATAGGTGCCAAGAGACAGAAATTGATTCGATGATGCCATCAAATATTCAGGCTGTAGCTATCAAATAAAGTCAACTCGGATTAATATTTACTAAATGACTTAGTAAAATTTTATAAGCAATTCTAAATTTTAGAACAAAGCATGATTCAAAATATCAATCAATTCAAGCCGGAAACATCTTTTGAAACGGATATTTGTGTCGTTGGTGCTGGAGCAGCAGGAATTGATATATCAATGTTTTTTAATGGGACAGAAAAAAATGTTTTATTAGTAGAAAGTGGTGACATTAAATTTATACCTGAAATTCAAAAATTATATGAAATGAAATCTATAGGTAAAAGTATTCGTAATGGGGAATATAATTTTAATTCTCACTTAGCAAAAAATTTTAAAGAAGAATGCAGGGTCAGAATGTTTGGGGGAACAACTAATGTCTGGTCAGGTAAATGGAAAATGTTAGAGCCCATAGATTTTCTAAAAAAAGATTGGTTATCTTTCAGTGGTTGGCCAATTTCTTATGAAGATCTTCTTCCTTATTATAACGAAGTTGCTGAAAAATATAATATTCCAAGCTTAACTAAGTGCTTAATTGAAAGCCAGAAAACAGAAATAACGCCCAGTCTATTTAGTAAATTTCCAAAACTAAAATATACAATTCATTATACGCAAGAACCTCCTCTTAATTTTGCTACAGCTTTTTATCAGCAGCTAGAAAAATCAAAAAATGTAAAAGTTATTTTATGTGTAAATGCTTATGAATTAGTCTTAGATTGCGAGCATAAAAAAGTTCAATTATTAAGATTAAAAACTCTAGAAGGAAAAGCTTATTCAGTTATAGCTAAAGTTTTTATTTTAGCGTGCGGTGGTCTAGAAAATGCAAGATTATTGTTAAATTCTAACAATCAAGTTAAGTCTGGTATTGGTAATTCTAAAGATTTAGTAGGAAGATTTTACATGGATCATCCGAAAGGTAAACTTGGTATAGTCAAACCTTTAACTAATAATACATTATCAAAACTTTTTCTTATAGAAAATACAAATTATAAATTTGGCTTTTCACTCTCGGAAAATGAACAACAGGAGAGTGAAACGTTAAATCATAACTTTTATTGTCAACCAATATACGATGAATATGGAAAAATATATTCTGATATTACAAAAAAGCTAAAGTCAGCTTTTTTGACTAGAAGCTTTTATAAATTAATAGAGGTAATAAAAGAATTACTTTTAAATTATAAAGCTTTTCTCAAAGCTTTAATAAAAATACTTTTAAGGAAAAATCAGAAAATATTGGCTTATGAAATAACACATTACCTTGAGCAATCACCCAATTATGATAGCAAGTTATTTCTAGGGGAAGAAGTTGACGCAATTGGGATGAAAAAAATTGTTATTGATTGGCAACTATCTCCTTTAGATAAAATCTATTTTGAAAGATTTATTAACAAAATGAAAGAAATCTTTTCTGAAAGTCAATTAGGAGAAATCATGATAGATGATGAAGCACACAAGAACCTGGAGTTTGTACGAGATGCAAGTCACCATATGGGAACGACACGGATGGGTCATACACTGGATGAAGGAGTCGTTGACTCTAACTGCAAAGTTTTTGGAATAGAAAATCTTTATATAGCTGGAAGTTCTGTTTTTCCTACTGGTGGAAATGCAAATCCTACATATACTATTCTCGCTTTATCTAGAAGGCTTTGCCATCATCTAGTAACTTATTTTACTAAAGAGACTGGCTCAATGGATACAGCTAGGACGATTTGAAATAGAAACGAAAATTTTGCTGGGCAATGTATTGGAGTAGGCGTTGAAAGTCATTTACATTTCTCAAGGTAATATTCCCTCTAAGTGGGCACATACCTTTCAAGCCATGAAGATGGCGGAAGCATTAACTGGTCAAGTAAATTCATTAAGCTTGTTGACTGGAGGAAGCTTTTTACCCTGTCAATTACATAATATCAGTCTTACAGATTGGTATGGAGTGCCTTGCTCTTTTAAAGTGATACGATTACCTGTTCATTTACGAGTAAGAGAACAATTTTTTTCCAAATACCGCTATCCTAATTTTGATAGGCTAGCCGCACTTTATGCTAAATTTACTAATCCAGATTTTATATTTACTCGCTCTCCTTATGCAGGTCGCTTATGTGTACAACTAAAGTTAAATACAATGATCGAAACGCATATAGAAACAGAACATCCTGAATTTCAACATATTCTAACAGTTTGTCAAGAGCCTTTTTTTAAAGGATTGATAACTGTTACCAATTACTTAAAAACAAAATATATCAAAGCAGGGATACCTGACAGCAAAATACTTGTTTGGCCGGATGCTGTTGAGTTGTCTATGTTTTCTAACCTATCTTCTTCAAGTGTGTTACGGGAAGAGCTAGGGCTTCCTTGTATAACAAAAATAGCAACATACTGCGGTCACTTGTATGATTCTAAGGGAGTTCAGCACGTGATTGCTGCAGCAAAGGAATTACCAGACATTTTGTTTTGCTTAGTAGGTGGGTGGGATCGGGATATAGAACGATGCCAGAAGCTAGCAAAGGGTATAGAAAACATTCATTTTGCTGGTTTTGTTCCCAATCAGCAGGTGCCCAAATACTTGGCAGCTTCTGATTTTCTTCTACTACCAAATTCCATGAATCATGAATTAGCTTACTCTACTTCACCCCTAAAGTTATTTGAATATATGGCTGCTCGACGCCCAGTCATTGCATCCAATATTCCTGCACTTCAGGGGTTTTTACGTCATGGTGAAAATGCTTTCCTCATTGAACCAGATTCATCTGATGCGATCGCTTTTGCGCTTCGTGTTCTCATTCAAAACCCTGAGTTGTCCACCCAAATGGTCGAACAGGCATGGCAGGATGTCCAGCAATTTACTTGGACAAATCGTGCCAAGGATATTCTAAATTACTTTCAAATTAACTCATAGTCAACACCCACCTAAATAGGTAGGCATATGCGTATTGGATTTGTGACCCCAGAATATGTGACCGAAAACTACTTTAGTGGTGGGTTAGCAAACTATGTTCACCGAGTTTCTAAAGCTTTGGTTTCTTTGGGTCATGAAGTACACGTTATTACTCTCAGTGATAATAACCAGGCTGAATTTGACTGCGAAGGAGTCCAAATTCACCGTATAGTTGTAGGCAAACTTCATAAAAGACTTAATAAGCTCTCGCGATCGCGCATCTCTACCACAGCTAGGTGGCTGGATTTTAGCTTACAAGCGTATCGCAAGCTCAAACAATTAAATACTCAAAAACCCTTTGATATTGTTCAGTTTCCTAACTCGCGTGCCTGTGGTCTTGTTCCAAGTTTGTTACTCCGTATCCCCTACGTTACAAGAATTTCTTGCTATCGTCCTGTTTGGAATGAACAAGCTGGATTAAAACGGAACTTGGATGCCAAAGCAACAGAGTGGTTGGAATGGCTTCAGCTTCGCTTTAGCAAACACATCTATGCGCCCAGCTACACATTGCAAAAAATGCTTGCCCAAGAAGCTCGCATCCTCAATGTACAAGTCATCCGGACACCCTTTTATCTAGAAACCACTGAATGGGACACATCTATATATGATGCTAGCTTAAAGGACAAGAACTACATACTATTCTTCGGTCGTTTTCAACTTCACAAAGGATTTCATATCCTCGCGCAAGCTCTACCCCAAGTGTTAAAACAGTATCCTGATTGTCATGTAGTTTTTGTAGGATTGGATATGCCATCTGCGCTCGCCCCTTCGATGAAGGAATATGCGCGATCTCTATGCAATCAGTACGTCCAGCGACTTATCTTCCTTGGACAAACGCCACATACCCAGCTTTACCCTATTATTACTGGTGCTAAGCTAGTTGTTTTACCTTCACTTATCGATAATTTACCAAATGCTTGCTTAGAAGCAATGGCGTTAGGGAAACCCGTCATTGGGACAATTGGAGCCAGCTTTGACGAACTCATTGTAGATGGAAAAACAGGGTTTTTAGTACCTGTTGGTGATGTAGAGGCACTTGCAAAAAAAATCATTGAGGCATGGACACACCCTAAATTATATGAAATTGGTCAATCAGCTCAATACAAAATTCAGGAATTTTCAATTGAGCAAACAGTTCAAGAGCTGTTGAACTATTACAAAACCATCACCTACATTAATTAGGACACAATTATGGCTTGACCAATTTACTCTCAAAGTTGGCACAAAATAAATCAGTTTCTAACTAAAGTTTAAGAACATTAAGGAGTTTTATGACTGTAACATTCCAAATGGAAAAAGGCTATGAAACAAATAAACCCGGTTTACACAACTTAGCCAATCTTAAAAGTACTGCTAACTCATATTGGTTAAGCCTGTGGGATGAAAGAACAGGGGGCTTTCGTTTTGCGCCCCATCAACCAGTAACCCTCATGGCAACGGCATATTGTGTTTTGGGATTGGAGTTTACTGGGGGGCTTTCCCAACTGAGGAATGCTCAGAGAACTGCTATTATTGAGTTCTTCATGGCTAATGTACAGCCAGATGGTTCGTTTCGCGATCCACTGTTCCGTGTAAAAGACATTCTTAGCCCAGAACACGACTTAACCTACTTTCAACAAGAAACAACTACGATATGCCAGCAGGCACTTGATGCTTTGTCGGCACCACCTGCACCACCTCGAGTGTGGGCAGATGGATGGCACACAGCTGATGGCTTAATTAGATATTTTGAGTTATACCTCTGGAAAAATCCCTGGTTGGATTCCAACCGAGTAATGTTTGCCCTCAGTCAGTTATGCCATGATGCAGAACGACATCACAAGCCAGAACTTCTAGACTTAGTGAACGTTGCTTTAGACTGGCTTGATGACCATCAAAGCCCAGAGACAGGTTTATGGCAAGGATCTTATGAAGTGTCGCTGACAAATGCAATGGCAGCAACGTTCCACTTTACTTTCTACTATAGCTATCTTCGCCGTCCATTACTTTATATAGAGCAAATTATTGACTCTTGTTTGAAGTTGCAGGAACCAGATGGGCTATTCAGTGGTGATGGAATTGGGCACACTTGCTTGGACTATGATGCCCTGGATTTACTAGCAAAGGCATCCCTTGTTACAGATTATCGTGCTGAAGAAATACAGCAAGCTATGACGAGAGCCTACTACGCTTTGCTAGGGCTATACAATCTGGTTGATGGAGGCTTTGCTCATTGTAAGCAGTGGATTTACGACCCACGCAAAGGACGCAACGCTAAACTTTTACGGAAGTTAGGTTTATCAAAGTTAATACCGCTCTTTATTACTTCACCTACTTGTATTCCGGTAGGTGGAACATATAATGTCTGCTGGCAGTTGCTGTCTTGTGATATGGCGCAGAGTAATGCCTTCTCAACCTGGTTTCGACTTCTAGGGTTACGTTTAGCTTCACAAAGCCAATGGCTGTACTCTACATCGGCTGAAACATTCACTTTTAGACGTTTACCATTTCTTGGATATCACGATCCATCAGCCATACAACGCAGCGTAAGTAATACAGCACTTAAGGATAAACACACCCAAGTGTATAGAAGGCATGAACAAACAAATTCCTAAAATCAGCGTTTTAATGTCAGTCTACAATGGCTCTCGTTACCTAAGAGAATCAGTAGAATCGATCCTAAACCAAACATTTACTGATTTTGAATTTGTCATTATTAATGATGCTTCCACTGATAATACATGGGAGATTCTCGCTGAATACGCTAAAAAAGATGCACGTATTATCTTAATTCAGAATCAAGAAAATCTTGGTTTAACAAAATCCCTTAATAAGGGGCTAAAAATAGTCAAAGCCGAGTATATCGCCAGACAGGACGCAGATGATGTATCCTTGCCAGAACGACTGGCTAAACAAGTATCTCTACTCGATAGGTATCCAAACATAGCCCTAGTATCTTGCGACATTGAGTATGTAGATTTTGAAGGTTACCTTATAGGAAAAGATCAAAATGTATGCTCTCCTGAGTTAGTAGGTTGGTACTTACTTTTTTATAATCGAGTGGCAGGACATAGCCAAGTTATTTTTAGGCGAGAGCTAGTCATAAACTTGAACGGCTACTGTGAGCGCTATCGCTATAGCCAAGACTATGAACTGTGGTGTCGTATAATTAAAGTTTCACAAATTTACATATTACCTGAGGTTTTGCTAAAACAGCGTCGCCATAAGAAAAGTATTAGTTTCGCAAAAGCTTCAGAGCAAGAAGTTTATCTTTTAACTCAGGTAAAACATAATATTGGTCAACTTATTGAGCGAGAAATTACCATAGAAGAAGCAAAATATTTAAACAAATTTTGGATGAAGAATTGGGATATACTGTCTTTTCAAACGAGACAGAAAGCTAAAATTATACATAACATAACCAAGGAAATATTTCATGCATCTCTTCAAAAAAATGTTTTCGGGCGTGAAATCTCCTATCAGTTACGCATCATCATTGGTAACCAGTTCATAACCTGGTTGCCCTTCCTCAACAATCAATTATTGGCAAAAATATTCGTCTTTTTCTATGCTCTGCACTGGTATCCTTTAGGAGTATTAAAATACGTGTATCGTGGTATTAAAAACTTACTATCACGTACATTTGTTCGGTTCTTCTTTAAAGAAAATATTAAATTCAATACATAAAATACGATGAAGCTGTGTAAACCGTAATACATAAAAACTTGAGTCAGTACTACTATGGGTAAAGGGCTACAATTCCCCTATAGAGAACTTTCTTGAACTTATAAGTCAATCCTTGGTATTCATCTGTACTAGCAGACTTTACAAAAACTTTACAAAAACTACATGGAATCTCTTGCAATTAATTCTGATTCTTCTGAGAGTAACCGAAGAATCTAGTAGGAACACGGAACCCATTCGGCTACCTATCGCCCTCAGTCCTACAATCCCTAATAGGTTAAGCACAATGAGTGTTATTATCACGCGAGTGTACGGCAGCAATTGGTTCATCAAAACCTATGAGGATTGTCCTTGAACAACCTTGTCTTAAGGTTGAGCAAAGTATCAAAGATCTTAGAAGTACTACCAAGTCCAAGTTTACTTAATTTATTGGTAAATGTAACAATCAGAACAATGAAGATAGCTATTGTAAGCAAGGCTGATAGAAATGGCGGTGGGGCAAGTAGAGTTGCAGAGGATCTCGCTACCTGGTTAAATGATGCAGGGCATCCAACAGATCATTTTGTCGCTTTTAACTTTAAAGAGCCTTTTTCATTCCAGAAAAATCTTTATGGAGAAGGTCGGAGGGCAATACTATGTCACAAGGTTCACAGGAAGACTAAATACTATGGTTTTCCTGAGTTGTTGCCTGTTGAATACTGGCTTAACTTCAGCAGATTTCTCATTAATTACGATATTGTCCATTTTCACGATCTTTATACTGCCATATCTCCCTTGACTCTAGCTCTAACTTCTCGACGTAAACCCACTTTTTTCACAATACATGACTGTTCTGCATTCACTGGTGGTTGTCTGTATCCAATGGAGTGTCAAAAGTTTACTAGCCATTGTCATAACTGTCCCCAGTTACTTGCTGATACCCCCGATCGCACAACACAGGTTCAGGTAATCAAAAGATGGGTTGCAAAACAATTTAACATTGGTTATGTATTTCCAAGCCAGTGGATGCTTCAAGAAGCTCAAAAAGCTTTAAAGTTCAAAATTACACCTGTTGTCATTCCCTATGGCCTCGAACTGAAGCCTTTTTCTTATGTAAGTAAAGCAAGTGTAAAAATTAGTTTGGGTATTCCAGAGAACCGCAAAATAATCGCTATTTCAGCACACGTGCTTAACGATCCTCGTAAGGGCATAAAGTACGCAATTGCAGCCCTTCAAAGTGTGCGAGATTTGTCTCCATTTGTTATAGCTATAGGAATGTGCAACGATGAATTAAGGCAGGCATTAGAAGGACTTGAGTTTAAAGAGATGGGTTATATTTCAGATCCTAACTTTTTAGCTCAAGTCTACTCTGCTACTGATGTTGTGCTTTTCTGTACTCTTGCTGATAACCTGCCGCTCACTGTTCTCGAAGCAATGGCTGCATCCACTCCAGTTGTTGGTTTTTCCACAGGGGGTGTTCCGGAAATGATACAGACTGGACGCAATGGCATTCTCGTTGAGCCTACCAATCAGCAAGCACTGAATCAAGCCTTACGCCAAGCATTGCTGTCTGCTGATTTGGAAGTAATGGGTCAAACGGCAAGAAGGGATGTTGAAAATAATTTTTCAAAGGCTGCATTTGTTAAAAGGCATTTGCAACTCTATCAAAATTTTGAGCATTCATTATCGAAAAGTCCCTTACAGTCTGTTGTAGCAACTGAAGTTGCAATAAACAAATAATTCAGACACAGACGTTGCCCTAAAGAAAACACATTGGAGGCATAATTATGGTTTTCACTCCAACTCTAACACTTTCAACTGCTACTTCAGTCGCGTCTGAGAACAATCGTCTTTGCCTGATATCTGGCTCAGCCAATGTCCCACTTTCTCAAGAAATTGCTCAATATCTTGGCATTGAACTGACTCCTACAGTTTCTAAGCGGTTTGCCGATGGAGAGATTTATATCCAAATTCTGGAATCAATCCGAGGTTGCGACGTTTATTTAATTCAACCTACCTGTGGTCCAGCTAACGATCACCTCATGGAATTGATGATTATGATTGATGCCTGCCGTCGCGCCTCAGCAAGGCAAATCACGGCAGTGTTGCCTTATTATAGTTATGCTAGAGCAGATCGCAAGACAGCAGGACGGGAATCCATCGCAGCTAAACTCATAGCAAATTTAATTACCAAAGCGGGTGCCGATCGCGTTGTGGCAATGGATCTGCACTCAGCTCAAGTTCAAGGCTTTTTCGACATTCCATTAGATCATGTCTATGGCTCCCCCGTCTTGCTAAATTACCTGCAAAGCAGGCAACTTTGCGATCTGGTCGTCGTTTCCCCTGATGTAGGTGGAGTAGCAAGAGCAAGAGCATTTGCAAAGAAACTCAATGATGCACCGCTTGCGATTGTTGATAAACGTCGCCAAGCACACAATGTTGCTGAAGTCATGAATGTCATCGGAGATGTGCAAGGTAAAACAGCTGTCCTTGTGGACGACATGATAGACACGGCAGGTACCATTACCGAAGCAGCAAAACTGCTTTGCAAGCAAGGAGCACGCCAAGTTTATGCTTGTGCAACCCACGCAGTTTTTTCACCACCTGCTATTGAACGCCTATCAAACGGTTACCTTAAGGAAGTCATAGTTACAAACACCATTCCCCTGAAAGATGAGAAGCGCTTTCCCCAATTGACAGTATTATCGGTTGCCAATCTAATAGGTGAGACAATTTTCCGCATCCACAAAGACAGTTCTGTTAGCAGTATGTTTCACAACTAAATAATACACGGTGAATAAGTCATTTGGCTGCTTTAAGTTGAATAACGTTACTTAGCTTCATTTGTTTGGTTTGCTTGTTGAACATCCTTAGAATATAGGTGAAGAGCGGATGAAAAAGATAGTTCACTCATTTGACGTATTTGACACCTCCATAGTTAGAATTTGGGCTAAACCGACCCACCTCTTCTGGGAATTAGGAAATCAACTACAAAAAGAAAATTTAATTCAGATGTTACCTGAATCCTGGTCTGAAATCAGAATGGAGGCTGAGAGAACTGCGAGAGAAACAGGGCGATATTTTGAAGTTACATTAGAAGAAATATATAACCAACTCGCTCTTTCCTTAAACTGGACAAAAGATGAATCTGAAAAAGCGTTGCAAAAGGAAA
Organism: Scytonema sp. NUACC21; assembly: GCF_054684315.1. Classification (NCBI taxonomy): domain Bacteria; kingdom Bacillati; phylum Cyanobacteriota; class Cyanophyceae; order Nostocales; family Scytonemataceae; genus Scytonema; species Scytonema sp. NUACC21. The sequence continues at coordinate 569,001 of NZ_BAAFZH010000109.1, read as the reverse complement.
TAGAAATTGAGCTTCAGAGTTTACGGCCAGTTCCAGCAACTCAAAAGAGAATTCAATCACTGTATGAAGAAAATAAACGAATAATCTATATCTCAGATATGTATTTACCTGAAGAGGTTATTCGGAACTTTTTGAAAGAAAACAAAGTCTGGACACCAGGTAGTAAATTGTACGTCTCATCTGAGGTAAGAATTAATAAAGGTTCCGGGAAATTATTTAAACACTGTTTGTCACAAGAATCGCTACAACCATCTCAGTTGTATCATCTTGGAGATAACCTACACTCAGATGTAAAAGTTTCAAAAAAACTTGGTATTCCATGTGAAGCTTTTACTCAGACCCATCTCAATCGCTACGAGGAAAAAATAGCAGAAGCAAATCATCTGCCCTTAAAGTTTAGATCCTTATTAGCTGGTGCTAGCAGGCTAACTCGTTTGCAGTCTCAAGAAACCAGCTTTGATAAGCAAGTTATCTGGAACACAACAGCAAGTGTAGTTGCTCCGCTTTTGTTCGGTTTTGTTCATTGGTGCCTCCTAGAAGCACAAAAAAGAGGTATTCAAAGACTGTATTTTGTCGCCAGAGATGGACAAATATTGCAAAAAGTTGCTCAAGTTATCTGCAAAAGTTGGGGATTTAAAATAGACTGTCGTTACTTATATGGTTCTCGCCAAGCATGGCACCAGCCTGCCCTTCAAGATATTGGCAAAGAGCAGCTGGAGTGGATTTTGGCTCACTCCGATGCTGACGTTCGGTTTTTATCAATTCGTTCCATTTGCGAACGAGTAAACATAACGCCTGAACAGATTAAAGATATCCTAAGTCGATATAATTTTCCAGAAGCAAAATGGGATGTTAATCTTCAGTTGCACGAACGTAAATTACTGAGGCAGGTTTTCACCGAGAAGGGCATTACTGAACTTATCATCTCAACTGCAGCGACCTATCGTGAAAAGGTAATCGGCTACTTTCGCCAAGAAGGGCTAGACGATGGAGTTCCTTTTGGTTTTGTCGATGTCGGCTGGAGTGGAAACATACAACGCTCTTTTAGTAAATTACTAAACATAGCTGGTTTGTATCCAGAATCTGGCATCTGTGGATTTTACTTTGCCCTTGAGAATCAGGTTAAGCCATTTCAAAAAGATCGTTCACTAGCTTATTTTTATAATGATTTAGAAAGTTCATACGATCGCCGTCTGATTTGCAAGTACAGATGCTTGTTCGAGCTTTTTGTTGCAGCAGATCATGGCAGTACTATGAATTACAAACTATGTGGCGAGCGATATATTCCCGTACTTCGTTACCCAAAAAACGAACATGCAATCAACTGGGGGTTATATGTCCTGCAAACTGCTGCTGTTGAATTTGCAGAGCAAATCACGACTATCCTGAGTACGCAGGAATGTAAAACTGAACTTTTCCTAGAAGCATCTGAAATTTTGGCAAAAGAACTTACCCGAAATCCTTCCCATCAGGAAGCTGAAGTATTTGGTTCCTTTGTCATGTCTGGAGATCAAACTGAAAATGCCTTTCATCAACTAGCGCCCATTTACACTTTAGCCGATTGGTGGAGACTACTGCTTCATAATAAACATCCGCACGGAGATGTTTGGCATCCAGCCTCACTTGCTAGAGCTAATATCATTTTAAGGAGAGTTTTAGCACTAAGGAAGCTCAATATGAAGCATATAATGAGAAAAGCTGTAAACAAATTTAAACGCATTTTTTTATTCAAAACTGTTAGAACAACTTAAATTTAGATTGTAATATTGGTATCACATTGTAAAATGACTGCCGGAAGAACCTCAAAATTTTAATTCCAAACTCAAACGATTCAGTTAAGTTTAGAATTGGCAAAGCTCAATTTAGCCCTATGCAAGGAGAAATTAAATGAAATTTGACTGGTTAATTATAGGTGCTGGATATTCAGCCTGCGTAATAGCTGAACGAGTTGCTAATGAGCTTGGTCAAAGAGTGTTAATTGTAGAAAAACGCGATCATATTGGTGGCAATGCCTATGATTACTACAATGAGTATGGAATTTTAGTTCACAAATATGGTCCACATATTTTTCACACTAAATCTAAAAAAGTTTGGGATTATCTCTCCCAGTTTACTGAGTGGAGACACTACTATCACCATGTGTTAGGAGTGTTAGAGGGGAAAAAAGTTCCTATCCCTTTTAATCTCAATTCTCTCTATGCTCTTTTTCCTCCAAAATATGCAGAAAAGCTTGAGAATTTGCTTCTAGAAAATTTTGGTTTTGGGGTTAAGGTGCCTATTCTGAAACTACGTGAAAGCGTCAGTGGGGATTTAGAGTTTTTAGCTAACTACATCTATGAAAACGTCTTCTTGCGCTACACCACCAAGCAGTGGGAGTTGAAACCAGAAGAACTGGACAAAGGAGTCACAGGACGCGTTCCAGTCTATATCAGTCGGGATAACCGTTACTTCCAAGATCCCTATCAAGCTATGCCCAAGCTTGGCTACACAGAGATGTTCCGTAAAATGCTGGCTCATCCCAATATTAAAGTGCTTTTAAATACAGATTATCGCGAGATTATGAATGACGTTCAGTTCAACAGGATAATTTGCACCGGACCGATTGACTCTTTCTTCGATTATATGTATGGCGAACTACCTTATCGGAGCCTACGTTTTCAATTTGAGACTTTAGACCAAGAGTGGTACCAAGAGGTTGGAACAGTTAACTACCCAAACGACTATGACATTACTCGCATCACCGAACAGAAGTATTTGTCAGGTCAAACCTCACCCAAAACTACTTTAGTGATGGAATATCCTCAAGCTTATGTTCCAGGAAAAAATGACCCCTACTATCCCATTCCGCGTGAAGAGAATCGCGAGCGTCTGGAACTTTACTTTAAAGAGGTAGAGAAGCTCAACGGTACAGTCTTGTTTGCAGGACGACTTGGAGATTACAAGTACTACGACATGGATCAAGCAGTGGTGCGAGCACTTGGTCTGTTTGAAAAAGAGATAGCGAAACCTCAATGAAAGACAAATAATATCTGAGGTAGTAACATAGTTGGAGGAAAATGTGGCAGATAACTTTGCGAACTTAAAGAGAATTCTCAAGCGTCGTGATTGGCCACTCTGCTTAGTCACTGGTCTAGGTAGAAAGGTGAATAGGAGGTGTGTTCGTTGGCTAAATTTTACTGGGTCTCACAAATTTATTAATAGAAGCCAAGGTTCGGATCGCCTGCTGCTTATACTAGCTGGTTATAAAAGTTTTTTGTGGCCCCTGACTCTTACAAGAATTGCTGAATTTGCCCCGCCGGATATGGATGTTTGTGTTCTTTCCTCTGGGCTGTATTCTGAACAATTAGCTGAAATAGCAGAGGCTTATGGTTGGTCTTACTTGTACACAAAACTTAATAAGGTTCCACTCGTTCAAAATTTGGCGATCGCAAAGTATCCAAAAGCTAAATGGATCTACAAACTAGACGAGGATATTTTTATCTCTGAAAACTTTTTTGAGAAGCTTTTGGAGGGGTATATATCTGTCAAGAATGAGGGGTTATATGACCCCGGTTTCTGTTCTCCCTTACTTAACGTTAACGGCTACTCTTACATTAGTTTTTTGAAAACTATTCATGCTGATGACGAGTACCGAGCTAAATTTGGCGAGCTCAAGCACGCAGTTAATGAAATCAAGGCTTTTAACGATGGAGAAGCAGCCAAGTGGCTTTGGAAAAAAAGCTTACCATTCGATCAAGTGGCTCAATATATAGCCGCTCAACCTTTCAAATATTCTACCTCACCCCATCGCTTCAGTATTGGAGCCATTCTTTTTGAAAGAGAGTTTTGGGAGAAAATAGGTGGTTTTAGAACTCCACTGGTAGAAGGTGGGCTTGGTATGGATGAAGAATACCTTTGTAAGGATTGTATAGAAATGTCCAGAGTCATGGTAGTCATTCATAACCTATTTGCTGGGCATTTCTCTTTTGGACCTCAAGCGTCTACAATGAAAGACTACTTGCAAGAAATATACCCACAACTTTCCATTAAAAAAAGTGAAAAAGAGTGTGAGTTGACTAGCTTATAGGAGGTAGCTATTCAACATAGGTCTAGATATGTTACGGTTAGTAGTAGGATGGGCAATATACCCATCCTACTACTCTTAGCTACAAGTTTTCATTAAAGCCCTTCCAGAGTGCGGGCGATTTTACTGCCCTCCTATATAGAGAGGTACTGTACGAGCATGGCCATTCGGGGTAATGTCGTCGCGAGTCAGTTCATTGGTCTGAGTTCCTTGTTTTTCTTGAATATGAATCTGGAAATCATTAGGTCCATAGGTAATTGTGGCATAAGAAAGGGCAACCCGAGAATTGTCATTAATAAAAGCAATCTCATGTGACGGTATATTTCCAGTCACATACAATAATGCTCCAAACAACTCGCTAACACCACCAGCTGCCGTATGCAGTACAGTGTTAACGTTACCTCCTTCCGTCTTCAAACCCAGCACCCACAGCTTACCACCATTATTAAAAATCTTGTCGTTACTACCTTCAGGATTAAGCTGACGTGCCCATACGTCTTGAGGGTGTTCAAACTGCCAAGTTTCACCAGCAACATTCTCAATAAACAGCTTTCCGGCTCCTAATGTATTGCGGAATACATACTTTTGGTCGTTGGATCTCCACGAGCAGCAGCCCATATCTTTCAAAAACAATGTTCGAGAGGTAGCATGCTCAAATCCAATCAATCCAGGTGAGGCATCTGGAGTAATATTTTTGATGGTGAGACGTTCAATTGTCACATCAGGTGCGGCTCCATCTTCAATCCTAAAGAATGGTAAGGGATTGTTGGCATTCCGAAAAGTAGTTCCACCAGGAGAGAGCACAGCATCACCCATCGCAATAATCCGGCGAACATTTCCCCTGACTCGTAGAGTATTAGTTACATAAAAGCGACCCGATGGAATGTAAACAGTGGTTTTTCCTGAGTCGATCGCTTGCTGGATTGCAGCCGTATCATCCCCCCAATCATTTCCCTTTGCACCAAAATCTTCAATATTTGCCCACTGGGAGAGATCGTTATCATGAAAGTTCGGCGGCTCTTCAACAGGAAGAGAGGGATTTGCAATAGACGTAAATAAAGTCGCAGGAGGGCTAGAGGTAAACTCATTGACTGTAGTACCAGCCACGGCGCTGTTATTTTGCTTAATTGCCGACTGATAACCAGATGATTTGATATTTTTGGCATATAAACGGCTATTGTTTTCAATAGCGCTTGTTGAGGTAGCAACACCATTGAACTCCCCGTCAATAATGTTCATCAAGCCTGGGCCACTATTGCTTACTGCTGGGGCGTTTGATTCACTGTTATTGCTCCAGAGGTTTCGTATGGCAACAATATTCCCTAAGTTTTCCAGACCAACAGTTGTTTGGTTACAAAGCGTAATGTGCTCGAGAGTGGCTCCGTTAACTTCATTCCCAATCCGAATTCCAGTATCAAAACCTTGAACTACGAGGTTTTTAATCAAACCCGGACCAAACCAGCTACGAGTCATATCTAGCCCCACAACTCCTTGACCGCGAAGTGTGACATTGCGAACAGCACCAGTGTTGTTTGCTAAATAATCAATTGCAATAGCTCCAGGGTTATTACCGGTGTCTATTGTTAAGTCTTCAATATAGTTTGCAAATGCTTCATTCCCTTCTCCCTTACCGGGATGGTCTTTGCCGCCACCGTAAGGCTGTTCCACATAGAGCCCTGATGCAGTGTATACAACTGCTTTCGGTTTATTGCGATCGCTGTATCCAGGTGCATTATCCTTCAATCGAATAATCGTGGTAGCGCGATTCTGTCCTTGGAGCCTCAGTTGTGATTCCCACTTGCCGCTCTGGTGCCACCATGCGAGGCGATCGCTCACTATATAAGTTCCTTGAGGAAAATAGAGAACTTTGTTTGTACCCACATTCTCCCGAATTGCTTTGTTGATTGCCTGAGTATCATCTGTAGTACCATCACCCTTAGCTCCATATTGAGTCTTGACGTTAATCACCATATTGTCGGGAAAAAGCTTTTCCTCTGAGGTATTGGCGGTGACACATCTATCCTCTCCAGAGTCAAAAGCTATTTGCTGAGAATTTCCCAACAGAGAAGGGATGCTTGCAATTAGTGTTGGTTTTGTAACTACGGGAGAAAGTAATGCTATCCCACAAACAATGGAAAGTCCAGAGAAAGCTGTTTTGCTATGCTTAAACTTTGTCATTACTACCCTCTAGCTTAATAGGGAACTTATTTTGATAGTCACTCGTCTTTTGATATTAAATAGCGGCGAGGAGGTTTGCATCACCACTATTTAAAGCTATTGATATCTTGGAAGCAATAGCTCAGGTAAGTACGCTGACATTGAACTAGTGAGCCTATTTAAAATAGAATCGAAGGCTTCACATTTCCAATCACTTGAAGATGGCTCAGAGTATTTCTGTCTGCTCCGGAGTCCACCAAAATATTCAGCTTGATGATTTACTCTTTATGAAAGAGTCAGTTTGCACCACAAGGTAGATTAAAGCATATTTTTATTAACTATCTACTATTTTTAAAATTTTGTCAAAAAGGAAACTAACTAAAATTGCTGATTTTTTAGTGTGTAAAAAATAAAATTAAGACATATTCCGGCAATTTTCAAGTAATTAAACCACAGGTGTAAGGAAGGCAGTATCTACTACGACCATGACGGTGGGAAGTGCCCACCCTACAAAAACAATTGCTGGTTTTTTAGTGTGTAAAAAATAAAATTAAGAGAGATTACGGCAATTTTTAAGTAATTAAACCATAATTAGACCACAAATGTAAGGTGAGCAGTATATACCACGACAATGATGGTGGGCAGTGCCCACCTTACAAAAACAATTGCTGGTTTTTTAGTGTGTAAAAAATAAAATTAAGAGAGATTACGACAGTTCTTAAGTAATTAAACCATAATTAGACCACAAATGTAGGGTGAGCAGTATATACCACGACAATGACGGTGGGCAGTGCCCACCCTACAAAAACAATTGCTGATTTTGAGTGAAAAAGGTTTACAAGCCTCCGATGTAAAGCGGTACCGCACGACCGTTTCCATGGAACAGGAGTTGATCGCGAGTGAGTTGACGGCTCACAGACCCTTGTGTCTCTTGAACGTGAATCTGGAAATCAGTAAATCCGTAGTTAATCGTGGCATAAGAAAGGGCAACCTGAGAATTGTCATTGATAAAAGCAATTTGAGTCGATGGTACATTTCCAGTTACGTACAACAGTGCTCCAAACAACTCGCTGACACCACGTCCTGTAGTATGCAATACAGTGTTAATGTTACCTCCTTCCGTTTTCAAACCCAGCACCCAGAGTTTGCCACCGTTATTAACAATCTTCTTATTACTACCTTCAGGATTCAGCTGACGCGCCCACACTTGTTGCGGATTTTCAAATCGCCAAGTTTCACCAGCGACATTCTCAATAAACAACTTTCCAGCTCCTGAGGTATTGCGAAATACATACTTTTGGTCGCCCGGTTTCCAAGAACAGCAGCTCATATCCTTCAAAAACAGTGTTCGGGAGGTAGCATGTTCAAAACCAATCAATCCAGGTGAGGGATTTGAAGTAATGTTTTGGATGTTAATACGTTCAATTGTTACGTCAGTTGCGGTTCCATCCTCAATCCGAATAAAAGGTTTGGGATTGTTTGCGTCTTGAAAGGTTGTTCCGCCAGGTGAGAGTGTAGCACCAGCCATCGCAATAATGCGGCGAACATTTCCCCTGACTCGTATGGTATTGGTGAGGAGGAAGCGACCAGACGGAATGTAAATAGTAGATTTTCCTGAGTCAATGGCTTTTTGAATTGCAACTGTATCGTCGCCCCACTCGTCGCCTCCATCCGCTGCTTTCCCTTTAGCACCATAATCTTCAATGTTAGCCCAGTTGGACATATTATTATCATGAAAGCTTGGTGGCTCTTCAACTGGAAGATTAGGAGTGTTTAGAGAAGATGTAAACAACGTAAAAGGGGTGTTCGAGGTATATTCCTTAACTGTATTCCCTACCACTACCTGGTTATTTTGCATAATTGCCGATTGATAACCAGATGATTGAAGGTTTCGCGCAAACAGACGGTTATTGTTTTCAATAGCGCTTACCGAGGCGCTGCCGCCATTAAAGGTACCATCAATAAGAGTCATCAGGCTCGTGCTGTTGGTATTGCGTACCGCCGGGACAGTGTTGTTACTCCAAAGGTCTCGTATCGCTACAACGTTTGCAGTATTTTCTAGACCTACACTTTTCTGATTGCAAAGACTAATGTGTTCGAGAGTCATACCGTTGACCTCGCTCCCTATGCGAACACCATAGTCAAAGCCTTCGATAACGACGTTCTTCACTAATGCAGGACCGATCCACTTTCGAGTCATATCAATCCCCGCGACTCCTTTACCGCGAAGAGTGACGTTACGAACAGCGCCATAGTTATTTGCTAAATAATCAAGTGCAATAGCTCCTGGGTTATTACCAGTGTCTATCGTTAGATCTTCAATGTAGTTTGCAAATGCTTCGTTCCCTTCTCCTTTAGCGGGGTAGTCTTTGCCGCCACCGTAAGGCTGTTCTACATAGAGCCCTGATGCCGTATAGACAACTGCTTTCGGGCTGGTGCGATCGCTGTAGCCAGATGCATTATCCTTCAATCGAATAATAGTGGTGGCGCGGTTCTGTCCTTGGAGCCTCAATTGCGATTGCCACTTGCCATTTACGTCCCGCCACTCCAAGCGATCGCTCACTATATAAGTCCCTTGAGGAAAGTAAAGAACTCTATTTGTACCTACGTTTTCCTGAATTGCCCTCTTGATTGCCTGAGTATCATCTGTAGCACCATCACCCCTAGCTCCGTATTGAGTCTTAACATTAATCACCATCTTGTCGGGAAAAAACTTATCCTCCGAGGTATTGGCAGTAGTACACCTATTTTCGGCTGTTGTAAGAGCTATTTCTTGAGAAGGCTTTAATACAGAGGGGATTTTTGCATTCAGAGTGGGTTGTGTAACGACAGGAGAAACGACTGCCATACCACAAATAATGGAAAATCCAGAAAAACCTATTTTGCCGTGTTTAAACTTTGTCATTGCCACTTAGTTTTTTAATAGGGAATTGATTGCGATACTTCTTCGCCTTTCCTATAGCTGGAGGCGGAAATTGATGCTTTACTGTACTTAAAACTTTTCTTTCAAAACAAGCACTTTCTCAACCAAATATCCATCCCATAAAGCTAACGCTCAGCCTATGTGAGATAGGCCAAAAAGCTTCATACCACAAATATATGTAAGGATGAATAAGATTTCTGTGCGATGTTTAGTACACTAAAATATGCAAGCTAAATACTTGCTCCTTTTAGAAAAGTTGTTTCTGCACCTCAAGATAAAGAGAAAAGCAAATCGCTGTTGGTTATGTACTATTTTTTTGTTTTTGTTAGAAATCAAACACCGAATAATTACTGATTTTTTTTAATTTTTACAAAAATAAAAAATGAGTATTTTTTAAGTTTTTACTAGTTCAAAACACAATGCCATTTTTTAAAGAGCCCGAAAGAGCCCGGATGCAAAAAAACCCAATTTCTTGAGGAAACTGGATTTAAGCAGATAGTGCGGATCGGAACAGCATTGGTTCAAAATAGGGCTGTTAAATTCTTTCAGCACTTTTGTATTAAGTTAATAACGTCAATTCGGTAGATTTTCTCATGAAAAAATTCTGCTTTCATAATAAATGACAGAAAACAACAAAATTTTCTATGGAAAACTACTAAGTAAGTACTTAGAAACCGCTACTTTAGGAAATGTAAAGAGACTGCAATTTCTAGCTATTGTGGTATTTTGGTAAATGACAAGCACCTGTAATAAAAATTTGCTATTGCAGAGCGCGATGCTCAAAATCTTTTAACTTTCCTTTATTTTCCTCCAATAAAAAGAGGAACTGAACGACCATTCCCATGCCACAGCAGTTGGTCGCGAGTCAGTTGACGACTATTGCCTCGCCGTGTCTCTTTAATGTGAATTTGAAAATCTTTAGCCCCATAGGTAATCGTGGCATAAGAGAGTGCAACCCGAGAATTGTCATTGATAAAAGCCACTTCATTTGGTGGAATGTTGCCAGTCACGTACAACAATCCTCCAAATAACTCGCTCACACCGCCTCCTGCTGTATGTAGCACTGTGTTAACGTTACCTCCTTCTGTCTTCAAACCCAGCACCCACAGCTTGCCACCGTTATTGAATATCTTCTTACTACTACCTTCAGGGTTCATCTGGCGTGCCCACACCTGTTGCGGATGTTCAAATCGCCAAGTTTCAGCAGCAACATTCTCAATAAAGAGTTTTCCGGCTTTTGGCGTGTTCCGAAACACATACTTCTGGTCATTGGGTCGTACTGAACAACAAGTGACATCTTTTAAAAACAATGTTCGGGAGGTAGTATGTTCAAAGCCAATAAGCCCAGCCTGTGGGGGCGCTTGTTGAATAAGGTTAATGATATTCAGGTGTTCAATCGTTACATCAGTTGTGGCTCCATTCTCAACACGAATCAGCGGTTTTGGCTTGTTTGCATCTTCAAAGTTCTTCCCACCAGGAGAGAGTGTAGCATTCATGCCAATAATTTTACGAACGTTTTTCCTAACGCGGAGGGTATCACCAATCAAGTAACGACCAGGAGGAATGTAAATTGTGGACTTTCCTGAGTCAATCGCTTTCTGAATTGCCTCTGTATCATCGCCCCAATCTTCGCCTCCATCAGCTGCTTTTCCTCTGGCACCAAAATCTTCTATATTTGCCCAATTAGCAGGATTATTATCATGAAAGTTAGGGGGTTCTTCGACTGGGAGATTGGGAGGGGTTTTAGAAGATGCAAGCAAAGTAAAAGGCGAGTTTGAGGTATACTGCTTGACTACAGTTCCTTTCACGACCTTTTTATCTTGCATAATAGCTGCTCGATATCCAGATGAGCGGATATTACGGGCAAACAGGCGACCATTATTGTTATCGATCGCGCTTACTAATGGACTGCCACCATAAAGCTTAGCATCAAGAAGGCTAATGAGGCTCGTGCTACTGCTGTTGCGTACTGCTATAACACTGTTGTTGCTCGACAAATTTCTGATTGCTACTACGTTCCCCGTATTCTCTAAACCAACGGTTTTCTGATTGCAAAGACTAATGTGCTCAAGGGTAACACCATTAACTTGCTCTCCAATGCGAACACCATAGTCAAAGCCTTCTACAATCAGGTTTTTAACTAGTGCAGGACCAATCCACTTTCGAGTCATGTCTAACCCAACCAGCCCTTGACCCCTAAGTCTGACATTACGAACCGCGCCAGTGTTATTCGCTAAATAATCAAGTGCGATCGCCCCAGGATTCTTACCCGTATCAATTGTGATATCTTCAATGTAGTTAGCAAACGCTTCATTCCCCTCTCCCTTAGCAGGATAGTCTTTACCGCCGCCCAAAGGCTGCTCCACGTAAAGTCCAGATGCAGTATGAACCACTGCTTTTGGTTTTTTGGGGTTGTTATAACCGGGTGCATTATCCTTCAGCCGAATAATAGTGGTAGCACGGTTCTGTCCTTGAAGCCTTAGCTGTGATTGCCACTTGCCATTTATGTCACGCCACTCCAGGCGATCGCTCACGAGATAAGTCCCTTGTGGGAGATAAACAATTCTGTTTGTACCCACATTCTCCCGAATCGCCTTCAAGATTGCCTGAGTATCGTCTGTAACACCATCACCCCGAGCTCCATATCGAGTCTTAACATTAACTACTATTTGCTCGGGAAAAAGCTTATCTCCTGTTGATATTTTGGGCAAGGTACATTTTTTCTGCCCCTGAGTAAGAGGCTTCTTCTCAGACATCCCCAGTAGAGTTACGGGAAAGTTAGCCAATAATGTATCTTTTGTAATTGCTACAAGAGAAAATACGATTACCCCACAAAGAACGAAAAGTACGGGAAAAGATTTTTTACTACCATTAAACTTGGTCATAATTACCTCATTTTTACTTAGGAGGTTATTTTGATACTTCTTCTCACCTTACTTATAAGTGAGGCATAAACCAAATGTCTGTTGATTTTTAATAATTAAATTTATTTGAAAAAGTAGCGTATATTATTCAAACCCATAAAGGCAATGTCCGGAAAAAAATTAAAAATTTACAAATTACTTACAGAGCTTATAAAATATTTCTTAATGTCTTATTTGTCTCAAAGCTTTGTTCTATAAGTATTCCAGTAATTTTATATAAATTTTATAACGTTTAATAGTACATCTTTTAATAAAAAAATCCGGAATATGTGCCAATTTGCCGAAAGAATATGACAGAATCTTCTAGGGAAAACTACTAAGTAGGTTCTCAAAAGTTGCTACGCAAGCAAATGTAGAGAGAATATACTTTCTGGTATCGCGTGTGATTAGCCGATGATGTAAGTATTAAGCACACCTTACAGCAGCCCTATCTAGTTAGAGGTATGAGTGGATGCAAGAACTGCAAACCGAACAGCTACAACCAATAAAACTTCTTCAACTACCCGAAAAGCCTCTATTCTCAATACTAATTGCTAACTACAACTACGCAAAGTACATTGGGGAGACTCTTATTTGTCACTTAGCGCCGTTGGTAACCGTAATTGCGCCTGTGCCAGAAGTTCTTAGTAAGTATCGCAAACATAGTGCAGTTTAAGATTACGCCATGCACAAAGTTAAGGATGAGTTTATGCAAGAACTGCAAATTGAACAATTACGACCAATTGAACTGCCCCAACTACCGAAAAACCCTTTGGTGTCGGTATTGATTGCAAACTACAATTATGAAAGGTATATCGAAGAGACTTTGGAAAGTACACTTTCTCAGACTTACCCTCATTTTGAGGTGATAGTTTGTGATGACGGTTCCAAAGACAATTCGTGTGAAGTTATCGAAAGGTATGTTCAAAAAGACTCTAGAATCAAGCTCATACGCCAACCGAATGGTGGTGTGGCTTCGGCATTAAATACAGTTTACAGACACAGCAGTGGTGAAATTTTGTGTTTGTTAGATGCGGATGATGTGTGGATGTCTAACAAACTAGAGAAAACCGTCGCCGCATTTCAATCTCAACCAAAAAGTGGATTTATTATTCACGATGTCTTTCAAATTGATGGTCAAGGAGAGCTGATTAAACCGACTCCTATGGTGCAAAACTTGGCATCAGGCTGGATGGCATTATCCGCATTGGACAATGGTGGGTACGTCGATCGTATCCCACCCGCGTCTGCACTAAGCATCCGACGTGAAGTAGCTCAATTAATCTTCCCGATGAACGAAGCATTTACACGCAATGCTGACAGTCTGATTTTCCGTCTTGCCCCGTTTGTCACTGAAATAGGGTCTGTATCAGAAGTACTGAGCAAGTTTCGCTTACACGGTGCAAATCTGACAAGTTTTACCTCCCTAACAGCCAACATTTTAGAACGGGAGCACGAAACTGCAAAGCGAGTACACCAGGAGCAGAAACAGTTTCTCAAAAAAATTTATGGTCCAGAGGTGGCACAAAGGCTAGCAGGATTGGAAGCCAACGCTTGGCATTATCACAATCTCTACTTGCTAGCTCGTTTTAAAGGAACACCCAAATCAGAAATCCGGGAAATTCACCGGCAACTTGTGGCGCATCCAAAGTTTCACCAAACTTTTGTTTACAAGCCTTTGAAATTCTTACTGCAATGGGGCGCGAACCTGCCAAATCCTTTGTTTTTTGCGGTCTTCTATCAGATATCCCGCGAAAGTGAACTTAAACGTCTAGCCCGGTTCATTCAGCGGGGAGCACTTGCATTATTTAAATTTAAAAGATAGACATCTATGTTCAAACAAATCGTTAAGAAATATTACGCGAGCCAGTTATTTTCTTTGTCATATACAAAGCGTATCAAACCCCGCCAATTTCGTTTGAGAATTTCATAAAGGACAATAGATGACTCAGAAATCAATTGCTATCTTCATCTGGGGCTTAGACGGCGGAGCATTCGCAAACCTGACAGCAGCTCTAATTAAAGGTTTTTGGAAGTTAGGACTTAGAGAGTTATACGTCTTATACCTTGCCAACGGACCAGCAGAGGAAGTGACTTTTCCAGAAGGCGTGAAATTAGTGCCACTAGGAGTGACGCGATCCATAACATCTCCCATTGCCTTATCCCGATTTTTGAGAACGGTCAAGCCAGATGTCTTAATTGCCATGCCTACAATTATTTGTATTCCTGCGATTATAGGATGGCTATTGGCAGGTCAGCGCAAGACAAAATTTGTGGTTTATCAGGGAGATACTTTGACCTCAGATGTTGCAATTGACCACAAACACGACCTGCGGATGCAAATCATGCCTTGGTTAGCACGGCTTTTGTATCCGACAACTCATGGTTTAACGACTGTCAGCCAAGGCGTTCTTGATATCCTTAAACAAGATCGTATTCCCATCCCTCGGAATCGTGTAGCCGTCATCCCCAATCCTGTCGATACAGATAAATTTTTTCAGTATAGCCAAGCAGAACCAGAACATCCTTGGCTCCAGCACAAGGACAGCCCGGTAATTATTAGCCTTGGTCGTTTGGCAAAGCGTAAAAACTATTCTTTACTGTTGGAAGCCCTTGCTATCATCCGAAAGCAGTTTAAAGTCAAGCTGATTATTTTGGGAGAGGGTACAGAAAGAACAAACTTGGAGGAATTGATTGCCAAACTGGGTTTGCAGGAAGATGTTAGCTTACCTGGTTATGTAGCTAACCCGTGGAGTCACATCGCCAAATCCGATCTCTTTGTTATGTCATCTCTAGATGAAGCGTTTTGTCTGGCGCTTGTGGAGGCGATGGCGTGTGGGGTACCCGTTATCTCTACCGATGCCATTGGTGGTGGTCCTCGTAGCATTTTAGAGGATGGCAAATACGGGAATTTAGTACCTATAGATGATGTGCAAGCGCTGGCTGACGCTATCCAGAAAGTACTCAGTTCTGAAAGTTGGCGATCGCATTTAATTGAAGTGAGCAAACAGCGTGCTCAAGCTTTTCAGCCAGAGGCAATTGCCAAACAGTGGCTATCTTTTTTGCAAACCGTCTAAAGTGATTTTGCCCGAGGAGAGATTTTTCCAATGAAAATCCTTATGTCCGCCTATGCCTGTGAACCAAAAACAGGATCGGAGCCCGGTATTGGCTGGAATATAGTTCGAGAGGTAGCTAGGTATCATGAGGTTTGGGTACTGACGCGAATTGCTCATCAGGCAGCGATCGAAGCAGAACTCAGTTCTAACCCAGTGCCCAATCTCCACTTTATATACTTCGATCCTTTTGGTTGGACTAATGACTGGAAAAAAAATAACCGGGGGATTCAGCTTCATTATTACCTTTGGCAAATTTGGGCATACTTTGTTGCTCAACGCCTGCATCGCCAAATTCACTTAGACTTTGCCCAACACGTAACTTATGGAAGGTATTGGGGGTTTAGCCTACTTGTACTTCTTCCTATCCCCTTTGTTTTAGGACCAGTTGGCGGTGGAGAATTTACACCAAAAACTTTTTTGAAAGATTTTAGTTTTCGTGGCAAGATTTACGAAACAGTGCGGGACATAGTTCAATTTATCAGTGAGAGAGACCCACTGGTTCGTTTGACTGCCAAGAAAACTGCTCTAGCGTTAGCAACAACCAAGGAAACGGCAGATAGGCTTCAAGGGCTGGCAGTCAAAAACATTCAAGTCTTTTCTAATGTTGGTTTACCTGAGGAAGAAATTGAGCATCTTGCACAATACGAGATGCCTAAAACTGAATCAGTAAAGTTTATTAGCATTGGTCGCCTTTTACATTGGAAGGGATTTCATCTTGGTCTTAAAGCGTTTGCCCTCGCCAAAATAGAAAAAGCTGAGTATTGGATTGTAGGTGACGGACCAGAACGACAACGTCTAGAAGTCATAGCACAAGAGTTAGGTATTGCAGAAAAAGTCCATTTTTGGGGAGGTTTACCGCGCAGCGAAACATTACGCAAAATGCAAGAGTCTCATGTCCTGGTTCACCCCAGTATTCACGAGTCTGGAGGATGGGTATGCCTGGAAATGATGGCAGCTGGGCGTACAGTAATTTGTCTGGACTTAGGAGGACCAGCAATGCTTGTGAGTGAAGAAACAGGGGTAAAAGTTCCCGCACACACACCAGAACAGGCAGTGCAAGATATAGCCGATGCTATGGTTCGTTTATCAAAAGACTCAGAACTGCGATGGCAGATGGGACAAGCAGCGAAAAGAAAAGTCAGAATTGAACCTTTTAGTTGGAAAGCTAAGGGACAACACCTCAGTTTGTCTTATCAAGAACTTTTCAACAATGTTTGATAACAAAATGACAAAGTCAGCACATGATTTGTATTTTTGTCTATTGAAAACACTATTTGTCATTCTTCTTCAAAAAACCAAAATTTGTTTAGGAGGAAGTTGAAAATGCAAACTCAAGAAATGAGCGTTAAAGACTACTACCAGACCAACGGATATGTTGTTTTCAAAAATCTAATTCCTGAAGCTTTAATTGATAGGCTAGTAAAAGTTTATACCAGAGATCTTGTTCCTTCAAAATATCCTTTTTTTCGTCAGAATACTAATGCCTATGAGCCTAACAAGCTCAACGATTTTGGCTATGTTAAGCAATCATTTTTGGATATCCACGATTATCGAAAGTTTCCAGAATTCAGCGCACTAGCAAGAGATATATATTGTAGTAAAGAAATACAAAATGCACTCAAACAACTAACAAACAGTGAGTCGTTTAATTTAATGCAAACAATGTTGTTTGATGCCAATACAGAAACACCACCTCATCAAGACTGGTGGTACTTGGATACCGTACCTAATGGTAATTTAGTTGGTGCTTGGATTGCTTTAGAGGACATTGATGAGAGAGCAGGTAGATTTTATGTAATTCCAACATCTACCAACATTAATCTTCATAGTGATACTGCCAATCTGAGCCATTCAGAATGGTTGAAGAGAATGAGAAGCTATGTTGATGCCAGAACAAATGAAATTAAAGCTC
Source organism: Scytonema sp. NUACC21 (assembly GCF_054684315.1). Lineage (NCBI taxonomy): Bacteria > Bacillati > Cyanobacteriota > Cyanophyceae > Nostocales > Scytonemataceae > Scytonema > Scytonema sp. NUACC21. The sequence continues at coordinate 551,927 of NZ_BAAFZH010000109.1, read as the reverse complement.
CTGAATTAAATAAGGGAGATGTTTTATTTTGGAATTCAAGGACTATTCATGGTTCTTTACCAACTCTCGACCCCAGCTTTTCAAGAAAATCATTGACGGGTCATTACATTCCGTCAGAATATAAGTTTGGCAATCTTTTTACAACAAAAGAATTCATAAAATATAAAAATTATCAAGGAGTGAATTTTTATAGAAACCAACCAGATTACTCTTTTCTCAATTTACTGAAATTTGGCTTTAAGGTTCGTATTTACAATTCTCCTTTGTTACTAAAAACACTCCGTCGTTTTCAAGCATTACTTCAATAAGTATATTGAGTATAATACCGTTTCTACATGAAGATGCATAGAAAGAACCCCACCGCCTGCAGCACCTCCCCTTATTAAGGGGAGGTTAGGAGGGGTAAAAATAATGTGCAGCTTCATTGAGAACTGCTATAAGCTGGTTAACTAGTAGTAGAACAGACGTAAAAGTTTGTAGTAAGGGCTGTCTTTCCTTTTTCAAGCCAAGCAATCCCTGACTACAAACTATATTAAATCATCAGAATCAATGTGATGAAACACTAGGTAAAATGAATGACTTTAGGAACATCATCTCAAGAGGGAATTATCAAACGCTCTAGCATAATTGTGCTATTTCTTGCTTCTGTCATGTTCCCGCGTGTTCTTACAGCAATAAAATTTCCATCAATTGTTAACTTTTTGCATTTTGGTTTTGCCTTATTTCTACTTATATGGATAGTTCCCAGAATTCGTAGTAAAATTGCTGTAAATATACTGTTGGGAATGACAGTTCTCCTGACAATAAGCATAATAAGCGCCCTAATCAATCGAGCAGGTGTTATCAATGTCGTGCTCAACTTTTTGATGCTAGGCGAACCTTTTATATTTTTGATAGCAATTACCAGTACAAAACTTCCTGAATCCAGTATTAAAAGATTTCAAAATTGGGTATTTAGATTTGTTTATATTCATCTAATTTTTGTATATTTTCAAAAATTTATTATTAATACAGGCGATCCGGATGATGTCAAGGGAATTTTTCTAAACATGGGAGCAGGACACCATGTAGGAGGCGATGTTGCCCTCACTTTTGGTATTTATTTCCTTCTTGCTTCTGGAGTTCGTTCGTTATGGTTTCGTATACTAATGTTTGTGTTATGCCTTGGAAATGTTCTTTTTGCTGATGTCAAACAGGTTATATTTGCATTTATTGTATCCTGGTTTATTTTGATTCTGACACAGTTAAAGGAGGTTTGGAAAGCACTACTGTACTTGCTAATTGCTCTTCCAGTTACTTTTATAGTACTTCAAATCATCAACAGCCTGTACTCTGGAATCCGTTATATATCAGATATGGCGGTGGTCACGGACGCTTCGAGATATAAACTCTCTGTATTTTCTATTATTATCTCCTTCTTCAAATCAGATTTAAATTGGTTGTTTGGCCTTGGTCCCGGTCATACCACTAGCCGTCTAGGATGGTTAATTCCAGATTACTTAAATCTTTTGCAACCATTAGGTGTTACTTACACTGACGTTTTTCCGAAAGTATTTCTTGCCCAAGAAAGCTATTACTGGTCTAATAGTTATACTGGCTCTAGTATGTACTCTTTATTATTTTCCTGGGCAGGGATATGGGGAGATTTGGGTTTTTTGGGTCTGGGAATATATCTCTTTCTCTGGTTTTTAGTTTGGAAATATATTTGTGTAGATAAAACTTCAAAATTTTTCCTAATAACCATTATGGTTTCTGGTGTCATATTTTCTTGGATGGAAGAACCAGCTTTTATGATTTTTGTGACTAGTCTCATTGGCCTACAATGGCAAAAATATCAAGCTCATCAGACTAAAAAATTGCAACAACAGAGGCAGGACTATTTTTTTGAACAAAAATCCTTCCTAGAAAAGCCTTATTTTTAGGTTATATCAAAAGTTTTTCTAAAATTCTTACCATAAATCCTATGAAAATTCTGATTGCTCATAACCGCTATAAATATGCAGGAGGTGAAGATGCCGTTGTACAGGCTGAATGTACGCTGTTAAAGTCTTATGGAAATGACGTTCTGCTGTGGGAACTTGATAACGATAGCATTGTGGGAATTCAAGGTAAATTAACAGCCGCATTTTCTGCTGTTTATTCATCCACATCAAGAAAACAGATTGCAGAAAAAATTTCTGATTTCCGTCCAGATGTAGTTCACGTTCATAACTTTTTTCCTCTTCTTTCTCCGGCGTTGTACGATCCTTGCCGAGATGCAAACATACCAGTCGTACAAACCCTTCATAACTACCGCTTGGGATGCCCAAAAGCAATGCTGTTCCGAGATGGGAAAATTTGTGAAGACTGCATTAACAAAGCTGTACCGTGGTCTGGTGTAGTCAACGGGTGTTATCGTGGTTCACGACTACAAAGCGCTGCTGTGGCAACAATGCTGACGGTTCACTCATTACGTGGCACTTGGCAAAACCGAGTGGATGCTTACATTGCCCTGACTAAGTTCCACAAAGCTAAGATGGTTCAGGCGGGGTTGCCAGAAGAAAAAATTTGTATCAAACCCAATTTTGTTTTATCTCCTGACTCCCCTTCTCAATCGAGCAAGTCGAAAAACTACGCGCTGTTCGTGGGTAGACTTTCTGAGGAGAAAGGTTTGGCAACGCTAATAGATGCTTATGCACAAGGTAATATCAGTATACCGCTAAAAATTGTCGGTGAAGGTCCAATGGCTGAAGCACTGCACCAACAGGTACACAACAGAGGGCTTGGGGAAGCAATCGCATTTTTAGGGCGGCAGAGTAAAGCGACTGTGCTGGAACTCATGTATAATTCCCAATTTCTAGTTTTCCCCTCAATTTGGTATGAGGGCTTTCCGTTGACAATAGCAGAGGCGTTTGCTTGCAGTTTACCTGTGGTAGCTCCCAAATTAGGGAGTATGGCAGAAATTGTCTCTGATGGAATCACAGGTCTGCATTTTGAAGCTGGGAATTCACTAGATTTGGCAACTAAGATAAATTGGGCGATCGCTAATCCTGATACAATAAATGCAATGGGCACGAATGCTCGCTGCACTTACGAAGCTAAATACACACCAGAAGCTAATTACAAGCAGTTAATGGAAATTTATCAGCAAGTTACCAAGCTGTGATAGTAGATACATTGTGATTAAACGGATAGGACGGAGTAAATAATATAGAAATGAGAAAAACTTAGGTAACCGTAAAAATGCCTTGTCTGCAACTGTTGGGACAATCATATGTTCGTAGCAGTAACCTACTTTGTCAATAGGATGTTCTATTAACTTAAGATGAAAGAATAAATTTTTAAATTTGTAGTTTGTAACCGAGTTTTCAGCTTGGTTAAAAAGTTGTAAAGAAACCTGTAAAGAAAAAACTTTTATCGATGGGTCAGCTTTTATCTTTTCTATCATTATTTCCGGAAGCACTGCATCTAGAAGTTCATGGGCTAGTGACAAACCAAGTAACAGCATTCTCCTCATCCTGAGTTTGCTAGCCCGTTCCCAAATCTTCTCCCAATTTACATCTCGACAAGCACGGATAACTTCAGCTAAGTCACAAATTCGATTGAGCCATTGCCAAGAATCTTTACCTCCTTGGGAGCAGAGAACTAAGATTAAATCCTCTGGGGAAAAGCTGAGAATTTGCCGACTAGTAAAAGAGATGAGCTGAGTGTCTTTCCACATCCACTCGGTATTATATAAAAAAGAGAATTGCTTTGGCAATATACCTTGGTGAACATCTATGGTAACGCGATCGCGCTGGTTTACAAGATGTAATTCCCAATGAGAGCGCAAGTATGCTTCCTGTTGTTGTAAGGTTAGAGACCTAAGATAACTTGCCTCCTTTTCATTACTACTAGCATAGGGCTGGTACCCTCGAGCAGTCAAAAGTTCTTTAGTTTTGAGAAAATCTTCCCTGTGAACTAAAAAATCTAAATCGCCAAACTCTCGCCGCGCAATATCTCCATAAATGCAAGCAGCCAAGACAGGACCCTTAAAAGGAATCACGGAAATTCCATTCTTCTCAAAAATATCTAGAAGCTGAATCAGTTTACTCCCTAAGGTAAGGTTATGTTGAGCATTAATGTAATAATACTGCCGCAAGCGCTCGAGAGTATCTACAGGAACAGCTTGCGGATATTTCATCAAATTTAAAGCCAACAGGGGTAAAACTTTATGGCAATACGCGGTTTTCAGAAGATATTCCCAATCGATATCTTGTTCAAGTAAAACTTTGGTGCGCTCAACAGTTGAGGGAGATAGACAAGTGCGAGCGCAACAAAGAAGTAACTCAACTTCGCGTCCATGTTTAATATCTTGATTTTCGATACAGGGTTGAGATAATGTTTTCATTTTTGTACAGTAAAAAAGTTTATTAGTATTCAGAGAGAAATGTACTTTTCCATCTCTCCCTGACCCTGTAGACCTCAATATGGTGGCTATTATCCACCCTAGAGACTCTTTGTTACTAGCAACTTGCTGCTACTTATTATGTAGCATACGGGTGTTGTTTAAGGATTGCCAAATAGTTAGAAACACCTCGAAAATATTCTAAATCTTCATAATATTCGTTGATGTCTAATAGCTGACCTCCTGGTGTAATTCGATAGATTTTATAGGAGTTCTGATTGAGTAAATCCCAAAAGTCATGAAAAAAAGTTCTGGAATTAATATTTCCCGAACCAAATTCAAAAGAAAATGCTCCAATCTTTTTGTCAAGGAGCGTCTGAGAAGCGCCCTTCAAAGCATCAAACTCATTTCCTTCTATATCCATCTTCATAAAATCGACAAAATCGATAGAGTATTCTCTAACAACATCGTCGATTGTAGTGATAGAAACTTCAAATTCACTAAATGTCTCCTGCTGAAAATAACTATCACGCCTCTTGTGAAGCGAAGCGATGCCCGCAGTGGGGGAAGGAGAGTATAAAATTCCCTGAGATTTTTTCTGACCTACCGCTAAGGGCAAGAGAAGTGTATTTGGTAAGTTCAGTTTACGGATCTCTTCTTGACACCCTTTGGAAGGTTCAAACAAGTAAATCTTTGAGGTAGGAATTAACTGCAGTAAGTACTTTGACCATACTCCCTTATTAGCACCGATGTCAAATATTATAGGTTGCTCTCGATAGATAAAATTCTTTGCTGCTTTAACCTCTTCAAGAAGATCCCATCCCGTGCCAGCACCTTTGCCTTGAAGAAACGCAATATAAGCTTCCACCACTCGGATTTTCGTTTTGAGGGGATTACTCAAAATCAGTTGGCTGAGAGGTTTAGCCATTTGTTTTCCGAGTAGATTGAAAAGGGTAGGCTTGTTTAATTGTTGCATAAGATTAATAAATTTACTAAAACTGGCGTTATTTAATTAGTGTTACAATGTCAATAAATTGAGTTCGGGACAGCCCAAAATTTTAAACCACTTTGCTTTCAGAAATATCACGGGCGCTCGTTTGCATTTGGTCTTGCCAGGACTTAGCGTAAAGACCGCCCAGCGCTAGCAATTCATCGTGGTTTCCTGACTCTACAATCCGACCGGCTCGCATAACGTAAATGATGTCTGCCTGCATTGCTAAAGTGAAGCGGTGAGTAATGACAATGGCAGTACGCTCTTGTGCCAACTTACGGAATCTCCTCAGCCAATCGTGCTCGGCCCAAGGGTCCATAGCGCTGGTTGGTTCATCCAGAATAATAATTTGGGCTTTTCTAAAAAAAGATCGTGCAAGGGCAAGCCGTTGCCATTCTCCACCACTCAGATCGTTCCCACCAGGAAACCATTTCCCCAACATGGAATCATAACCTTGAGGTAGACGCATAATGGTTTCATGAACTCCGGCAGCTTCAGCAGAAGCCTCAATCTCAGCCATACTAGCAGTAGCAGATAAATCACCCAAGCCGATATTCTGGGCAGCAGTTACGTAGTAAGGAATTGGCATCTGAAACAAAACTGTAATTTGGCGTCGGAGTTCCTGAACTGAAAAATGCCGGATATCTTTTGTGTCTATTTCAACACTACCCGTCTCGGGGTCGTAAAAACGGCACAGGAGTTTGATCAGTGTGCTTTTACCAGCACCGTTATCCCCGACAATGGCAGCAATTTTGCCAGCCGGAATTGTCAGGTTAAAATTTTCTAGGATGGCGCGATCGCTACCTGGATAGCGGAAGCTAACCTGACGAAAACGAATTCCCCGTGTAAGTTTCTCAGGAACAGGCAGTGGCTGTGGTGGGTCTACAACTTTGGGTTGGATTTGCAAAAACTCGAATAGATCGCTGACAAATAAGCTATTTCTATAAATTTGCCCCAAGTTTCCCAGGGCAGACCTCATTAACCCCTGACCTTGATTAAAGGCTTGGTAAAAGAGGGCTAGGTCACCCAAAGTAATAATTCCCAGTAGGGCTTGGCGACCCATCCAGATAATAGCAGCACCAGAAATTAACAGAGTCAACAATCCAGCCGCAAGACGACCTAAATTCTGTTGTCTGACTAACTTCAAATTCTCATTACGCAATCTATAGCGCAAGCTACGGTAAGCTGACTGAAAAAAGTCTCCTAGGTTAAATAAGCGCATTTCAGCTGCCCAAGTACTTTCAGTCAGCAGTACTTCATAGTAGTCAAGCCAACGGCGATCGATAGTTGTTTGCCGCCACCAGCGATGATAGTCTTTATTAAGACGCAGTACAACGTATAGGGCTGGCAGGGTACTGAACAATAAAAAGAAGGGTAGCCAGACACCATAAGGGAGTAAAACTGCCGCCATCGTTAAAAGGGTAACGCTATTTTGCAGCAGGCTACCCGTGTTTTCTAATAAAGCAAGAGAACGACTGCCTGCACCGCTACGTGCCCGATTCAAGTGGTCGTGATACTCCGAGGACTCATAACAACCCAAATCGATAGCCATAGACTGGGAATGAACCAAACCACTAATGTAGTCTTGTACCAATTCTGACTGAGCTGTGCGAATCCATTCCCCAGCACTTTGTAGAAACTCTGCAAACAGCGACAAGCCTGCTATCAAGCTTGCTGGAATGAGAACGACTTGAATTGTTTCCCAGGAAATACCAGCACCGATAACAGCAACCAAGCTGTTCACAAATATCCGCGTTAAGTGGACTATTGCCGCAGGTAGCAATCCTTGAACCACTAGCAGAACCATCCAGGCTACAGTCCAGTGGCGAGATGCAGCCCAAACTAACACAAAAGTCTGGGGCAAATAAGATAGTTGACTTATAGCGCGGTTTAACTTGACAGCCAAGACTTTATTACCTTACAACGCAATTTTTTCAGGTAGATCGTGATACAAGTGCAGTTTGAGCAAGGTCTTCCTCTACAAGTTTCACGATATTGAGAAGTGCAGCTAAGGATTTTTGCCGTCTCAAACGAGAGACAGAAACCTTTTTGAGAAGTTCTGTACATTGAACTAGATGAGAACTCACAAAGCTTTGAGTTGTGAGTATATTAGTAGCCCGTGAGTGACGTATGAGTTCTACAAGCGCTTCTTGAGGTTGGAAATTTTCTATTTCATTTCGGGAGCATCCAACATTTTCCAGCACGTATATCTGCTTGAGTGGTACGGGTGTTTGCAGAAATCCTCGGTTCAGATGATTATTCCGTTTTGCTGCCCCAGTGTGAATTAAAGCTAATGATTTAAAGTCATAGCCAAAAGAGGCGGCAGAATCTGGTAACAATCTGACATAAGGGTAGCTGGGAAAGGTAATCGGATACTGGGCTTCGACTTGGACTGCCATTACGTCATCGGTAAGGAGTATGTATCCTTGGTTGTAGAAAGCATTAGCCAGGGTTGACTTCCCCCATCCTGATTGACCCAAAAATGCCACAGCCCTACCATCAATGACAACGCTACTGGCATGTAGAACCAGCAACCCGCGTTGTCGAAGCAGTACAGCAAAGAGTGGTCCTAAAATACAAGGGCGAAGAAGATCCTGTTCAATTCCTGGTGCTGCTTCGACAACAATCTTGGTTCCAAACTCTACTAAAAATCTACCTACTTGTGGGTTGTCTATAAACCCTAGCAACCGATTCTCTCCATCAGCTGCCTCAACCTCTAAATTGCTAATCTTGCGGAAGGAAATTATCACATCTGGTAGCTTTTTACTAACTTCTGGCATCGCCTCACAGGACACCAATTCAGGAAAAGGCAGTTCAGAGTGAATACAAAGATTGTATGCAAAGTAAGCAAACACTTCTAGATAACCTTTCGGTTGGAATAAATGGGGAATGATTTTACAGGAATGGCTGGTTGATAGCCATTCCTTAGAACGAAGGAAGGTAAACTCAGAGTCGCTTGGACGTTGAGCGCTAGTTTCAACAAGGTAGATTCTAGCTTTTCCTAAAGTCTACCTTGTTGAAATGTTAATAGTTTAGTCGAGTTTACACTTTGTACCTGGAGTTGGTGCTCCAGGTCGAATAATACAAGCGTCAAATGAACCCTGATCGGTTATGCCAGTTGGTTGACCATTTGCCCCAAACAAAAAGTCTGTTCTAGTAGATCCTCCGGTTAAAGCTGTAATTTCGCTGATACTGCCGTGGTTGAGTAGTTTTGGTGCTTCGTAAACCTTTTTCATGGCGTTTTTACTTCCTTTTGTTACCTGCGATTTTACGAGAGTGATGGTGAATATAACCATCTTCAATATCAAAACTCATAATGGAGCTCAGACCAAATTGCGATAGACAGTATAGGTAGTTTGAAATGCTAAAAACAATCTAAATGTAAGCTTTCTCAATCCCAAATCCATCTCATCTCATTTGGCTTCTACCGCTTTAGCTGAGCGTGATGCAGCCAAAGAGCAAACATCGCCACTTGCCAAAGGGATACGTCTATTAAGCTTTCAGGGGGCTTAATATCGCTTGTAGATATTAATTCTTTATAGATTTTATGTACGTCTTTTGTATTGACGTATTCAGTGATGCTGTTCAAATAATTTTGCATCACTTCGTCTAACACTTCTCGGTTAAGTACCAAAAGTCCGCAGACAAAACTGGCACTCATATCGCTTTTTCCACGACGCCATTGAACTTGCTCTGGTAAAACATTGTTCATAGCACGTCGCATCACAAGGCGAGACCACCCTTTGTTAAACTTTTGCTCGGGAGGTAGAGACAGGCAAAACTCTATCAACCGTTTATCCATATATGGGTGGCGGAGTTCTAAGGAAAAGGCTGCAGCATAATGGTCTGATACTTCTAGCCCATGGGTTAGCACACCTGCATTGAGACCATTCCAGTGTCTTTCTCGTTCAGTAAGGGGCTGGCTGGATTGAAAACCTGTTAGAGTCTGGATGCGTTTTTTCAGCGCTATTTGCTTGGCAAAGCTACGCCTAATAATCGAGTATTTACTATTGAGGGATTGCTTTTGCCCTCGTAACAGTCGCCAAGCTGACAGTACGGGCTGAGGTAACAAAGGTTTTAACCCGTGTTGTAGAAAAAGCTGTTGTCGTGAAATATTGAAGTGTCTCAACAGCTGATTGGCTTCTCTGGTGAAATCAACCCATCTCCAAGCCTTCGCTAGTTCTTCTAAAAATGTTAAACCGTGTTGTTGAAGATAATGGAACGGTGAAAGACCGAGTTTATAAACTTCGCCAACTTCTTGAGCAAACTCTGCCCACCGTCCTTTCCGCACCAACTCAGTTAAATAACCATCTCCGTGAGAGATTGTATTATCACCATCAAAGCCATCTAAGACAACCCGAATTCCCTCCTTATAAGCAGCACGGTTCAAATCCCACAGCAAAAAATGGGTAGGAGCAGGAATGGCATCATCGTAGTATTGGAAAATTTGCTCTAAGTTGGATAACGGACCCTGTCGATCGGCATGGACGTAATGGGGAATCATGCCACCTTGGTCGAGTACAACCTGAATGAAGGGGCGTTCATCGCATTCAGCAACTGTATTAAAGATACTTGAGAAAGTGTGCAACTGGCGACTGTTACTTTCTTGCATTAAGATCTGTCGTGCCATGCAGGTGACAGAAGAGGAGTCTAACCCACCACTCAGATGGGAACCAATTGGAAAGGCGCTACGCAGGCGACATCGCACCGCCTCGGCAAATATTTCACGCAATCTCTCAGCATATTCCTCGTCGGAACTCAACCGTAACTCCGTTGTAGGGTCAAGTGTCCAGTAAGAGTGAATGGACATTCCCCTAGCACTCAATGTCATATAGCTAGCTGGCGGGAGACGGAAGATGTCTTGATAAAAAGTATTGGATTTGTCTTGGAGTATCGATGCCAGATACTCGCCAACTTTTATCTCGTTAAGCCGACGCGGTACTTCTGTCAGGCAAAGGATTGCTTTAATTTCAGAACCAAAAGTGAAAATTCGACCAACTTGATAGTGATAGTAAAAGGGTTTCACGCCCATAGGATCTCGAGCGCAAAAGAGTACTTGATTTCGTCCATCCCAAATGACGAAGGCAAAGTCCCCTAAAAGATGTTTTGGACACTGTTGACCCCATTTTTCGTAAGCTGTTAATATCAATTCACTATCAGCGATCTTTTCAGGCAAACTGTTATCAAGCTCTAACTGAGAAATCAGTTCATCCCGGTTGTCAATTCGAGCATCAGCAGTTATTACCAAATCGCCTCTTTGGTTAACCAGTGGCAGTTTTTCTAATAGAGATTCTGGAGTCGTCCACAGCATCCGGTGTCCCAAACCTACAGACCCATCGACCCAAAAGTTTGCACCATCGGGACCGCGATGCGCTAAGGTATCAACCATTCGCGCTAACTTTTGGCGATCGACAGGATGACTCTCAAGGTAGTAAATACCCGTGATGCCGCTCATAGTTTGACTCCTTCCAGGGATGGCAGCGGCGTAAATCGGGAGAGGTCTATTAAGTTACCAATTGCAACTCGTCCCTGATACTCAATCCAAGCGTGAGCTTCCAGTTTTCCTCCTTCACCTTTGGCAACGCCTATACGAAGTTCAGAGGAGTAACCGTAACGGTTCATCAGGGCTTGGGCAGTCAAAGCACGCGCCAGACACTTAACACCAAATGGCATATACCTACTTGCTACGTTAACAGCCCAAACAATCTTGCCGACAGATACTAGGTTTGTAGGGTCGATCGGGATAAGGAATTTTGCACCATTAATCTTTTTCAGAATTTTAAGTAATATGCGAAATTCTAAGAGCCATAGCCCTATCCTCATTGACCCTAATAAAATTACGGCGATCGCTAAAAGATTGCGCTCTTCTCTAGAAAGTCTAAAAAAGCTACTCAGACGTATCATCCTTAACCTCAATTAGCCCTGCGACTTTCAAATCGTTCAATAATCCCAAGAGATCCAAAATACAAACTTCAGGTTTAACTTCGTACTCTTCTAAAAGTGTTTGTTGAATATCTTTCACAGCCTTGGGTTGCTGAATTAAATTCCAAACCAGTGCTCCCACTTGATTCAATCCGTGGTATGTTCCAGTCTTGAGGTTAAGAATCACTGCTTCGTCACCGAGAGCCGAAGAGATTTGCTCTCCAGTCGCTACCACCATAGAAGACTCTAAGATTTTACAGTCCAGTGATTTTGGTGCCATAATCTTGGGAATTTCCTTTCTGGATTCAATACTTTTTTCCTCTGAGCTTGTTGAGCTTTTTACAACAAACCTCTTTCTCGTAAATTTTTACAAAATTTTATCCATTAACAAATTATTTCCAATGCTTGCAATACTTATATGAAGCCATTGCTTTTTAGCTCCATAACGATTACCACAAACACCATCTATACAGCCAAGGCTGGGATGGTGGGTTTCTTTCTATGCATCTTCACATGGAAACGGTGCTAGCTATATTTTGCCTGGTAAATTGGTAGACTCTGCCTGAAACAGCAATCCCTATGTTTTAGATTTGGAGATGCTTTTTGAATTAATTCTCATTCTAGTACTAGCTAGGTAAATTATCTCACATTCTGAGTAAATTTATAAAAACAACATATTTATATTAAGGAAACGTAAAAATGTAATTGAGATTTAGGCAAATTATGTTTTCCTATCAAGGAGATTTAAAAAACCTTATAGAATATCTAGCTTTGTTAGGATTTCCCAGTCACAAAACTTTGATTGTTCGTTATTAAAGTTTCTCATAACTTCGTTCTTTGGTTTGCATTTAAGCTTCCTCGTGCTACGTACCAGTCATCTACAGCAACTCCTTGCATTTACAAGAAAGCAAGCACGCTAACCACTAACCACTATCAGCCCTAACACCAAGTTATGTTTACTCACACCAACTTACTTAACTTAGCTTGATTGTTAGTCAATCATAACTTTTTGAAGTAAAGCGATCCACATATCGGGTGGTTCAGAATAGTAATCAATAGCTTCAACCTGATATCGCTCGGAGTTAGAGCCGTCATGTAAAATGATGTAATCGCCTGGTTGAATACCTTTACCTTGCCCTGTCATGTAACCTTGCGTCAGGTTATCTGCTAACTCAAATACATAGTCACGACCGCAAACATACTTAGTATAATCATAAGTTTTATTCTTATGCCGTTTTAATTTATTTGAGAGAAAATTAGTTAGCGACAAAGCAATGGTATTGAAGTTAATGCCTGACCTGATAAAAGACATAAGTTTTTGAGAAAAAATAATGTTGATAATAAAGGTTAAACTTAAGTGAGTAGGTTGGTACAAGTAAAGTTAACGGGTTTTGGTCGTCCTTGGTCAAAAGTCATGAGTCATTTGTAAGGGTTGTAGCTATTTTTACAGCCCTTAACATAACTAATTTTCTTTCTGCCGACCTAATTAAAACATACCCTGATGACGAATTGACTTTAAACAACCCGCCATACTCGCTGACCGAAGACGCCATAACCAGTCTCAACGGGTGAATTTGGCTGTAGGCCCCAAATGTTTAAACCTACCTAAGTGAGTACCCAATAAACTGAGTTGTTAAAGTTTGCTAAAAAAATCTTTTGAACCTACTTGACACTACCCTAGGGCTCACTGCTATATTAAATAGTGTCAAGCAATGGGGCGTAGCCAAGTGGTAAGGCAGCGGGTTTTGGTCCCGCCATCCCTAGGTTCGAATCCTAGCGCCCCAGTATATTAGAGGGTAGGTTAGTCAACCTACCCTTAACTTTTTTGATATTCCCACTTGTTGTGAATTTTGTGGATGATGAAGACTTTAGCTGATAGTAAAGATTAGGAAAAGAAATCATGAGGACTGAGATTTATCCGGAAAATTACTGGTAAGCTAGAAAGTTTATTTGATCGATATAATTGGTGACAAAGTAGGACTTAACACGTACTCATTTTGGGGGATTGAGTGTAACTACGTATTTCAACAGTTCCTAGAGCCAAGCAACTACCGTGCTGAGCCTGTTTCAGCACTCACACCCTATGATTTTCATGGACGGAGCATATTTTATAGTGCGAGCGTGTTTGCGATATGGAATCTTTCATATTTTGTACTACAAGTAAGAATTCATTAACCAATTTTTCCTGTGTAATGCTACTGTATCTATAGAGTGCATCCCTCCAATACCATCAGCATTTCTTTCGGCGACTTCAGACAGGGTGACAAATTTATCGCTTGGCTTTTAATAATACTCAAGTAGTCTGACGATTATCAGAACTATGACGTTAGCTATTAGATTGGTTGATTTACCCGGTGTGTTGAACAATTTGGGAGTGAGATACAGTTAATCAATTGAGTAAATTTGATACAAGGTGTGACTGCGTATAACTAGAAGGTTTAAAATTTATCAAGCCTATGCTGAAGTCAGAACAATATTCTCATTCTTTGTCACAAACCTACACACGCCAATTCAATAATGAAGAAGAAGGTGGGTTGAATCTGGGTCAAGTAGGATCGACTCTTCGTCGTCGCGCATTATTGATTGCTGGTGTAACAGGCGTAGTGGCAACAGCCGCAGTGATGAAGGCAGAAACAGACCCTCCAGTGTATCAAGGCAAGTTTGAGATTTTAACCAAACCTGTTACTGGAGAGGGTCGGGCAATAGCCAATGTCCCCCAAACCCTAGGGGCTCAAGAAGGGATCGCACCTCCCGAACAAGTACAACAACCAGTTACAACCACGATTCAAGTTCTCAAGAGCCGTGGGATGTTAGATCCAGTTGTTAAAAAGCTTGAGGTTAAGTATAAAACTAAGTATCCAAAGTTGGATTACAAATTTATCTACAGCCTTCTAACAATAGAATCGAAACAGCAAAATATTTTAGAAGTCGAATTCACAAGCCCGGACGAAGAGTTAGTTCGGGATACTTTAACTTTACTAAAAGATAGTTATTTAAAGTATAGTTTGGAAGAACGGCAAAATGAAGTCAAGCAGGCAATTCAGTTTGTTGAAGAACAAAGAAAGCCTCTAGAGATTCGGGTTCAAGCATGGCAAGAAAAGCTGCGAATGCTGCGACAAAAAAATAACTTTGTCGATCCAACGCAGAAAGCTCAAGAAATTTCTACCCAAATTACTGCATTGACACAACAGCGAGTAGAAAATAAGGTACAGCTAGAACAAATGCTAGCTAGCTATCAAGACTTACAAAGGGAGTTAGCGCAACGACCTGGAGAGAGGGCTGGTAACTCCGTGTTGAGTGAAAATGTTCGCTATCAAAAGATATTAGACCAGCTTCAAACCGTGGAAGTTGAAATTAACAAAGAGGCAGCTAAGTATACGGATCAAAACCCAAGTATGCAGTTCTTACGGGAACAAAAAGCTAACTTGCTTCCGATGCTAACTGCAGAAGAAAACCGGGTAAGAAGAGATTATCAAAGCCGCATCCGCGCACTTCAAGCACGTGACCAATCTTTGGCGGAGAAAATTGATTCTTTCAATCAATACCTGAGAAGTTTAGCAACTATCAGCCGGGATCACGATAATATTCAGCGGCAATTAAAGATTGCTAATGAGGGTTTGACACAATTTATCAGTAAGCAACAAGCTTTGGAAATTGAGAAAGCTCAAACGCTACCATCATGGAAATTACTCGATCCCGAGTTACAAGAAGTGACAGATCCAGAGGCTGTCAAAGATAGTACCAAACGTAACTTAGCATTGGGAACGCTGTTAGGTTTGCTACTGGGTACAGGTGCAGCTTTAGTGGTAGATAAGCTCAGCAATGTCTTCTATTCTTCCAAAGACCTCAAAGAAGCTACTAGGTTGCCACTCTTAGGTGTCATTCCTTTAAGGAAAGAACTTGGAGCAATGGCTTGGCAAGAAGCAGCTGGAGAACTTCAACAAGCAGCTAGAGCCTCCTTTTTTGAAGTCTTTCGCTCTCTTTATACTAATATTCTTCTACTGGGTTCAGATACTCCCATACGTTCGTTAGTTATCAGTTCACCGGGACCAGAAGATGGAAAGACGACTGTTGCAATACACTTAGCCCTTGCAGCTGCAGCAATGGGTCATCGAGTCTTACTGGTGGATTCCAATTTACGTTTTCCCATCATACACAGTCGTGTGGGGTTGATGAATATTCAAGGGCTCACCGATATCATTGCACAAGATTTAGACTGGAACAATGTGATCGAGCGATCGCCCCTCGAAGATAACCTGTTTGTCCTCAGTGCTGGTCCGACTCCCCCTGACTCAATCAGGCTGTTAGCATCTCGAAAAATGCAGGATTTAATGAACGAGCTGCAAGCCACTTTTGATTTAGTAATTTATGATACTCCACCTCTACTGGGTTTTGCAGATGCTAACTTGCTAGCAGCCAACACCAATGGTCTTGTACTGGTTGCTGGATTGGGCAAGCTCAAACGTACAATGTTCCAGCAAGCACTAGAGGAACTCCAAGTATCCGGCACACCGATTTTAGGGGTGGTAGCTAACAAATCTAAGGATGTCACCACAACTTCTTACAGCTACTATCAACAGTATTACAAGAGCATGAGCGTTGAACGAATTGACGATGACGAAGAGTTAGACTCCATCAGTTCCCAGTCAAGATCTTCTGTAAAAGATACGAAACGGTCTTAGCTCAATTCGGGCAGAAGTAGTAATGTAGGGTGGGCAGTGCCCACCAATTGAACAACTGCCCACCCCACCTATGTTGCCAAAATCAAGTAGGATTTTTATAGTCAGCGTATGAAACAGGCAAGATTCCTACCCCATAACAACTGTATTAGAAGCAATAGCAATCACTTGTCTGGTGACTTCAAAGCGCGATCTAAAATTTGTCGAGCTTCTTCTGCTTTTGCTCGTGCATCTTGATAACGTAGATTAGCTTGGGCATAATTCTTCAAAACTTTAAAACCTTCCTTGAGACGAGTAATCTCCTCCTCAGTGACGGTTTTATCTGAGAATAAGACATCAACTGCTTTACGAACCTCCAGTGCTTCAGTGCGTGACTCCTGTACTTTGAGTTTGAGAGTTGCTAAATTGCTCAAAACTTGAACAGCTTGTGAAATGGCGTCCTCATCATTTGTGGTGTCACTTGGTGTTTCTTTCACCTCAATCAATTGTTGCGGACCAAATCCATCTTCTAATTCTGTGGGTAACTTCCCATCATCCATCAGTTTCATCAACTGATCCATTGCTTTCTCACGGGCTTTTGCTGAATCTTTTCCAGGAACGCTAAGAACGATTTCTGGGCTTTGGGCAAGAGTGTACTGAACCATAGTAATTAGGCAGAAAATTTGCTATTTAACCAAGCCAAGGGTAATAATTTTAACGCGAAATAGGCTACAAAACCACAAAAATATGCACATTGCAAAATTCACTAATGGTTAACTTTGTACTGAAAAATTTTCTGAAGCGCTTCCCCGCTAATCCCAACGCTATTGTTAGGATAAACTGATTGGGTATTTATTTCAAGATGTCAGGGTATGCCACAGAAAATAGCAGCTTTGAAGTTTGTGATTCTACTTAGTTTTGTGAGTTTGTGCGCCGATGCAACTTATGAAGGGGCACGTAGCATCACAGGGGCATACCTTGGATTTTTAGGAGCAAGCGGAACTGTAGTGGGTTTAGTAGCTGGTTTCGGAGATCTGACGATTAGTTAATCGGTTATGGATGAGCTTGGTTCATAGGTAGTGCCTTAATGGGGATTTTGTACGATTTGTCAATGATTTCACCTGTTTCCGCAAGGAGCCAATCACGGATGACCAAGTTCTGATACCGTAAGCTCGAAATTCCATTAGCTACCAGTAGAGCGGTAATGTCGCTCTCCTATTTTCCAAAGCTGAAGAGCAACGAAAAGAAAGAAAATACCTGCGATAGGAGAGAGGAAACAGAGCGACAAAGGCATTGAAACAGTATCTTCTTTTCCCAGTACGGCAACGAGAGGAAAATAGTTCACGCAGGCAAGCGGTACAAAGAAAGTGAAGAACCGCTGAAACCACTTGCTATAAATTCCAAAAGGGTACTGAGCTGTTTCAACTCCTCCATAGGTAAGGATATTCATCATTTCGAGGGATTCAATTGTCCAGAATGTAAGTGTTGCCTGCATAATGACGATACCGACAAACAGTGCAACCTCACCAGTAAATGATGTACCCAAAAGCCACAATGTTTTAAGATTAAAAGGAATGTGGAGAGTTGACAGCGACCAGCCGATAACAATGATTCCTTGAGAAAATCGGCCTATTCTTTTCAATGTAAATTCTGTACCCAAAAGTTGAAGTACTGTGGTGCGTGGACGAAGGAGTAAACGGTCAAAATCTCCGCTCTTAATTATCCTATCAAACGTATCAAAACCCCGTCCAAGTGCATCAGCAAAGGCAAAAGAAATATTGACCATTCCATAAAAGAGAGCGACTTCAGAAAGATTCCATGTACCAATACTATTAAAACGAGTAAAAAGTGCCCAAATTCCGAAAAATTCAATTCCAGTGTTTAGAAATTGCCCTAAAACTTGCAGCAAGAAAGACACTTTATACTGCATCTGGGATTTGAAAGATACAGAAATGTATCGGAAGTAAAGAAAAAAAGCATTCACAGTTATCCCCCTTGAATGACCAGCTTTTTTATACCACGGTTGACAAGCACACGCCCAAGAAGAACAATAATCAATATCCAAACAACTTGATGAAGCAACACGTACAGCAGCGCATTTGGTTGGAGATGACCGGTAAATAGGCGAAAAGGTTGGTCTACAAGTCCAGAGAAGGGCAATGCGTTTAACAGAGGCTTAATCCACTCAGGAAAAAGTGGTAAGGGAACAAGCATACCAGAAAAAATGGTAACAAGAGCGGGGAGGGCACTATTAACTCCTTCGCCAGACAGCGTCCACATCATCGATACAGTAAGAAGCGTCGTCAATGCAGAGGATAGAAGTATTGCACCAATCAAGGAGAGAAAAAAGGCAACGAGGGAAGCAAATGAGGGTGGAAATGAAAGCGACCATTTAGAAAGTCCGATTGAGGGAAGAAGAAAAGTTGTGACGCAAATCAGAGGAACAGCACGAAGTATAAGGGGTGCTGTGCGAAACGCCAGAGCACGAGTAAACCAGAAAGTATAGAGGTCAGTGGGTCGGAGCAAGTCATATCCTACCGCCCCAGAACGGATTAAATTTTGAACCTCGCGATCGCCTCCCCAAGGAACGATCGCTATCAAAAACGCTTGTCCCAACCACACATATGCCACAGCTTGATGAAAAGTCATAGGTTGAGCAGAGGTTGCATGGGTGAAAAATGCCTCTAAAACCATGACTTTCACAAAGCCCCAAAAAAACTGCGTTGCAATCCCTGCCAAAGCTGCAGCACGGTATTGTAGTAGGAGTGAAAATCTTGCAACAAAAAGAGACCAATAAGCTATCATATCAAACTACCTCAGACTTTGCATAAAGTTCAGCAACTATCTCCTCAATCGGTGGGTTTTCCACAAACAGGTCTTCTACTTCGTGATTTGAGGTAACTTTGCTAATTAAAGATGCAGCAGAAATTTTGATTGGATCGAAGGCAAGAGTTACAGTGCGACCCTCCTGTGAGACAGTACGCACGCCATCCTCCTCAAAAAAGAACTCATCGTTTTTGAGGTCTATTCTTAAGTACCGACGAGAGGAAACTTGAGAACGAAGCGTTGCAAGAGAACCATCACAAAGGATTTCACCGCCACCGATAAGAATGACACGTTCGCACAATGCTTCGATATCATCCATATCGTGGGTAGTCAGGATAGTAGTCACTTTATGGCTTTGATTAAGAGCTTTGATAAATTTTCTGACAGCCAGTTTTGAAACCGCATCAAGTCCTATTGTGGGTTCATCAAGAAAAAGAATATCAGGTTTATGAAGCATTGCTGCAGCGAAATCACATCGCATTCTTTGACCCAGGCTTAATTGCCTGACAGGGGTAGAGAGAAAGCTTGAGAGGTCAAGAAGCTCAATCATCTCTTCCCGTGTTTTTTGATACTCAGATTGCGGAACGCGATAAATATCCCGAAGCAAATCAAAAGACTCAATTACCGGGAGATCCCACCATAGTTGCGTTCGTTGACCAAACACCACTCCAATACGACTAACGTGCTGGATTCTATCTTTCCAGGGTGTCCGTCCTTCAATAATGCATTTTCCACTTGTAGGTACTAAGATACCACTGAGAATTTTAATGGTAGTCGATTTACCAGCCCCATTTGGACCAATGTAGCCTACAATCTCTCCCTGTTCTATTGAGAACGAAATCCCTTTCAATGCATGGACTTCTCTGGTTTTTCGTTGCACAAGTCCTCTAATTGAGCCAAAAAACCCAGAGGCATGCTCAGACACAAAGAAAGTTTTCTTGAGGTTCTCGACAACAATTTGAGACATATACTGGTATTGTATAGTTAATTAGGAAAATCAGACGGACTTTAATACATAACCCACCTTGCAATCATGGCTGGGCTAGATTTATTAGTTGGATCTCCCTCGAAAAACGTATCATAAAAAACTTAAAAAAAACCGTATTTTACCCAACACTACTCTGCCCGCTCCAGTGCCTTATCTAAATTCCATGCAGCACTAATCAATGCCAAATGAGTAAAAGCCTGAGGAAAATTTCCCAGAGCTTCCCCACTTGCGCCTGTTTGTTCAGCATAAAGCCCCAAGTGGTTGGCAAAGCTCAGTATTTCTTCAAACTTTAGTCGAGCATCGTCAAGTAGGGCGGGATTTGTTCGCCCTGCCCGAGTTAAAGCCTCAACCAACCAAAAACTACAGAGATTAAAGGTTCCTTCTCTACCACTCAGACCATCACTACCATTCTCCAGATTATATCGATATACCAAGCTATTGGAGACTAGCCCACCTGCTTCTGGTGGTCGATTGATTGCATCAAGCATCTTGAGCATACGAGGGTCATTGGGAGAAACAAAGAGTACCAGAGGCATAATGAGATTGCTAGCATCTAGTGTATCGCTGCCGTAATATTGCACGAAGCTTTGATGCTCCTCACTCCATCCTTTAGTCATGATTGCTTCATAAATGCGATCGCGAACCGTCAGCCATCGCTCTCGATCTGCAGGGAAAGAACGCTTGTCAGCTAAACGGATACCGCGATCCAACGCTACCCAGCACATCAGTTTTGAGTAAACAAAGTGTTTGCGTCCGCTTCGCGTTTCCCAAATACCTTCGTCTTCCCGTTGCCAGTTGTCACATAACCAATTGAGGATATCTCTTAAGTAACTCCACAGTTCATAGGAGATTGGCGAGCCATACTTATTATAAAGGTATACTGCATCTATAAACTCACCGTATATGTCTAGCTGCAGTTGGTTATAAGCGCTATTGCCAATCCGTACAGGATAAGAACCTTTGTACCCTGCTAAGTGCTCTAAAATTTCTTCATTGAGATTTTTGTTCCCGTCTATGCCGTACAAGACATTTAAAGGGCTATCAGTCTTGAGTTGATGACAGCGACATGATAGCCAATCGATAAATTGGGCTGCCTCTTCAGTAAAACCGATTCTTTGTAATCCATATAATGTAAAAGCAGCATCTCGAACCCATGTATAACGGTAGTCCCAATTGCGTTCTCCACCGATTTCTTCTGGTAAACCGCAAGTAGGAGCGGCTACAATCGCTCCAGTAGGTTCATAGGTAAGCAGCTTTAAGACTAGTGCTGAACGCTCTACCATTCCACGCCAGCGTCCATTATACTTAGACTTTGATAGCCAACGACGCCAGTAATCAACTGTTTGTTTGAAAAGTTCATGTGCCTCGTCTTGATTTACTGGTAAGCCACAACCCGACTCTGGATGGTATTGTTTCAGTACGAAAACAGCTTCCTGCCCAGTTTCAAGAGTAAAGTTTGCAAACACCCCTTTATCGTCTTGTTGCAGGGGCACTTCTGTTACCAGTGCAAGAGTCAAGTCTGGAGACTTAAAGATAGCTGCCCCATCTGTAATGATTGTTTGATGGCGATCGCGAGCATAGTTGAAAGCGGGGTAACACTTCATGCGAAAATCCATCATGTTGCGAATTACCCTTACACGCCGAATTAGGCAATGGTAACCACGCTTATCCGAGGTTAACCCAACAGGCATAAAATCAACAATTTCCCCAACGCCGTGGGATGAGAGGAAGCGAGTGACCAAAACATTGGTTTCGGGCCAGTAAAACTGCTTGCAAGTCAGCCCCTCGACTAGAGGCATAATTTGGAAATGACCCCCTTTTTCAGAGTCAAGTATAGCTGCAAAAATACTAGGGGAGTCGTGCCGAGGATAGCAGAACCAGTCAATTGACCCATTCAATCCTACTAAGGCTGTTGTATGCATATTTCCAACAATACCGTAGTTTTCGATTGGTTGATATTCCATTAGAAATTAAATAAGTATATATACATATTTTACCAAAATGTAGGTAACTTGATCTTTACCAACTTTATTGGTAAACTATCAAAACATACAAATAAACATCAGGGGTTTTTCCGTAGAAATTTATTGAGGCATATTTTATGCGTTTTACTCGTCGTATCGCAATTGTGTCCTCTAGGTAAGATGTTATCTGATATCACATAAGAAGGCTGCCTTATTCGTTTGAGCCATAGTACAGCTGCTAAAATGAATCCATCTCCTTCATTGTCTAGAGGTCGCTCCTGGTGTTGCAGCAGCCTGCGCGTTCTACCCCCATTCCACCCTTAGAAAGTGGCAAACGCTTAACTCGTGCTGAATTTGAAATTATTGGTAACTCGTATCCAAAATCAAGGCTGATTGCTGCAAGCTTTCTTTGAATTTGAGCATTTGCAATATGCTTACAGTTCCAGGTTAGCAGGTAATCTAACCCATGAACAGTTGCTGCAGCGATGTGAACCGCATCGTTGGAAGCTTTGGGAGGAAGATTACTGCGTGCAAGAAACTGTGCTGACAATATGACGATTAATTTGTACAGTTTGTAAATCCTAGAATTAATGCTGACCCGGATTTATTGAGCTGGTACAAGGAAATTTACGATTCGGGATAACTGTAAAATTAACCCTCTTCTGTCACTCTAGGAAAAGAAAAATAAAAGCCAAATTTTTAACTCTAGACAGGGTGAGCATTTGAGCGTTTATTTTCGTTCCAAAATGGCTAAAATCAAGATTTTTGGTACAAAGTTTTACGGTGTAAGCATTCTAGATTATTCTCTCGTGAAAGTGATAAAAGAGGGTTCAGCAATAGAATTATTCAGGAAGATTTGAGCAATCATTGAAATAGGCAATAAGCGCTTCACCAACGGCTTTCGTAACTCCTGCAGCTACTACTGATTTTGTTGCCCAGCCAAAGATTGGAACGAAGTCAAGGAATGAGTGGGCAATTTTACTACCAATGAGTGGAGCTGCTATTGTAGTAAAAACGGCTCCAGCACTAGTTCTATCCATATCAACATCAAAAATTGACCCGACTTGGATGACCATTGTTACATCGCCTCCAGTCATTACGTAGTGGGAACCTGGAATCCAAGCTACACTTGCAAATCCTAAAGCCCATTTATTGATAGCTGAACGTGCTTGCTCTCTAGCTTGTCTCTTGTTAGATGCTGCCATAAAGATAACTCTGTTAATTCTTAGGTTTGAAAAGTTTTCGGTCTACGGCTCTTGCTTAGCCATCGTGAAGCCACTTTGCCCTAGGCTGCACCCCTAGCAGTCTGATAAATAAAGTTAGTTCCTGGCATGGTTTGTCTCTCCCAGGTAACTTGCTTAGGTTTTTAAATCAACAATATTAGAGTGAAGTGAAACTGACTTTTGAGTCAATAAATGTGAAGATTTATTCTGCTCTTTTAGCTGCTTGTCATACTCAATATGCCCTCCAATCAAAATTGCAATTAAAATAATTCCGGAAACCACAAATGCTGTAATTCGTTGTGCTATGTTGTCAGAATTGCTTAGAGATACAGAGATTATGAAGACTGGTAATAAGACTAATAAAGCTGCACAAACTCCTGCAATTCCCCACTGAATAGCAGCCCATAAAATTCCAAAAGCGTTGATTGTTAGTAAAAACATACTAAATCTAACCTATACACGGCTAACGCTTGACACAGTGGCAGACTTACCTGTTCGCTCGTTGATGATTGTTTTCCAGTTATCGTTGTCATCGATAAGAACGCTGACAGTATCTCCATCATCAGCACCAATTTGACTTGTATAGCGAACATCATAACGATTACCTGTAGCAATGCTCTTGACACGGATATAACAATTACCCCAACTGTTTGTAACAGTGAATGCTTTTCTATTCATAACTGCCTCTTAGTCTTTGTCTAATTTTGCTATGTTTGTACTTTTATCTGTGTCAATTGAGTTAAAAGTAGTGAAATCTGACATATTTAGTGGATAACAGATTTTGTTTTTGTCCACTTGTGACTACATACTTCACAACTGCAACTGTACTTAACTTTTTCTTAGGAAAACTAGGGTTATGATTCGGGATCAATACTGAAATTTCCCAACCTTTAATCTTGTCAAATTTTGTAGGAGTGTCGTCAGAAGCACCACACTTAGGACATTCATTTAAAAAACCTATTGAAATAGATTTTTTAATAAAGTTCTTAATTTTGTCCCAAATTCCTATGATTTGTATCTAGATTGGTTTTGGCTGAATTGAGTTGCTACTACTTAATTCGGTTACTTGCTTAAAAAATGCTAATAAAAGTCTTTGGAGCAGCAATTTCATAAGCAATGTGGGCTGCCGAAGGATGCCTGACATGAGAGCGATGTCCCTTTGCAGCCATCTTGCGGTGTGCCTCATACCAATCAGGAAGTACGGGTGTCTCTTGTCTCCAATGCACGACGGATGCTTCATCACACCACTCGATCGGCTTCTGCATCGCCTGAGCGTGACTTGCCGCTTGCGTGAACGCATACATGGCTGCTTCACTCTGCCAAGCAGTTCGCGTCCAGAATGTGAGCTTGGTATCAATTAACAAACTAATACCGAGATTACCAGGTGCGCGTTTAACCTGCCATATAGACAGCAAGGTGTAGACGATGAATGAAGGTAGATAGCGGCGAAACCGCAAACGTAAGCGTGTAACAGCAATCAATGGCATAGGGCTGCGAAAGCAACGTCGTTCATCTGAAGTCTACGCCGACAGTTGGCTCGGAGATTAAAGATAATTAAATTCAATTGGATAACCTCAGACACTTGTTAATAATGAATTTTCTAGGGTTGAATAATTGAAATCGTATTAAATCTAACTTGACATAGGCGAACATATTATTGCTGAGTTTCAATACATTCTTGCTATTGGTTGCGAAACTCTCCGGGAGTCACCCCAACTAACTTGTAGAAATAACGGCTAAGATGAGATGGATTGGCAAAACCACATTCTGCCGCTACTCTGGTGATGCTATAGTCTGAGCATTTGAGTAATTGTTTGGCACGTTCTACCCGTCGTCGAAGCAGGTACTGATGGGGCTGTATCCCCATTGACTGCTTAAACTGATGTGAGAAATAGAACACACTTATTCCTGAAACTTTTGCCAAGTCTTCCAGTTGAATTTTTTCAGTTAAATTTGCCTCAATATACTCTAGGACTTGTTGTAATCTCCGATGTGGCACTCCATCACGGTATTTAGGCACCTTTAGCTTATGCACCGCAAATTTCGTGATTATATGTGTTGCCAGAGCTGTGCCAAAATTTTGACCGTATAATGAACCTACTGGACATCCAGCTGCTAAGTCAGCTTTGAGGGCATTCGTGATGGTCTGAATTACAGGATCAAAAACTTGCCATTGTGGTCGAAATTCAATCGCCTGAGAAATTTCTACTTCTAAAGCTAGTTGTTCAATAAATAAAGGATCGAACACCAGTAGTGAGAAGTTTAATTTTTTCTTCCAGGCAATCCACTGCTCGGTTTGAGCTGGACATAAAAAAATTTCACCCTGACAAATGGGATGAGACAAAAACTTTTCCCCAAGGCGGCGTTCATGCGGTACTTGTGAAGTATTATCCATTACTTCCAATACATGAAATGGAATCGCAGGTTCATTAAGTTCTGCACCAGGATGTTTGTAATCAGCAAGAAAAACATAATTCCAGTTGGCTTGTTGACTTGTGAGCACTGGTGGGGAAGGAAGGCTTTCAGCTAGCTTTCCTACTGTTGTCACATCTAAGCTTATGTATGTCATGCCCGATCTTCTCACTTAGTCTTATGTATTAATTCAAGCCAGTATAACCCATGATGGCTAGCGCGTGATAGAAGTAGACTCGTTCTCCCTCAACTAATACCGTACAAGCACCACATTGACCGCGCTCGCACCTTTTTTCGTGCCTGTGAGGCCCAATCGCTCTCGCAGAGCAACATGAGGCGATCGCTCGTTACAATGATATTTCGGGACGGTCTATGGTTATTCAACCAAATGAATCCAAGGTAAAGCAGAATGAACCGTGTTAAATAGTCGTTTATCACCTGTGTAGAAGTCTGCTTGAAATCTTTGAGCTAATGCTAAATAATGAGCATCATAAGCAGCAGGGAGGTTAAATTGTTGCGCGAGTTCCCAGGCTTGTTGATGCAGTTGGAGATCGCCATAAAATTGAATGGATAAATTCAGAGCATTGTTAAGACATTGCTGGGCTTCTGTATCCAGTAATTGTTTTGCCAGTTTCATTCGATAAAATACATTTGTAACTTCGTAACATAAGAGGGTGGGAGCAATAATCTTGGTCTGGGTTTGCTCCCATGTATCCCATAATGTAGTTGAGGTGATGTTTCTAAAGAACTGTTGATTAACTTAACTACGAAATTAGCATCCACACAAATCAATCGTATAGTCATGATTTTTCTTTATTAGAAAACCAAAGAGCCATCAATTCTCGATCTCTTTCTTCTCGCATTTGATGAAAAAATTCATCAATATCCGGTTCAAAGGGCTGACCACTACGCCTTTGCTGAATGGCTTGAGCATTGGCTATAATTGTTGAACGTAAGTTTTGCCAATTCGATTGATGTGTTAATTTTTGGTTCAATAACTCTCGTTCCTCAGGGGACAAAGCTTTGATTGCATTGGCTAAAGATTCGACAAGCTGAATATTCATAGACGTTCCCTATCCTCCTCAAAGAAGGGTAAAAATCTTACTCTAAAATAGAAGAAAGCTGCAGCAAGCGATGAGATAATTATATCAAATAGAACGGGCGAGGACGCCCGTTCTATACAAGTGGCTCTCTGGAAGCCCGCACCACAAGAGAAAGTTGGATATTTTTTTATCTGGAAGCCCTTAAACTCTTTCTGTTTTAGAACCGAAATGTTGTACGGATGACTCCCGTATAGATAGTATCGTTATTACTGTTATGTTCTGGATTAAAGATAACGATGACACCAGGTGTAATAGAAATATTCCGATTCAACTGATAGCGATACAGGGCTTCTAGATGAAAAGAAGTATCGCTGTCCTCACGACGAGCAGTTGTAGGACCGGGGTTGGATGGACCAAAGTCATTTTCTGTGACTTTCGGAGGTTGACCAAAGATAATACCCCCAAGGTTGCCTCTTTTACCTAGATCGGGGAAGGCTAATGTAACTGCCCAGTTCCAAATGTCTGCTTTGTCACCTGTGTTGACTGTCGCTAAACTACTACCATTTTCTGCGATCGCCTGAGTATACCCCACCCAACCAGAAAGAGCAAATTTGGGGTGAAGGCGAAAACTTGTTTCTACACTATAGTGGTTAGCTGAAGTTGCAACGTTAGCACCAAAGGGCTGGTTGGCAAAAGTACTGCCATATGCACCTGATACTGTCACATCATTATTTGTACCGCTAAAATAAGAGTGAGCGTAGGACAAACCGAGGGTAAAATTTTTACTAGGCTCGAAGGTGAGTTGTGCTAAAGCTCCGTAACTGCCATCAAGTAAACCCCTTCCCGCACCCGGATCGTTGCCTCTTCTAGCAAGATACCCAGCAGAAAAAGTGACAGAGTCGCTCAGTTTAAAAATAGCACTCACACCAGAACCCGTGTTACTAGCAGAACCGGTATTACTAGCGCGGTAAATAGGAGAAAAGCGACCAAAGCGGGATACAGCCCCTTGTGGTGCTGATGAGAAAAAGGGGTTGATGGTGTTGAAGTTATCAAAAAATTCTCCACCAATAGCATCAACAATAATGTTTAATCTATCCCCTATAGGAAAGCGATAATAGAGCTTTCCCAACAAAATGTCATTCTGAGTGTCACCATCCCATCCCAAACGGGTCATATTAGTACCTGTGACTGCCCCACTAAAGGGAGTCGTATTATTTGACTCCAAACGAGTAAACAATTGGTCTTTTCCTGTAAAACTGCTGACTAAATTTAGGCGGACGCGATTGGCAAGAATGGGATTATCCTGAAGCTCGCGTCCTCCCGACTGTGCATATTCATTTGCCCTAACTGCTTCTCGCTGTGGTCCTGTAGGAGTAGCCTCAATTCTTCTCCATCGGTCAGAGTCTAATGCTCTCTCATCACCAAATACACTACCTAGAGTAAGGATGACCTCTCCATTTAATTTTGTCGTCGTAGAAAATTGCTGGCTTTCTAATACAGCAGAACGAGCTTCCAATCCATCTATTCGTCCCCGTATTTCTTTGAGCCCGTCAGCGAACTCTTCTTGCAGTCTTTGAAGCGTTTCTAAATCTTCCTTTCTCACTGCATCGGCTGTGCTTGTAGCGATGAGCTCGTTCACTCTATCCAAACAGGCATTAAGACCAGCTGCAAATTCATAACGACTCAATGCTCTATTGCCTCGGTAAGTTCCATTTGGATACCCCGCAATACAACCATAACGCTCAACTAAGGATTGCAAAGCAACAAAAGCCCAATCTGTTGGTTGCACATCAGAAAGTTGCGATACAGAGGTGACTTGACTTTTTAAAGAATTTGGATTTGTATTGTCGTAATCCTGAATCTGCTTCTGTTGGCGATCGCGACTTGGCTTTACGAATTCAGACACACCATCCTGTCCCAGTGCTTGAGAAACTAAGACTCCTTGAGTTTGTGTTTGAGTCAATGGATTGCTGATTTCCTGACTTTCATGTCCAAATGAACTTACAGATGCTGCATGGATAGCATTTGCATTCATTCCTAATAGAATCGCAGGTAGCCAAAACGAGAACGAGTTCCGAACAAAACTAGACATTTGCCTCACACCGTTTATACAATAACACTAGCTTCACTGGTATAAATATATCTACCAGCAAAGTTGGTAAACAAAATGTATTCAACGTTACAAATAAACCTTGTTTAAGGATGAAGTATAAAGTTTTAAGTATAAAATAAAACTAACATATAAATTAAGAAGCAAGTATCTATCTATCAACCAATTTTTTATCCTTTATCCTTCATCCTTTCTATTTAATTCGTCTGCTGGAACACGAGCAATAATTAATATCATTATTTAAACTTTAAGAAAAGATTAAATATGGTAAAAATAACAAGTATCAACTTTAACATAGTGAATTCTAAAGCTAGCGTAAGCTAGTAATATATTTCAGTTAACATTATCGGTATCGGGGGCAAAAAAGCCATGCAAGTTAGTGCTCGTAACTCTCTGAAAGCGACTGTCAAGAAAGTTGTTGCAGGAGCTGTTAACACAGAGGTCATTCTGGAAGTGGCTCCTGGAGTAGAAGTGACAGCAATTATTACAAAGTCATCAGCAGAGAAACTGCAATTGACTGAAGGTAAAACAGCATATGCCATCATCAAATCTTCGGATGTCATGGTTGCTATTGATTGATAGCTTTATCTTTGAGATCGTTTTCAGTCACCTTAAAAGCTACCCGGTAGAACTCTAAAGCTTCCAAAACATAGAGGCTAAGAAGACTGTTCTGTACGGAGAGAAGTTGCGAGGAGGACAAGTACTATAGACAGGTCTACCATCCCGGTTAACTAGCTCTAGTTTCCTCCTTCGCAAACTATGTCCTACAGACACGATGTCCGAATTAAGAGAAAACTCTCTTAAAGAAAATGTCCGTTCCGACATTTATGTCAGCAATACATTTGAGTCGCACCTTATTGAATGTTCGCTGATTCAGCTGTAATCCATTGCAACTCCAACCACAGCTGGGGGTTATCATGCTTAAGCGTTGATTTGGGATCTTGCAGCAAGCGTGTTGCATTTAAACAGACAACCTCAGCCAGTCCCAGATATTTTACAACTTGTCGAAATACAGAGATTTGTGCCTTAACAGATAAGAACAAACTATTTGGACAATAAATCGCGATGTAAGGTAAAAAGTGTTCCTGAGATTGTCCCCAGAAAGATTGGACGAGTTGCACAGAGCAGTATTTGAGCAATGCCCGTACTTCTGGAAAAGATTTATTGATAATTGTGATGAATTCTTCAACGAGCTCTT
Organism: Scytonema sp. NUACC21; assembly: GCF_054684315.1. NCBI lineage: Bacteria > Bacillati > Cyanobacteriota > Cyanophyceae > Nostocales > Scytonemataceae > Scytonema > Scytonema sp. NUACC21. The sequence continues at coordinate 522,226 of NZ_BAAFZH010000109.1, read as the reverse complement.
GCTCATACCAATTGGAGTTTGTTAGTGTAAATGCCATACTGAATATTTGGGTCAAGAATTGTAAGAACGTTACTTGTTAGTGATTAATAAGATTCGACTACTAACTATTAACCGCTAACTACCAACCTTTTTAAGTTAATGCAGAGTGGCTACCCAAGCCTAAAGTCAACAGAAGAAACTTTTGGTTGGTATATCTCAATAGAAGACATAACCAGCCCCCTAACCACTATCAAAACTGAATTAGTTTCACAAAACTGTATCAATCATCTCATTTTACCAATAAAATTGGTAATGCAGTTGGACTTGATTTTTACCAACTTTGCTGGTAATTATATAAAGATATACAAAACTAACGATGTATATTAGGCGACATTAACAGTATCTCGATCGCATTTCTATCGGTATCTCTGGATAAAGTGCGTTCACTCTAATTTTTGGTGTGAGGCAGAATCTTGAAGACAATTCCGTTACTTGGGTTATTAACCCTTATTATTAGAAGAAGCTGTAGGTCAGTTTGTTTTGTATGCTCGATTGTTGAAACGCTACTATCCAGAACATGTTCTGTAGCTTGCGGTGAGTGAAAACACTTATAGAACAGTCTTTGAAGAAGAAGCAGGTCAAACCCTGATTGAAGATGCCATTATTAGTTTAGTTACCTTCGATCCTATTAAGGAGGCGATCGCCCGATGGATTCACTGAACACCCAGTATGGCGATATTATTATCAAAATTCTGCAAGACTATGCTGATTTTTTGGGTAACGACGAGGAAGTTCAAGTCGAACTGGTGTTTGATAGAGAGCGAAATCGTTACCTTTTAGTAGAAACTGGCTGGCAAAACGGTTATCGCATCTATGGAACGTTATTGCACATTGATATTATTGATAATAAGCTTTGGATTCAGCACGATGGTACAGAAGAGGGTATTGCTGTTGACCTAGTTGCTGCTGGAATTCCTAAAGAGAAGATTGTCTTGGGCTTTAGATCGCTTGAACAACGAGAACATACAGAATTTGCGGTTGGGTAATAAGGTACTTCCAGATAAAAAATTAAAGCAGCAGCTAGCCCCGCCCATGCTTGAGTTATAGATAACTTAAGATACGGACGGGGTTTCTCGTTTCTTCGCCCTTTGCTTGTCGCCACCCAAAATGTGGTAGTTATGATTGCATTAAACTCAGCAAAATTAGATAACTACTTCACCCAGCTTAAACACAACTTCTTTTTATCCTTGGCTATGAGTACCGCCCTCCCTGGTGCGTAGCTCCAATAAATCTGGTGTAGCAATAAAACCAAAGTAAACGGCGATCGCTGCAGTAACGCCCTTCCATCACATACCCCAATTAACCCAATAGATAGCAAATTGTGCCGCCAGTAACAAATCAATGAACAATGAGCAAATAAATTTTCTTCAAGCAAATAAATTAGCGATTGATGTGCTATCTTAAATTTAGGAATCAAAAAAGCAAGAGCGTAAAACCATTAAGAAAAAATTGAGATTGCCTCAATTGTGTTCTATTGCTCTGGTAAATCCGCCTCAAATCGCTATGCTTTTTGTCACCAAGAGATAGAGCCATCATGAAGACCGATAGCGACCTTCGTAACAACTTGAAGTCCCTCAGAACCCGTCTGGGTATGAGTCAGCAAGAATTGGCTAGCTTAGCTGGTGTCACCCGTCAGACAATCAGTGGTGTAGAGTCTGGACAATGCGCTCCTTCAGTCGCCATGACACTTCGTTTAGCAAAGGCGCTGGGTTGTCAAGTCGAAGACCTATTCTGGCTAGAGCAGGATTTGCCCCACGTGGAAGCAGTTCTCGCGCAATCTGTCCCTTGTCGTCAACAACAGCGAGTCAGTTTGGCACGCCTTGGGGGGCAATGGGTAGCGTATCCCTTAGTTGGGAAGGATGCTTTTCGCATGGAGATGATTCCAGCAGATGGTGAGGTTGATACTCTAACAGGTGCAAATACAGTTCGAGTCAAACTTCTTGACGATATCGACAGATTTGAAAACACAGTTGTGATTGCTGGCTGTGCGCCTATGCTTTCATTATGGGCGAGAGCCACTGAACGCTGGTATCCTCAATTGCGAGTTCAGTATAGGTTTGCTAATAGCATGGCTGCCTTGCACAGTTTGTGCCGAGGTGAGGTTCATATCGCTGGAATGCACCTGTACGACCCCGAAACTGGGGAGCATAACATTCCCTTTGTTCGTGAAGTTTTAGCGGGAAAAGAGGCTGTTGTCATGACCCTTGGAATTTGGGAAGAGGGGCTTTTGGTACAGCCTGGTAATCCGTTGCAAATCACAACAGTTAACGACTTAGTAAAAGCTCAAGCAGCGATTGTCAATCGCGAAATTGGTGCTGGCACTCGCATGCTTTTGGAACGGAAACTTCAACAGGAGCAATTGCCATTCCACGCTGTTAAAGGATTTGACCGGATTGCTACAAGCCATCACGATGTTGCTCAAGCTGTCGTCTCAGGACTTGCCGATGCAGGTATCTCTACAGAATCTGTAGCTGCGGCTTTTGGATTGGAATTTATCCCTTGGCATCAGTCGCGTTACGATTTAGTGATTCTCAAGAAATACTTAGAAGAAGCACCAGTACAGCGGCTACTCAATACCTTAGAGCATCGGTTTGTGCATTCACAACTACAGATTATCGGCGGTTGTGATACAAGCAAAACTGGGGAATTGGTAGCAACAATTTAGAGTGGATTGGGATTGATTGCGATTGGTGTCTTTGGAGATTTGCTCAATTTCTTGAAGTCTGCAAACAGTGTTTGCAACAAAACCAAAGAAAATTCGGCGTGCTGAATCAACATATGAATTTTTAAATTCTCATTGGTGTAAAGACGCGCTGTTTGAAGCGTCTCTACGTTGTGTCACCGATAGAGTGAAATATTGAACTGTGCGATGTAAAAGGCAATGGTTGTTCATTAATAAGTTAGATAAATGCCCTTGAAGTAAGAGCCTTTATATCTTGTATCTTCTCAATAAGGGGGCGGTGGGCAGTGCCCACCCTACAAAACAACAAGCTTTTTGGGCTTTGATTTTCGCTTGGGAGTTGATGGTGCAAGATATGAGTTCCTGTACGGTAAGACAAGTCTAATAACCACCCACAAATACTCACATGATATTTCCTATTGATATATGTGCGGTAGAGCGTTCGCCTCCGGCGTTGGGCTTTGCCGAATTGCCTCCAGTTGGCAGAAGCCCCGACGAGCAAGGTGTAACGTTCTACATAAAAGTCACAACTGTAACTCCAGTGTGAACGCCTCGTGAATCACAGACCAAGTCATTAACTCATTAATTGCAGGAGAAAATTTATCATGTCAGACGAAAAGATTAGACAAATAGCATTCTACGGTAAAGGTGGTAAGGTTGGGTTTCGTTCCTCAACCCAGCAACCCAACAATTTGATTCAGCATAAAGCAGAAAAATAGATAAAATTTTGCCGTATTTGTTTGCATATCCCAGTTTCCTCTGGTTAACACTCCACATTTGTCCAAGTTTTATACTCTAGTTCTTTATAAGAGCTTTTTCTGCTTTTCCGTAATTACACAATTGAAAGACAAATATTATACTTATAAGATTTTTACAGATTGTAACTGCCTATGTATTTCTATAGAGAGATGATTTTTATGTTTAAAGGAGACCACATATACGTAAGTTTTTTCTTTGATGGCTTTCCTGTCACTCATCATGGAGTTGACTGTGGTGATGGCTACGTCATTCATTACGATATGCAAAGAGTTTCCATCATTCCTAAGCATAAGTTTGGTAAGGGTAGAGCAATTCATGTAAAAGAGTATGGCAAGTGCGATGCAAATGATGTTGTTATACAACGCGCTAAGAGCAAGTTATATGAAGAGGAATACAATGTTCTTTTCAACAACTGCGAGCATTTTGCCTACTATTGCAAAACAGGTAAGCGTGAAAGCGAGCAAGTGAAAAAGTGGGGAGCCATTGGCAGTGGTATGGTTGCTGGAAGTATTGTGGGTTTGGGGACACAACTTGCTACTCAACAAGCAGCTCAAGTTGCCTTACAAACTGTCAGCCCAGTGTCACAAACAGTCATAAATACAGCCATTCAACAAGCCCCTGCTGTCGCTGGTCGCGTTGCTGGTAGTATTGCAGGGTTGGGTAGTTTTGTTAGTGGTATAGCAACCAATTTAGTTGTCGGAAAAGTTTTAGAAGATGATGAAACTTTACCCAAACGTGAACGTGAAGCCAGAAAAAACGCCAGAATAGCAGGCAGAGTTGCATCAACTAGTGGAGGAGTTGTTGGTACTCTGGCTGCTGCTATGCTTGGTGGTAGTGCTGCTGTTGCTATTGGTGTGGCTGCCCCAGCTTTATTGGGAATAGGAGTTGGCTTATTAATTTATCGCTTCATTAAGGGTAACCAAAATCAAACGGATGCCCTATCTGCATCAAGTCTCACTTTCTCGAACTGATTGAACATCCAATATCATTGATGGTTTGTTGGGTAGAGTTCCTCAAGACAACCTACCCATGCGATCGTCGGTTATTTGTTGGGTAGAGTTCCTCAAGACAACCTACCCATGCAATAGAGCCTCTACAAATGACAAATGACCAAGGACAAATGACAAATGACAAATGACAAATGACCAAGGACAAATGACCAATGACAAACCACAACCAAAACATTTGTGATTTTTTGTTTAACTATCTTTTAGTAGCAAGTCAAATTCAGCTTTTAAAGCCTTGAGATCTCCAATTCTGGCTACAAGTAAATTATCGCTTCCCGCATCTATTAAACGCGATTTCCAATACCAGATAGTCTCTGCGTTGTTCATCCAAAACTCAATCACGCTGCCGATCGCATCATCTTTATCCCAACCCCACTTTGGCGGTACTGGTTCTACAGATTTAATGAAAGCATCAAGGGTACACTTGTGACTGGCAATATATTCCAAGGCGAGTTTTTTTGATTTTTGCAAATTCTGCTGTTGGTGATTAAAAAATGTCAAAACTGGAGATACACCTACAATTTCAAAGATATATTTCATTTTCCACCTCAAAATTTTTGAATGATTTGTTGGCAATCTTAATTATTTAAAACCTGAAAAAGCCCTTTATCTGCGTCTGTAAAAAGATGCATTTGCCCTATATCTTAGGTATTAAACTACTAAGAATATTGGCACTTGAGCCTTATCAGTGCTAAATCCCATTCGGGAAAAATTAGCATTGTATTGCGTTGAGTGCTAAAGTTTGTTTAGTAAGAATTTAGCAGTTGTGTCCATTGAGTGCTAAAGTTTATAAGGGTGTTTATTCTAAATTATTAGAGAGTTTTTAAACTTGAAAAGTGTCAAATAGTACTTTTAATAATTCTTTAAACTTTGTGGTCGCAGACTTTAAAGGCGAAACAGCAGCTTTGTTTGCCGCTGGTTTGTGGGCTATTGCATCGGTGATATACGGTCGCTTGGGAGAGCGTATTCCACCTTTACAACTTAATCTCATTAAAGGCATTGTTGCGATCGCCTTCCTTTTGCTCACCATCTTAATCAGCGGAGAATGGTTCCCTAACATTCCACTCTTGCCTATGAGCCTGCTCCTTCTGAGTGGTATTGTAGGTATTAGCTTGGGAGATACAGCTTTCTTAGCGGCTATAAATTTTTTAGGGGCACGTCGCGTTTTAGTTATAGGAACCCTTGCCCCACCAATTGCAGCAATATTAGCACTGATTTTTATTCAAGAAAAATTAAACCCAAGTGCCTGGTGCGGAATTCTGCTAACTATTATAGGAGTGGCTTGGGTAGTGACAGAGCGCACTCCGGATACAACAGGCAATACCACAACGCATCTATGGAAAGGAATCGGTTTTGGTTTGCTATCAGTCATGACAAATGCAACAGGGGCTGTGCTCTCCCGCGCAGCATTCGCCAATACTAGTATTAACCCATTGTGGGCAGCTTTGTTGCGGTTGAGTGCAGCGGAGGTGATTCTTCTAGTGTGGCTATCTTTAGGTACCAAACCAAGTGACTACCAATTCAAAACATTACAATCGGTGCGAGTTATCTTAGTGGCAATCTTTGCCTCTTTCTGCGGAACTTATTTGGGAATTTGGTTGCAACAGATAGCTATTAAATTCACAGCAGCTGGAATTGCTTCTACTTTGATGCAGGCTAGCCCGCTGTTTGTGATTCCTCTTTCTATTTGGATGGGAGAGCGAGTGAGTCTTAGAGCGCTCGCAGGTGCTGTCGTTGCGATCGCCGGTATCGGATTACTATTTTACCTTAAATAGCGCCAGGTAAAAGCGAACAGACGGAAGCCTTTTATGAAAGCAGACTTTTTTGTATAAGTAAGTCGGTACAATAAAACATAACTAAGTATACTTCTGTTAAGAGCCTGAAAACCCAGTAACTACTAACCACTAACTACTAACAGCCCCAACTCCTAGTTGTGTTTATTCACACCGACTAATTTATATTGAGATGTATTGCGAATTGCACCCGATGACTTAGCTGAAAAACCCATATAATATCCTGGTGAAAAAGCCAGAAACTTAATTGTTGCTTTGTAAGCGCCAGTGTTTTTTAGTGAAGACGAACATGAGCAGAGCTAATAACACATAAGGTGTTACTGTCGATGGTTCTGGTACCTTCTTCACTTCTTCTGGAGGTGGTGTACCAACAGGAGGCACAGGTCCTCCAGGTGGCTGGGTGGTTCCAGGTGGTACAGTCTCTCCAGGTGGCTGGGTGGTTCCAGGTGTTACAGTCTCTCCAGGTGGCTGGTTAATTCCAGGGGGTGGATTGGTGGTAGTGGAGGATGGAGGAACGACAGCACGTGCTGCGGTGGAATTATTTCCCCCGTCATCCCCGCCAACCACAAAAAACAGCAATGCAAGAAGAGGTAGGGCTGCTAAATATGTGGGGAAGGAAGGACTCCGAACTGTTGCTTGTTCGGGAGCAAGTTCCACAGCAGCAAGCTCTTCTGGCTCATCTGGAACCAATGTCGTAAAACCTGCCACACCGAACTCTTCCACATCAACAGTATCTGCTAGAAGTAGAACACCTTCTTCGTTGTTAAGATTTTCCACAAGATATGGTCTTCCAAAATCTTCGCCACTACCTTTACCGTAGTAAGGCATAGAGAGAACTTTAAGAATACTCTCTTCCAGTTGTGCCGTATTCCCACTGTCTAAAGCACGCATTCCTTGAGACAGGTGCTTCCAATAATAATTTTTCAGCTCTGGTTCTAGCCCTAAAGCTTGAAACTGCTTCTTAAAATCGGGAATTTTTGCAACCTCTTCTAACAACAGACGTCCAAAGGCGTATTTTAAGTTCAGCAAACCACTCCGAGGATCGAGAGCGTTACTATTTCCCTGCAATGGTGCCCAGTAGAAGTTTTTAGTGACTTGCCCTAGCCCTTGTACGGGAGTTCTGCCGACGGGTTGTCCAAGAGCATATCGATACCCATCCACAATGGCAGGGTTATCGTCTTGCCAGAATGAGGTGTATGGAATTTGTTCGAGATTGGGGTTATTACCGTAAAACGTAGCAAATTGGCGGAAGTTATCCTCTCCACCTGCTGCACGCATCAGCAACTCTTGGTAGCTAGGTCCATTGTTGGCTGCCACTAATTCCTGGAGTACTGCTCCAGTCTTGTTGCAAGCTGCACCAAATCCGACGGCGCATCCAGCAATGCCTCGCATTTCCCTCAAATCCCGCCCCGACAACTGGTAATTCAGATAATTTGTCTCCAGCCCTGGTTGGATGCCATAGGGCCCAACATTTAACTGGGCAGAAGCTTCTTGCGGTGCAGCTACGGTTGCTGCCAAGGATGAAACCGCACAAGCAATTGATGTAACTGTTGATTTTTTCAAGGATAATCACCTCCGTTAAATGACTATGACTGAGTTGAAGAAACTGTAGAAGAGTCTAGATTTTGTGGAGAATTGATGTTAATCGTGATCCCCGTACCCTTAAGCTTTTCCCCTGCAATCGGGTGATATAGGACGAAACCACGATTGGGTTGGTCGAAGAGATAGCCGCGACGCGAGGCTTCTACTTTACCTTGCTTGATCAAAGAAATAAAAGATTCTAAATATCTCTGTATACTCTCTCTGTTACCCTGATTGGCTTTCGTGTGATTCTGAATCAGGAGCATAAATAACTCTAGGCTGCGGTTGTCTTGTCCCTCCATGAGGCTACCTTGGTCTAGAAACGAAGTCGCTATGAGCTTTCCATCTACCTGTTGGACTTTAAACAGGGTGTAGTAGCGTCCTTGTTTTCTTGGATCGCTCGCGTAACAAGACCAAGAACCATCTGAATTTTGTGTAAAACCTTGTTGTGCAAGGTAGGAAAGTGAAGATTGATTTTGCTGGTTTTGTAGTGGGGGTAATAAATTCTCGACAGCATCAAACGCACAAATTCTTTGTACGGTTTTTTCTGGAGCAGTTTTTGGCGGCTCCGCTGCGATTGAATTGTTAGATATAGCAGTAATTGCGGTGACAGAAAACACAAATGTACTAAACAGATGAACAAATATATTATTCACGTGTTTTTTCCTTATATGTAAGTTAATTGCAGGTTACCTGCTGATTTACTCTGGGTAGAGATTCATATTTAATTTGATATTTCTTGATCCAATTATGTAGTTACTATTTCCGGATTTACATGAATTCCCATATAAATCTTTAAAAATCGTGTATAAAATAAAGCTAGCTTCACAAACTCTAAGTCATAGTTGCATTATTCCTCGTCCGTACAAAAAAGGAATTTTGTTTTGATAAAAATAAAGAATTTTCATATCTTCCACTATTTTTCTACAGAAAACAAGGGGTTCTGGATTTTCTTTCTTAAAAAAATGATTTAGGTATTTTAGGGTATACGTGTTTTTGCAGAGACAACGGTAGTTAAAATATTGTCTCATAACCCCATCAGGGTAAGAAGTTATTTGTAAAGTGCATTTTGCCCCACTGAGAGCCAATTTTAAAGTTGACTTTATAAATAATTTTTAGAAGAGTTTTTTTGTAAAGTCAACTCGTTTTGTGAGTTTTTCACAACACATATGCACTCGGATTATGTTGTGATTCAAATCACAGATATCAAGTGAATTAGTGTATTGAAGAAGCTTATTTATGATAGATTGATAATTTTACAAATGTAGAAAAATAAGTTGATAAGTCGTTAGATCTGTTTAATCAGACGCAAAATAGCCATAGCTAACTCATATTAAGTCCGGTTAATTAGTTATTATTAAACAATAATCGCAAAAACCGGAAAACCCGCTCCCCCTCTCCCCATCTGCCTTAATGATAAGTCTTTACCCGGACATGATATCAACTGGCTCAACAGGTTTTGCAATATGTTTTTGGAAATCAGCTGCAAGTGCTTGGTTTTGGTTCATCTGTTCCGCGTAAGCAGTCAGGGCGATAGCTGGAATTTGTCCGCCTTTTTGGGGCGATCGCTTTCTAACTTCCCGCAAGAGCATATAACCATCCATCTCGGGCATACCATCGCTTAACAGAATATCTGGTTTAGAATGAGTCAGGACAGTTGAGGAGGTGGGAGGACGAAGGTAAAATTACGCTCGAGAGCTCACCGCAGGCGGAGAAGCGAAGGTACGACGTTGCTAAACTTCTAGGTACAACCGAACGAAAAGGAAAAACGATCTGTTATGCTTTGGGTAAGTACTCGACCGCAGAAAGACGATTTGCAACGTCAGTCTCTTGTGCTTGCTGGGTACTGCTCTAGACAAGGTTGGGAATACGAAGTTATTACTGAATATTGGCTCAGGAATCAACACTCAACTTACTTTAGCTTAAACCAAAAGAAGCCCCACATCTGACCGAAGGCAGTGTGGGATGAATTTTGGGGCAATCAAGCCACGTCCCCCGATCAATTTCCCCCGTCGATGAAAGAGGGAGTGGGGACAGTGACTTGATTGCCAATTTCTGCGTTGGGAAGGCGGTCAATCCAGTCCTCAACTATGGAAGTGACTGTTTTATCTTTGGAAGCTGCATATAATCGCAACTTATTTAATCTCCTCTGTGACATCCGCACATTTAATCTAGTTGTTTTCATGTTTGTTTACCCAATGTTATCACACATATGCTAGCATAGATGAAACAAAGGAGGTGATTATAATGTTGCTGAACTATCAGTACCGCGCTTATCCGAATACCAATCAAAAACTAGAATTGAATTCTTGGTTAAGAATCTGCAGGTACTGGTACAACAATCAACTCGGAGATAGGTTTGATTGGTGGGAGAATAACCGTAGTCGCATTGACGCTTGTTCAATAATCAGTTGTCCATTGCCTCAACTACGAGAGCGCCCAGGTTACTACTTGCAAAAGAAACAACTCCCTAATTTTAAAGAAGATTTGTTTAAAGTGGGTCATTCTGGAGAGTTGTTAGATTTTTCTCGCGTTCCTTCGCAAACATTGCAAGATGTTTCTAAGCGAGTAGATAAGGCTTTTTCTCGTTTTATTCAAGGAGACATTAACGGCAAGCATAGCGGGAAGCCACGTTTTAAAAATGCGGCACGTTACCGTACCATGAGGATTGAGGGACAAGCTATAACCATTGAACGAATTGAAAACAATTGGTTGTTCTTGTCAATTTCAAAGCTTGATGGTTGGATAAAAGTCCGCTTACACCGACCTTTACCCAATGATTTTGTACTGAAAAATGCTTTATTAACTAAAAAAGCTGATGGATGGTATTTGACAATTTGTCTAGAAGATCCGAATGTACCTGAATTCACTCCCGATCGGATAATACCCACTTGGGATAACACTTTGGGATTGGACGCAGTACTACATGAAGATGATTATTTGGCAACTTCAGAGAATACCAAGTTACCTTCACTAAAGTCTTTCAGGAAGTCGGAAAAACGTTTGGCTAGGGTTTCTCATCGTAAATCAGCTAAGAAAAAAGGTAGCAAGGCAAGACGTAAGTTAGCCAAAAAAGAAGCGCGAGAACATCAACGTATTGCCAGGGCGAGAAAAGACCACGCATTTAAGACGGCTCACGCTCTAGTTCGGACAAATAAAAAAGTTTTTATTCATGAAGACTTAAACTTAAAAGCTTTGTCAAAACGAAACAAAGCTAAACTCGATGAGGACGGCAAGTATTTACCAAATGGTCAGTCAGCCAAATCGGGATTGAACAAATCCTGGTTAGACGCCGCTTTTGGACAGTTTTTTACAATCCTAGAATACATAGCTTCAAAAGCTGGGGCTAGGGTCATAGCAGTGAAAGCTGCGTATACATCTCAATTGCTCGCGTATCGTGACGAATTCATCTTCATTGATTGCGATATCCGCGAGTACTGGGACGAATTTGAATTGCTTTGGGTTGACCGCGACATTAATGCCGCTATCAATTTAAAGCGTGTTGGGCTGGGACTGTTCCCAACAATAAAACGCCGTAGAGGGAATCCAGTGGTAGGTGACTCTACTACTAATAGTACCTCGAAGGAGGTTCTGGAAGTATTCAAAATGCGCCAGAAGCCTACACCGACCAGCTTGCTGGCGGTGTAGGTAGTTCACTGACCCCTCATATCCGTAAAAAACGCAGCGCTGTCGGTTCTCCTAGCCTTAAGGGCGTAAATCCTTAAGTTTGCCAAGGTTTTGCGTAGCGCAAGACAGGTTTCCTAGCTTCTCTTACTGCACTTCTTGTCTAATTTGTCAATTTTGAGGTGGGCTGCCAAAACAAAACAGGGTGCAGAATGGGGGATATAATATTGGTAATAATTTTGAAATAGATAGTAATATTTCTACAGTAGGAAATCTTAATCAAATACAACAGCTTGCAACCTAGAGTATCGGTACAGAAATCATAGAAACCTAGTTTTTTTGTAGAGACGCGCTGTTGGAAGCATCTCTACATGACGATATCCGGATGTTCCTGTCCCAAATTCTGACTTTTCACTAAAGTGCGGGAGTAAAATCTTTTTGCCAGTATAGACGCTTTATGCGTTCGCGAGTAAGTCCTAGCGGTTTGTCAAAACGACCTAGCTGTATTCCTGTAAGCTTTGTATCCTGGTCAGCTATTCCTTCCAGCATTTTTTTATCTAATCTGGTTTCATAATCTAATAAAAAGGTTGCTAAAGGATTTAGGAGACGACTAAATACAGATAATTCTTGAGACATAAAAGAAAACATCATTATTTCCGTTTCTTGCTCGCTTACTGGATTAAAAACTACAGTGCCTTGCGCCTCTCCTTTCCGACATTCAGAAGAATTGAAAGAAGTCCAGTAATTTCTAATATTAACTCTTACTGGAGAAAAAAGAATTTCTAGTTCGCCCACAAACAAATCACCGCGCTTGTAACCAAGGAGATACTCTAACAACCTAGGCATCTTCTTCTGCGGTCCCTTATTAACAATCCGAACTGCATCATCAGTAGTTTCAATGTGACTTTCAACTAGGGATATTCCTTCTAAGTCGTGTCCAAGGAGAAGATGAGTCGTGCAACTGTGCTCAATTTCAGAGAAGTTGTCCACTACTAATTCCAGAGGTGCTCGAATGCGGTACTGCAGAGTACATACTTGGTGAAGCCCAGGTTGAGCAAGCGTCGGTAATTCAGCAGTGGATTCGTGTTCCTTAACCCAAATTGCACGGTAGCGCTCGGTAACTTCGTAAGATTTGACGCATGGATGGAGTGCTGATGTGCTGGGACTACTTCCTTTCCCGCTTCGATCAAAGCTCCAACCGTGATAAGGGCAAACTAGACGATTTCCCTGAACTTTGCCTCTGCTCAATCGCATTCTGCGATGTGGACAGCAGTCTTCCAAGGCTGCTAATGTTCCATCTTGACCTCGAAAGATCGCCAATTCTCTGCCACAGAAATTTACACTAACTGGCTTACGTCCCAAATCCTTTGTTCGCAAAACGGGATGCCAGAATTCAAGCGCTTTCATTTAATGATACCCTCATTGATTCGTGTGCTAAATATAACCATATTTATTTGGGTGTAGGGGGCGCAAAGTCTTGCACCCCTCACCAGCTTAGACCTTTCTAGCTACAGCACGATAACCGTTACCGCCATAAATCCGCTCAATTTGTATATCTTCAAACCCTCCTTGCGTTAAATGTTCGGTAATTTCTTCAGGCGTATATCTGTGGAAAAGATCTATATCGAGTCCTTTTTCAAGATCGCGGAATCCAATAGCAGTCATTGGATAGATTAGCCGCATGCGGAAAATACGGTGCAACAAATTGATGTCATTGCGTTTTGATTCCACTTGGCAAGCATCGACGAAAATGTCTCGAACAGACCAAGTTTCACTAGGTACAGCAAACACAAATTTGGCTCCTGGCTTCAGCAAATTGCCAACTTGTTTAACTGCTGCTTGCCTTTCGGACTGCTTCGGAAGCATATAGATAGAAAAGTGAGAGACTGCACCATCAAAAACTCCCAGTTCCAGCTCTTTTAGGTGACGCATATCGCCCTGCTTAACAGTAATCTGGTCTGCAAACCCAAGTTGCTCAGCTCTATACCGCGCTGACTCAGCTCCTCCTGTACTAAGTTCTACTCCAACTAAACGCCCACCCTTAGCTAACCACGAACGAGCATGATAGAAGAGGCGACCATTACCACATCCGACATCAAGCACTCGGTTTGTTGGCTTTGGTGCTAATGCCTCAAAAGCACCTTTGATTGAGAGATCGTAATTGATTGGGATAACGGGATCAAAAAGACCAAACCGATAGAAGAAAGACCAAGCAGACTTTTTAGTCAATAAAACTGAGCTTGTCATGTAAATTACCTCTAAATTAAAAACTTTTGGACATCAATGCACACATCACTTAATGGCAAAACTAAGCAGAGCGTTCTCAATTGAAGAGGGAGGATTGAGAAATCCACTGCGGATAAAATAGGCAAAATAAGTGTTAAGTAACTCCGAACTGACTGGGGGGCAATAAATATGAGAATCTGCTAAATATTTCATGGTATTTTGACAATCAAGTTTTGGTCGTTTCATTTGATCGGATACTCCCTCAGTAGATATATTTCCAGTCCCAAAGAAAAGAGAAGCCAGTGGATACAAAGCATTATTTTCAGATTGATGAATATTTTTGACTAGTTCTTGTTGCCACTGATTGTATGACTTCTTTACCAGAGGATAACCAAAAGATTTCATCCAATCAACAATTTCATTCCAATTAATAGGATAAGGATTGACTAAATGAAATGTTTTTCCTAGCGAATCTTGCTGTTTTGAAAGATACACAATAGCTCTACTTACATAATCTACAGGGCTGATATCTATTAAACTATCTACATCTGGGGCACTACCCAACTGTATACAGCCTTTCATCATTCTCCAGATAAAATCATCTGTGTTACCAACACCTTTTTGACTATGACCTGCTACGTTTCCCGGTCTATATATAGCAGTCGGAATGCCTCTAAAATTTGCTTCTGCAATCAATTTTTCAGCAACCCACTTGCTTTGGGCATAGCCTCTAAACAAACCTTGAACGCGATCGAGGTCATAGTCTTCTCCAATAACCTGAGATTCAGCAAAAGTGACTGATTCAAATACAGCAATTGTAGACGTGAAATGTACGGGTTTTACCTTAACTTGAGCAGCTAATCGCAAAACTTCTTGCGTTCCCAAAACATTGCTTGATTTAAGTACGCTGTATGGATAAGTAAAATTAACAATTGCACCATTATGGTAGATGGCATCAATTTGGGTTGCCATCGTTTGATACTGGCGAGATGAAAGCCCTAGAAATGATTTTGATAAATCACCAATGACTGGTATGATTCTAGCGCTAAAACCGTGTTGCCAAAGGTCATAAGCTTCTAGATTTCGTCGAATTCTCCGCTTACCTTCCTTAATATTCTTTGAGCGGACTAAACAGTAAACATTCGCTTCAGTCTGCTGCAGAAGCTCATACAGTAGGAATGCTCCCAAAAAGCCTGTTGCTCCAGTCAAAAGAAAGTTAGCTCCCTCAGTTGTCACTGACTCAGCAACAACTCCCTGAGGTTTAATGGTAGCATCTAAAACAGCTTCTTTTTTGATATCAAAAAGAGAAACTACTGATTCAACAGTTGTGTCTTGACGCTGAATAGTTGTAACGACTTCAGCTAACTTAGCCACTGTCGGCGCTTCAAACAAGCACCTTTGGGGCAGTTCAATGGCAAAAACACTCAGTAGTTGAGAGATGAGCTGGGTAGCTATTAGAGAATTACCTCCTAGATCGAAGAAATTATCATGAACACCTATTTGCTCAATACCCAGTAACTTTTGCCAGATTTGGGCTATTTTTTGCTCAATTTCGTTGGATGGTGCAACATAAGTATTTTGCAAGCTGGGTCTTGAATGTAGCGAAGTTTGCGATATCTCTTCTGAATGAAAATGTTCTGTTCTTTGTTGTGTTTTAAGCTGGTTATGTTGAGTAATAGCTAGTGGTGGATCAACCCAATATCGCTGACGCTCAAATGGATAAGTTGGTAATGGAAGACGGCGATGTCGTTCGCAAGCATAAAATGCAGACCAATTGACCTTGATACCCCTCAACCAAAGTTGACCCAAGATACTTAGTAACAATGCCATGTCTGATTGCGTATTGTTAGGATGACGCATCGAACACAGTACATCTGATGCTGCTGATTTCTCTAAAGTTAACTTAGCCAACGTACTTAATGTCGATCCCGGACCAACTTCTAGCAGGATGCCATTCTGTGCTTGAGTCAGTTCTCGTATCCCTGCCATAAACTGTACTGTTTGCCGTAAATGCTTGCTCCAATAACTGGGGTCTGTTGCCTCTGTATTGGTAATCCAGGTACCAGTAACGTTGGAAATATAGGGGATTTTAGGATGATGCAGTTTTACTTTACTGACCAACTGAGTAAAAGTTCCCAAAATTACGTCCATGCTACTAGAATGAAAAGCATGGAAAACACGCAGGCGACGGCAAGTAACGCCTATGTTAGTTAGCTGGTACTCCAGCCTGTCTATATCATCTTTAGGACCTGAAACCACACAAAGATTTGGAGCATTACTTGCAGCTAAAGAAAGTTTACTTCCCAGTAGCGGTAGTACCTCCTCTTCTGACAGCGCCACAGTTAGCATAGCTCCACTAGGTAACTGTTGCATCAATTGACCTCGGGCAACTACTAAAGCTAAAGCATCTTCTAAGCTAAAAACATCAGCCAGACATGCTGCTACATATTCGCCCAAACTGTGACCGATCATCGCATTGGGTTGTATGCCCCACTCCATCCACAATTTGGCTAGAGCAAATTCAATAACGAAAAGTACGGGTTGTGCTATGGAAGTTTGGCAAAGTTGTTGTGCTGCTGTTTCGCTCTCGTTTGCACTTGGATACAGCAAAGAGCGTATATCTAGCCCTAAATGCGGCTTGAGCAGTTCTGCACAAATGTCTACTTGTTTGCGAAAAGTTGATTCAAGCTCATAGAGATCCAGTGCCATATTCACATACTGTGAACCTTGTCCTGGAAACATGAACATTATAGGGCGCTGCTTGGGTTCTTGGTAGAGTGTCAAAACTCGTTCTGGATTCAGTGACTCTAGAGCATTTACAGCATCATTGAGATTGTCGCAAACTAGCATACGTCTATAGTTAAAAACCCGCCGACCTACTTGATAGGTGTAAGCTACATCAGCAAGATTAAGGTCGGGATGCTGTTTTAAATATGCAACTAAATTCTGTGTTGCAGTTTCGAGTGCGGAGTTGGTTTTAGCAGAAAGGAGTAACAGTTTCCAGGGTTTTGATTTTAGGGAAGACTCGGGAATGACTGGAGCTTCTTCGAGAATGATGTGTGCATTTGTACCGCCAATTCCGAAAGAACTGACCCCAGCCCGTCGAGCACCCTTGCTGGCTTTCCAGTCTTTTAATGTGGTGTTGACATAAAAGGGGCTATTGGCAAAATCAATCCGAGGGTTAGGACGTTGGAAGTGTAAGCTGGGTGGAATTAATTTATGGTTTAGCATTAAGATGGTCTTGATTAAGCTGGTAATGCCAGCTGCGGCTTCCAAATGACCAACATTAGTTTTGACTGAACCAATAGCACAAAATTGTTTAGTCTTGGTACTGGCGCGAAAAACTTGAGTCAGAGTAGATAACTCAATCGGGTCCCCTAGGGGAGTTCCTGTTCCGTGTGCTTCGATATAGGTTATTGTCTCTGGATCGACTTCTGCAACAGCAAGGGCTTCTGCAACTACTTTTGCTTGACCATCGACACTAGGCGCTGTGTATCCAATTTTTGAAGAGCCGTCATTATTAACTGCTGACCCTTTGATAATAGCATAAATCGAGTCATTATCCGCGATCGCATCAGCTAGCCGCTTTAAGACAACAACTCCCACACCGCTGCCAAAAATAGTTCCTTGTGCGTCAGCATCAAATGCCTTGCAATGTCCATCAGGGGAGAGAATCGAACCTTTTTCATAAAAGTAGCCTGTTTTAGAGGGCGAGGTTATTCTCACACCTCCTGCCAAAGCCATATCACACTCGTGATTTAACAAGCTTTGAGAAGCTAAATGAACAGCTACTAGTGATGACGAACAAGCTGTCTGAACACTTACACTTGGCCCTTTTAAATTTAATTTGTAGGAGACGCGGGTTACTAAATAGTCTTTATCGTTACCAATGATAGTTTGGAGTTTTCCTACAGATTTTATCAGGTCGTGATTGGGATAGAGATTGAACAGCAAATAACTGCTCATACTCGTACCTGCATAGATGCCAATGGAACCCTCGTATGATTCAGAATCGTAGCCTGCATTTTCCAGAGCTTCCCAAGCACAATCTAAAAAAAGACGATGCTGCGGATCTGTAATTTCTGCTTCTCTGGGACTAAAACCAAAAAATGAGGCGTCAAACAAATCAGTATCTGCTACTACAGATGCTGCTTTAACATACTTAGGGTCAGCTAAATCGCTGGGATCTACGCCAGCCAATTTAAGTTCTTCTTCAGAGAAAAAAGAAATTGATTCAACACCATCCCGTAAATTTTGCCAAAATTCATCAATGTT
Organism: Scytonema sp. NUACC21; assembly: GCF_054684315.1. Lineage (NCBI taxonomy): Bacteria > Bacillati > Cyanobacteriota > Cyanophyceae > Nostocales > Scytonemataceae > Scytonema > Scytonema sp. NUACC21. The sequence continues at coordinate 504,242 of NZ_BAAFZH010000109.1, read as the reverse complement.
TTTAGCACCAGGAAAACGACCAGATATGCCAACAATAGCTATCTCATTAGGATAATCACATACAACAGAAGTAGCTTCACTCATGGAAATGCCCTTTGCTCTCCTACTTACCCATGCTTCTGACTGGATTTTTTACGCTGACCCATAGCGCCTTTGCGAGCTTCAGCTCTTTTATCAGCACTTTGTAAAGTCTGCTGCTCGTCTGCGTCCTGACTCAAAAATTGCGCCAAGGAAATTAGCGTAGAATATTGGAAGATTTCAACAATGGAAATATCTCTGTTAAAGGTCTTTTGTAGTTTGTTGTGGATTTGAACAATGTGTATGGAGTTTGCACCTAAATCAAAGAAATTGTCGTGGATACCAACGCGCTCCACCTGCAGCACTTCCTGCACGATTTCCGTGAGAATCAGCTCAATTTTAGTGCTTGGTGCTACATAATTGACCTTCTTATCTAGGTCGATTTTTCCTGGTTCGGGGAGAGATTTACGGTCAACTTTGCCGTTAGATGTTAGGGGAAGGGCATCAAGGAACACTACATTTGAAGGTACCATATAATTGGGTAGTTTTTCCCGAAGAAAGCTCTGTAAATCAACGGCTAACGAATCATTACTGTTAGATAGTTTACCAGACGAAGAAGCCGCAAAACTTGATGGCTGCCCATCAAATGATGGTTTTTGAATGTTTTGCGGATCGATGACACCACCTACTAAAGAATGAAGCAAAATATGGCTTTCTTCTAATGCAAATAAATGGCGAATGCCTTCAAAATTAAGTCCACCTATTGGGCAAAGACCAATTTCATGAGCAGGTGCTGCACTCATCAGTAGTTGAGCCATGTACCCGGCTTCAAGCAAGCAAAATTCTTTGGATAGTTCTCCATACATTGGAGCGATCGCATTGAGTTGTCCGATCAAAAAAATTGAAAATGCTGACCCGTCAAAAGCACCGCGATTCGCCTGAGTATGAACATCTCCATCAATGAGAGTATTCTCCGAAAGCAAAACAAGGGAATGCTCTTTAGGGTGATAGTAGTATACTCCTGCTGATAGTCCTTCGACTCCATTAGGCTTGATATAGATATAAGTCTGTACTGGGTACAAGCCACCAGCAGAGGCATACTGATACTTCGGTAAAGCATCAAGCTCCACATTATAAAGGCAGCTAAAAAACTTGCTAAACTTCTCAATGGAAATTGGGCTATCCAGAAAATCTCGATAACTGCGACGTTGAGTATACTTTGAGATGAAAGCTTCATCAAGTTCAGGTTGTGAAAGTTGGATATGAGGTTGGTCGAAGTCCCGTCTTAGCCCAGCTTGTTTAAGTTTAAATTCCAAACGCTCGAGGGGGTTGAGGAGAACATCTTTAAGCTGACCTGAATCAAACTCTCCAGGTAGTTTCTGCTTTAACGAGTTTTGTATATCATTGCCTTGTGAGTGCTGTTGTTTGGGAACAACATAAGCAAGCAAACGCTCGTTACCAGGAGTACCTACCGTTGTAACGACACCGGTTTGTACAGCAGGATGCTGTCGCAAAACCATTTCAATTTCACCGAGTTCAACCCGGAGACCGCGCAGTTTGACCTGAAAGTCTTCTCTTCCAAGAAACTGAATACTGCCATCTGGGAGACGACAACCGAGATCTCCACTTTTGTACAAACGTTCTCCCGTTTGGGGATGGTGAATAAATTTTTCCTCAGTCTTTTTTTGGTCCCGCCAGTAACCCCGCGCCAATCCTGCACCGCCAATATAAAGCTCTCCAGGCACCCAAGTCGGGCAGATATTTAGTTTTTCATCCAATATATGATATCGAGCATTAGCTAGGGGACGACCGTAAGGAATACTTTTCCAAGTGGGGTCAACGATTCCAATCGGGTAGCAAATATCCCAGACAGTTGTTTCAGTGGGACCTCCAGCACCAATCACCTGAACATTATGGACTAAGGATCTAAGCCTGTCTGGCAATGTTACCGGAATCCAATCCCCAGACAAAATAGCTAACCGTAGAGAATGGGGTACAACGTTGTCAGGATTGGCAATATTTTCCAAATGCTCTACCAACATTTGCATAAATGCTGGGACTGAATTCCAAAGCGTCACTTTTTCCTGACGCATCAATTTCACCCAGTGGGAGGGATCGCGAACTGATGCAGCATCAGGTAAAATTAAAGCCCCACCAACAGTCAGAACACCAAATATATCGTAGACAGACAAGTCGTGATGCAGAGATGTTAAGGCAAAAACTCGGTCTTGAGCACTGATATGAAAGCGTTGATTGATGTCAGTTATTCTGTTAACAACACTGCGATGCTCAATCATGACTCCTTTAGGGAGACCTGTAGAGCCTGATGTATAGATAACGTAGGCTAAATCCTTTGGGTTTTGTATGGATTCAAGCAGGCCATCGCTAAAATCCTTCCAGTCTTGCCGATCTATACAGAGTCGTCGAATGCGATCGGGCCAATTCATCTTATTGTCCAGCCAAGATTGAGTCAGTACAAACTCAACTTCCCCATTTTCCAGTAGAAACCACAGGCGTTCTTGCGGAATATTGGGATCGATGGGAAGATAAGCAGCACCAGATTTAAGGATACCCAAGACTGCCACAATTTGCTCCCATCCCTTCTCCATGACTATAGCCACCAAGGTGTTGGGTCGAGCGCCCCAATTACGTAATTGCCAACCCAATTGCTGGGAACGGCGATCCAGTTCCTCGTAGGTGAGAGTTAAAGTGGTTGTGACCACTGCTGGATGGCTGGGTTGTTGATTCGCACGTCGGGTAAACAAAGTATGCAGCAGTTCGTTGGGTATATCAGCCTCTACACTATTAAGTACTGCTATCTGTTCGAGTTGTGTAGGAGGAATTAAGCAAATGTTAACTTCTGGCCAACTGTTGGAATCGTTTGCTAAATGCTGAAGCAACCGACAGTAGGCGTCGAACATATCTTGAAGTAAACCTTCAGGAAAAATAGCTTCAACTGCATCCCAATTAAATAATAGTACTCCATCCTCTTCAAACACTTGGTGGTCTAACCAAACTTGAGGCGTTTGGCTAATGCTATAAACTTTTTCTCCTAACTGAGATAGTGCATTCAGACCTTGAGTGCTGCCAATTGAGTCGAGAGCACTAGTGAACACGATCGGCATGATAGCTTCACCAGTTTGACCCCAATACTGAGTTAGCTCTCGTAAAACTTGAACTCCACTCACATAACGGTGCTCAAGATCCCTCCAAAGCTGTTTCTGAATTCGCTGAGCAAAAATGGCAAATGGATCTGTTGTTGAATTGTCTATCTCTAGCAGAATAATTGAAGTAAAGTCACCCAGAATATTATTCACTTGAGGGTGAATGGGAAGGCGATTGAACAGTGTTACGTTCAGGGTGAAGTGGGGACTTTTGCTCCATCTTGTTAAGACGTCAGCGTAAGCAGCTAGTAATATTCCAGAAGGGGTGAGTCCTGCTTGGCTGGCTCTTGTTTTAAGCCGGTGCCAAGTTTCTTTATCTAACTGAGCACTTAAGCGGCGAAATTGAGAATGCTCTGCACCTTCAGAAAGTTGAACAAATGGTAAATCAGGTGCTGAAGGAAGGTTTACCAAACGCGATCGCCAATACTCTAGTGACTGTTGATACACGTGAGAATCTCGTAGAGCCTCTAAAGCCCGGACATAGTCTCTATAAGAGAGTTCCAGTGGGGGTAGTGGTACATCTAGATCCTGATAGAGCTGTATCCATTCTCGGATGAGGATCATAAAACTTCCAATATCAATGTTTAAAGCATCGACACTTATGTGAAGTCGGATGAGGCGGTCGTCCAAGCGAGAAGCACATAGCTCAAACAGGGGCCATTGGTCAGCAGGTAATACCTGATGGGAGAGGCGAAGGCGAGTAGCTAACAAGTGGTTCTCTACTGTAGTGCGATCTTGGTTCCGCAGATCAAAAACTTTGATTTCATAGGGAGGAACTTGCGCCAGAATTTGTTGTTGTCCATCGGGTAGCACAATGGCTCGCAACATATCGTGACGGTCAACTAGGCGCTGCCAAGCCACATTCAATAAGGGCAAATCCAGGTGGCTACTTTCAATTTCCACATAAGCATGGATAGCTACATTGCCTCCCTTAAAAGCTCCCATGCGCCCAATCCAGTAAGCCTGTTGAATCTCTGTAAGTGGAAACGGCTGGTGGCGTTGTTCCGGATTTGGTACTATTGTAGCTAATTTATCTATAGGCTTCCTTGATTCTACCTGCTCAATTTCAACTTTTTTTTGTAGCAGTTTTGCCAATAGAGCACGCTTTTCTTCTGACGGCAGAGCGTCGGTATTTTTTGGGGAAATACTCATTGCTGTTCTTCTTCTAATGTTAATTGGGTAAGTAGCTCGTTCACTTCTGAATCCGACAGGCGATCGATTTCTGCAAGGAGCTTTCTTGCCTGCATTTGGTCGTTTATTTTAAGGTGCGTTGCCAATAAGCGATCGAGTATTTGTACGGCAAGCTGTGCAACACTATTTCCCTCAATAAATTTTACCAGAGGAACTGCAACTCTCAAAGTGCTTTCCAGGTTATTTTTCAGTTCCACCGCCATGAGAGAATCTAAGCCAGATTGATTGAGAGGTAAATGAACATCAAGTTTAGAAGGCAACACTCTCAAGACTTTAGCAACTTGTTCGTGTACAAAACCTTCTAACAAAGCAAGTCGAGCGTTTGGTGCTGCGGCCAAAATAGCTTCTTGTATCAACACTTCCGATTCTGTTGTCTTGAAGAGATCGAGCGTTTGGCTAAAAACTTCAGCAACTAATGGTGAGCGATCGATATTTGAATACGCTTGATGCCACTCTAACCAGTCAATAGGCAAAACACCAACTTGGGGTATCTGTTGTTGAAGAAGATATTCTAGGACTTCCAACCCCTGCTGATTCGTCATGCTGCCTAATGCTCGTGGGTCAAAATGTCCGGCTTGGCTGGTTCGAGCTGCCATACCAACTTCAGCCCAAGCTCCCCAATTAATGCTGAGTGAGGGTAAACCTTGAGCATATCGATAGTGGGATAAAGCATCAAGAAAGGCATTAGCAGCAGCATAATTGCTTTGACCTGGGGAGCCGAATAAGGAAGCAGCTGAAGAGAACATAACAAAAAAGTCAAGGTCTGCATCTGCTAGTAGCCGGTGCAATAACCAAGTTCCCAAAACCTTAGGACGTAAAACTTCTGTAAATGCAGTCGTGTCAAGCTTGAGTAAAGTACTGTCATGCAACTGTCCGGCTGTATGAAATATACCACGAATTGACGGCCAACCATCTTGCTGAATCTGTTTGAAAAAGGAGGATAGGTCTGCTTCGTTAGCAACGTCTACAGCAGCATAAAGCACGTTTGCCCCCATTAACTCTAACTCTTGAATCGCTTTGATTCGATTTCCTACAGAATCACCTGTTTTCACTTGATTCCAATGAGAAGGTGGGGGCAGTTTTGTACGTCCTAATAACAATATGTTTTGAGCTCCTTGCTGCACCATCCAACGAGCAACTTGGAGTCCCAAATCACCAAGTCCTCCAGTAATGAGATAGCTAGCATCATCTCGCAATTGAAGCGAGTGTACGGGCTGCTCAAAGCTGTGTTGACGATTTAAGCGGGGTACATAACGCTGCCCTTGTCGGAACGCAAGTTGTTTCTCGTCGTCCGGTTGCCAAATGGTTTGAAACAAGCGAGAGCTTTCTTCTACAGGTGCTTCAGGATCTAGATCGACTAAGCCACCAAACCATTCAGGATGCTCTAGGGCAACAACTTTACCCATTCCCCAGAGAATTGATTGCGCTGCACTCATATCGGTAAGCTTTGTAGTGACTGGTTGAGCGCCACGGGTAATAAGCCATATCTTAGGTGCGTGCTTCCATTCAATGGTACTTAAGGCTTGTAAAAGCAACAATACGCTTTGACATCCCAAGGTTTGAGATGCTTTTAATGAAGCTACAGAGGTTTGTGTTGCGGTTTCGGCTATCAAACTCCAAAGATGCACTACTCCACAGGGTTGTTGCCCATTGCCACAAATGTCATTGAGCAGTTGCTGGTAATCTTCAAAACTCTCTGGGTCGATCCAGGCTTGTTGCTTGTCAGAAGAAATGCCATAGCTTTTGCTAGGAGACACGATCGCGCAGTTTTGACCCTGAGCTTGAAACAAGGTAGCTAATTCTTGCCCAACAGCGCTGTTTTTTTCTGCAAAAATTAACCACTTGCCTGGGCGAGGGCTTGCAAGGGGCTTTATAGACTTATCTGGAGCCGTTTTTGCTTTGGGCTGCCACTGTAATTGATACAGCCAATCCTTAAAATAGCTTGGAACAGGGTTTTGTGCAAGGCGCTCAAATCGCTGTAAACGCAAACCCAATATTTCTACAATAACCTCTCCAAATTCATTCAGTAAGTAAATATCTCCCTCAAAAGAGTCTGGGTCTGCTTCTACATTTGGACGAAGGCAAGTATAACTCCACAATCGAGTACTGACGGGGCGATAAACGCACACCTTTTCCAAACGGCTAGGTAAATATGTAACACCACTAACTAATTGGGAACTATTTGAGGGAAGAGCAAGCGCTAAAACCTGAATGCAAGCATCAAGGAGTGCAGGGTGGATCTGATAAAGAGTGGCTTCTTCCTCTAGTAGTGGAGGAAGTTGGATATTACCCAATGCTTCGCCTTTACCGCAATAAATTTGTTGTGTTCCTTGGAAGCTAAGACCGTGCTCCATACCCCGAATACGCAAAGTTTCATAAAATTTAGCAGAAGATATTGCTTGTGGGCAGCGGTCTTGGATATCTGTGAGGGACACTAACGACGTCAATAAAGAGTTACCAGTCGTCACGTTGTTGCCGATCTCTCCCTTAACGTGTAATGTCCACTGGTTGAACTCGCGATCGCAATCATAACGCTGACTGAGAATTTCAAAAGTCGTTTGTCTGGAAGATCGGTGAGGAGAAACCACTAGCTTAATAGTACGCGTTTCTGTTTCTGACAGAAGCAGCGCTTCTTTAAGCTCAATATTTGTAACAACGGGATGAATTGTCTCAAAGATTTCTGTTGCCGCCGCCAAGGCCATTTCTATATAACCAGTCAACGGAAAAATAATCTTTCCGCGAACTCGGTGATCTCGCAAATAGGGCTGATGGGATGTGCTGATTTGAGCTTCAAATTTAATTTCAGGAATAGCTATGGATTGTGTCATTGTTTACCATTGGTTGCAACTAAAGTGGATATACGCCGTCCCAGCAAAGGATGAATAGGGGTATTAGACTTTTTATTCAAAGGACTCTTAGTAGTAGGGGAGTAAAATTGAGATAAAGGTGATTCGTCAAACCAGTAACGTTCTCTTTCAAACGGGTAAGTCGGTAATGGAAGACGGTAACGAGGATAATCACGGTCAAATTCAACCCAATCTATATCCAGACCTTCACAGTATAGAGTACTCAAACTCTTTAATAGTACTTGCCAATCATTTTGCCCCCGTGCAAGAGAAGGCAACCAAATTTCATTATCTTGTAACAAGCACTGCTTACCTAGTTTTGAAAGAGTGGGGTTTGGGCCAACTTCCACAAATAGTTTATAGTTGTTTGCCGCGAGTGATTGAATTCCAGCCATAAATTGGACGGGTTGGCAAATATGTTCGCACCAGTAATCAGCATCTAGAATCTTCCCTGGTTCTAATATCTCGCCTGTAAGGTTGGAAACCAAAGAAATTTGTGGGGCGCTAAAGTTAATTCCCCGTGCAATTTGTCGGAACTCGTGGAGTATGGGCTCCATGAGCGGAGAATGGAAGGCATGAGAAACTTCCAAAGGTTGGACAGCAATTTGCTGCGATCGCAGCTCCTCAATAACTGCTTGCATTGCAGCAAATTCTCCAGAAATTACAGTTTGCTGAGGACTGTTAATTGCAGCAATAGAGACCAACCCCGTGTAAGAAGTAAGTACTTTAATAACCTCAGCTTGATGAGTTTGCGTAGCTGCCATCATTCCATTTCGGGGCAAAGACTGCATTAATCGTCCCCGTTGTGCAATTAACTTCAGCCCATCTTCCAAGCTGAATACTCCCGCTACGCAAGCTGCTACGTACTCCCCAACACTGTGACCCATCACCGCCTCAGGGACAACTCCCCATGAGCGCCAAAGTTTGCTCAACGCATACTCCAGAGCAAATAACGCTGGTTGTGCGTACTGGGTTTCGTGTAACAAGGGCGTCGTTTTGGATGCAGAGAAAAGCACTGAAAGTAACGACTGCTGAAGATAAGGACCGAGGATCTCATTGCATTGGTCAAGAATTTTCCGAAATGTCGGTTGAGTGCCGTAAAGATGACGGCCCATTTCCAGGTATTGAGAACCTTGACCCGTAAACAAAAATGCAACTTTTGCACGGTTATCTGTCTGCTTGCGAAACCGCACTGTTCCAGAAAATTTTTGTTCTGTAACAAATGCTGCTAATTCGGCTTGCATATGACTCAATGAATCAGAGACGACAGACAAACGGTGAGAAAAATGATTGCGTCCGGTATTAGCAGTAAAGCAGACATCCTCTAAGTTGTGAGCAGGATGCGTAACGAAATGTTTTTCAAATCTGCTTGCCAGTTGTTTTAAAGCTTGCGGGCTCTTAGCAGACAACGTCAGGATATGAAGGGGGCGCTGTACTTCTACAGGCACGCGTTCTTGGATTGGGGCTTCCTCAAAAATCACATGAGCATTGGTGCCGCTAAACCCGAAAGAACTTAATCCAGCATAGCGTCGTCGCCCCCGGTTGGGCCAAGGTCTCAACTTGGTTGAAACCTCCAAGGGGATATTTGCCCACGACACTTGAGGAGTGAGTTCTTTAAGATGTAAATGAGGGGGTAGTTCTTTATGCTGTAAGGACAGAACAACTTTCATCAGACCTGCCATCCCAGCTGCCGCTTCCAAATGACCAATATTGGTTTTGACTGAGCCAATCAGCAATGGACAATCGTGAGAAAGGTCTTTGAATACTTCCCCCAAAGCCTGCACTTCGATAGGATCTCCTAAAGCAGTGCCCGTGCCATGAGCTTCTACGTAATCAATGAGATCGGGGGTAAGATCGGCATTGGCTAATGCTTGACGGATAACCGCCTGTTGAGAAGGTCCATTAGGGACAGTGAGACCGCTACTTGCTCCATCTTGATTAATAGCTGTCCCTCGGATCAGTGCTATAATATTATCCCTGTCCCGCACAGCATCCGAAAGACGTTTGAGCACTATGACGCCACAGCCTTCTCCTCTAGTAAAGCCATTGGCAGCAGCGTCAAAAGTTTTACAACGACCATCACTGGCTAACATTCGAGATTTAGCAAAAGCAATACTAGCATAAGGCGACAAAATTAAGTTAACACTGCCTGCTAAAGCCAAATTTGATTCACCACTTCGCAAACTTTGGCAGGCTAAATGAAGAGCCACTAGAGATGAGGAACAGGCTGTGTCAACTGATAGGCTTGGTCCTTTCAACCCAAAGCTGTAGGATAGACGACCAGACGCAACGCTAAGAGCATTTCCTGTAGCCCGGTAAGCGTCAATGCTTTCAAAATAGTTTCTCCGCATTTGCAGATAGGTGTAGTCATTAGCACAAATTCCTACAAATACTCCTGTTTGACTGCCAAATATCTGCTTGGGTGCCAAACCTGCATTTTCTAAAGCTTCCCAGCTGACTTCTAACAGCAATCGTTGCTGAGGATCGATGCCAACTGCTTCGCGGGGAGAAATGTTAAAGAATGAAGCATCGAAAGTATCTACCTCGTCTAGAAAAGCACCCCACCGCATATAAGTTTTACCGGGGGTATCTGGTTTTGGATCGTAGAAAGCCTCAACGTCCCATCGGTTCGCCGGCACAGGAACAATTGCATCTACTCCATTGCGGAGCAATTGCCAAAACCTTTCTGGGTTACTAGCTCCGCCTGGAAATCGACAGCTCGTGCCGACGATCGCGATTGGCTCTTTACGGGAGCCCTCAATAGTCTTAAGTTTAGCACGTAGAGCTTTGATTTCAAGTAGAGCATTTTTCAGTACAGATTGGCGATCGGGAATTTCGGGGAGTGTATTCATCTCAATTGACTTCAATAGAATAAGCTAATTCTTCAGCAAGTAGTGTCACTAATTCATCTTCGGAAAGCTGTTCAATATCTGCGACGATCGTATCTTGTCGGTCAGTATCAACGGTTTCCGGTTCCAGGACAGAGACTTTGGAGGATTCCCAAGCAAATACGTTCTCAATTAAATAACAGGTTAAAGCTTCAGTATTGGGATAGTCAAAAGCCAAAGTGGAAGGTAAGCGTTGACCTAAGCTCAATTCAAGACGGCTCTTAAACTCAATGGCTGTCAGAGAATCCATCCCCATTTCAAACCAACCCTTATGGACACTCATTTGATTGGCTGCATCTAGGTTAAGTACTTTTGCCACCTCATTGCAAATGAAGTTAGTGAGAATTTTTTGACGATGACCGGGCAAAGCCGTTTCTAATTGACAGACAAGTTCGGGCTTTTGAGCACGTACAGGTTGCAAATGCAGACCGAGCGCTGATACTGCAAGCTGCTGAGTTTCATCAAATATATATAAATCTGCAATGGCTATTTCTCGATCTAAGGTTTCAACCGATCGCAGAATAACATAACTCCAAATGTTCGATCCCGGTTTATGGAGAAATTGGAAGCTATCAATAGTTACAGGAACATAGCCATTGTCAAGAGTAATACGGTTTTTTTGAGTTAGCAAGCTCGTTCCAACAATTTGAAAGCAAGCATCAAGCAGAGCTGGGTGTATGTAGTAATCATCTACTGTCGCTGCCAACTCGGACGGTAGCCGCAGTCGTGCTAAAACCTCCCCATCCCCCTGCCATAGAGTTTCTATTCCTTGGTAAATGTCTTCGTACTGTAAAGTATGCTTGAAATAGCTTTGGTAGAACTCAATGTCAGACACCTTTGGGCAACGTGCCTGAATTTCTGCAAAAGAGATTGTCAGTGGCTGTTGCTCTTTGTTTACTTGAGGTGAGTTACAGAACTCTCCGGTGAAATGTAAAGTCCAAGATGCTTTTCTTTGTTCGACTGCAGTTAGTAAACTGTAGAGTTGGAACTCATATTTTTCTCTACCTGTCGGGGTGAGAATTGATTGGATAACTTTGGTTTCTCCTTTGGGTAAACTCAGATCTTCTTTGAAAGCAATATTTTTTAGAGTTTTTGCCCCTGTGCCAAGGACTTCCATAACTGCAGCCAAATTTATCTCTAATTTAGCTGTTGCTGGCAATACCACTTTACCAGAAGCTGGAAAATCTTTGAGTAAAGAAAGTGAATCCTTTGTTAAATGAGACTCAAATTGAACATTTGAAAGTGCTGAGCGCAGCTTATAACCCAGTAAAGGATGAATTGCTGTCCCTAAATCTATTGCTGGCAAAGCTAGATTTTTTCTAACAGCTTTTTGAGCAGAAGCTGCGGTCATTTGTACCGTGAATGCAGCAGGGGATGATAGTGTTGCAGATATGGGTGCTTGGGCGAGCAAAATATGTTGCCCCAAAACTTCAGCCTCAAAACCAGATTCAGGGAAAGATTCTACCTTGACAAATCCTTGGGATTGAAGCAGCTGTTGCCATTGAGTTACTGAGATAAATGGCTGGTTTTGACGTAATTGTTCATCCTCAATTGGCTGCACAAGAGCCCCAAAAGCCACATCAAACCACAACAGGGGTTGAGTCACCTCCCAAACTAGTAACAGTCCACCGGGAGCGAGGAGAGACTGAAGATTTTGTAGCGTTTGTTCGAGGTTGCGCGTAGCGTGAAGGACATTTGCTGCTACAATTAAATCGTAACAGTGTCTTTCATAACCTTGCTCTTGGGGTGACTGTTCGATATCTAGTAAACTGCACTGAACAAATGGATAGTTGCTAAACTTTTTAGAAGCTTTATTTAAAAATATTGTACTGACATCAGTAAAGGTGTATTTCGTTCGTTGCTCTGGCAAAACTGGTAACAACCATGAGGTTGTTCCACCTGTTCCCGCCCCAATTTCTATTATCCTAAGGTTGGTGTCAGGAGATAAAGTTTTGACAACTGCTTGTAGAACTTCTTTAGCAATAGCATTGTAGTAGCTGGAAAATTGAGTATCTCGATAAAGCTTTTCCATCCTGTCTAAGGAACCATCAGGAAATAGCAAAGCTCTAATCTCTTCTTTACCAGTTAATATTTCTGCTAAATGCTCTCCACAACGCTGGATCAGTTCAACCAGTTCGGGTGTACCTTCCCACTGCTTCTTAACCTCTTTCAGCAAACTTTCGATATTGTTATTATCAAATGGAATGGGTAAAAGGTTCGTAAAATAATCGCCTTCTTTTTGCAACTGCCCATTTTCTACCATCATCTGCAACCACCGGGAAACCAACTGCTGATAGCAGAACCGGATGGAAAATTTCTGCATGAAATCATCAAGGGTATAAGCCTTGCCTTGATGAAAAGCCCCTAAATTCTTGAGTGCTAAATTAATATAAGCAATGCACAAATCGTGCATACACTGGTTCTGCTCAAAGCTAATCGGAAGCCTATATTCTGACACTCCTATGTGGCTTTGGTGGCGACCTGCTTTGACTAAAGAATCCCAAAGGTGTAACGGAGGTTGTAGCTGCGGAGATCTTTCTAAAGTTTCTTCAACCCAGTACCGTTTGTGCTGGAATGGATAGTTTGGTAAGAATGAAACTCGAGAACGGTGATAATCACGGTCGAATTCCAACCAGTTAATGTTAACTCCTTGAGTATAAAGATTGCCTAGACTGTTTAAAAGCTGTTGCCAATCTTCAACATTTTTGCGTAGTGAAGGCAGCCAAGTACCACTTCCTTCCTGAAGGCATTGGCTTCCCATTCCTATAAGAACTGGATTGGGACCAATTTCAATAAAAACTCGTATGTCCAAGTTATGTAATGTTTTTATACCCTGAGCAAACTGCACCGCCTCTCGTGTATGGTGACACCAGTACTCGGGTGTGGCGATCGCTTCTGTTGCAACCTGACCGGTCAAATTTGAAATCAGCGGTATTTGCGGTATGTTATATTTTACCTGACTTGCCACCTGAGCAAAAGCAGCAAGCATGGGCTCAATTGCAGGTGAATGAAAAGCATGTGATACCTTGAGCAATTTACTTTTTATGCCTGTAGTTTCTAGCAGCTGCAACACAGCCTCAACATCAGATCGCATCCCTGAAATCACAGTATTATGTGGACCATTAACCCCAGCGATAGCTACCGTTTTTGCATAAGTAGCGACTACCCCTGCAACTTTGGTTACATCGGCAAACACTGCTGCCATAATGCCGTCTTGTGGCAATGTCTGCATTAATCGTCCCCGTTCAGCAATGAGTTTTAGTGCATCTTCAAGACTAAAAATCCCTGCTACACAAGCAGCCACATATTCTCCCACGCTATGACCCATCACCGCATCAGGAATAATTCCCCAAGAACGCCAAAGCTGGGCTAAAGCGTATTCAAGGGCGAACAATGCTGGCTGTGTATACTCTGTGTTATGCAGTAACTGGGGTGCATCAGGTGCAGGGTAAAGAATCGAGAGCAATGAAGATTTTAAGTAAGGACGCAAAATGCGATCGCACTCATCCAGCACCTTGCGGAAGGTTGGATGAGTTTGGTAAAGCTGCCAACCCATGCGGACATACTGTGAACCCTGCCCGGAAAATAAAAAAGCTATATTTAGGGGTTTTTTGCTTTGTATTTGACCATGAGTCAGTCCACTAGGTTGTTGCCCTGCAGCGTAAAAACTGAGTTTTTCGTGCAATTGCAAGGTAGATTCAGCTACAACAGCCAGACGATGCTCAAAATGCGATCGCCCTGTATTAGCTGTAAAACAAATATCTGCCAGTAATGACTCAGGATGAGATGCTAAAAAATCTCCATAACGTTGCGCCAGTTCTCCAAGAGCATCCTCAGTTTGTGCCGAAAGAGTCAGGAGGTGGACAGGGCGTTCAATGTCATTTTCCTGCAAAACAGGTAAGGGCGCTTCTTCTAGAATGACATGGCAGTTAGTTCCACCAATACCAAAAGAGCTGACTCCAGCCAGACGACGTTCTGTGCCAACAGACCAAGGCACACATTCAGTAGGGATGGAAAAGGGCGTCCCTGCCAAAGAAATATACGGATTAAGCTGTTTGAGATGTAGATTGGGGGGAATTTGCTTGTGTTGTAAAGATAATATAACTTTAATTAAGCCAGCTATCCCCGCAGCAGATTCCAAATGACCAATATTGGTTTTAACCGAACCAATCCAACAAGGTTGGTTTGGCGAACGACCGGGCATCAACTCTGCTTGTAAAGATGCAATCTCAATGGGATCTCCTAAAGGAGTGCCAGTGCCGTGAGTTTCCACATAACTAATCTGTGCAGGTTGCACGTTTGCATTTTCTAGAGCTTGGCGAATGACCGCCTGCTGAGAAAGCCCATTCGGAGCTGTAAGCCCATTGCTCATACCATCTTGGTTAATGGCTGAGCCCTTGACGAGCGCCTGAATTTTGTCCCCATCCCGCAGCGCATCTGAAAGACGTTTGAGGACTACGACACCGCATCCTTCCCCCCTAGCATAACCGTCAGCCTGAGCATCAAAGGCTTTACAGCGACCATCAGCAGACATCATTTTAGCTTGAGAAAGAGCAACTGTTAGCTCTGGAGTCAGGATTAAGTTAACCCCTCCTACAATACAAAGATTGCATTCTAAGCTTTCCAGGCTTTGGCAAGCATAGTGCAATGCGACTAAAGATGAGGAGCAAGCAGTGTCTATCGCGACACTAGGTCCGCGCAGATTCAGTAGATAGGATAAGCGATTGGGTGCAATGCTAAAAGAACTGCCAATCCCGTCATAGGCATTTGCACTTCGTAAATTTTTACGTAAAAGCAGACCATAGTCATAATTGCCAATTCCGATAAACACTCCTGTTTGAGTCCCAGATAGCGTCTCTGGCGATAGCCCAGCATTTTCCAATGCTTCCCATGCTACTTCCATAACCAATCTCTGCTGGGGATCCATTCGCTCCGCCTCCCGAGGAGAAATCCCAAAGAAATTGGCATCGAATTGAGACACTTGTTCCAAAAAGCCACCCCAGCGAGTGTTCATTTTCCCTGGTTTAAGAGGGTCTGGATCGTAAAAGGCATTGATATCCCATCGATCTGATGGCACTTCAGTGATAGCATCTACACCATTCTGTAACAAATGCCAGAAGCTTTTTGGATTGTTGGTTCCGGGAAAACGACAACCAATGCCTACAATTGCTATAGGTTCCAATTTAACACTCCCAATTCTTTATACCTTTGCTCCGAGACATAACTGAAACACTCACAGGATTTACACATTGAGAAGAAAAATCAAGAGTTAAGGCAGGGTGTTAGGCTGTAAAAAACTCTAACGTTTTCACCTCCTTTCACCCAGTCTCAAAAAATAACTTTTATGTGTAAACCCTGTGGGAGTATTTACACCGCGACTTTTGATTCCTCAGTTAAATGATTAGCCAAAACCTCAATAGTTGGGTAGTTAAACAGTAGAGTAGGAGGCAGTTCTTTTTCCAGCCAATCCTCTAAATCACCAATTAAATTGGTTGCATCTAGAGACCCCAAACCATAGCGATCGAAAGGAACCTTAACATCAATTTGATCGGGCTGGCGCTTTAAGAGTTCAGCGAGATAAGAAACCAACCAAGCTTGAACCTCTGCTGTTTTGGGAAGTGCCCCATTAGAATGGCCATTCTTTCCATGACCGTTATTGTTATTATCCTGCTGAGTTGCAACCTTCCTATCCTTTCGAGGCAATTCAGCCACTAGCTTGCTATACCGTTGCATTGCTTCCGCACGGCTTATTCCTTGAAGTTGTTTCCATGCATGCCATTGAATATATTTTCGTGCATGCAAAATTGGATCGGGCTCCTCTTCTGAGCAATCACCCATCGTCGCTTGTTGATACAAACTTTCAATTTCTATTTGTTGCTTGCCCTTGGGTAGATCCACATGACCAAAACGCACTAAGTTTGTCATGGTTTGAAATTCAACTTCTGTGTTATCTAAATCATTCCATTCTCTCACACAGTTAATCCCATAATCATCACGCCCTGAGACAAGAATACAGAAATGCCTTTGGATGTTATGAAAATTTTCATCAATGAAATCACCCTGCAAACGATGTGGATAAATCTTTACCTTCGGATGTATGTAACGTGCGTTAATAGCCAAACGACGTTGGTTAGATTTATTGGGAGGAGAACAATGCATAACTCGCTCAGTGAAGATAATGACTTGCCCTGCCTTTGCTGGTACTGCCTCTACTTCCCATTCACTTTCATTAAAATCAAAGACTTGTGAGTACGGCTTCCGCCCCTGCCAAACCATTTTATGGACTTTTACGCCTGCAAACATTCCTTCTTCAGCAGGAACCTGCAAACGGTCAAATTTCTTTTTATGAGTGCCGTTGGCAAAATGTACACAACCGTTCGCAAGGGTAGCATCGTCTAAAGCGACCCATACTGTTAAATTCAAAAAATCTTTTTCTTCAGTATAGACTAACGTCTGCTTTTGGTCGTCGTATCCAGTTGGATTATAAGAATCGTAAACTTGATGCCATTTTATTTGACCTTCACCTGGCATTTTACAAAAGACATTTGTACGCCAAAAAAGTAGATCGGGTTCACCCAATTGATTTAACGCCCGAATTAAATTTGGGTTTTGAAACATTTCCGCAATAGGTTTGTGAAATAGATGAAGATCCCGAGATGTACTAATGTTCATGACATTGTTGTAGAACATGAGCATTGGTTGCTCATCTACTTCTTTAAGAATACTATTAAACTCCAGACATTCTTTCACAGATTGAATTTCTGCTTCAGAAAAGAGATTGAGAGGACCAACCCATCCTTTTTCTTCAAAATGCTTGACTTGTCCTTTAGTAAGTGGATACATATTTTGCCTCTTGTTCAGTTAATGCTGGGATTGTTAACGTTTCTTAGTTGTCAGTTTTATTGTTTGTGAGTTTAAGTTACCCACTATAAAACTGCTCGTTGTTCGCAGATTTTAAGGGAATCAGCCTCCACTGATACCAACATTTTGCGAGACTGCTTCTTTTGGGAATTTTTGCTTTGCATTCATGGGAATCACCAGATCTAAATTTCCATTTAAAAACTTAGCTTGACACTCGCGACGTTGAAGTTTACCACTGGAAGTTTTGGGAACACTTCCAGGCTTAACTAATACAACGGCATAAATAGGTAAATCGTATTGTGCTGCTACTGCCTGACGAATATTTCCAATGACTTCATCCATATCTAGATTTTGCAGATAGCTTCGTTCCACCTCCTGAACAACTACCAATTTCTCTTCGTTCTCTATCTCTACTGCAAAGGCTACACCACAACCAGGTCGTAACGCCGGATGGCTTTTCTCTACTGTCAGTTCAATATCTTGGGGATAATAATTGCGACCCCAGATAATCACTACATCCTTAAGTCGTCCCGTAACGAACAACTCGCCATCTTTCAAGAATCCTAAATCGCCTGTACGCAAAAATGGTCCTTCACCTGTCTCTGCTAAGTAAGCTTGAAAAGTGTGTTTTGTCTCCTGAGGTTTTTTCCAGTAACCTTGAGCAACACTAGAACCTGATACCCAAATCTCTCCAATTTCCGCAGATGTACATTTAGTTAAGGATTCAGGATGAACAATAACGATTGTAGTGTCAATTTCGCTACGTCCACACCCAACTAAAATTTGCGCTTTCTGTTCATGTGAATTCACCTCCTCTACGCGATTCTCTAATAGTGCATCTGTCTGAACATTGCAGAAAGTTGGCGTGTCTTGTTGTCGTACAGCAGCTACTTTTAAAGTAGCTTCAGCAAGACCATAACCAGGACAGAAGGCAGTTAAATTAAAACCACAAGGTTTGAATATTTCAGCAAAGCGTTTAAGGACAGAAGCTCTAATTGGTTCTGCACCATTTAAAGCCATGCGCCAGCTGCTCAGGTTTAGATTTGCTCTTTGTTCCGGCGTAATCTTACGCAAACAAAGCTCATAGGCAAAGTTAGGAGCACCACTATGAGTAATTTTGTACTTAGAAATTGCTTCTAGCCAACGCACTGGTTTTTTGAGAAAGGACATGGGTGGCATCATGTAGCAAGGACATTGTTTGTACAAAGGCTCAAGAACTCCGTATATCAGCCCCATATCATGGAAAGTAGGCAACCAAGTGAGGATAATGCTGTCTGGAGTATGCTGCCATCCCAAATCGAGGTCCAAACAATTGCGTAGCAAATTGCCGTGGCTTACCATGACTCCCTTTGGTGTCCCTGTTGAACCTGACGTATATTGGAGAAAAGCGAGGGTATCACTGCTCAGCACTGGTTCTTGCCACGAATTGGCCAAGTCAATGTTAATTCCATCGGTAGCTAACCAGTTTAAGTTGTTTAAATCTGAGCCTAAAGAAAACTCATCTTTCAGGCTCGTCAAGACCGATGTAGTCGTGAGGGCAAAAGTTGCTTGGGCATCTGCAACAATTGCTTGGAGCCTGGATATCGATCGATTGGGCTGAGGGGGATAAACAGGAACGGCTATAACTCCAGCGTATAGACATCCAAAGAAAGCTGCAATGAATTCTAGCCCCGGTGGGTAGAGTAACAAAGCCCGTTCGCCTATGGAACTAAAGGATTGAAGATAGGCAGCGATCGCTCTTGCGTGACGATCTAACTGTTGATAAGTCAGGCTCCCTGCTTCTTTTACCCCATCTTGTAAAAATGTGTAAGCAACTTGATTAGCACTGTTTAGATTTCTGTTCCGCAGGACAGATACTAACGTAGAAAAACTTTTTTCATTCATTGCAGTCCAGTAACTCCAGTTAACACTTGTATCAAGTGCATAAAAGTTCGTTTTTGAACTCGAATTCCCGATACGCACAACAAGCTAGTTGCCTAAGACATTTAGTCACACCCTCCAATACTGGTCTTAGAGGTCTAGAGTATTAACTCTAAGGTATAACACTGCTTTAGGCTTATGTATCTCTAAATCTGTTCAAAACTCTCTAATTTGTGGTGAGCAAGTATGCGTGCTATGGCAGTTATAGAACAAAGGAAGCACAGCAATATCTGCTATGACCGCAAGTAAAAATTAACTAAAAGGGTAATAACTTCTCACTCTCTACCTTTTACTGAAACTCATCTTAAAAAAGTTTGGCTTCATTTATTGGAAGGTAGAGTCTTGAGTATCTTTAGCATGGATGCTAAGTTAATACTTAACTTTAATTTTATTATAAAATAATTATAAAGATATTACACATTTTAGTCAATCCTCCTTGTCAAATTTACAAAGTTTTTAATTTTTGGTAACGGAACGGATACTTACCGAGATACCCTATACCCCACATCCTTTTTTAACTTTGCCTGTTAGCTACTTGATTACAGGGGGCAGTTGCCTTAACTGTTCGCGAATAACCTGCAATACATCTTCCATGACTGATGGTAACTGATTCATGACTGTTCCTTTTTCGCGATCGACTGCCAATACCGTCAGCTGTGCTGTGACGTAAGTCTTGCTTCCCTCCAAAGACAAAATTTTATAACTCCAATCAAGCCTTACCCCACGTAATTTTGGTTTCATAAGGGTCTTGACAACAGCTACCATCCCCATCCGCATAGGTTGATGATAGCGAATTGATAGTTCGACAACGTGCAAATCACAGTTTAAGGCATTCAAATTGGCACAATCTATTCCAATAGAAGATAAATACTCTACCCGAGCCTCTTCCATCCATGCAAGGTAAGAACCATGCCAAACTATACCAGCATAATCCGTGTGATGAGGTTGAACTTTAACAGGATATTCAAACCAATTCTCATTTGTAGCTTGAGGTAGTTCTTGAACAGCGGAAATTAGCTTGTATTGAGGTTGCATGAACAATTTTGAATCCTAATTATTGCAATTTTAAGAGACTTGTTTGAGACAATATGAGATGGCATGGCAAAGCCGTGAGGGCGGTTCTCAATTAGCGGTGGGTTCAAACCTTCACTAATTGCACCTTCTGCCCTCAGCAAAGCTGCTTCCTGCCTTTTTTGTTGACTGGCAAACCGCTATATTTGCTCAACACTAAGTCAGTTGGCGACAAAAAACCAAACTATGTAACGAAAAGTAGAATCTCTGCATTCGGCTCGTAGTTGCGCTTTGGCTGATGCTTCGGGTTGCCGCAGGTTATACTTGCAGGGCTTTACGCGCACAGCGAAGACAGCGCAACTACAAATTAGCAATCAGTATTTGCGCCAACTTACTTATTATTAGAGCAATCTTCTGGTAATTAAACCACAGTCGTAGGGTCACGGCGACCTTCCTGACAATTAGGTGTAATTCACGCTCGGGAAAACTGCTATATCTTGCACCTAGGTCAAAAACCGGGTATTTAAAAATGGTGACACTAGAAAAGCTTAATTTATCGTTTATAAACCCGATTGTTTAGGTCTTATTGACAAAGGTACAAGATGTGAAAATCCCTAAATGCCTTGCCTCCAGCAAATCTGCCTTCTTCAACTTGCGATATGCTAAGGGGATGGCACTTTACTTTTTTCAAAGACTTGTCTGGCAATCACCATCGCGTTTACCACTCTTGGAAAACCGACCCAAATGACGCATTGCAAAATGGTTTCAATAATTTCATCTTCAGAAAAACCCAGCTTGAGTGCGTTTTTAATCTGTAAGCTTAATTGCAACTCTGTATGCCCTAGGGTTACTAACGCACCCAGAGTGACAAGGTGGCGCTGCTTCAAATCAAGATGTGGTCTTGAATATACGTCCCCAAAGGCAAATTCAACTAACCATTTTTTCAGATCCGGTGAAAGAGCATCTGCCTGATTTAACAAAACAGTAGCTTCCTGCTCAGACACTCCATACACTTGAAGCGCAGTCTGCCAACCTCGCTGGTAGCGTTCAGAATATTCCATATTGCACATTCCCTGACAATCTAAGAGACTAGTATACCATCTGCAACTTTAAGTTAGGGGACATTAATTAGTTTTTTACCCTAACTTTTCCATTAGAAAATTTAATCATCTAATTAATTGGCAGCATCTTCCCTCAAGACTGTTCCCTACGATACTTCACACCTAATTTTGAACCAAGAGCAATGAGCCAAAGGATATCTAATACCTTATGAGTCACTGCCATCTCCAATTCATGAAACTTCATAATTGAGCTAATTGAATTTCAAGGGTATTGATTAACGTATTGAGCATTCGCTCATAACTCGTATCAAGTGACCGTGGTAGCGTAAATATGTCAGCCTTTTCCGCTTGGATAAAACCATAGAATGCAGCGTGAAGCATCCGAATCACGTCAATCAAGTCGTCTTGATCAAACCCATATGACTTGAGAGCCATCGTGTAAAATGCCAGCATTTCTTGAACGATGCGATCGAAGTCTGGGTCAGTTGACTCGAACTTAGTTTGTGTCATCACGGTATGTAATATAGGATGGACACGTGCAAATTCCCGAATGGCATGACCAATTGCGTAAATCAAAGCTCTTGGATTTTCCATGCCTTCAGTACGTTGTTTGCACAAAGCAATGAACCGCTGCCAAATCTCCAAAGCCACTGCTCGACGTAGCGCAGCATTGCCATTGAGATGCTTGTAGATAGATGGTGGCTGAATTCCCAAGGAACGAGCAACCCGATTGACACCAAGTGCAGATTCACCTTCAGCTTCAAGGCAGGCAATCGCTGCTTCGACAATGTCTTTTGGCGTTAATGTCTTTTCTTTGACTGGACGACCCATAACAAGACAAAAAGATGCATAGTTCTATATTAACCTAACTTAATTTATTTAAGTTAAGATTGGCGCGTGTCAAAGATTTACTCTTTCTCAAACTCCTAAAATTCTTAATCACACTTAATATTTTCTTGATAACCAAAACTTGGTTATAAAAATTCACTGCTTGAAGACTGAAGATGGCACCTTTCGATACCCGAAGAATACCTAAGCTAAAAATCGCCGAGGCAAGAGTGGACGCAGAGGAGAGAAACACAGAGATCATGGATAACCTTATAATGGAACGACAGTCAATACCGAGCCAACAAGAATTTTCAAGAATCTTGTTTTGCAAAAAGCTTATTGGGGTTGGGTTAAGGCTGTTCTTTTCTCCCTTTTCCTTGAACAAAGTAGTATTGCAACGGGAGTCATTGCAAATAATTTATTTATTACGTTTCAATATAAAATCTTATCTAAGTTGTGTCAGTTAGTAAAAGTTATTAGAAAGTTATATTTTTCGCTATTTCCTACTTTATACTAGAGTTTGGACTAAAAGTCGGTAATCGCCATTCAAATAGTCTAAACTTACTAAAATGCAAATCTATAGGTATTAAAACGGAAGAATACCAGTTAATGGAACGGGTAAGAAAACAACGATTGCGTCAAGCATGATTTTGGAGAGCGAATTCATCTGGACGTTCAATTTACCTGTAGAAGGCTAGGCTCGAAGGTTTTAGGAATGCAAAGGCGCTTTTGGCTCGCAAGAGATGCGATCGCAATTCGTCAACAACAGAGTCAAAGCATTATAACTAGTTAGTAACTGACAAAATATTTAGAATTCATTAAGATTCTTGATAGAAGAACAAACAACCTGACTGCAAAATTGTTTAGTATTTTGCAATAATCCCGAATTATGACGACTACTCTACAGAAATGCGGGTATTGTCAAACTTGTAACGATTGGTCTAAACCATTTTTTGCTTGTCACATACTATAAGTAACATACAAAAAATGACTGGCAGAACTTTTTTTGATTTCCTATCAACTCGATCGATCCTTTCTTCCAATCCTTATTAATGACAACTAACATCAATCTTTTCTCTCCAGTACAGCTTGGGCCTTACACATTACCAAATCGAATTGTGATGGCTCCACTAACCCGGAATCGAGCTGGCATTAGAAATACTCCTGGCTTATTGAACGCAACCTACTATGCTCAACGAGTTTCCGCAGGGCTAATAATTACTGAAGCTACACAAGTATCACCTCAAGGAGTTGGTTATCCCAACACTCCTGGTATTCATTCCGAAGAACAAATTGCCTGTTGGCGACTCGTTACAGATGCTGTCCATGCTCGTGGAGGACACATATTTTTACAACTTTGGCATGCGGGAAGGATTTCTCACCCATCTTTGCAATTAGATGGAGGATTACCCGTTGCTCCTTCTGCGATCGCACCAAAAGGTGAAATTATGACTTCTGAGGGTCTACAACCCTTTGTAACACCCCATCCTTTAAAGACAGAAGACATTTCAGGAATTGTGGAGCAATTTCGGCAGGCGGCTAAAAATGCTATGAATGCTGGATTTGATGGCATTGAGATTCATAGCGCAACTGGTTATTTGTTAGATCAATTTATTCAAGATAACTCTAATCAACGAACAGATCGATATGGAGGTTCAATTGAGAATCGTGCCCGACTCTTGCTTGAAGTAACCGAAGCTGTAACAAGCATCTGGGGTAGAAATCGGATAGGTATTCGTTTGTCGCCCAATAGCACTTACAACGATATGCACGACTCCGATCCTGTAGCTACATTTAACTATATAGCTCATGCTCTCAATCATTTTGATGTGGCTTATCTTCATATTGTTGAACCTATTATTGAAAATGGTGTTCCCTTTTTTGACAACGGAAGTGGTCTACGGGTTGGTCACTTTCGGAAAATATTCCAGGGAACATTAATTTCAGGAGGTGGCTACGATCGCGCAAAAGGAGATACCACATTAGCCAAGGGGGATGCCGATCTGATATCCTACGGCAGGCTCTTTATTGCTAATCCCGACTTGCCCGAGCGTTTTGCTAAGAATTCTCAATTAAACAAGCCAGACCCCTCAACATTTTATGGTGGAGGAGAGGTTGGCTACATTGATTATCCCAGCCTTGAGCAGGTATTGTCAATTTAAAGCATTTGTCTATACTGATACTGTTAGCAGCAAAGTAGAGCAATTGCTAGCAGAGGTAGGGTATGGGGAACCAAACTATAGCCCCAACTACAATTTAAGGTTTTCAGCAGTTCGCCAACAGTGTCTTCGCTACTTTTAACCTACTCTCACCTTGAAGACTACAAAAGGAAGCTTCATAATGCCATCTGCGACTGTCAGAACGAGTTTTATAGACCGTACAGGACTTAAAACAATCCCCTCTGTTCACACATACAATCCTTTAGGCAGTACCTTCGCTTTTCAGCGCGATCCTTTAGGTTTTCTCTCAAAAATCGTTCACCAGTACGGCGATATAGTCCAGTTTCGCCTACTTACAATACCCATGATTGTCATTAACCACCCTGAGTATTTCAAGCACGTCTTGGTAGACAACAATCAAAACTACGACAAAGATGCTTTTCTTTTTCGGGTGGTCAGACCAGTTCTTAGAAATGGTCTGATTGGTAATCCTGGAGGTGAAAGCTGGAGAAGACAGCGCCGACTTATGCAACCAGCCTTCCATCGTCAAAGTATTGCTGAGTTTGGGAAGAACATGACCAGCAAGACCCTAGAAATGCTACAACGTTGGGAACAAAAAGTAGATCGAGGTCAGATTATCAATGTAACAGATGAGATGGGGAATCTCGCGTTACAGATAGTGAACAAATCTCTCTTTAGCGTAGACGTTGGTGACAAAGCACGTACATTCGAGCAGGCATTTACAGAAGCAAACAGTATTCTTGGTGCGTTTGCTCGTTTTCCATTCCCACCCCTGAGTGTACCGACACCGTCTCATCGTCGGCTATGGGCAGCAATACGAAGTTTAGATGAGTTTGTTTCCCTTGTCATTCACCACCGTCTTCAAAGCAAAGAAAACTATAGTGATTTGCTTTCCATGCTGATGCACGCCTCTGATGAGGAGACGGGAGAGGGTATGAGCATCGAACAACTGCATCATGAGGTCTTGAACATAATGGTGGGGGCATATGAAACAACAACTAACACACTTTCATGGGTGTGGTATCTCCTGGCTCAACATCATCATGTGGAACAGCGTCTCCATACTGAACTCGATACCGTGCTGGCGGGTCGCGTCCCAACGATAGACGATCTTCCATACCTCCCCTACACTCGAATGGTCATTGACGAAACCCTACGACTTTACTCACCCGCTTGGCAAACCATGCGTCGAGCGCGAGAGGAGGATAACATCAATGGGTATCGTATACCTGCAAATGCTATCATTTTCTTAAACCACCATACGTTACACCGACATCCAGATTTTTGGAACCATCCTGAACGGTTTGATCCAGAGCGTTTCTGTCCCGAACAAGTTTCCAAGCGTCCCCGTTACACCTATATTCCCTTCGGCAGTGGACCTCGCACCTGCATTGGTAACAATTTTGCACTAACAGAAATCCAATTGATCCTTTCGACGATAGCACAACGCTATCGTCTAGTACTGCCTTCTGGATATCCTCCAGTAGAGAAATTGGCATTGATCTCGTTGCATCCAAAGAATGGGGTTCGTATGAGATTAGAGCACAGATGCGATAAAAGCAAATGCATAGCATAAGTAAGTCAGGGCAAATAATTATTACTGGTTTGTAGTTGCGATGCATAGGCTGTTCGCGTACAACCCTACGGGCATAGCCTGCGGCAACGCATAGCGTCAGCTTTAGCACAACTACGAGCCGAATACAAGGATTTGACTTTTCGTTACATAGTTTGGTTTTTTCTCACCGATTTACTGACCTAAAGCAACTTGTTACGAGCTTACAATAGAACATCATGGAGCCAATCATAATACCTCCAATCTTCTGCCCTTTTACACCACAAATCAATCCTTACCTTGAAGCAGCCCAACTGCACTTGGACAACTGGGTGCAACACTTCGGTTTAGTGCAATCTTTCTCTGCACGACAACGTTTTATGCAAGCCAACTTTGCTTGGTTTGCTGCTTCTACTTACCCAAGTGCAGACCTTGACAATCTTGCCCTGGTAAGTGATTGGTTGGCATGGTTATTCCTTATTGATGACCAGTTGGACGATGGAACCGCCGGGAGACAATTAGAGCAGGTACGGGAAGTCTTGGCTGAACTCCTCTGTGTCTTAGATTACACAGGCACATCCTTTAGTCTTTCGCCACCTTTTGCACGCAGTTCCATCGCCATCGCATCACTTACTGATTTATGTCAGCGAACGTTCTCACAATCTACACCAATCTGGCGTCAGCGCTTTTTTCGTCATGTTAGTGATTGCTTTGCCTCTGCCTGCTGGGAAGCACAAAACCGCGTTCAAGGTATCATTCCAAACAAGATTCTATACATTAAACAAAGGCGGCATACAGGAGCCATTTACATATGTTTGGATTTGATCGAAATAGTTGAGCATATTGATCTACCCTTATATGTTTACAACAGTCAAGTATTCCAGCAGACTTTAGAAGCGACAAGTAATGTAGTATGCTGGTGCAATGATATTTACTCTTTGGAAAAAGAAAAATCTCTTAACGAACATCATAATCTAGTGTTAGTGCTACAAAATGATTGCCATTTCACGCAGCAAGAAGCCCTCCACTGTGTTAGCGAGCTAATCTCTACAGAAGTTCGACGGTTTTTGAACCTGGAACAACAGGTGCTGGAACTCTTTCCCATGCATACTCAGGATTTACAAAAGTATTTAGCTGGCATGAAATCCTGGATGCGTGGTAATCTTGACTGGTCAAGTGAAACCAAACGCTATAACCATTTAGAGAACATAGTACAAGCTGAGACAGTAAGTTATCTCGAGAAGATTTTGAAGACAGCCCCTGTCGATTCACGTATAATATAGCAGAGTCTAGGTAAGCGAGGTACACGAAGGGACTTCCAAAACAAGGGCAGCAGTTACTGACCGCGAGCACTTCTCTTTCCCTGCCTTTCCCTAACAGTAAACATTTACTCCCACCCAGTCAATTAGGCTTTTCTACAAAAAAAAAATAGAGAAACTTATGGAATCTTAAGTAAATAATATATTTTTATTTAGTAGAATAAAAATATGTCTCAAATTTTGTGACAAAAACTTCTGTGAACCACTGTTAGTAGTAAGTCTGTACCATAATTTATCTTCCTTCAGCATAGTAGACGAGGATACTTCTGCCTTTCTTCCTAACACAGGCTTATTTTTTCTAACTTGTTACAACTCGCTGCGGGTAAAAACTATGCCATTGAATTGCATCTTGTATCAGTGTATCTACAGTTGGATAGGTCAGGGCATCAACAGCGATACTCTATCTCTTAATCAGCTTAGAAATATAGAGTTAGGTGTGTTGGCAGCAATTGATATAGTTAGTATAATTATACTATTCAAACAATTAATGCCTTATAAGAAGGCTAAATCAAAATTTTCCCACAATCAAACACCTCAAGTAAGTCACGAAACTCAGCAGTGCTTGCATGAGATGGAATTCTTGATGGTTAGACAGACAAATAGGCTAGAATACGCTATTAATCTACTCCAAATTCAATTGAGCAACCAATTACAGGCAAAAGAATCTTTCTTGTGTTTTTGCAAGGCAGTTGAAGACCTCAGTGAGGCAATTTGCGTTACAGATGCCGATGGTTTTGTCACTGATATCAACAAAGCTTTTTTACCATTATTTAGGTACTCAATAGACGAGTTAAATGCCACCGGAGGTCTATTCAGTTGGGTTGGGGCTACTGAAGCTGGAGAAGAAATTTGCAACCTTATACTTAATGGGTATACCTGGCTGGGTCAGGTAGAAATGTGTGTTGACAATGATGAACTAATTGAAGTTGAACTTCACGCTTTGCCCGTTGAGAATTCAGTCGCTCAAATAATAGGAGTAGTTTTTATTTTTATTGATTTAAACGAGAACAAGCCAGTAGAAATAGCAGAAAAACAAAGTGAAAAACGTTTTAACATAGCTTAGCTCTACTTGAGGCTTCACTAAGTACAAGCACACTGGCAGCATAAGGCAAATCAAGCGTCACAGCCTCTGTGGATCGAAGCAGCTAGTGTCAAGTGTTTTTTCCTTTGAGCTAGAAGGAGAGACTACTTTTTGAATATTCCACTCTTTTTTATTAAATACAGTCTTTAAGCACTCTGGATAGGGGTAGCTTTTAATGGTACGAATGGGATTTAAAACTTGAACCTTCAGGTAAATCCGGTCATACTCCATTTCTAAGCCCAATGGCGTTAAAATCTTTTTGTTACCGTCTTTTTTATGGATCAGTGTATACGTATGACCGGGTAGCAAAGGCATTGGTCCCAAGTATTCAGATTTGTGGTGTCCATCTTCTCGCCATCGTAGATATGCATAATATTTATGCTTAATTTTTTTTAATTCAAAATGTTTACTGGATGGCTCATCTAGTTCCTCGGTATCTTCTGTTCCGTCAAGCTGATTGACGATCAATGCCTGCTCAGCCTCGAGCTTCATAACTTCCAACAGAGCGGGGCTTAACATACCAGCCAGCTCTTTAATCAAAAGTAACTGTCGTTTTGAATCAAGTTGTTTTACTAGTTTTGCTATCTGTTCTGGATTTACTGAGTTTTGAGGATTGGACATTGGAGTAGTTGTTGTCAGTACAGCTTCCTCGAAAAATGAGAACGCAAGTGACTACAGTAATTACAAAATAATGGTTGGATTAACTTTTATACTATAACATTTGGCTTAACTATAAAGATATTTTAAGGGACACCACAATATTTATATTATCCTAAATTTTTTAACCTTTCTTGCTTAAAGCAAGCCTACTGTACCCATACCCAACAGTAAGTGGGTTTACTGACAATGTGAATATTTCATGACTTTCTTATGAAATCTTCGTCTCTAACGTAAGGACGCAGGTAAGAAGTAAGTAAATCTCGAATTTGCTTCAAAAGCTCTTGGCGGTAGGGTTCCTCACTCTGTAGGGCAACAAACATTAAAGTATTAAAACATTGTATGCAGACGTTTGCTAACAAGTCGCATTTTTCAGAAGTTAAGGCAGGATTCCACAATTTTAGTGCATTTGACAAAGGTTTGACAAATTCTTGAGTAAAACTGGAGTTCACCCATCGAAACATTTTTGGATTAGCAAAATATTGCATAAATATAATCCTTGGGACAGGACGTTCCAAAAATTGGATATATCCGTCAAGCATTTGTTCAATGAATTGTTCTAAAGAAAGTTGAGCAGAAACTTTTGTAAACAGAGATCTACCTAATGCACGTCCTTGCTCAATATACAACACCTCTAAGGCGGAGAAAATTGCTAATTTATCTGGAAAAAATTGATAGAGTGAACCAATCGCTGTTTTAGCACGAGCAGCTATCATATGAGTTGTTGCTGCTTCGTAACCAACTTCCATAAAAACTTCAGCTGCTGCATCCAGAATCCGGTCAACACCTTGCTTGCTACGCTTTTGCTTTGGTAGGCGACGTAAGAATGAAACTTTGCAGGACATATTTTATATATCTTCAAGTCGATTTAACAAATCCGGACGTTAGTACTTTACTTTATGAATATACTTCTTATAACTGACGTACACGCAGCGATCGCCTCTTTTGACAGTTAAATTATCAACATGGTTTTTTAATAACCCTTCTTAAAAAATAATGATTTTTGTATAGTTTGTCAGTTACTATCTAGTTATATTTTGTTGGAAAGCCAAAAAAGCTCACGGTAACCTGTCATATCAAATCCGGTTGTATCGGAACTCTTTCTCTTTCGTGTCTCTTGTCAGTTTTTTTACTATTGAGATGCAACCGGAAACGATATAACAAACTGTTTACAGCCTTTAGCTAAACATCTAACTTTTTAATAACTGACAAAGCTTAGCTAATATTCTATTGTTAAATTATGTTGCTTGTTGAAGTTAGCGAGCAACTTCAAACTTGCAGTATACCCAAAGTAACTGTAAGGTTGAGGTCATGTTTTTATGTAGTGCAATTGAATTAGCGCTCTTTTTAAGAGCGCTATTTATTATTTCTGTTGACGTTACAGCAAATTCTAACAACGTCAAACTACCGCTATAATTAGGTTATAGACGTTATCAACGACACAATGACTGGAAATGGGGGAACGTTACAAAAATTTCGCTTTGTACATTTTAGAAATCGCCTTTCATTTACCCCTGACTTTTTTGAAGGAGAGGAGTTCTTGATGGCTCACTTAAAAACTCAATCACTGACTGGTTGAACTCGTCAGGATATTCCAAATAACACCAATGCCCACACCGCTCGAACAATTGTAGTTTGGCAAAAGCAATGTTTTGTGCTGCAATGGACGCATAGGCAACGGGAATAAGCTTATCCTGCTTACCCCAAATTACAAGTGTTGGTACTTGAATTTCCGATAAACGTTCAACGATAGAACGTAAAAATTCTGAATTGATTCCCCAAAAGCTTGAGGTAGTGCGAAAGGTTCGCAGTTGAAATTGCAGGACTTCCAGTGATAAATTTCGATACACCAAGTTAATAAATTCATCATTCAGAAATGGCTCTGGGTTGTAGGCACATTGACGAATAAAAAATCTTGCTGTAGCAAGACTTGGACGATTCAGTGCTTCACCAATACCTGGAATTGATGTAAGCCGTGCGGTAAATGCTACTTTTTTACCTAAGCCGGCACTACCTACAAGAATTAATTTATTTACCCTTTCCGGAAAAGCCAGGGTTAACTTGAGTGCAATAGCACCGCCTGCTGATGCCCCAATCAACGAAGCTTGCGGTATCCCAACCGCATTCATAAAGCTAATGGTAAATCGGCTTAAATCATCATAAGTGTAAGTTCGAGCGGGTTTATCTGACTTGCCCGAACCTACCAAATCCAAGGCGTAGACACGATGCTGCTTTGCGAGAGCAAACACGTTCTTATACCAGTAATCGATTGCCCCGCCAGCCCCATGAATCAATACAAGGGGTGTTCCTTGTTCGCCAACTTGCCAGTAACGAGTTTTTATACCGTCTACGCTGATATATTGGTCAGTTGGTGTTTGCATTTTTACTTACCTCTAGGTTGCCGAATATGGCTGATTGCTGCTACAAGTGCATCAATAATTACTTCGTAACTAGCATCGGTGGAACGCTCCAACGTTAGTAATCCTGACAGTTCTGCTGCAACGAAGCCGTAAAAGGCTGCATGCAACATCCGTATTGTGTCTATCATTTCATCGCGGCTTAAGTCATAGGGTTTGAGTGCGCGTTCATAAAAGTTCAATATTTTCTCCACAATCGGTGCAAAATCTGGGTCAGATGGCTGCAATTGCACCTGAATCATAACGGCATACAGCGCTGGATGCGATCGCGCAAAATTTCGTGCTGCGTGCAGTAGGGCACGCAGCATGGCAAGGGGTTCATTGAGTTCTGTTGTCTGCTGATGACACAGTGTAAGAAACCGCTGCCAAATTTCCAGTGCCACGGCTCGCCGCAATGCTGGATTACCATCAAGGTGCTTGTAAATCGAAGGTGGTTTAATCCCCAAGGAGCGTGCAACACGATTAACACCAAGAGCACACTCACCTTCTTTTTCGAGGCAAACAATTGCAGCTTGAACAATGTCCTGCTTGGTCAGAGAATTTTCTTTAAGCGGACGACCCATAATTGGGAAGATTTTAGCTAACAGTATTAATTAAAAGCTATTCATATTAGCTTTGTCAAGAATTATAGCGATTCCCAAATCAGTAAGGGCGCATTGCCTTGCGCCCTCACAATTAGATGTACTTTTTAACGACAAACTGTTTTGTAACAAAAGGAAAAACAAACCGGAAATCCAGCCGATAGATCCTCAAAGGACTTCAGAAGTCGAAAAAGCGCTCTTTAAAAGAGCGCTTTGACTGGTTATCGGTCAGTGACTATACAGAGGTTAACCGATTATTGAAGTTTAAATTTAACCACCTTACCCATTGATAGCAGGAGCAGTTAAAGCAACAGGTACAACATCGCCTGACGCCAAATCTAGAGGGAAGTTGTGAGCATTACGTTCGTGCATCACTTCCATACCCAAATTAGCACGATTCAGGATATCTGCCCAAGTACCAATCACACGCCCTTGAGAGTCAAGTACTGACTGGTTAAAGTTGAAGCCGTTGAGGTTAAACGCCATTGTGCTGATACCTAAAGCAGTGAACCAGATTCCAATTACAGGCAAAGCACCTAAAAAGAAGTGCAAACCACGGCTGTTTCGCCAGGAAGCATACTGGAATATCAGGCGACCATAGTAAGCATGAACAGCCATGATGTTGTAAGTTTCCTGTTCTTGACCGAACTTATAGCCGTTGTTGGCTGATTCATTATCAGTCGTTTCCCGAATAAGCGCAGAGGTTACGAAGGAACCGTGCATAGCACAAGCAAAGGCACCTCCGAATACACCAACAACTCCTAACTGATGGAACGGATGCATCAGGATATTGTGCTCAGCTTGGAACACCAGCATAAAGTTAAATGTACCGGAAATACCCAAAGGCATACCATCTGAGAAAGAACCTTGACCGATGGGGTATATCAAAAAGACAGCAGTAGCCGCAGCAACAGGAGCGCTAAATGCTACGCAAATCCAAGGACGCATACCTAAGCGATAAGACAATTCCCACTCACGACCGAGGTAACAAAATACCCCAATCAAAAAGTGAAAAATTACCAGCTGGTATGGGCCACCATTGTACAACCACTCATCTAAAGAAGCGGCTTCCCAAATGGGGTAAAAGTGCAAACCGATGGCGTTGGAGGAAGGCACAACTGCACCGGAGATGATGTTGTTGCCGTAAATTAAAGAACCTGCAACAGGCTCGCGGATACCATCAATGTCTACTGGAGGAGCAGCGACAAAGGCGATAATGAAGCATATGGTTGCAGACAGGAGGGTGGGAATCATCAATACACCGAACCAGCCAATGTATAAGCGATTTTCAGTGCTGGTGATCCATTTGCAAAGCTGTTCCCACAGATTGGCGCTTTCGCGTCTCTGTAAAGTGGTAGTCATGATTTCAATGATTTCAGTAATATGTATTGTGTTATGAGGTTGTTAGTTGCAAGTTGTGTAACAACCTTTAATGACATATTACTGATTGTTTTTAAGTTTTGTCAGTTATTATAAAGTTATAACTAAAAGTTAGTAACTAATTGCTATATTGTGGAAACCTTAGAAAAGCAAAGTATTTTTCATAACTCCCTGTAGTTCTCTAAAAACTCTTGTGTAAGACAAACGCAAGTAGACTTAACTAAATGTTAGAAAGTTAATAACTTCAAAAAATCAGTAAACAGTCTGATAACACATGACGCTTGAAGAAGCATTGGCAACCATAGAGGCAATTCTCGGCGAAGAGCCTCTGAATGATATACAAAAGACAGTTATTTCCCAATCTTGGGAGCAAAAAACTTACTCGGAGATCGCCGAAAGTTATGATTACGATGATGGCTACGTCAAATATGTAGGCTTCCAGTTATGGAAGATGCTTTCAGTGGTGTTAGGCGAGAAAGTGACTAAAAATAACTTTCGCTTAGTCCTAAGCCGATGGCGATCGTCCCAAAGTAACAACGTTTCAGCAAAGCAGTTCATCACGTCGCAGCAAAAAAGTGACTCGGAGGGAGAACTCTTAAGTAGCCTTAAAAATGAATCTGGAAGCTCAAGCCAAGAAGATTCTCCAGTCACTAATCAGACTAATGGAGCTCATTCGGGCTGTCGTCTAGACTGGGGCAAAGCAATTGATGTGTCTGTTTTCTACGGACGTTCTCAGGAATTGGCAATCCTTGAGCAGTGGATTGTTCGGGAACACTGCCGATTAGTCGCTTTGCTGGGAATTGGTGGTATTGGTAAAACAGCACTGTCTGTTAAGTTAGCTGAACAACTGCAGGAACAGTTTGACTATGTCATTTGGCGATCGCTTCATAACGCCCCGTCTATTGAATTACTTCTTGCTGACCTGATTCTTGTTTTATCGGATCAACAGAAATTTAATTTACCTGAGACTGTTAGTCAAAAAATTTCAAAATTACTGGAGTTTCTACAAAAACATCGATGTCTAATCATACTTGATAATGTAGAGACTATTTTATGCAGCACTGATACGTCTGGGTCATCATACAACAACCTTGGAGGCTACTATCGAGCAGGGTATGAAGCCTATGGCGACCTCTTCTGGCAAGTTGGAGAATTACGTAGCAACAGCTGTTTAGTGTTAACCAGTCGAGAGAAGCCTAAAGAAGTTGCAATTCTAGAAGGGAAAACATTGCCTGTAAGGTCTTTGCATCTGTTTGGGTTGACAATAGCAGCTGCACAACAAATATTTACTACAAAGGGTGAGTTTTCTGGTTCTCCCGAAGATTGGAAAACTCTAATTCAGTCCTACGGAGGTAATCCTCTGGCTCTAAAGATTGTTGCCTCCACAATTCATGACTTATTTAATGGTAATATTGTCAACTTTTTGTCTTGGGGAACAGTAATATTCGGTGACATTCTAAAAATGCTAAACCAGCAGTTTAATCGTCTATCTAACTTGGAAAAAGAATTAATGTACTGGTTGGCAATCAATCGTGAACCTATAACCCTTGCAGAACTTGCATCCGATCTGCTGTCGGCTGTATTGCCTTCGCGATTACTTGAAGCTCTAGAATCCTTAGAGCGACGTTGTTATCTAGAACGTGCGTTACTGTCACTACCAAATCAAAACATAACTTTATTTACATTACAACCTGTTGTTATGGAGTATCTTACTATGACATTAGTCGAACAGGTCTGTAGCGAAATTGAATCACAAGAAATCTTCTTATTTAAAAAATATGCCTTAACCAAAGCTCAAGCAAAAGAATATGTTCGAGATATCCAAATTGAATTTATTCTAAAAGCCGTCATAAAGCAATTACTACAAATTTTTGGAGAGCCAGAGAAAATTAAAATCCAGTTAATGCAAATTCTGCGATCGCTGCAAGATAAAGCGCTAGCTGAAACAGGGTATGCTGGTGGAAATACTATCAACTTACTGCGTGAACTAAAGATCGATCTTAGCGGACACGACTTTTCCAAACTGGTAATTTGGCAAGCTAATCTAAAGGATATAAATTTAAACCAGACTAACTTTTCTAACTCCGATTTGTCTAAATGCGCGTTTACTGAAAATCTGAGTTACGTTTTTTCATTAGCAATGAGCCCAGACGGCAAACTTTTAGCAACAGGCGATAGTCATGGCACAATTACTCTATGGCAAATAGTAGACGGACAACAAAGACTAGCTTGGGAGGGACACAAAGGTTGGATTCGCTCTGTTAGCTTTAGCGCTGATGGTCAAACCTTAATTAGTGGTGGTGAAGACCAAGTTATCAAACTATGGGATGTCAGTAATGGGCATTGTCGCCAAACTTTTAAAGGACACACAAGGGCAGTGTGGTCTGTTGCTATTGCTCGGCAACCAGATTCAAACATATCTTATAGCCAAATTTTAGTTAGTGGCAGTGCAGACCAAACTGTAAAACTATGGGACGTTAATACAGGGCAATGCCTCAGAACTTTCCACGGACACACAAGTTGGATCTGGTCTGTTACCCTTAACCCTAACGGTACATATCTCGCTAGTGGTAGCGATGACCAAACTGTAAAACTATGGGACGTTAATACAGGGCAATGCCTTAAAACTTTCAACGGACACAAAAATAAAGTCTGGTCAGTGAAGTTTAGTGCAGATGGCAAAACCTTGGTTAGTGCCAGTGCTGATAGAACTGTAAAACTGTGGGAAGTTGAGACAGGACAAAATATTAAGACCCTACAAGGTCATATGGGTTGTGTTTGGTGTGTTGATTGTAGTTCCGACAGGAAAACTTTGGCCTCTAGTAGTAATGATAAAACAATAAAGCTGTGGGACATCAACACAGGGCAATGCTTTAAAACGTTGCAAGGACACACAAATGGTATCCGCTCTCTTGTTTTTAGCAGTGATGGTCAAATTCTCAGCAGCAGTGATGAAGACCAAACTGTTAAGCTATGGGATGTTAGGACAGGGGATTGTCTCAGGACGTTTCGAGGATACGGTAACGGCGTGTGGGGAATAGCTTTATCCCCACAAGACAATCCACATACCTCCAGTAGGGCCACTTTAGCCAGCGGTGGCGAAGATCAAACGGTTAAATTGTGGAATATCAGCACTGGTGAGTGCATGAAAACCCTTAAGGGTCATACGAATAGGGTTCTGTCAGTGACCTACAGCCCAAATTGTCAAACCCTTGCTAGTGGCAGTGCAGACCAAATGGTCAAAATATGGGATATCAAAACAGGTAAGAGTATTCAGAGTTTAAAAGGTCACACTGATTGGGTTCTGTCAGTGGCTTACAGTCCGGATGGTCACTTCCTTGCTAGTAGCAGTACAGACCAAACGATTAGGGTTTGGAATGTCAGTACCGGGCAGTGTTTCAAAACTTTCAAAGGTCATGAGAGTGCAGTTTGTTCAGTCGCGTATAGTCCAGTTGAGCAAATCCTAGCTAGTGGCGGTGCAGATCAAGCAATCAGAATTTGGGATGTCAATACAGGTGAATGCTTCAGAATCTTCAAAGGGCATACTAACTGGGTATATTCGGTCAACTTCAGCCCAGATGGTCAAACTCTTGCTAGTGGTAGCGAAGACAAAATGGTGAAAATCTGGGATACTAAGACAGGACACTGTCTAAAAACTTTTCAAGGTCACACCAAATCTGTGATTTCAGTAATGCACAGTCCGAACGGTCAATTTTTGGCAAGTGCTGGGAGAGATCAAACGGTAAGAATTTGGGATATTAATACAAGTCAATGTCTGAAAGTATTGGAAGGTCACAACTCGTGTATCTATGCAATTGCGTTTAGCCACTTTCGCCAGGAATGTTTAACTAACACGCCTCAAGTTCTAATTAGTAGCAGTGAAGACCAGACTATCCGATTGTGGGATATTGAAACAGGTGAATGCCTTAAAATTCTTAGAAGTAAAAGACTTTACGAAGGAATGAATATTACTTGTGTGGTTGGTTTAACTGAGGCTCAGAAAATTACATTAAAAGCTCTAGGAGCTGTCACTCAAACGACAATTTGTCCGGATCTAGAAGCATAATCCTCTTTTGTCACTCGTTTTCCCGTACACCCGAAATATTCAACACAACAGTCATGGACGAAGGGCGATAAGCGAAGCATTAAATTTAGCCGTATCCCACTCCACCATGTTCTAGGGAAAAGTTATGCTGTTGGTATGTTGGGGGCAAAAAAGCAGACCATTTTAGCCAAGCTTTTACTGGCAATCGTTCTATCAACGCAAGATTTTCCTCACTCTAGTACCCCCTAATCTAAGTGAGAATACTACTTAAAGCTTCTACTAATTTCTGAATATGCCCAACTTCATGAGTTGCCATTACAGATATCCGTATTCGACTTGTGGGAACAGTGGGGGGGCGGATAGCAGGGGCAAAAATGCCACAGGATTTAAGATGCTTTCCCACCTTGAGTGCATCAGCTGCGTTGAGCAGTTCAAAGCACAAAATGGGTGACTCAGAAGGTAGCAATTTCAAGTTGGGTAGGTGCTGTTGCATCTCTTGTTTTACGTAAGCCACATTCTGCCACAGTTGCACTCGACGTTGCGGTTCTTGTTGTACTATTTTGACGGCTTCTAGCGCTGCGGCAGCATCAGCTGGTGAAAGTGCTGTGGTATAAATCCAACTTGGGGCACGGTTTCGCAAATAATCAATTAAAGTTGCACCTCCTGCTACATACCCACCCAAACTGCCTAAAGCTTTGCTTAAAGTACCAATTTGAACTAACTGCTTTCCCGTACACCCGAAATATTCAACACAACCTGCACCAGTTTCTCCCATTACCCCGGTTGCATGAGCTTCATCAATCAGCAACATACAGCCAAATTCCTCAGCCAGATCTAAAAGGGTTGGTAAAGGACATAAATCTCCATCCATGCTGAAGACGCTATCGGTGATTATAAGGCAACGCCGATAGTTTTGTCGGTGCTGACCGAGCTGGGTTTTCAAAACTGTCATATCACAGTGGGGGTATTCAAGGATGGTTGCACCACTGAGAATTGCCCCGTTTTTCAGGCTGGAATGATTGTACTGGTCTGATAAAATTAAATCTCGCTTGCCTACTAAAGCAGTTATGACACCCAAGTTCGTTAGATAGCCCGAACTGAATACTACTGCATCCTCTGTTTGTTTCAGGGATGCGATCGCTGCTTCCAAATCTCTGTGTAATTGCCGATGCCCGCTGAGTAATCTAGAACCAGTACTACCAGTTCCAAATTCTTGCACAGCAGCAGAAGCCGACATGACTAAGCGCTCATCCCCAGCCAATCCCAAGTAATCGTTACTGGCAAAATTAATAACCTCCCGTCCCTCCAATAAAACTGTAGCACCAGG
Organism: Scytonema sp. NUACC21; assembly: GCF_054684315.1. Classification (NCBI taxonomy): domain Bacteria; kingdom Bacillati; phylum Cyanobacteriota; class Cyanophyceae; order Nostocales; family Scytonemataceae; genus Scytonema; species Scytonema sp. NUACC21. Next base: position 465,915 of record NZ_BAAFZH010000109.1, on the reverse strand, counting down.
GCGACCTTGGATAGTTTGTACGGAACGGTACCAGTCTGCGCGGTGAATGGTTGCCAGGGATTGCTTTAGCCAAGCATATGGGTTAGTAGACATCACTTACAGAGGGGTCGTCAATGCACCCTCTAAAATAAGATGATTGTAAACCGAATTATCTCTTATAACAAGGGTATTTTTAACGTTTTGTTGTTTCTAAGTAATGCAAGATCGCGTTTGCAGTTGAGTGATTAGTTGCAATGAGAATATTGTTGATATTGCACAATCTCAACAAAGCCTCCTCATTTCCCTGACCGGGTTGAGGCACCAAAAAGTCTTTCAAAAAGATAATTGCCAAGACATCTCCTGAAGAAACCTTTCCATTTAATTCGCGCAATCTCACTGTCTGACATATTCGCCAGAGAATTGCGAAGTTCCGTATCTGACGGAGATGTTGCAGAATTTTGGTTAGGTTCTATTGATTGGCGTTGCACGACTTCTATCTGTTGTGCTGCATGAGTCAACTCATGTAGGGAATATTCTGGTGCGGTCATATTCATGGTTCGCGATAGCTTCGCTCCTGCCCAGAGGGCAGATCGCTCATCCTACCCAATCCTCTCGACTAAAACATTTTATAGATAAGTAAGTCGGCGTAAATAAATACAACTAGGAGTTAGGGCTGTTAGTGGTTCTTCGTTAGTCGTTACTGGGCTTTGAGGCTCTTCATAGAAGTGTACATAGTTATGTTTTATTGTGCCGACTTACTTAATATCTACAGTACAACTTAATTAAAGCTCTGCTATTTTCGACCAAAGTCTATACTTTCTTCCCATTGAGAATGACTGGGGCTTAATTTGGCCAGTTGTCTTCAAGATATAACTTAAGCAAACCTGCGTGAGATAAGGGACGGGACAAATCATTTACATCGCAGTTGGTTTCATAATCAAGTAATATAACAGTTTGTTTATCAACTAATTGCTGGAGATTTTTTACCAAGTCTTGAACGCGGTTCTCCAACACCCATCGATAGGATGGCAAGTAAATTTGCCGACGAGCGTCTCCATAGGAGAGCAGGCGATCGCCAAAAAAACCAGCACGATGACCAAGTACTTTTCCATACTTGCTGGCTGAACGTTTGATTCCTTTCATATCAGAAATTAATAATTTAGACGTATCTACTTCTGTCTTATCAAAAACTTTCAACCCTTGCCAAATCCCCTCAACTGTCATGCTAAATTTATCTGGTGAAAAGGGAACTGGTATGCCTCCATGAGGATAAAAAGGACTAAAGCGAACCCAAGGTTCACAACCACGAGAGGTCACATCAAGGATAATTGCATCGGGATAAGCTTTGGACAAATTATCCGCAGATGTACGGCGACTTTTTACAATGAGTGGCATATCTTCAATTGTCCATTTTATTGAAAAGGCACGACTACGATTGGTTCAACAAGTTGAGCCAGTAAAGCCAAATGTTCTTGTATTGGTACACGTTGCACGGTTTCAATTGTTTCTGAACCTCCCAATGCTATAGCTGGTACAAAAGCAAAACATTCATCTGGGCTTAGTTGCCCCAAACGGGTTACACTCTGGAAATGCAGTTCCGAGCGCAGTTTCATACTCGTGGTAAAACTTATAAAGAAGCACATATTGTTGATGTAGTTTAATTTATTCCCACTCACCACTTTTGTTCTTTGTTCATTTGCCTATGTGTATTATAGGCAACTTATGATTACTACGTATAATAGTCAAGGCATCACTCTCGTTCGAGGTGATGCCATGAGTGTTGCTGTTAGGAGAAGCACTGTGTTACAGTTCTAGTTTGGTTAAGCCTTGTAAATTTACTACTGGTTATGGGATTGGGATAAGCCGTAACCACCTCTACTTCGTAGCAACGGGTTGCTCCTACAGGAGCAGCTTCAATACCAGTGAAACCTACGTTTAGGGTGTACCATTCATTCCCCGTACTATTATCATTACGACGTCCTGCCGTGATGAGTTTGAAGTCGAAATCTGCGTAACGATGACCATTTGGTTGGATAGTCGTGCTTGCATTCTTCTCTAAGAATTGGTCAGGTTCGGTAGAATCTATATTATTGAAATATGGATTCTCATTTTTCTCTGTACTCCATAGGGTGGTGGAAGTAGATGGAAACGGTGTGTGTTGAACACTCCACTCATCCACATCAAAAAGGCTATTGTTGACTACATACTCTTTGACGTTGGTACCACATGTTCTTGAGGTAGGCACAAACGCCCGCTGATGTGTTCCATTGTTGTCTCTATAAGTAGGTCTAACTTGGATGGATTTTAAGTTTAAGTTGTAGTTTGGATTTGCACTGAGATTGACCCAAACATCTACATCAGGAGTGGAAACTGAGGACGTTTCACTGATTTCAATATTGAGTGGTTCAGGGTTATTTAAAACTGGATAAGGCAAGTAAAACATGGGGTTGCGAGCATCTTTAGCGAAAGAACTTGCACCTGAAGTTTTTTTGTTTGCCGCACGTGCTCGTTCGTAGGGATCTCGAATTTCAAAGTGAAGATGATCGAAATTGCCCTCGCGGCTCGTTCCTGTCCAAGCGATATGTTGACCTTTAACGACTTTCAGGTCAGTCTTAACAATAGGAGGAATGCTATTAACATCTTGAACGCGGACATGATTGTAAACAGAGATTAGGCATGGATTTGTAGTTGAGCATTCTGAAGCCCCATTAGCAGGATGGAGCAATACAACTTTTTGGTCGCGAGCACTCAGACAATTTTCAGGCTTGTTATCTAAATCTGCATCTGTCTGACCATTTTTGTGACAAGTAACGGATTTAACAATACCACCAGCTGCTGCAAAGACTGGGTTATCCGCATCCTTATTGTGAGTGTTTCCGGGGGTAGCTAAATCGAGTCCTCGATGGAAGGAAATGGCACGGCTAGTATCCTCAAAGTTCCGATAGCCGAAGCCGTAATCAATGGGAAAATCCGTTTTACCTTGTTGTTCAATACGAGTAACATAATCACAATTATCAACAATATTCTTACCAATTTTCCAGTTATTACCAGATTCTTCTTTAATTCGTCCACAAAGCGGCCAAATAAATCTGGACCAAGTAGGTTCAGCAGTGGATGATTCGGCTACTGCTATTTTGGTAGGAATAGCAAAGATTCCCACAATGATTACCATCACAATCAAAATCCATTTGAGTGTACGCATTGTAGTTTCCTAAGTAAACAGTATTCAATTGAAGCTATTTAGGGAATTCATACAGTCTTGAAAAGCAAATAAGTAAGTCGGCGTGCTCAAGGTCTTTCTTAAATTTACTCAGAATTAATAGCATACCTGACTCGATCAACAGTAAGTACTAAATCCCAAGCTTTGGGAATACCTAGCTTGACAGTATAATTCAGTTATAGCTATCAATTTAACTATGAAGACTTGAGAAGCGCCTGTTTTACAAAATAAAACCTACCATTCAAACCTTGAATTTGTCCCTAGCCGTTAGTTCAGGTTTTTACCTAATAATATTGTTAGGAAAACAGATTATGGTTGTGATAGAGCGATCGCATTTGGAACATTGCGAGTTTCAACTCAAAGTTCAGTTCATCCGTAATGCTATCAAGTCTTACTTGCAAGAGGCTGCCAACTATGAGAGTGGAATAAATTTGTACGACCTCGAGATATTTGCCCACCACCGAGCTCTATGGGATTCCCATCACCTGTTCAAGGTATTGATGGCTTTACATTTTGTGATGAAGTGTCACAAATGGTGATAAGGCTTGCGAACAACCCAATTCTAAATCTACTGAAGGCACGATTGAACTTACAGCAGTTTTCATCTGAATGCAACTATACCCTTTGTAAGGGCGCGGCGGCCTTGCACTCCTACAGATGTGGTCTACTTACCTGAAAATGGCTGTAAACTCAAGCCTACGAGGATTGTTTATTTTAGTATGATGTCAAATCGGAAGCTAGCCAAAGCGATTGCTGACATGGGTTTTTACGAGTTTAGACGCCAATTGCAATATAAATGTCAGTTGTACGGCTCCCAATTAGTGATAGTTGATAGACGGTTCCCCAGTTCCAAGACCTGCTCAAATTGCTACGCCATCAAAGAAAATTTGACATTGAGCGATAGAGTGTTTAACTGTGACTGTAGTCTGAGCCTCAACAGAGACTTAAATGCCGCAATCAATTTCAAAAACTATTCGTCCGTCACCGTCAGTTAGACGGGGTGAGCCTGTGGACTAGTTGATGCCGACATCCCTAGAGTGAAGCAGGAATTAAGCAACAAAGTTCAGTTAGACTATTGACGAGAAATGTCTAGCTATGAGTAGCTTTGTATAGGTCTTATGTAACGGAAAGGTTGAATCTTCAGGTGCAGTGACAATCTTAAAGCTAACAAAGCTTTAGAACCTAGAATTGAAATGACTGTAACCGATAAGTAGGGTAGAGCCCTTGATAAGAAAGTATTTACGATTACAGTAATTGAGAAGACTATTCCAGCACCTCAAGATAACGCGCAAGGTGAGCAGATTCCACAACCTGTTGCTTCCAGTTCCAATCCAAGTATCTAGTTTAGGAATTCTTCTCACCTTCTGTTAAACTAAAGGTTCAAATAAGAATAAATCAGGTGCTGCACTCGCTACTTAGGTGAGCGATCGCTTGTTTAATCCATTCTTCCACAAAAGCGTCTTTGGGTAACCCAATATCTTCACTCACCACGTGCAAGGCTTGGCTGACTTCGCTGGCTGTGTATCCCAATGCCAAGAGAGTCATTTGCACTTCTTCAAGAATACCGGGTGCAGGACCACCTGTAGCGACAAGAAATCCTGCTGTCTTGCGCCACTCTATGAGCTTGTTTTTCAGTTCCAAACACAAGCGTTCAGCAGTTTTCTTACCAACACCGGGGGCTTGAATGAGTATTTGGATGTTAGCTGTAATGATTGCTTGGACTAAATCTGGAAGTTCCAAGGTGTCCAGAAGTGCGATCGCCAAAGCAGCCCCCACACCACTGACACTTAATAAATGACGAAAGACATCGCGTTCCCCTGGTGAGCCAAAGCCATACAACAAGGGTACCTCTTCCCGAATTTGGTAGTGGGTAAAAATTTGCACTTCACCACCGACTTCTGGCAATTGCTTCACCAGCCGAGCGGGAATTTGCAAATCATAGCCCATCCCATTCACCTCAAGAGTGAGGATATGGCGGCTACCGCTATTGTTTTGGATACCAGCAACAATTCCTTTGAGATAACTAATCATAATAAACCAAAGTATTTCAATCCTTCCAGTCTTCCACCTGCACAAAAGTTTTTTGCCAGGTAGTGATAGTCAACGGGATTTTCATTGTGCCATTGAAGTAGCTCAGGACGAGCATTGCCAACAATAATTTCCCGTTCTGTGCCAGCGGCTTCTAAAGCTATGTCATTGCTAGAGACACCACAAATAACTGATTGCTCTGGTACAAATCTCCACTTTTGGCGGAGAAACTGTACTGTCTGCCCTTTGTCACTATGGCGAGGGACAATATCCAGGTCGATACCGCTGCTGTAAATTAATTTGACTATTAAACCACATTTCTCCGACTTTGACTCAATCTGTGGTATTATATTTACCGCTTCTTATTGAAGTCAAAAAATTACCTTAAAATTGAGTCCTGTTGTCCGTGCAAGCTGTCGTTCAATTCAGCCTGAACATCATCTAGAGCGGTGTTGACCCCTGCTAAACATTCAGTTATAATTATTAAAAATTTGTAAACAAAGCCATGAGTGCCAAGCAGGAACTAAAACTGAATAACCAAGTTCCCGTAAAGCTTGGTACTGCTACTAGTAACAAATACAATACGGGGACTAGTAAATTTTTATTCGTTACGGATTTAGATCATACCCTTGTAAATCATACCGTCGTAGGTGAAGACGACGCCTTGAAAGAATTAAACAACCGATTGCAGAAACATCGGCAAGAATTTGGTACCAAAATAGTGTATGCAACAGGGCGATCGCCGTTTCTTTATCAGCAACTTAAAGAAGAAAAGAAACTTTTAGAACCAGATGCGTTAGTTTTGGCGGTGGGGACAGAAATTTACCTGGATGGTAGTCAAACACCCGATGCAGAATGGTCAGAAAAGTTATCTCCAGGGTGGAATCGCGACCAAGTGCTAGAGGTAACCAGCAAATTTCCTGAATTGAAGCTGCAACAAGACTCGGAACAGCGTCCCTTTAAGGTGAGTTTTCTTATTGAAGAGGAAGCAGCAAGGAAACTGATACCACAACTGGAGTCAGAATTGCAAAAACTTGGGTTGATGGTCAAGATAATATATAGTGGCGGGATAGATCTGGATATCTTACCCCGTCACAGTGATAAAGGACAAGCAGTACAATTTCTGCGTCAAAAGTGGCAAATTTCACCAGAGCAAACAGTTGTTTGTGGTGATTCTGGTAATGATATTGCATTATTTGCTGCTGGTACGGAACGGGGAATTATAGTTGGCAATGCTCGTCCAGAACTGCTGCAATGGCATAAGGAAAATTTATTAGATTACCATTACCAAGCACAAAACCATTGTGCAGATGGAATACTAGAAGGGTTAAGACATTTTGGTTTCTTGTAAGCCTATTGTATACTGCTGTTTTGATGTGCTGCCACTCTAAGGGAATTTGGTCAGTTAGAGAAAACTCCTGCAAACAGGGATATTAGTTGCTGATATTGGGACGATGCAGTGGAGTGAATTCAGGCGTAGGCGTAGGTTGGGTTGAGGAACGAAACCCAACACTCAAAAACTCGTCCTTGTTATGTAACACGAGAGTTCAACCCAACCTACGATTATTTTACTTAAAGACGTAGGGTGGGCAGTGCCCACCGCAAAAAAAATTTATGCCCTTTTGGCACCAATCTTATCTTTTTCTCTCTAGATAATTTAGACACTTGTACAAAAAAAAAGAGTCGATAAACTAAGAAGATGCACGCTGAATTTAATATAAGCAGAAAAATTTAGTCGCTTAAGTTCTAACCCGGTCTGCAGCAGCTAGGAGCTAGGAGCGTTGTATCGTGGTAAGCATCATTAGTTTGTTAAATCCCTTGGCTGCCAAGTTAAACCCCCGCCGTAGCTTGAGAACCCGCTTGGGATTGGCAATTGGCAGCATCGCTTTTGTACTGGCAATCTTAGCCAGTCTGATTGTTGGACATTACGCAAGCCAACAGGTCAAAGTTGACGTTGGTGGGTCGCTAGCAGAATTGGCATACCAAATGACTGACAAGCTAGACCGAGGAATGTTTGAGCGCTATCAAGATATTCAAATTATCGGTACGCTTGATGCTATTAGCAGCCCTACCTCTTCGATCTCGCAGAAGCGTATACTTTTAGAAAAACTGCAAAGCACTTATAATGATTATACTTGGATAGGTTTAACCGATAACAAGGGGACAGTCCAAGCTAGTACGGGAAAATTGCTGGAAGGTCAAAACGTATCTCAAAGACCTTGGTATGTCTACGGGCAAAAAAAGCCTTATATAGGTGATGTCCATGAAGCTGTGAAATTAGCAAAGTTGCTGCCCAATGCAACTGGCGAACCATTGCGCTTTGTAGATATCGCAGTACCTGTCATGGATGTACAAGGAAAAGTACGAGGTGTGTTGGGTGCTCATCTGAGTTGGGCGTGGTCTAAGGAGGTAGAAAAATCTCTGTTGCACCCCTTGGAAAAACGCTATGTAGAAATGTTTGTTCTCAGCAAAAATGGCAATTTGTTGTTAGCGCCGCCCGAGTTTAGAAATGCCAACCCCCTGTCCCTGAAAAGTGTGAAAGCAGCACAAGGCGGCAAAAACGGTTATCTCATTGAAACTTGGTCTGATGGTCATACTTATCTCACTGGCTTTGCCCACAGTGTTGGTTATCGTAATTATCCTGGATTGGGGTGGCTGGTGCTGGTAAGACAGAAAACTGATGTGGCATTTGCCCCAGTCGCGCACCTACAGCAACAAATATTTATCTGTAACATGATATTAGGTACTTTTTTTACGGTTTTAGGTTGGCTGGTAGCAGCAGCAATTACCCAGCCAATGTTAGCGATCGCAAAAGCTGCTAACTATATACGTCGCGGTAACAGACAAGTCAAAATTCCTGCGGTCGGAGGCATAGATGAAATTGCCAATTTGTCAAAATCTCTCAGCCAGCTTGTCTCCAATTTAACCCAGCAAGAGCAAGACTTAAAAGCTAGCAATGCTCAATTGCAGCTAGAACTTACTTCTAGATTAATGGCGCAGGAAATGCTGCGTCAAAGTGAGGAAAAATTTCGGCAATTAGCAGAAAATATTCAAGAGGTTTTCTGGATTAGAGACTTCAAAAACCACGAACTCATTTATATTAGCCCTGCCTACGAACAAATCTGGCGGCGTAGTTGCGAAAGTTTGTATAGTAATCCCCATTCTTGGTTAGATGCTATTCATCCAGAAGACCGAGATCGTGTCGTTGCCACAATTAAGAAAAATGTTCTTAGTGCTTATCAAGAGGAATATCGAATTGTGCAACCCGATGGTTCAATCCATTGGATTTGGGATAGCAGCTTTCCCGTGCTAAACAATCATGGAGAAGTTTATCGTCGAGTTGGAATTTCCCAAGACATAACCGAGCGCAAGCAAATAGAAGAAACACGTCTGGCACTGGAAAAAGAAAGAGAAATTAGTCAGTTAAAATCACAGTTTATTGCGATCGCTTCCCATGAATTCCGCACCCCGCTAACTACCATTTTGCTCTCTTGCGAATTTCTGCAAAATTACAGCGAACAGTTACCATACGAGAAAAAACAACGCCATTTTCATAAAATAAAATCAAGTGTTAAACATCTCAATCAGATATTAGAAGATGTTTTAATTTTTGGAAAAACAGAAGCGGGAAAAGTCAATTTTGAACCAGCACCTATAGATTTAATCAGTTTTTGTTGGGATTTAGTAGAACAGTTACAACTGAGTGCAGGGGAAAAATATCAACTCGACTTTGTTGAGCAATGTGTTTATGGCTGTAAGAGAGAAGAACTTCCCGTTATGGATGAAAAGCTGTTACGGCATATCTTTACAAATTTATTGTCAAATGCTATCAAATACTCTCCGCAAGGAGGGAAAATTGATTTTGAATTGATGTGCGATCGCCAAAGCGCAACTTTCCACATTCAAGATGAAGGAATTGGCATCCCAAAAGAAGAAACAGACAAGCTATTTACATCTTTTTTTAGATGCAGTAACACGGGTAATCTTCCAGGAACTGGGCTGGGATTGGCGATTGTCAAAAATGCCGTTGAACTACACGGGGGTCAAATTACTGTAGAAAGTCAATTAGGTGTGGGGACAAGATTTACTGTGATATTGCCATTAAATTATATGTCTGCCAAAGTTGGGCCAAATTAGTTTTCTATCATGTTCGGGTAAACACTTACCTCCAGTCAGGAGCAGAACAATATATTAGAGAAATTGTAGGTTGGGTTTACCGTGTGCGAAACCCAACTACGTAATTGCTGATTTCACCAGTTGTAGAATTAGGTTCAGTACTCAAAGCTATAGAAACGGCAATTCCATCTGATGCGATTGAACAAGCGCTCGCTAGCTCAAAAGCAGACGAAGACCGTAAACGATCGCTACCAACTCATTTTTTTCTATTTGATATTATATTATCACTGTGTAGCAATATTTTCTAATACCTTACCAAGACCTTTTCCGTCAACGATTTCCAAATATTTTTTTCCCCTTTCAGTAATACGAAAATGTTTTGTAACGTTTATTAATCTGGGATTTTTATTGTCAAAAATTGATGGCTTTTCTAATTCGCAAATTAAACCTCGATTTTTTAATCTTTCCAATAAATCTTGACCTTTTGGATAGGTAAATTGATAGCTATCATCTTTTTCAGCACCTGTAATTTTTTTAAGTGTGATATATTCATAGGCGTCTAAAACTGTTGAAATTAGCAGGGCATTAATATCATCTTCTAACTGATTAACTTTATCGTTGATATTGTTTCCTATTTCGTCTACCTTCCCTTTAACTTCCTTTTTAATTCTAGATAATTCTGCTTCTAACCCTTCTTTACTAAGAGATACTCTATTCAAATCTTCAATACGAATAGTTAGAACTAGTAAACCCGTAATTATTACAATGGTAATAAGTAACTGTATGTTGTGTTCACTAGTTAATAGTTTTATAAGTAAAAGTAATTCAACAGTAGCAACTGCTAAAAAAACTGCCCACCATCTAGATAATCTCATTTTTAACTCCTTATTTCTTGCGCTGATTAACTTTATTTTAGATTGCAGATTATTATCTTGAATCTTCTAATTACTACAAAATCTTCCTGAAACTTTCCGGATAAGAGTATCGGGTTTACCAGTTCCCTGTGTGGAGAAACCCGACTGTTGGACTGGTAGTGTACAAAGTCAGCACATATCTTTGTCGGCTCACTTCTATTAAGTAGACAACCGCTATCTTCCCCGCGACCCCATGACGCCAGACTGCCCAGCCTTAATTGAACCTTATTGCTTTATAAGGTATGAGTTATTTAAGACAGCTAGCTATTGATATGAAAAGTCAGCATATCCAATTCCCTCCCCTTTATAAGGGGAGGGTGAGGGAGGGGTATTTTTTGTAAGTGTTTACCCGCAGATAATATGATTAATAGATCGATGCTCTAAGTGTTCCACTCAGCTATTTTGCTGAGCAAATCTTCGACCTGCTTTCTATCTTGAATAAGTTCCAAATCTGGGTCAGTCTTAACAAACAATTGAAAATTCGGATTGATTTTCAGGGCTAACTCAAGACTTTCAAGTGCTAATGCTTGGTTACCTGTCCGGGCTGCACAACAAGCTATGTTGTACAAAGAGTACTCATCATCTGGGTTGAGTTCCCTTGCCTTTTCATAACTCTCAAGCGCTTTTTCATATCGACCTAGATATCTAAAAGTATCCCCTAGCTTGTAATAAATCCAAAAGTCATCCGGACGGAAATATTGTGCTTCGTCGTAACTTTTCAGCGCTTCTTCGTAGCGATTCAAATGTCTCAAAGAATCTCCACGGCGCAACCACGCCCAGTAATCGTTGGAACGTCTTGATAAAGCGCGATCGTAACTGGAAATTGCGTCTTCGTAGCGCCCCAAATGCCTCAGCGCATCCCCCCTGCGAAACCAAGCCCAGAAGTCATAGGAACGGATTTCAAGGACTCGATCGAAAGAAGTAATGGCTTCTTCAAACCAGTCCAAGTCATCTAACGCAATACAGCCCCGGATATACCATCCCCAGTAATCATTAGGACGGATTGCCACGGCTCTATCGTAACTTACAATGGCTTGCTCGTATTGACCTAATTCCCGAAGAGCACTGCCTCTGTCATACCAAATCCAATAATCATCAGGACAAGCTGCTAGTGCTTTGTCATAATACACGATCGCTTCTTCATAACGCTCTTCTTGGTTGAGCTTTTTGCCCTGCTGATGCCAGTATCTATAGTCTTCAGAGACGGGGGAAGAAGTATCTGCCCCTGTTATTGCCACTTGACTCATGGTCGATTCCCCAAACAGTTACATACGTTACAGACAACCCCAATTAATATATTAGCGATCGCGTTTGATAATTCAAGTTAGATATTTTGCAACGTCTGGCTACGTCTCCATACGCTAAAAACTAGACCTTCTAACGAATAAACAGAAATAAAATCACGGCAACTGGTATGGCAGCGGTGAGTAACATAAGAAATACTAATGTATTGTTCTTTTGATTCGTCTGACTGCTACTTGTAAGCGCTTGTTCGGAAGAGTAACTTTTTTTATAGGGTTCTTGCCATCCCTCTCCTCGCACCAAATTAGATAAACCACGCCAAACACCAGCTTCCTTAAGAGCTTTTTCTGATTTTATCCCTGTCACAACAACAAGGGGAGTGTTACTGAAGCCATTACCTTTTGGCAAACGACGTTCTTCTAGTTCATAAGCTAAATCGTTTCTTAGATATTCAGAATTTTTTCCTATTTTGCTTTCTAATTTTGCATCAAAATTTCTGACTTCATCCACCTTCATTTGGTTAATGACATCGAAGGAGACTTCAAAACCATACTCCCCTCCAAAACTTACTGCTTTATCAATATCAGCTTCTAACAAACCGCGTAATGCACAAGCTGCGATCGCTCGAATTTTTTCCTCACTTTCTTCACAATCTTTCCCAAGATATGCTATGGAATTCCGAATTTTCCGTCGCTGAAAATCTATTCTTTCACTTGCCTCAAGCCCAGTAATAAGTAATAGAAGTTTATTGTCATAGCGTCCCAAAACAACCGAAGGTGATTCGCTTTGAATTAGATCGTTAATTCGATACTGTTTGATAATTGCTGGTACTTCCGGTTGCCAGCAATAGTCATAATCTTGAGAAAAACCACGACTTTGTATGTAAATTTCCATAAATATTTTCTAACCAATTATGTATGTAAAAATAAAAGCCACTCTGTTAAAAAACACAAAAACAACCCAACTACTTACCACTTACAAAGGACAAAGGACAAATGACAAATGACCAAGAACTTTAAACTTTCAATAAATCTTCTCCTTGTAAAACGGCAAAACCATTATTCGTTTTGCATTCCCTAGCAAACTGACGTATAGCTTCCTTAAGGTAAAAATCTCTTGCCAATATTTCGCGCAGAAAATTCAAGAAACCCCAGTTGCGCGTATCCAAATAAAGTTTTAATAAAAATCTCAATAGATAGCGCAAAGGTTGTTCGCTATCTATGGGGCTGTACTCCGCATCATGGCTGGATTTGCGAAAGAGAAAATGGGGGATATTACTATTCATTTCAACTCGGGAAAAGACGACACTACCCACAGTTTGCACGGGAGTCACAACCACAGCGACTTTAGTGTGTAAAGCAGGCGAATTAAAAAGGTCTATTAACTTGGCATATCCTTCTTTAACCCGCAATAAAAGCTCCTTAGACGATTTTTCATCTTGTAGGTACTTTTCGCACTTCACCGGAGCAAATATTACCAACCTTGGTGATTCCAGGTCTTGATAAGCGATTTTAAATAAATCTGTCATCTGTTGCGCTCGATTAATTTGTTCGTGCCATTTTCCTTTTTGTTCCATCAAAGCAGGTGCATCTATAGCAATTAACACAGCAACACATTCATTGAGCAGTTGCTTGACAAATTGCTTTTTTTCAGGAGTGGCTTTAGCGGCGTGATAACCTCCTGGATAATCTTGAAAGTTTAATTCAAGAGAGGGTTTTTTCCCTTTTTTTCCCAAACCAAAAATAAAAGAACGAAGATGTTCGGGTTCTCCCTCTGTCCCTCTAATTCCTCCTTTTGGTTCAAAATCATCCAACAGACCTTTGAGTTCCATCAAACGTTCTTGCAAAATTGCCGAGCTTTCTTCGTCAGGCGTAAGTTGTAAATCCGTTTGACCAATGGTATTTTCAAACTGTTCGTAGAGCGCTGTTAAAAGAGTTGTCTTGCCTACACCACTAGGACCGAGCATGGTAATTTTTAGTTCGTGCATTGAAGTTTCCTGACGTTGTTACTGCAAAAATTTTATATAATCTATGTGATTGGCTGTGACTGCTTTGTCTACTAAGTCAAGCCACTCCCGGCGCAATCGAGTGCGATCGCCGAGTTGTTCAAATTCATCATGCCAAACAATTGCGCGGATTTCTTCTAAAAAGATGCGCCATTCTGTCTTTGCTCCCTCAGCCCGAAGTACGCGATCCACAAACTCTTCTACTATGGCAAATGCTGCAAGGCTGGGTTCACAAAGTAAATCTTCTAAAGCTGTTTCACAACCGTAGAGAGCTTCAGCATGAAGAGTTTTCAGGTTCGTTAACAGTTCTTTTGCTGAAGGAGATTTAGACAATTGCAGTGATGTTTCATCTGGTGTCAAACCATCTAAATGCCTGCGAATTCGGTGCTGAATGAGCCCCCGATAAGAAATATCAAACTCTGAGAGGATTTGAAATCCTAACTTGAGTTTCTCGAAAGATTCGGGTAACTGGTTGGCAATTTCATTGAGAAACTCATAACCTCTCTTCTCAGTCAGCCCGCCCAAACGTCCCTGTTCTACCAATACCTCTGCAACTTGGGATTTCACTTGCAGAAGCAACTGCTTTAATCCGCTATCAAGTGTTAAGAAATGTTGTGATAGGTGGGAGCGAAGTTCATTTAAATATTGATAGTAGGCGTTGGGATAGCCACCAATGCGATCGCGTCTTTGTTCTATCTCTTCTATAGTAGGTATACCAGTATCCAAACGGCAAGCTTCAACAGCCGCTTCCACTTGTTGTTTAAAATAAATATCCCGCTCATTTCTCTGCTGTTTGAGATGTCGGAGCAGTTTTTCCAAACCACCCGTGAGGTCGTTCCAAAGCTCATCAAACAGCTGCAAGAAAACAGGGAACCAATTATCTTGTTTTACTGCTTCTCCTAAGGCAATTTTTGCTTTTTCCAACTCAATAGTTACCCCATTTCGGAGTTGAATTAATCTTTCTTGACACGAGGAGGCGTATTGCTCATCTAAAGACGTAATTTTTTCAGCCAAATCATCCAAAACTCGATCCAAAACTTCTTTTGCCGCCTCCACATTGGCACAGTTAGCAGTCAAACATTCAACAACCTTCAGATGTTTTTCACTTAAAGTATTTGCCAAATCTTTACAGTTGTTAGAATTATCGCCATTTTTGGAATTAGCATCTGTACGATTGAGAATCATGAAAGACCACAATTCAATTGGCAAATCCACCAACGACGCACGGGCTGTATCATACAAACGCACATCCACATCTGCCCAATAGTCACCAGATGACTTTGGCATCCGGACAAAAAGGACTGCATCAACATCCTGTCCCAATGTTTTTATCAGTCGTTCTTCATCACCAACACCTGTATCTCCCAATCCCGGCATATCTACCAGTGCAATTTGTCCAACATCGGCGTTAGGAAACTGACAAACAATCTTTACAAACCGCACTGCTAAATAGTTGAAAAATACCCTTTGACCATCAGCAGTATCTTGTGCGACATACTCGCGAATTTCGTTTCGGGAAATGAGGCGGGGTGAAGGTTCTCGCAAGAGGTGACGGTACTTTTCTAAGTGAGCATGGTATCGGCTCAAATGTTCGTACATTGCTCCTGGTTCGGCATATCCGGGAAGATTTTTAGGTAACCCAGGGAGAGGATTGCTGGCAAACTCAGCTATCGACCTTGGTTTGGCACCCAAGTACAGCTTTTCGTAGTAAGGTGCAATCACTTCATCTAAAAACGATCGCTCCGAGTGGAACCAAACTTCACCGTAAGTCACGACATTAGCACTGTGGTGAATTATACTGCGAACCCCCGTGCAGTGTTGCCTGTCTCCATCTGGAATTTCCGCAGCAGTCAACCCTGTTAAACTCTGTAGTAGACGACTTTTGCCTTGCCTTGCTCTTCCCACGACTCCAATGTTGAGAGTATCGCGACAAAAACGTACCTTCAGCCTACTCAGTGCTTCTAGTTCAGTGGCAATCTTTATTTGCAGTTGAGCTAAGTCAATTTCCCGCAATCGCCCACTCACATTTGCATCTTCAACCTGCTGATTCAGTTCGTTGCGATGGTTTTCCAGATAGCGCAGTGCAGAAGAAAGAGTTTTTAAATTGGCTTCCACCCTTTCAATTTTGTGGACTAAGGGGCGGCGCTTTTCTATAATGCTGGCAATTTTTCCAGCCCTTTTTGTTACCGAATTCATATAGAAGTTTATGTATATCTCGTTAAAACAATTGTATTTAATCCAGTAATGTAGGGTGGGCACTGCCCACCAAAACCTAAATATAAGGGGTATTCTAATGTAGAGTTTGTCTACATTTACAGTTTAATCAGGTAAATGTTACGTCCACAAGGGGAAGCCAGCGATCGCGAATTTGAGTAATATTTGCGGTAAGCATTATAGTATGTAGTTATGACTTCTCCTAACGTGTCGGTTGAAGATTTAGTACTTGTTGCTGGTGCTACTGGTGGAGTAGGTCAGTTAACAGTGGGCAAATTATTAGAAAAGGGCTTTAGAGTTCGCGTTTTGACACGCAATACCGCAAAAGCGGAAAAGATGTTCGATCGCAAAGTAGAAGCCACTGTTGGTGACATACGCGATTCAAGTACACTCGTATCAGCCGTACAGGATGTCGCCTATATTATTTGCTGTACGGGAACGACCGCCTTTCCTTCTGCGAGATGGGAGTTTGACCCTAGTCCCAATTTGCTTGAATGGCCGCAAGTGTTTTTAAATTCCGAGTATCGGGAAAAAAGGGCAAAGAACACTCCTTTAAAAGTTGACGCACAAGGAGTCAGCAACTTAGTAGCAGCAGCCCCACGCAATCTGAAACGCTTTGTCTTCGTGTCTTCCTGCGGAGTTCTCCACAAAGAGCAATTTCCTTACAGTGTCCTGAATGGATTTGGTGTCCTGGATGCCAAACTCAAGGGCGAGGAAGCGATTATCAATTCGGGATTACCTTACACCATAATCCGTCCCGGACGTTTGATTGATGGTCCCTATACTTCTTATGACCTCAACACCCTATTGAAAGCGACAACAGGAGGCAAATATGGTGTTGTTTTGGGTACGGGAGATACATTGACAGGACAAACCAGCCGCATTGACGTAGCAGCAGCCTGTGTAGAATCCATTCAATACCCGAGTGCTGAAGGGAAAGCCTTTGAGATAATCAATACTGGAGCAAGACCACCTGCGATTGACTGGGAAACGCTGTTTGCAAAACTTTAGTTTTCCTTGTGGAAATTACGACTTTAGGAGAGAATTTTCCGGAACTACCGGCTGGGCAGTTGTAGATATTATCAGAGCAACGATTTATAGTGAATCTTCTATAACTAGCCGATGGGCGCGTATAGCCCAACTATTTATTATTAAGAGCCCGGTCATAATAAACCGGGCTTTCGGCATTTTAATCGTACTGAAAAATTGCTTAGTTATTTTTGCTGCCCTACATTAGAGTATTTAGTAAGCTATATATCTCGTCCTGATAATATCCAGCGTTTGCTCAGGTGAACGGGCTGAAACCACAGCAGCATATTTGACATACTCCCCAGCCTAAAGGCGTGGGGATTCTTTACGCTTCATCGACTGACGCTACCGAAGTAGTCTGACTCTGTCTCGACGTACATTTACACCTTTATTGCTGACATTTTTATGCTTGGTATATGATGAGTCACAAAACTTTCCAGACAATCGCAGCACAATTTACAAAAAAGCATTACGGATATTACTAGAGAAATGGGCATCAGAAAAGCGAATTCTTCGAGATGAAATATATCAAGGTTTACATACAGAGCTAGAAGAAATATTACTATCAGAGATTGCTTATACAAATTTCAAGTCTGATAGACTGTTTTTTTCTGAGCGTGATGTGGTTCAACAAATTAAAGCATTTTTGGCAGGTAATTTGAATGCACCTCAACATTTGGATGGAGAAGCGGTGTTAAATGCAATTGCTATTCAACAAGGGATTTTGGTAGAACGAGCAGAGGATGTATTTTCTTTTTCTCATCTGACACTCCAAGAATATTTAACAGCGCAATATATTGACGATCATCGCCTAGTTGAGCAATTGGTTACCGAACACCTGACAGATAAAAGCTGGAAAGAAGTGTTTTTACTTGTCGCCGGTTTAATGCGTGGTGGTACAGATGATTTGCTGTTGTTGATGGAAGAAGAGGCGCAAAAGTACATTAACACACCAAAACTCCAAGCTTTATTAAACTGGGCAGAACAAATTACAACTGGATCTGCTGGGGATTTTAAACCTGTGGGTAAACGTGCATTTGCGATCGCCATCGCCAACGCCATCGCCAACGCCATCGCCAACGCCATCGCCAACGCCAACGCCAACGCCATCGCCAACGCCAACGCCAACGCCATCGCCAACGCCAACGCCAACGCCATCGCCATCGCCAACGCCATCGCCATCGCCAACGCCATCGCCATCGCCAACGCCATCGCCTACGCCAACGCCATCGCCATCGCCATCGCCTACGCCAACGCCTACGCCATCGCTATTAATTACACTCGTGAACTTGAAGAATTAAAAATTTTCAGTAACGTTAATTTTACTGCGTTGATTGACCAACTCAAAGAACTGGAAGATAAAATTCCAGATGAGAAACAACCTCTGGAAGTGCGTCGGGCATTTCTTCAATGCCTCCAACAAACTTTACTTGATGCTTTCAATCTCAGCCCAGACATAATCAATTTATCTCAGGAAGAGGAGAAAGCACTGGAAAATTATCTCTACGCCAATAACCTGCTCATCCAATGTAAACAAGCGTCTGTGCGGGTGTCACCCAAAACCTGGGAAGGCATTGAGGCTCGGATGTTATTGTTTTCACGTCATTAAACAATTTAACGTAAGTTCATTAAATCCTGTGAACGGTTACTCTTTGGAGAGCAGTAGCAACGCGTTTGTTATGGCATTATTATCTGAGTGAGCGATCGCACAATCAAGAAAAAATTCCACAAGTTCATCGCCTTAGTTGCTCCGATTCCCGCAATCATCAAAAACCACCAGTAGAATCGGTTTATATTAATTTTTAGTCAATCCTACTCGTTCTTGTTATGCCAAATCTGGGACAAACTAAGACACGACTGCTGGCTATGGGTGCGGTGATTACTGCTGGGACATTGGTTTCAGGCGCTGTCGGCGGTTTGGTAGCAGGTCTTGCTGGTAACATTTTGGCAAACGACCTAGGGGATTTGGCTAAACGATTGGGTGAAGATAAAGATATTTTGAGCGATCGCGAATTGTCTCAAGCAGTATGGCGGGCGATCGCGTTGGTAATTGAGTCGGTAGCCGAACAAAATCATTACCCACTCCACAAAGATATTCTCAAACAATTAGCAAAATCTACGCTAGCAGAGCCACAAATAGATGTGCAATTGGATACGACGGTTGAAATTGAAGAAACCCAGTTGCCAGCAATTTTTTCAACCAAAGCTGAAGAATTTCAAGCAGTACGGTTGCTGGATCTGGAAACTTGGAAACAAATCGTTAACTGGCTGTGTAACTTACATCACGTCTCCATTCCAGAATTGCGGAATTATTTAGCAGAGAGACTGTATGTGATGTTTCCCAGCGCGTTGCGTGAGGTGCTGAAGGAGGATGCAGCTAAGGGGGGTCAAGCTTTCGCCGCTATGCAGTTATTGCTACTGGGGAATATGACTGCTAGTCTGAAGCAAAGTAATTCACAAAATATTGAGATTGTCAAAAGATTAGAGAATGTAGCGACAGCCCAGCAAGTTTGTGAAATCCTGGCAAGAGTAGAGTCTGGAATTGGGGAAGACTTAGCAGAAATTAAACGAGCATTGTCAGCAATTGCAGCCGTGCAAATACGGCGTTTGCCAGTACCACTAAATTTCCAACTAATTGTAGAGGAAAAGACTAAGGAGTTTGTCGGGCGAGAATTTGTTTTTACCGAAATTGAAAACTCTTTCCAAGGGAAATCCAAAGGTTATTTTATCATCGAAGCCGATCCAGGGATGGGTAAAAGTTCCATTCTGGCAGAATTTGTTCGCCGCAAAGATTGCATTGTTTATTTCAACAACCGTAGTGCAGGCATAACTAGTACTGAAGAATTTATCAGGAGTGTGTGTACTCAGTTGATAGAAGGCTACAAGCTACCTTACTCAACAGAAATTCAGCCAGAAAACACGCGTAATAACAATTTTCTTTTAAAGTTACTTAAAGAAGCGAGTCAAACGCTCCAGTCAAATGAACGATTGGTAATAGCCGTTGATGCTTTGGATGAAGTTGATTTGAACAGTCAGAGTGCGGGTGCTAACGTACTTTACCTGCCTGAAATATTGCCCAATGGTGTTTACTTCATTGTTACAAAAAGACCACAGCGCCTACCTTTGCGAATCAATGACGAGCAGTTTTTTAACTTAATGCTATATAAATCTGAAAATGAAGAAGATGTACAAAACCATATCAGACAACGTACCCACAAAAGTCAACAGCTAAAGGCATGGATTCAGCATCAAAAACTAGAAAATGAAGAATTTGTGATTAAACTGGCTACCAAAAGCGAGAGTAATTTTGAGTATCTGCGCCATATTTTGCCAGCAATTGAAGTTGGTGAGTATCAAAATTTGAATATTGAGAATTTGCCTAAAGGTCTCAACAGTTACTACGAAGATCACTGGGAACGCATGGTGAAGAAGGATGACTCCTTACTGGAATTGAAGATTAAGATTATATATCTTTTAGGAGTCGCCCGAGAGCCAGTTTCACGTAGTTGGATTACCAAAAGATTAGCTACCCAGAATATTATTACCGTGCAGCAAGTATTGGATGATTGGAACCAGTTTCTGAGGAAACAACATCTAGAAAGTGAAATCCGTTATAGCTTGTATCACAGCAGTTTCCGCGATTTTCTCTCTCGCTTGAGCATCGTCCAATCAGCTGGTGAGACGATTGAGTCCATGAACGACCGGGTTGTCGATAGTCTTACTAAAGGATTTTTTGGCAATGAGTGAGATGAGTGACTGGTTAGCCAGTTTGTCTCTTGAAGACAGAGATTATGCCTTAAAGCATTTGCCCAGTCATATGGCTGAGGCAAACAATGTCGGTAAAAAAGAACTTCTTTACCGCTTTCTGACCGATTTTGATTTTATCGCCGCTAAAGCTTTGCATCCTGAAATTAAATTACAGGAACTCATTGAAGATTATGACCGCGCCTTCGATCCACCAGTTTTGATTGCTGGGGAAAAAGCCGAGACTCTAAAATTGATTCAAGCTGCATTGCGAGTGTCAGCGCATATTTTGGAAAAAGATAAAACGCAACTTGCGGGACAATTATTAGGGCGCTTGCTAGACTTTTCCAATCCAGAAATTCAGGCAATCTTAGCACAAGCAAAACAGTGGCAAAAAGCACCTTGGTTGCGTCCCCTCACAGCTAGCTTAACTCGCCCTGATGGAAAGTTGCTACGCACTCTCACTGGTCATAGTGACAGGATACGAGCAGTCGTCCTCACACCAGATGGTCAACGCCTAATTTCTGGTTCAGATGACAACACCCTGAAAGTTTGGGATGTAGAAACAGGCAAAGAACTATGCACTCTCACTGGTCATAATAGCCCAGTATCAGCAGTCGCTGTAACACCGGATGGTCAACGCCTGATTTCTGCTTCAAATGACAAGACGCTGAAAGTTTGGGATGTGGAAACAGGTAAAGAACTACGCACCCTCACTGGTCATAGTAACTCGGTATCAGCAGTCGCAGTGACGCCGGATGGTCAACGCCTGATTTCTGGTTCATGGGACGATACACTGAAAGTTTGGGATGTGGAAACAGGTAAAGAACTACGCACCCTCACTGGTCATAGTGAGAGGGTAAGTGCAGTCGCCGTGACGCCGGATGGTCAACGCCTGATTTCTGGTTCATGGGACTACACATTAAAAGTTTGGGATGTGGAAACAGGTAAAGAACTACGTACTCTCACTGGTCATAGTGACTGGGTAAGTGCAGTCGCTGTGACGCCGGATGGTCAACGCCTGATTTCTGCTTCGTTTGACAAGACGCTGAAAGTTTGGGGTGTGGAAACAGGCAAAGAACTACGCATCCTCACTGGTCATAGTAGCGCAGTATCAGCAGTCGCCGTGACGCCGGATGGTCAACGCATGATTTCTGGTTCATGGGACAGCACGCTAAAAGTTTGGAAGGCAGAAATCAAAAGAGGGTTTTTGGCATTTTATCAGAAATTTATACCTGGAAAACTACTGTTTACCCTTACTGGTCATAGTAATGTGGTACAAGCAGTCGCCGTGACGCCGGATGGTCAACGCCTAATTTCTGCTTCATGGGACAAGACGCTGAAAGTTTGGGATGTGAAAACAGGCAAAGAACTACGTACCCTCACTGGTCATAGTAACTCGGTATTAGCAGTCGCCGTGACGCCGGATGGTCAACGCGTGATTTCTGGTTCAGAGGACTACACACTAAAAGTTTGGGATTTGGAAACAGGGAAAGTCATTGCCACTTTTACAGGTGACAGTCCAATATATTGTTGTGCTGTAGCACTGGATGGAGTGACAATTGTGGCAGGGGAACAGTCAGGAAGGATGCATTTTTTAGCTATGACCTAACCCTACAAGTAACGAAAGCAAAATAACTGATGGCTGATAGTTCTTTCTGGCTAGCTTTGATGATAGGGAATTCCCGGCTGCATTGGGCATGGTTTGCGGGCAAATCTCTCATTTGTGCTTGGGATACCGACTATTTGCCACCAGAAGTTATACATCAAATCTCTCACTCTAAAACAATAGAGGATTTGTTAGCCTATCTCTCGCCCAGTCCCCCAGTCTCCTGCTTACCCCCTGTCCCCTGTCCCCTACCCCCTCTCCTCTTAGCCTCTGTCGTCCCTAGCCAAACGGCGCTATGGCAAACTTACCCAAATACTCGCGTCATTACGTTAGACCAAATACCTTTACAAGGGGTTTACCCTACACTGGGAATCGATCGCGCCCTGGCTTTATGGGGTGCTGTTAAAAGTTGGGGTTGTCCCATGTTAGTGATTGATGGGGGGACAGCACTGACTTTTACAGGCGCAGATGCTAACCAGCATTTGGTGGGTGGAGCGATTCTTCCAGGGCTGGGCTTGCAGCTTGCTACTTTAGCCAGAAGAACTGGGCAATTACCACCGGTTGAACGACCTCAGCAAATACCCCTACGGTTTGCTAGAAATACTGAAGAAGCAATGCAAAGTGGGGTTATCTATACTCTAGTTGCTGGAATCAAAGATTTTGTCGGGGCTTGGTGGTGTGATTTTCCTGAAGGCAAGATTGTTATGACTGGGGGCGATCGCACTTTGTTAGTAAACTATCTACAATCCCAGTTTCCTGAGATTGCAGCGCGTTTGATTGTCGAACAAAATTTAATTTTCTTGGGAATGGAAGCCGTGATGTCTGGTTAATTTTTCTCTGTTCATAGATATTCTGCAGATTTCTCAACAGTGGTTTCCCGTGATTGATAATGACGGCAGCCTTCACATGGCCCGTCGGGATTTACGGCACAGCGTATGTAGCCAGAACGGGCGTTAAATTGACAACTAATATCGCCAATCAGGTAACCCACTCCTTCTAAGTAGTAGCGATCGCTACTCTCAGATATGGTGTTTTGTCTTATCCCCGTTCTTGAGGAAGCCACAGCAGCTCGCCTAAACTGCAAACGTGTCCTCGCCTGGGATTTCCGCATTAACCACAGGGAGAACAGGGACGGTAAGAAACCAACGACAATAACTAAAAGTGTTTTCACCTCAACACCTTCTTTCTTTGTTCCTTCTGAGTGTGTTTATGCAGAGCCTTTGCTGCCACTTAACTCAGCATAACCGCTACAGCCTGAACTGTGGGTTTTCGCCAAAAATTTGTGTTTTAAAATTTGTTGCACAGCACTCAAGCTGTCAAGTCATTTGATTTTTATTAGTAATAATGTACTAACTATAAATGGGAAGCTCTCAAACTTTGTTGAGTTAAGGTTTTCTTATAATTTATTCGCCAATCTTCAAGTTTATCTATAGTTATCGTTCTGGTGACAACATTAACACCATTGCCCCGCCAAGCAACTTCTGGATCTGTGGTAAAAACACCACATTCTAATTGCTCTAGCTGAATATTCCAATACTCGCTAAATCTACTTTTTAAAGTTATAACCTGCTCAAATACTTTATTTCTATGCTTGTTTCTTCTTTTTCTTTCTGTTGCTCCTGTTGCTGCTGTATCAATAAATTTAGTTTCGATAATAAAGATTTTCCCTGAAGATGTCAGGTAGACAAAGTCACACTTTCCCAAATCTGTATAATCAGCAATAGGAGATTTTTCAAATAATAGCAATTCAGAACAAGAGGGAAATACATATCTTATATTCAGGAACAAATATGCTTGTAATAGCAGTTCTTTGTCATATGGAAACCCTACAACCCCTTCAAAAAATCTTGTGATATCTTCCTGTGATTGGGGTTGAATTCTTTTGCAGTACAAAACAAATTTGTGAATTTCATCTGCGGTCATCAAGCTTTTGCTCCTTCCTCCTTATAGTTGCACATACCCTCCTGGCATAAAAAGATACCATGCAATTAAGGCAAGCATCATCCGCAGAACTAAGGAAAAAAACTAATTAAAGCCTATAGTAGATACGTTAATTCACCGAAATTGTTTTAAATATGTTAATATCAAGTTAGTATTAGATTTTCTGTAAATATACGTATAAAATAAAGTGTTTATGGTGCCTGGAAACCCGTGCAGGCACGTAGAATCCTAGAGCGTCAGTATGGTAGTCAAAATGGAGCAAAACACACATTTTCTCTCTGCTGTAATCCTCAATACTTCGTGAATGTAGAGACCAGCCATGCTTAGTCTCTACACAAAACTAGGTTTTTTACGATTTCTGTACCGATGCTCTAGTAGTCATCGGTGAAAATAAGGCTCACAAATGTAAATCATTGTAAAGCTTGCAGTATAAGCGTGTTATATCATGTTCGACTCATTACTTACGATACACAAATTCTACCCCACCCGCCTAACGGCACCCTCCCCTTATTAAGGGGAGGGTTAGGGAGGGGTATTTTTATTACAAGTGTTTAACCGAACATGATATTATGCCATTTTGAAAAAAGAATGCAACACATTGATAATAACCCTCCCTCCCCTTATAAAGTGGAGGGAACTATGCTACACGGGTGGAATTGTTCTGTTGAGTTAACCCAAGGATTGTACGTGGGCAGAAAATCTGGCGTTTTGAAGGGCATGAAGAGCTATTCTAGAATCTTGTACCCAAAATTGACGACCGAATCGCACAAAATGACGGGAATTGTCACTCTGTATAATACCTATAACTGGTACTTTTGCTTTTTCTTTGTCCCCTAATTGTGAATTCAACAAAACTGTTCTCAGGCGGTCTTGCTCTTCAATGGTGGTCGCTTGCAAGGGGGTGAGTTCCACCATCACCATCTGTACTGTCTCTACTGGTTCTGCATCTTCCACAATCAATTGAGTTTGGTCGTCTCGTCGGTCTACTTTACCCCAAATAATTAACCTGACGTCTACTGCAAGCAATGAATTGATTCGCTCGTAAACTTTAGGAAACACCACCGCTTCTGACTGTGCGGTTAAATCTTCTATCTGTAAAATTGCCATTGGGTCGCCTTTCTTTGTCATGACTTTTTTCACCCCATTCAGCATGACAATTGCACAAAGGGTAGATTCTTCTTTTTGTTCCCCTAGTTGTGAAAGGTTGATCGGAGATAAAACTCGCGCAGACTGACGAACAGCTTTTAAAGGATGGTCTGATACATAAAAACCCAGTAGTTCTTTTTCCATCCGCAACTTTTCTTGAGGTGGTAAATCAAGAACGGGTTTTGCTTTGGGGGCTGATTCAAAACCATTTGGGGTTTTATTGCTACTTGTGGTGCCAAATCCCCCACCCAGTAAATCAAAAAGATTTCCCTGTCCGCTTGCTCTATCTCTAGCACGGGATTGTGCCCAATCGTATACTAGTTCAAGGTCGTGGACGAGCTGGTTGCGGTTGCTCTCTATTTTGTCAAAAGCTCCACAGGAAATCAGTGCATCTATTGTACGGCGGTTGACAGCACGTAAATCCACGCGATCGCAGAAGTTAGCTAGGGATTTAAACTCTCCTCCCTCCTCTCTTGCTTCTAAAATACAGCCTATTGCGTTTTGTCCCACATTACGCACGGCTGATAATCCAAATAAAATTTTTCCTCCAGAGGGAGTAAAATCTACACCCGAACGATTAATATCTGGTGGTTCTATTTGAATGCCCATACTGATGCAGGTAGCAATATACTTCTGCACCTTGTCTGTATCATCACTGTTAGCGGTTAACAGTGCTGCCATGTATTCCAGTGGGTAATTGGCTTTCAAGTATGCAGTTTGATATGTTACGTAACCGTATGCTGTGGAGTGAGATTTGTTGAAACAATTGGAAGCGACTAAGCCACGGACAATCACAAAATTATGGTCGCGCTCTACTCCAATGTCGTATACATTTTGTGTACCTAAAGATTTACGCGCAATAATTTTTACCATTTTTAAGGTTTAGAAATTTTCTTAAGGATAGTATTGTCAATATGCTTGATACAGAATATTGTAATGCCGAGTGCATTGGTGGGGTGGGTAGTAATTGAGGTTGGTGGGCAGTGCCCACCCTACATAATACATATGACACGAGCCGTTCAATGGTGAGAAGGTGGGCAGTGCCGTACATAACAGTACGTGATAGAAGTTGTGCAGAAAGCCTCAACCTGTACTAAAATCAAGAACTTGAGTGAAAAAGGAGCTATCATGGCATTCATCCGCGAGTTGCACACACAGTTAGTCAAGAAAGAACGTTCTGCGGTTGAAATTACTCAAGAGGCGTTAGACCGCATTCAAGCGTTAGAGCCCAAAGTCAACAGTTTTTTGTGCGTGACTGCAGAACTTGCCTTAGAGCAAGCGCGGAAAGTGGATGCTAAAATTGCTGCAGGAGAAGACATCGGCATCTTAGCGGGAATTCCCATTGGTATTAAGGATAATATGTGTACTAAGGGTATTCCCACCACTTGCGCCTCCCGCATTTTAGAAAACTTTGTCCCGCCATATGAATCAACAGTGACGCAAAAACTGGCGGATGCTGATGCGGTGATGGTCGGTAAAACCAATTTAGATGAGTTTGCAATGGGGGGTTCTACCGAAACTTCTGCTTTCAAACTCACCGCTAATCCTTGGGATTTATCGCGAGTTCCTGGAGGTTCTTCTGGTGGTTCAGCCGCTGCAGTCGCTGCAGGGGAATGCGTTGTGTCTTTGGGTTCCGATACTGGCGGTTCGATTAGACAGCCTGCGTCTTTTTGCGGTGTTGTGGGGATAAAACCAACCTATGGTCTCGTTTCTCGTTATGGGTTGGTGGCTTTTGCTTCGTCTTTGGATCAAATAGGTCCTATGAGTCGCACGGTGGAAGATTCAGCTATATTATTGAATGCGATCGCAGGTTACGATCCCAAAGATTCCACGAGTTTGAAAGTAGAAATTCCTGACTACACTGCCAATTTACAACCAGAACTTGCTAAAGGAAAGTTTAGAATTGGCGTTATCAAAGAAACCTTTGGTGAAGGCTTAGATTCTGAGGTTGAACAAGCAGTTAACAAAGCACTGGAACAACTGCAGGCTTTGGGTGCTGAAATTCAAGAAATTTCCTGTCCTCGATTCCGGTCTGGCTTACCCAGCTACTACATTATTGCTCCATCAGAAGCATCAGCCAACTTGGCTCGTTATGATGGTGTTAAGTATGGTTACCGGGTTTCCGATGCAGAGAATTTGATGGCGATGTATACCCGCACCCGCGCTACAGGTTTTGGTGCAGAAGTCAAGCGCCGCATTATGATTGGCACGTATGCTCTTTCTGCTGGTTACTACGACGCATACTATCTCAAGGCTCAAAAAGTCCGCACTCTGATTAAAGAGGATTTTGAAAAAGCCTTTGAAAAAGTTGATGTTTTGGTCTGTCCCACAGCCCCCACAACCGCATTTAAAGCAGGGGAAAAAACTTCCGATCCCTTAAGCATGTACTTAGTAGACTTGATGACTATTCCTGTAAACCTTGCTGGTTTACCGGGTATAAGTATTCCGTGTGGGTTTGATAGTCATGGATTACCCATCGGTTTGCAGTTGATTGGAAATTTGCTCAGAGAAGACCAACTTTTTCAAGTTGCTTACGCCTACGAACAATCAACAACTTGGCACCAGCGCCAGCCGCAATTATAGTCAATAGTCATTTGTCCTTGGTCATTTGTAATGCCTGCGAATAACCAAGGACTGTTAGCCAATGACTACTGACCATTAACTGTTTTTGAAGTAAAAGTAACTTGCTTGACCCTACCCAGATTTCCCAATGGAGTGGGTTGCTGGTTATTAGTGGAAATCAAGACCGCGCCAGCATTTCCAGAACGAATGACTAACTCTTTTTTTGCTGTCCAAGATTTTCGGTCTCCCTTGGTTAAAATTCCCTCAAATTCTGTTTTGCCGTCTACTTGTACTCGCAGCCATGATTCATCTTGAAGTTCAATAGAAACTTCAACAGGTGTAGTTGCTTCTGTTGAAGGAGATGTTGTAGGGGTTGGGGTGACGGCGGCTGGTGTTGGGGTGATAACCGATGCAGTTGCTTCTTGTGTTGGTTGTGCTGTGGGGGTTGGGGCGACCTGTGGAAATGAAGTCTCAGGTATTGCTGTTGGGGTGGGAGAAGAGCTGTTCTTTGGGATTGCGGATACTTTTGAAATTTGAGTTGGTGCTACTTTTGATGAAGTTGGGGATGTTGATGCTGTTTTCTGGACTGCGGTTGGTGAAGCAGTTTTCTTTTGGCTGACAGATTCAGATGGACGTTGAGGATTGAGTACGTAAAACAGCCCGAAGGTGGCAGCAGCTAATAACAAGATGTATGGGACAGCTAGAGGAATGTATATATTTGGCTTTTTTTCTAACTCCTGATTTTCGTGCTCTGGTTCTTTGGGAGGAGAGCAAATACTTGCAAAATCTTGTGCTAAAGCAGTGCCATTCAATCCTATGGCATCACCATAATGGCGGACGAACCCCTGAACATAAACAGGCTCAGGCAATTCTTCAAATCGCCCCTCTTCTAAGGCTTGTAAGAAAACTGGTCGAATACGTGTATAAGCCGCTAGCTCATCTATACGTATCGCTCTTTCTTCTCTCACTTGCCGTAGATGTGCAACCACTTCCATGAGTTGCTCCTCTTGAGCCTTGCTGGACAGCTTCACCGTCTTCTCCTCTTTTTTGCTAATGTTTAATCATTAATTGACCAGCTACTAAAACTGTGATATAGATATTTACCTATTTACTATTATTATCTTAAATCTTTTTTTGATAACGTATTCATAATTTCATTGAGAAAAACCTCCTTCGATTGGCTATTTATATTGTATTTATAAATACTTCCATCATGACAGATAAGTTGCAACATCCAATACAATTGCTATTTACGTTATTTATTTGGTTAGGAAGCGCTGTAGCAATAGTGTATTGCGCTGTATGTCTATTACTTTTTTTTCGGCAAACCCGGTTTATTTTTTTTCCGTCTTCCACTATCGAAAGGACACCAGAGGTTTTTAATCTGAAATATGAAGAGGTCTGGTTGCCCGTAGGGGTTCCATCTGGCAAAGTGCAACGCATTCACGCTTGGTGGATACAAGCTAGCCAAGGTAATGACAAGGTCTTGCTGTATCTCCACGGTAATGGGATCAACATTGGTGCAAATGTCGGTCAAGCATATCGATTTCATCAACTCGGATTTTCAGTGTTCCTTATTGATTATCGCGGTTATGGTCGTAGCGAAGGGGGTTTCCCCAATGAAGTGGCAGTTTATCAAGATGCAGTGACAGCTTGGAATTACTTAGTTCACCAGCGCAAGATACCACCCAGTAAAATTTTTCTGTACGGACATTCCTTGGGAGGCGCAGTCGCTATTGATTTAGCTGTCAACACGCCAAAGGCAGCAGGATTGATTGTAGAAGGCTCTTTTACTTCCATTCGGGATGTAATCGCTTATCGGAACAATTTTTGGATGTTTCCAGTCAATTTGATTCTGACACAGCGTTTTGACTCATTCGTGAAAGTGCCCAATTTAAAAATACCAGTTTTATTCATTCACGGCACAGATGATTTGGTCGTACCTGCGTTCATGAGCGAAAACCTGTATGAAGCTGCTCCAGAACCGAAAAATCTGGTTCTCATCTCAGGAGCAGGACATAATGATGTAGCAGAGATTGCTCCTTCTGTGTACCATCAGGCGGTGCAGTCTTTTGTGAAACAAGTTCAGGAGCGCAACAGATCGCCATTTAAATCAGAATAGCATTTGTATCAAGTTGTGAAACACACAGATATTCCCTCATTAAATGTGAGGAATGAATGCTCAAGATAACACGGCAGTTTTCAGCATCTCTTTTTAAGGGGGACTTTGAAGGCTCTGCAAAACTGTCATATTGTAATTTTTCCCCATTAACTACTAACCACTAACTACTAACCACTAACCACCTATTTTTTCATACACGGTGTTTTTCTTAAATGTATTAAGGAAAACTCTTTTACGCGTGCTTTTTAAATGACTTTATCCTGAAAAATACCGAGTAGAAAAAATACTGGTTACTACCACATAAGACTGTTAAATAATAGTCTTAGGCTAGTTTGATGAAACTTTGACTACATCTCTCGCAGGAGGTAGAAAAATAATACGTATCCATCCGGAACAGATAGTAAACCGTAGAAGAAATTACATAAGTAAAACTTCGCATTGCTCTCCTGCCAAAAGAGGCTTCCCACAATGGCTACCACATCCCTGTACTTGTTAAAAACTCCCATTCATCCAGCTATAGAAATTTCTCAAGACGAACTGCGATCGCTCTTAGATGAAATAGAAACAGAACTGCATCAAAGTAAAGTTTATCGTCGCGCTCTCACTGCGATAGAGAATATGCTTGGCTCATCAGCCGAACAAGCACAAGATTTGTTTAAAGCAGTAGGCAGAGAAGCTATTGGTTTGGCATTTCGGCAATTTGTGCAACACTCGGAAAAGGCAGAAGAAAAGGAAGAAAAGCAACAAGAAAATCATCAGCCAGAAGATAAGAATATAGAGGTCCTAGCGACTCTTTCTGAAGAAGCAGAAGTTGTTGATTTCACACCGTGTTTAACTGACGTAAGGGTACATCCAAAAGAGACCGTTGAAACAACTGTTCAAGCTGAAGTGTCATCCAAGCCTGAGATTGTCCAAACTTCTGAAAGCCATCCCAAGCAGAAAAAACAGGGCAGGTGGTTTAGAAACAGAAAGCCTACAAAAGCCGAACTAGCCGAACAAAAGGCTCAACAGCGTATAGACAGCCTCCGTCAAGTCGGTCAACAACTACGGCAAATTCGCGAGTCTCAACATCTTTCTTTGAACCAACTTCACGTCTATACCCACGTACCAATTCATCAAATGCAAGCTATTGAAGAAGGGAACTGGGAGGCTTTGCCAGAGGATGTCTATGTTCGTGGTTTCATCCGTGTCATGGGCAATGCCTTGGGGCTTGATGGCACAAATCTAGCTGCTAGTTTACCCATTCCAGAACCAACAAAATTGGTTTTACCAACTTCCTATCAATCTCAATTCCAATCTGGTGGATTGGGTCTTGGAATCAAGCCCGTACATCTCTATGTAGGCTACGCAGCTCTTGTCGCTGGGTCTTTAGGAGGATTATCAATTATGTCTCAGCAAGCCAATGCTGATGCATCAATAGATACAGGTGAGGTGCCTTCATCCTCTTCAGTGACTCAGTCATTGAAAGATGAAAAACCAACTGCTAAACCAGGTTTACAGTCTAGTGGTGCGGGGATCGTTGTTGGTTCTGATATTGCCCCACCTGAGGCTTTGTAATTGGTGACTGTATCGGTTTTGAATTGGGTGCAATACGTATAGGAGGGTGAACAACTGTTCGCCCCTACATTATCTTGATATCACACAAAATCGGTGATAGGTCTAATAACTACATTGCTAGCGGTTGCGGCTTGGGTCTAGTAGGCAAAACTCTGGCACACGTAGTTGGTACTGTCATCCTAGGTGGGGCGGTCAAATCAAAACTAAATTATCTCGATGCACCACAGTTTCAGCACCGACATAGCCTAAAATTGTGGGAATTTCATTGGAACGGCGTCCGCGAATCTTTTGCAATTCGGCACTGGTATAGTTGACAAGTCCTCTAGCAATTTCATGACCGTTTTTGTCGCACAATTGCACGGCATCTTGAGTGTCAAACTCTCCTTCTACTGTTAGAATACCAGCGGCTAACAATGACCTACCACCAGTAGAAATTGCGATCGCTGCTCCTTCATCTAAATACAATTTTCCTGCTGGAATCAAACCGTAAGCTATCCAACGTTTGCGAGCAGATGTTGGTTCTGGTTGCGCTTCAAAGTGAGTTCCAATAGGTTCGCCTTGTAGGATTTTTTCTATGTTCCGGGGTTGTCGCCCTTCGGTGATGACAGTACGGACACCGGCAGCTACGGCAATTCTCGCTGCTGAAATTTTTGTTACCATCCCGCCTGTTCCCCATTGAGAACCCTGGCTACCTGTTTGCACTTGTAATGCTGCTAATTCTTTGATGTTACTGACTAAAGCTATAGGCTGGGCATCGGGTACAGAACGGGGATCTGCTGAATAAAGTCTATCTACATCTGTTAGCAAAAAGAGCCAATTGGCTTCTACCAAGCTAGCAACTAAAGCTGACAGCGTATCATTGTCACCAAATTTTAGCTCTTCTACTGCTACGGTGTCATTTTCATTCACAACTGGAATGACACCCAGTTCTAGTAATTCTTTAAAGGTGTTGTAAACGTTAAGATATCGACTGCGCTGTACTAAATCGCTACGGGTGAGTAAGACTTGAGCAATTGGCTGCTGCAAAGTTGTAAATAAATCGTCGTATACCCGCATTAGCCTGCCTTGACCTACTGCTGCAACTGCCTGTTTTAAAGCAATTGCTTTGGGTCGTTCGGTTAGCCCCAATCGCGCACACCCCACTCCCACAGCTCCAGAAGAAACTAAAACCACTCGATGTTTCTGCCGTCGCAGGTGCGAAAGGGTTTCTGCCAGGGTGGCAATGGTGGAAAGTGCAAGTTGTCCGGTTTCCGGTTGGGTCAGGCTAGATGTGCCAATTTTAACAACGATTGTTTGAGTCATTGGTCGAGAGTCAAGAGTCGAGAGTCAAGAGTCAAGAGTCAAGAGTACTTTGGACAAAGGACTGAGGACTAAGGACAAATGACTAAATTGTAAAGCGCCAGTCCTCCTATATGTGAAGGCTGACGCTCTACATTTTTATCTTTACTTATTATGGGTGAGGTCTTTATTTTGCTGACCTCATTGTTATATGTACTTATACTCTCCGATTTCAGCGAATACTTCAGAGTTTTTAACTATTTCTTTAGATTTATTTTCCTGACTATTTATTACTTTTTGTCAAGATTTCTAAATCTTCTTTTCTTTGGCGTAATCGAGGCTCCTAAAATTTCCGATGCCCAGACTTCAAAGTTTCGTATTGGGTGAGAGCGCAGGGCCGCATCTGGGTGTACAATCGGTTCGACCAATATAGTGAACATTCCCAGGCGGTTCCCTGCAAGCACATCGGTAAACAAGCGATCGCCTACCATCGCGACTTGGTTGACTGGCAAATTCATTGCCTTGAGTGCTTCTCTAATTTTGCGTCGCGAGGGTTTAGCGGCACTGATAAAGTACGGTATGTCGAGGGAGCGAGCTATACCACCTATACGGGCATCGCTTATGTTATTGCTGACCAACCATAACTTCGCACAAGAACGAACTTCCTCTACCCATTGTTGCAATTCTGGGGAAGCTGAAGCCACTCTTATTGGTACCAGTGTTTCATCCACATCTAACACCAGCCCTTTGAGTTCGTATTTCCTGATAATATCTGGTGTTAGGTTTAACACTGAACCTTCTAATATCAAATCGGGCTGCAAGAAATTATTCCAGCTCATAGCGTTCTCAATTCAGCGATTACCCAGCTCCTACATTTCCAACTTTATCCAGTATAAAGTCAGATTCTTCAGGGCAGCAAAGTTCTATACCAATAACCGCTGCCTGAGTTTTTATCAAAAGTTTTTCATCACCTATAATAATTTAAAATCCTTTCTTAAAAATTAAAAGACCTTTTAATTTTTAATTTGGGATTTCCAATTTTACTCAACTTCGTTGAATAGGTGTTCCTCCAAAAGTGGTTGAACCTTACGAAACTCTTCTGGAGACAATAATTCTGGTTCTCCATTTTTTGATATGCGTGCAAAAAACAGCAGGGGATCTAGAGGGGTGTAAATTGCGTACTCTTGTTCTTTATGGTAAAAGTTTGCCAAAAGTTGTAATTGCTCTGGTTCTAAATCAGTGCCTTCATCTTCAATTTCTAAGGTGAAGAGTTCTGACTCCTCTACGGGTGGCAACTCCCCTGCTACAGTCAGAGCATAGGCAGTGTTCTTTAACATGAGGTTTTGTTCTGCGAGAACAACTTGAGCCGTGTCAAAGATTTCGTCAATAACTGCTTCATCTTCAACTAGAATCGCTTCCTCTTCCTCGTCGTCACCTTGCCAAGAAAAAATTTCTACTGGTGAATCAACCGGAAGAAGCAGGACGTATTCTTGTCCATCTACTTCCAGCGAATGCTCGATGTAGCATTCGAGGGTTCGCGATTTTTCGTCGGTTAAAGTGATGGAACCGGCGTGAACATTATCTTCTTCAGAAAACGGAGAGGAAAACATAGCCTAAGGGTGATTTATATCTGAAACGGTCTTTACGTATCTTTATTCTTTTAACTGAATATTATCAATCAAATGGCTATTGGGATAAATAATCAGTCTGGCGAATATTGCCTTTAAAAATTGTATCAGTCAGCAGAAACCTCTGCATGTTTAGAACTAGTTCGCCTTGCATCCAGCCATTGTTGCAGGATAATACAGGCTGCTTTGCGGTCAATCAGCCCTTTATGGCGTGAAGGAGAACGGTTTTCAGCGATGAGCATCTGCTCTGCTTGAAAGGATGTTAATCTTTCATCTACATATTCCACAGGCAGTTTGAGAGCTTTTGCAAGTCTTGTGGCAAATTTTTGCACTTGACGTGCCTGAAATCCCAAAGACCCGTCCATTGAATAAGGTAATCCTACAACTACGACTTGAACTTTGCGATCGCGAGCAATTTGTCCGAGTTTCTCCACATCTTCCTGAAAAGATGTTCGCTCTACCGTAGCGATCCCCGTTGCTATCAAGCCCGTGCCATCGCACCCTGCGACTCCAATCCGCTTGCGCCCTACATCTAATCCCAGTGCGGAGACGTACTTTTTAGAGGAGGAGGAGGGGGGACTACTTAAGCGCGTCCCCGTAATACCTTGTTCTTCTTCAAAACTCACCAATCTACTCCTGCTGTGTTTCTGCTGATTCCGGCTGGCATGAGGTTTCCATGCTATTTTTATTGCATGAAAAGGCAACAGTATCTGTAGATGATTTGGGTTTAGATCCTCTATCTGGTGATGCCTGCCGTCTTTGTCCTGTCCATGACATCCCTCCTGGTATTGGTTTGCGTGCTGGTTGCAAACCTTGTAGCATTTCTGGTAATTGAATTCCTTCTAGCGACACAAATTTTGACTCCCGCTGCTTGTGCCACACTGAGCGTGACATCATCAGTGTATGCTCTGTACGGGTTGCACCAATTCGTTCCAAATATTCTTCTCTTTCTGGATGGTAATCTGCTGAAGTCAACTGAAGGGCTTGTGGGGGGAAATCTTGAGCTATTCGCGCTAGTTGAGATAGCAATTCTGGGTACAGCCACGTATATGCTGGGTTGACTGTTAGTGTTGCTACATGGGGTTGTTGCCCTTTGCGATCCAGGCGCAGTTGGAAATAACCTATTGCTGCTTTGCGCTGAGGCTCAAATACATAACCACTGACGACTTCTGTTTTTGTCACCCATTGCTTCACTGCTTCTGTCAACGCAGTCGTCAAACTCGTTTTAAAGTCATCTGCATTGCGATCGAGCACCTGCCGCACGATTGGTGGCATGGATGATGTATCTAGTTGATACAGTAGCTGAGCATCTGCATTACTAACTGGAAGGAGATTGGGCAAGTCTGGTTCTGCTTGCGCCAATTCCTGAAGCAACTCCGGGTCGATTTCCCAATATGTCATTTCTGCCAGACGTTGAAATCCATTTCGTCTGTACAGTGCCAAAGCGTCTTTGTCATTCACGTTCACTTCTAGAATCCAAGTCCGGGCTTCCACAATGGATTCAAAGCAATGGCGAAGAAGTTGGGAGCCTATGACTTGCTTGTCAGTGCCACGGTCTAACACGACGCGATCGACGCGCCAAGTGCTGTGGGTGTAGTTAAATGGCGATACTTGAATCGTGCCCAAAAGCGTGCGTTCCTGTTCTGCCACAAAAGCACAAAGACCGTACTGTAGTGGGTTTGGGAACCAACTCAACAACTTTAATAACCCATACCATCGGCGCATCCATTGCATTTGCCGCATGGCATCACTGGCTCCTTTGGGTGTTTGGGCTGCAAATGACTCTTGAGTTAGGCGTTCAATGGCGTCCAGATCCCGGTATTGGACTGGTCTTACGATCGCGCTGAGATTTCGAGGAAGCAAGGAAGTCATTTTCATTCGACCCGCCATTCACCTTATAATAACTGGAACAAAGGAACTGCTGCAATCATCTTAACGGCTTTCCGCTTCCTTCCAGTGGACCAAAAGGGTGATTTTTACAACAAAATACTTAAATAGCAGATTTTATTTATAATGACGCGAGCGCCATTGTAACAAAATCTGCTTTTATTTTATTTGATTTTTTCGGAATTTAACAAATCTGCTGACTAACTAGATTTGCCGAGAAATGAGCTTCTCAAAATTTGCTTGGGTTTGATGGAGGAGTTCTTCTCGGCTATCTTCTACAGTCTGCTTTAGGGATGGAACCAGATTGCGGGCTTGCAGAGCCATGTGAAGTTGTAGGTGGGCAACGTATTCACTAAAATCTTCACGCACTGCGTTCGCGCCCTTTAGGAAAGTTGATTCCATTGCCACTGTGTTCTCCTTATTATCTTCGTTCTGCAATTGATTGATTTACATTATCAATACTTATCACGTTGTTTTGCTTATCTTCTTACTTTGCAATGAACTTTAATGCATGACTCGGAAATTGTAAAAATTTATGAAGATTTTTCACTTTGCTTGGTTTGCACGCTGTAAACATAAAAGATTGTTTAACCCCCTATCATACCAATTGAACGGGGGTTTGTTCGTAAAAGTTTACATTTTCTTTACCAGTTACTCACTTTTGGTACGTATTCTTAACATGAAGAGTTGGGTTGACAATTAACCGTTGTTGCTCAAAGTCTAGGTAAATTTCCCAAAAAATCCTGATTTGCCAAAAACACATCAGAATTCGATGAGTAGAGTCTGCCGACAATAGGTCAAGCAAATATCTTGCCACAAGCCCCTCATTCTCATAAAGATAGGGGGCAAAAATTAACGGTTGGTGGGTATAGTCCATCCAACACTAAAGGAAAGTGTTGCATTACACCTTAATATCCGGTGAGTTATGAGTTGGCTTGATATTAGGCATTTCTTTTTGATGGAATTTAAAGATGTTTACAAAGAATGTATAAATGATTAACCGTATCATTAATTACACTTAAGCTAGAAATAAACAAGCAACAGACCATTTAGGTTGAAGCAACCCAAATATTGCAATGAGTAGGTCGATATGAAAAAACGTAACTGGAGAAGGTCGTCATTTGTCATAAGTCATAAGTCATTTGATGGCTTTCTGACAAATTTACATTTTGTCATATTGTTCTGTTTATTCCCATCCACATACTTAAGCAAGGTTTGTGCCCTAAACCCAAGCAACCCAAGCAGCTGTTGCTGATTTATCTTTCAAAAAAATGTCAATTCACCACTTCTCTAAGGAAAGCATCAGGCAACAGGTCAAACCAGGAACTATGGTGCGAGGTGTGAAGTTACAAGCTAGTTACTCAAAACTAGCTTTGAGCCAGAGAATCATCATGCCATTTCTTCTGGTTTTCTTCAGCATCATGGTGCTATCAGTCATTACCTTCGCTTACTGGTTTAGCAGTAGTATGCAGCAGCTGGTAACCAGTCACCTTGAGACTACTACATTAACAGTTTTACAAGAATTGCATCAAGAAAAACAACTTTTAGACTCTTGGGCAAAGCTGATAGCTGAGCGAGAAGACGTGCGTACTGCAATTAAGCAGGCTGACAACCAAGCACTTCTTAAGATATTAGTTGCACAAAAAACCACTTTAAAACTAGATTTGCTGAAAGTCGTTAACAAAAACGGTGCTACCCTGTTAAATTTGAGACAACCAGCATTGAATGAGTCACTCTTATTAGAGGATAGAAGAAGTATTTCCCAAGCACTGAGTGGTTTGTATCCTTCTGATGTTATCAATGTTATTGGAGAAAAAGGACAAATACAGTCAGTGTTGGTTGGATTGGCACCTGTTAAGGATGGGGCAGAAGTCATGGGAGTGATTGAACTTGGTACTGTCATCAAACAAGAATTATTTCAACACCTAGACTCAATGAAAGGCGAACACGTGGTTGCTTTCAATACAAATACAGTGGCAAGATCTGACGAAAAGCCTTTACTTTGTGTCTATGCTTCCACAATACCAGCAGCTTGCAAAACTAAATGGCAACTACCTCCAGTTTCCAATCCACCGCAACGTCTCATAATTGCAGGTGAAGATTATTTAGCTAAAAGCGTCGTTCTGACTGGGTTAAGCAAATCTTCTCTAACACTTGCAGTACTGAAATCTCTTGGTCCGTTGAACAAAACTTTACAGTTCTTATGGTTGAGGTTGTGGAGTTTTTTTGTATTGGGTGGGTTAATAACAATTTTTGTAGGTAAAAGTATTGCACGAAGAATTTCTGACCCTTTGCTAGCCGTGACTCAAGTGGCACAAAAAGTTACAAAGGAATCAAACTTTGATTTGCAAGTCCCAGTGACTAGCCATGATGAAGTGGGAATACTAGCAGCTTCTCTCAACAGTCTGATTCGCAAAGTATCAGAATACACTCAGCAATTAGAACAAGAAAGGCAAAATTTAGAAAGACGCGTCCAAGAACGGACTCATCAACTTCTACAAAAAAATCAGGAATTAAATTTAGCTTACGATCAACTTACCGAAGCCTTAAACGAACTACAGCAAACTCAAGCACAATTAATTCAGACTGAAAAAATGTCCTCGCTTGGTAATATGGTAGCGGGAGTTGCCCATGAAATCAATAATCCCATCAACTTTATTTATGGCAACATAGCCTATGTAAAGGACTATGCAGAAGAATTACTAAGGTTACTATTTTTTTACCAACAAGAGTATCCTCAACCATCTGTTGGCATTCAAACTCACTTAGAAGAAATAGATTTTGATTTTATTAGCGAGGATTTGCCCAAACTGATGTCTTCAATGAAAATGGGTGCTCAACGTATTCGTGATATTGTTTTCTCGTTGAGGAATTTCTCGCGACTTGATGAAGCGGAAATGAAAGCTGTAACCATCCATGAAGGCATTGACAGTACTTTATTACTTCTCAATCATCGAATTACAGACAAAATTGAAGTTATTAAAGAATACGGGAATTTACCACTTGTTGAGTGCTATCCAGCACAACTTAATCAAGTGTTTATGAATATATTGAGTAACGCTATAGATGCTTTGGAAGGGTCATTTGTAGAGGAGCCAGGAAAAATAACTCACGATAAGGAAAAAAGGACAAATTCTGCTGCTATCAAGATTAGTACTGAAGTTGTGACAGTCAAGAACTCAATCCAAGGTATATGCTTGCAAATCACAGATAATGGAACCGGAATTCCACCTAAATTTCGAGATAAAATTTTTGACCCTTTTTTCACAACAAAAGAAGTGGGTAAGGGTGCTGGATTGGGCTTATGGATTTGCTATCAAATTATCCAGAAGCACAAGGGCAAAATTGAAGTTTTTTCTGTGCCCAATCAAAGAACAACTTTTACTATCACTTTGCCTCTTGTACAGTCAGAAGGTGGTGGTTAATAAGTAGAGCGTTAAAAATTAAGGTCGTCTTTTGTCATCTGTCATTTGTCATTTGTCATTTGTAAGGCAAGGTTAGTGGTGTACAAGTTGAATTTCCCCCCCATAATCCACGCCACTTGCGGGACTGTCGAGAAACCGCGTTCTTCGCAGTGGCTCCCCCTTATCAAGGGGAGGGTTAGGGAGGGGTAAAGCAGCTAAAACCAGTGTCTGGAATAGTAAAACATTGCTGGAAAAACCCATCCCTACTTACCACTAGCTACTAACTCATCTAGTTTTTCATAGGGTTTTTCTACACCCTGTGCTAAATATTCAGCCAACTGAACTTCTATTTGGTCACGTACAATTTGGCGATATTCTAGGAAATGCTCGTTGTGAGCACAGGTGGCAAGGTAATGTTCTGCAACTGCGGGATTGTGCTTGATAATGCTAAACAAGTGGTGCCAGAATTTCCAACGAGTTTCCCGTTTGATTCCTTGTCTCCAAATAACAATGAGAAGTGCTTTTATAACCACCCACTCTGGCATTTTAAACGGTGCTTTCCAACTTGGCTTACCCATCATGAGGAAACAGCGGTAGGTGCGATCCAAGTACTTTATTGGATCGTATAAAGTACAGAAAGCTTCTACGTATTCTCTAGCAATGTCTTCTAGGGGACGGGTGGGGATAAAGTTCATTAAAGTCGTCTGGTTGATGTTACCATCTTTGTTTTCCCGCAGTCGTCCTTCTTTGTTCAGGCGATGCCAAAGGGCTGTATTTGGTAGCGCTTGTAACATGGCAAAAGTGGTTGAGGGAATTGCTGCAAGTTCGGCAAAGCGGACAATACGATCGCCCGCACCTGGTTTTTCCCCATCAAACCCAATAATAAACCCTGCCATCGGTCGCAATCCAGCTTTAATAATGGAGTAAACTGCATCAGTGAGAGAACTGCGGGTATTTTGAAACTTCTTGGTAAATTGCAGGCTTTCCTCATCGGGTGTTTCAATTCCCAAAAACACCGCAGCAAAACCGCACTCAACCATCAACTCCATCAATTCTGGATCTTGTGCCAAATCGACAGAAGCTTCGGTGTCAAACCGGAATGGATAGTTGTGTTCTGCCATCCAAACTTTCAACTCTTTGAGCAACAATTTGACATTGCGCTTGTTGCCAATAAAGTTGTCATCGACCATAAAAATACCGCGCCGCCAACCCAACTTGTAGAGGTAATCTAATTCTGCCAGCAACTGTGCGGGTGTTTTGGTGCGCGGCTTACGTCCGTAAAGGACAATAATGTCACAAAATTCGCACTGAAATGGACAACCCCGTGAAAACTGAATCGACATCATGTCATAGGCATCGAAGTCTAGCAACTCAAATCGGGGTATGGGAGTGATTGTGACATCAGGTTTTTCTGTGGCGCGGAAAGTGCCAGAGGTTTCACCCCGTTGAATAGCCTCGACAAACATTGGCAGGGTAATTTCCCCTTCGTCTAAAATGAGAAAATCTGCTCCAACTTCCCGGACTTCGTGAGGTAATGAAGTTGGGTAGGGTCCGCCCACGGCAACTAACTTACCGCGTTGCTTTGCTTCACGAATTTGTTCGAGCAAATCTTGTTTTTGGACTATCATGGCGCTGAAGATACACACATCTGCCCATGCCCATTCTTCCTCTGTGACTGACCGAATGTTGCGATCGACTAGCTTGAATTCCCATTCTTGAGGCAAAATTGCCGCTACCGTTACCAAACCTAAGGGTGGTAGCAGAACCTTACGGTTAACTAAGTCCAAGATTTTTTCGTAGGACCAAAACGTTTTGGGAAAAATAGGATAAACCAATAAAACTCGCATTAACCGTTACGCCTCATTTAAAATCATCGAATTAGTGAAAATGGTATTTTATACCAGAGGTACTTGTAGACGAAATTCACTGCTTTGTAGTTTCTATTTTTTATTAGCTGTAAACAAAAATGTTACACTATTCTCAATTAAACTTGGAAAATCTGCTTTCCAAATAAAAAATTCCAGCTTCAGATTGAACAAAAAGGTCGTCATGGATCGTGGGTCATTAGTCATCTGCTATACACAGGTTGTAAGGGCGCAAGGTCTCCGCGCTCCTACATTACCTGCAAAATGCTGTAAATATGCAAGTTTTAGACTTGATGTGCTTATCGGTTCTAGGTAAATGATTTACCTTGCTGCACTTGTTACCATCTGCAATCTAGCAAATTCCGAGCATTTGTATTTTTTAATACAGCATGAGAGATGCTATATCGATAATTTCATAAAATCCAGTATAAATTGAATTCGATGTCAGAAGACTAGACTCCTGATTTTAGTTTTTCATCCTTATTTAATACATCTTTAATTGTGACTCGGATCACTGTCAAAATCTGGTTACAAGTAAAAAATATATCATCTTGGGTATGAAGGGAAGGTGTAGCAATATGCTCAAGTTGAGTAGATACAACATTATTGAAGCAATTCACCTCAGTGATAATACTGCTATTTTTCGTGGCATTTCTATACTAGATCGAAAACCAGTTATTATTAAAACATCTCATAATAAATATCCTTCTTTGGAAGAAATCATTTTATTAAGACATGAATATCAAATAACAAAAGATTTAGATATAGAAGGAATTATCAAACCTTATGGGTTGGAGAACCATGAAAACGGACTAGCGTTGGTTCTCGAGTATTTTGAAGGGTGCTCTCTCGACAAATTGATTGAGTGTAAAAAGTTTGACCTTCGTGATTTTTTGAACTTCGCAATTCAGCTAGCAAAAACTTTGTCAGAATTGCATAAAAATCAAATTATTCATAAAGATATTAAAACTTCAAATATTCTTCTGAATCTCGAAACTCGGCAAGTTAAAATAACAGATTTTGCGATCGCTACACGTTGCTGTCATGAAAAACAAAATATTGCCAGTACAAATAACTTTGAAGGCACTCTTGCCTATATGTCACCCGAGCAGACTGGCAGAATGAATTGTTCTATTGATTATCGCACTGACTATTACTCATTGGGTGTGACTTTTTATGAAATGCTGACAGGTCAGTTGCCATTTGTATCAACCGATCCAATGGAAATCATCCATTGTCATATTGCCAAAAAACCCATTCCACCTCATGAGTTAAATTCAGAAATTCCCGTAATGGTTTCTGAGATTGTCATGAAGCTACTTGCAAAAAACCCTGAAGATAGATACCAAAGCGCTTTGGGGCTGCAATCTGACCTCGAATTGTGTTTAACCCAATTAAACAGGACAGGCAAAATCGAGAAATTTATTTTAGCAAAACAGGATATACCCAGTCAATTGCTCGTGGCTGAAAAATTAGAGAAAATTTCAGCGATTGACTCGACATCCCGCACAAATGATGAATTATTTGCCTATCCGATTTCCGTGACAAAAACGGCAAAATCTACAACCACAACAGCTATAGAATCTTTAGATTTATCAACAGTGCTTAAAGTTTCTTACGCTATTTCTGAAGAAATTTTTCTGGACAAGCTGTTAGATAAGTTAATGCACATTCTTATTGAAAATGCGGGAGCTCAAAAAGGGTTACTGATTTTACAAAAATCTGGAAAACTCGTTTTAGTGGCTGAGGGTTCTATTGAAACGGAAAAAGCTGTTCTCATTCCCTCTTTGCCTGTTGAAGAAAGCGCTGATTTACCTATATCTATTATTAATTATGTGGCGAAAACTCAGGAACCCTTAGTTGTTAATAATGCAACTCACGAGGAATTATTTATCAACGACCCATATATTCTCAAGCGCCAGCCTCAATCTATTCTGTGTCTGCCAATTATCTACCAGAATAATCTAACGGGACTGTTATATCTAGAAAATTGTATAACTCAGGGAGCTTTTACACGCGATCGCCTAAAAATCCTATCGCTGTTATGCACTCAAGTGTCTATTTCGATAGAAAATGCCAGCCTGTACCAAAATTTACAAAGCTACTCCCAAGAATTGGAGGAGAAAAACCAGGCTTTGGAAGAATCGGAAACTAGAGAACGAGAAAAAGCAAGCCAGCTAGAAGAAGCATTGGAGCAACTGCAAAATACTCAGTTACAACTTATACAAAGTGAAAAGCTGTCGAGTTTGGGACAAATGGTAGCAGGAATTGCTCATGAAATTAACAACCCGGTTACCTTCATCAATGCCAACCTTTCCCATGCAAGTAACTATACTCAAGACTTGCTGCATCTGATTAATTTATACCAGCAATACTATCCCGACCCAATTGATGAAATTAAAGATGAAATAGAAGCAATGGACTTGGGGTTTCTCCAAGAAGATTTGCCAAAAATGCTGAAATCCTTAAAGGTAGGGGCAGACCGGATTAAAGAAATTATTCGCAATTTGCGTAATTTTTCCAGACAAGATTCATTGGAAATGACGTTGCAAGATGTTCATGAAGGAATAGATACCACCTTAATGATTTTGCAACACCGTCTCAAAGCCCAACCCCACAGACCTGCTATTGACGTTATTAAAGAGTATAGCGATTTACCAATGGTACAGTGCTATGCTGGTTTGCTCAACCAAGTTTTTATGAATCTCTTGGCTAATGCAATTGATTCTATTGAAGACTCATTTGTCAAGTATCATGCGTCATTAGTACAAGACAAAGAAAGCTTGATAGATCGCAAAGGACTAATTTATATTCGCACAGACATATCAGATAGCGATCGCGTAACCATTCGGATTGCAGATAATGGTTCTGGTATGCCAGAAGAGGTGAAATGCAAGCTGTTTAGCCCGTTCTTCACCAC
The DNA here is from genome assembly GCF_054684315.1 of Scytonema sp. NUACC21. NCBI lineage: Bacteria > Bacillati > Cyanobacteriota > Cyanophyceae > Nostocales > Scytonemataceae > Scytonema > Scytonema sp. NUACC21. Next base: position 421,505 of record NZ_BAAFZH010000109.1, on the reverse strand, counting down.
AAAACCGGTAGGTAAAGGAACAGGTATTGGGTTATCAATCAGCCGTCAGATTATCGAAGAAAAGCACAAAGGACAGTTGAGTTGTATGTCATCACCCGGTCAAGGTGCGGAGTTTATTATCGAAATTCCACTTCGGCAACAGTGCGAAGAAAAGGAAGTAGATGAAATGGTAGTTTGAGTCTATTCTTCTTTCGCCATATAAAATAGGTACCCTTAATTATAAGTATTATAAATGCCTAAACCAGTCAACGGTGAGCACTGCCCACCCTACAAAAATTGGGAATTTTAGAGCGTCCAAGGAGTATATTTGATGGCATCTATTAAGATAGCTATACCATCCCTACTTTGCTGGTTGGACACCACTGATTTTTAAAACATCACTGATGGTTTCGCAATAATTTGGTAATGCAAAACTTGCTGGATTAACGACAGTTTTGTAAGTAAAATGTCGGTAGTTCATACAGAACCTATCCCAAGCAGCCATTTGGATGCGGAACAAAACAATAATTATGTTGGCTAATGATAAAGATAAAGGGATGCGAAAGTAAATTTTTTTACCAAGATAGGCACAAATTTCTTCAATTGCTTGGTTGGCAGTTATTTGCTGCTGACCTAGGACAAATCGTCGCGGTTTTTTTGCTGGAGGAGGATTTTCAATTAAGTATTTCACGGTAGTGGCAATATCTTGTCCGTGAATGAAGTGAAAACTCCCATCAGCACTAAAAAAGCGAATTAAATCTATGTATTTTGTGACTTCTGGAAGACCGGATGTTAGATGGGAGTATGGTTTTTTGGAATCGCCACCCAAGACTAAAGTTGGGAATAGGGAAGTCACTTTAGGGGCGATCGCTAATTGTGGTATCTTTTGCAAGCAATCATATTTAGAACGGATATAATCTGTCCCTAATTCCCCTGCTTCTTTTAATGGTTGGTTGTTACTATCCAAAACACTAGCAGTGGAAAAATAAATGACTTGTTCGCATTTTTGTGGCTCTAGTAAATTTAGCAACTCTAGGGTTTTAGATACATTAATTTCAAATGTTCCTTCTCCACCCCAAGCGGTTGCTGTGAGCACGGCAACATCTATTGTTTTCAACAAGTCAGCAAATTGCCCTATTTCTTGCATATCACCTTGTAATACAGTGATACCGGGACGTGCTTGCGTATCAACTTGCAGTTTTTTGGGATTTCTTACCAGTAGATAAAGCTCGTGGTCTGTTTGTTGTATTAAAGTTTCGCTAATATAGTGACCGATACAACCACTTGCACCCGTCACAAAGATACGTTTCTGACTCATAGACAATAGTTAGGAGTTAGAGATTAAGAGTTGGGAAAAAGGTAAAAAGTTCCGAGTTTGCTTAGTCCCTACTCATGTACAGACGCGCCATAGCGCGTCTGTACAACCCTCTACCCCTATTTCCTCCTTACACAGCCACTGCATTGAGATTCTTTGCCGTCTCAAAGAAGAAAGCTACGTTTTCCTCTGGTGTTTCTGGTAAAACACCGTGACCGAGGTTGAGAATGTGTCCGCGATTACCTGCTTTGCGAACAGTATCTAGGATGCGATCGCGAATAAATTCTTTGGAACCGAAGAGCACGCCTGGGTCAAGATTGCCTTGCACTATCATTTGCCTGCCCAATCTTTCCCGTGCATCTGCCATATCGACTGTCCAGTCTACACTGATTGCATCTGCGCCCGATTGTGCCATTCTTTCCAGCAAACCAGCACTGCCACTTACTAGCAGAATTAAGGGTGTTTCTGGATGAGTCGCCTTAACTTGCTGGAAAACCCGTTGCTGGTAGGGTAGAGCAAAGACTTCGTAATCTTGAGGGCTTAACTGACCTGCCCAAGAGTCGAACATTTGTACGACTTGAGCACCACAGTCAATTTGGTAGCGGACATAGGTTGCGATGGAGTCTGCCAATTTTCCTAGCAGTTGATGCAGGAGTCTTTGGTCTGTGAACGCCATATTTTTGATAATGGAGTAGGTTTTAGAACCTTTGCCTTCCACTGCATAAGCTGCCAATGTCCAAGGCGCACCCACAAAGCCCAGCACTGTTGATTTGTTGCCTACTTCCTGCCGCAACGCCTTTAATATTGGTTTAATGAACGGCAGGGATTCTTCTGGGTCAAGAGGGCGCAGGTTATCAATTTGCTCGGATGTCCGAATGGGGGAGTAAATGATTGGACCTTTGCCTTCCGCGATATCCATATCAATGCCCATGCCTGGTAGCGGCGTGACAATGTCGGAAAACAAAATCACTCCATCTGGTTGAAAGGCTTTCCAAGGTTGCAAGGATATTTCAATCGCTACTTCCGGTATTTCCGAGCGATCGCGAAAAGAAGGGTACTTCTCCCTTAAATCTCGATAAGCTTTCATATACCGTCCCGCCTGCCGCATCATCCATACGGGAGGACGATCTAAAACTTCACCACGAGCTGCCCTAAGGAGAAATGGATCGTTAGAGGAAACACCCATTTAACAATTCATCCTAAACTCTTTTTTTTGTCATTGTTTAGCTTATCATTCCTAGTTTGTCCTTTTGCTCAAGGAATGGCTTTGAAGTACTGTTCGCAAAACTTCTTATAAAATGAGCATCCAAATGCAAAGTTTTAAGAAGCAGCTATTGACAACTTCTAGGAATCGGTCAGATTTCGATACGGTACAGACCAAGTAATATATTTTTATGTCAACCAACTCAAACCACCCCTCAAATGAAGCGCCTGCCTCTGATGTTGCTATCTCAAAACAGTTTTTGATACCGCGATCGCAGCAAAGAAAATTCTTTATCCTGTTTACCCTCATGACTATTGTGGGGTGGGTTGTGGGTGGAATTGCCAGTATTGCCATAGAAAAGATTCTTGTTGAAACACTTTCACCTGAAGTTTTTCAGCAGCCAAGATGGTACACCCTGGGAAGCTACATAAGCAGTTGTGTGTTTGCGGTTATCTTTGGTGCGGATCAAGCCCTGGTTGTCAGGCAATACGTATCTGGCTGGTTGTGGATGCTAGGGACAAGTTTGGGTTGGCTAGTTTCCAGCAACATTTCTGCAGCTTGGATTAACTACATCTCATCTATCGCCGCATCGTTCAATAGGAGTTTATCGTTTGAAGAGGCTGTGATTTTTGGAATTTTGTCAACTATTGCATACATTTTTTCAGGGATTTGGCTGGGGTTTTTCCAATGGATAGTGCTGCGACGATATACAACAGGTGCTTGGTGGTGGAACTTTGTCCCTTCATTATCATTTTTACTGATTAGTATTTTTGTTGGATTGCTTTCTTTTTTGCAAGATTTTATTCCAGCAATTACCCGAGATCGGGTAGTGTATTTGAGCGGACAAGCATTTACAGCAGCTATTCTGGGAATTATCCCAGCAATTAGCTTTTGTACCTTAAAAACAAAACATCGAACTCAGATTCAAGAAGATGAATAAAGACAATGCTTTACAAACGACAGTCACGCCACCCATCGTGCTTAAGCAACCTCAAGTTTTAGAGTTGCACGGGGATCGCCGCATCGACAACTACTTTTGGATGCGAGATCTCGAAAACCCAGAAGTTATTGCTTATCTAGAAGCTGAGAACGCTTACACCAAAGCGATGATGCAGCATACTGAAGCGCTGCAAACAAAGCTTTACGAGGAAATGCTGGGTCGCATTAAAGAAACTGATTTGTCGGTTCCATCCCGCAAAGATAATTATTATTATTATTCTCGTACAGAAGAAGGAAAAGCGTATCCAATTTACTGTCGCAAACAGGGTAGCCTTGATGCTCCTGAAGAAGTGCTGTTAGACCAAAATGAATTAGCAAAAGAGCATGAATTTTTTAGCTTGGGAGTCTTTCAGGTTAGCCCCAATCACGAAATCTTAGCTTACTCTGTTGATACCAGTGGTGCTGAACAATACACACTTTTCTTTCTTGACTTAACCACACATCAGCTTTACCCAGAAACTATCCCTGAAACCTATTACTCTTTTGCTTGGGCTAACGATAACAAGACAGTTTTTTACACGAAAATCGACCAGGCAAACCGTCCGTTCCAACTTTTCAAGCATACTTTAGGAGCTTCTGTAGATGAGGATGTTCTGATTTATCACGAACCTGATGATGCTTTCTTTTTAGAAGTAGGTAAAACCAGAAGTCAAGCATACATTGTGATGAGTTTGGGCAGCCAAATTACATCAGAAACACACTATTTAGATGCTAACAATCCTAATGGAGCTTTTCAAATCTTTCACCCACGAAAGAAAGGGGTATTGTACGATATTGACCATCACAGCGATTATTTTTACATAGTCACTAATGACGAGGCAATCAACTTTAAACTTATGAAAACGCCCGTCGCCTCGCCAGCACAAGAGAATTGGGAGACTGTGATTCCCCATCGAGAAGATGTCATGCTTTCAGGCATTAGCTTGTTTGCCAATTACATGGTTATTTACGAACGACAGGGAGGGTTGCCTATTGGGCGCGTACAAAATTTATCGACAGGGGATTCGCATCAAATTTCTTTTCCAGAACCAACCTACGATTTTTACGAAAGTAGCAATCCGGAGTTTAATACAACAATCTTGCGGTTTAATTACACCTCCTTAATCACTCCCCATGCCGTGTTTGACTATGACATGGAAACCAATCAGCGAGAGTTAAAAAAAGAAACAGAAGTTCTTGGTGGATACGATAGAACACAGTACAAGAGCGAATGGTTGGTAGCTACCGCACAAGATGGTACGCAAATCCCCATCTCTATCGTTTACAAACAGGGCACTCAAAAAGATGGCAAAAACCCTCTTTTCCTAACAGGATATGGTTCTTACGGTTATCCTTATCCAGCTTCATTTTCATCTAATCGACTTTCGCTGTTAGACCGTGGGGTCGTGTGTGCCATTGCACATATTCGTGGTGGCGGTGACATGGGGCGCAAGTGGTATGAAGATGGCAAATTCTTGAAGAAAAAGAACACTTTTACTGATTTTATTGCTTGTGCTGAATACTTGATTGGTGAAAGGTGGACATCAAGCGATCGCCTTGCTATTTCTGGCGGGAGTGCTGGTGGTTTATTAATGGGAGCAGTTATGAATATGCGCCCCGACCTTTTTAAAGTTGTTGTAGCAGATGTTCCTTTTGTAGACGTGGTAACAACCATACTCGATACTTCCCTACCCCTCTCAGCAACGGAGTGGGAAGAATGGGGTAATCCAAACGATAAAGTTTATTACGACTACATGAAGTCCTACTCGCCCTACGATAATGTAGAGGCTAAGGATTACCCGGATACTCTAGTTCTAGCAGGCTTAAATGATTCGCGTGTCAAATACTGGGAACCAGCCAAATGGACAGCAAAACTGCGACAACTCAAAACAGACAATAATATTCTCTTGCTGCAAACCAACATGGGCGCAGGTCACAGTGGTGCATCCGGGCGCTATGAAAGCTTGAAAGAACTTGCTTTTGAGTATGCTTTTATTTTGGATAGGTTGGGTTTGGGAGAGAGTTAATTAGCTCTAAATCTACCTGTATACTAGATACTGATTTCATCGGTACTTCAGTATCTTTTTTAGCAACATAATAACTCGGGAGTCAACAATGAGTAGGAAAAAAATGGCTTTTCCAAATGGCTTGGAATATTACTACATCAGCAGTCCAGAGGAAACGCAGTATATTTTTTCAGAAATCTTTACCGAACAACAATATATTGGGCATAGTATCGTAATTAACGAAGGGGATTGTATATTTGATATTGGAGCGAATATTGGACTATTCTCGCTGTATGTAAATAGTCTTCAAGAAAACGTGAAAATTTATGCTTTTGAGCCAATTCCAGAGACCTTTGCAGTGTTAGAAGACAACAAGCATTTGCACTCTCTAGATAATATGTTGATATTTAATTATGGCTTGAGTTCAGAAAACAACTCTGAAAAAGTATTCACTTTTTATCCCAACATGGCTGGAAGCTCAACAACAAAACCAGGAGACGTATTAGCCGAGCCAAATTCTGTTGTTCCTGAAGTTGTTATAGAAGATTTATTTGAAGAGTTCTTTCAAGAAGAGAAACAAGTGAAATGTGAGGTAAGAACTCTGTCATCTGTGATTGATGAATTAGGAATTAACTCAATAGATTTATTGAAAATTGATGTAGAAGGTGAAGAATACGAAGTTTTGAAAGGTATAGAAGATAAGGACTGGTCTAAAATCAAGCAAATAGTTGCTGAGGTTCATGATAAAGACGGGCGACTGGAAAAAGTTAAACAAATGCTGACTTCCTATGGTTTTGACATAGAACTGCGAAAAAGAGAACTTTTGCCCTCTACATATGTTGATACCTTTAATTTGTATGCTAAGCGTTAAAGTACGTAGGTCGCCCTTAGTTATTTGTCATTTGTCATTGGTAAGGTTTCTGGCGTCTTGACATTTTGTAATACCCCACGCGCCCTAACGGGCACCCTACCTTAGTAAGGAGAGGGTTAGGAAGGGGTATTATCAATGTGTTGCATTCTTTTTTCAAATGCAGTCTCAGTCTTGCTATTTTCGAGGTGTTAATTCCACATTAAATCCAGACGTGCTTGGGCTTTTTTCAGAGCTGATTCTGGAGACGCGCCCAGCATAGTGGCTTCGATGGCTTGACCCAAAGTTTCAGATAAGCGACTGTAGCCAGGAATAATTGGTCGAGAACCCGCTACAGACAATTGGTCTAGAAAAACTTTCAGCACGGGTTGCTGTTTGATATGTTCTTGGTAAGCCTGACTTTGGGCAGTTTTGTTGTTTACGGGCAAAAAACCCGAACCAATACTCCATGGAGTTTGAAATTCCTCACTGAGGATGTACTCTAAAAACTTCAGAGATGCTTGTTCTCTCGAATTTGTGGTTTTCATGACAAACAGATTGCCGCTAGCAAGGACAGTGGCTGGTTGACGCTTAACAGGAATAGGCAGTACACCGTAATCTACTTTACTCTTCATAATGAATGTCCACGGTCCAGTTAACTGCATGGCAACACGACCGGCAATAAAATCGTCTTCTTCGTATCCCCGTTCTGGTGCAGAGAATTTAGTAGAACCGTCTTTAATCAAGTCTTGCCAAAATTGCAAAGCAGCGACTGTGCCGGGATTGACCAAATTAGGGCGGTTATTTTCAACTAGTGTTCCGCCACTACTTAATAAGAAGGGAAACCAGGTAAAGACAGTCCATTCTCCTTTACCAAGAGGCATTAACATACCGTAGCGATCTGCGGTGCCATCGCCATTGCGATCTTGTGTCAGTTTTTTAGCAACTTGCCGTAATTGTTCCCAAGTTTTTGGTAACTCGGTAATTCCCGCTTCTTTAAATAAATCGCGTCTGTAAAAAATGCCAACATTACCAGCAAAGAGGGGGACTGACCAAATATGGTCGTTAAATTGCATTTCGCCAAAGCAATTTTGAATAATCTCTGACTTGATTGGTGATTTATCAAGCCAATCTTCTAAAGGTCGAATCGCCTCAAGTTCTACAAGCTGACCTGTAATTTGGGGGTTGAAGAACAAGATATCTGGTGGAGCATTGCCAATGACTGCGGTTAAGACTTTGGGGATCTGTTGGTCGAGTTGACCCGCATAAATAGATTCCACCTGAATATCAGGATGGGACTGATTAAATTGGTCTACCAGTTTTTGAAATACGTCGCGATTGGAAGGTGGATTGATACCATGCCAGAGAGTGATATGAACAATTCCGTTGTCTGTTTTGTTGGCTGTCTGACAACCGCCTAAGGTGAGTAACAATAGACTCAGTAAAATTAGAAACAGCGATCGCATCACAAGAGTGCCCGGTTTGCGATCGAACCGATTGCTGCTTATCTTAGTGGTATTGACTGGCATACAAAGGATTAAAAGTTTGCTATTAGTGAAAAGTCAACCGATTTTAGCTAACAATTGGCTGAAGCGCTGGGCGAGTACAGGCGCATCAAACTCTGAAACTTTCAGGCGACCCGCTTTGCCAAGGGAAATACCTTTTTCTGACGATAAGAGTAATTCTGCTAGCTGGCGTGCCAAATCTTCCGGATCTAAAGGGGTCGCTAGCAAACCTTGTACGCCATCTTGAATCAATTCAGGTGTAGACGAAGAACGACTGGCGACAATTGGCTTCGCTGTTGCCATTGCTTCAGCAAAGACGATGCCAAACCCTTCTTGCAGACTGGGCAAGCAGAAGACATGACACCGGACATACTCGCGTACAAGCTCCTCATAGGGAAGGTAGCCTAGGAATGTTACGTTTTGATTTAAATCGAGTTCTTGGGCTAGACGACGCAAGTTGTTCCACTCCGGTCCCTTACTTGCAATTCGCACTTCCACGTCTGGCACCTGCTTGCGGAGAATTGCCGTTGCTCGAATTAGAGTAGCAACATTTTTACGGGGATACTGGACTCCTACACACAATACGGTAGGACGTACATTAACGATGCTCTCTTGACTTTGAGTGACAGATGCCACTGCCGTATCCCATCCCTGAAGGTCAATAGGAGGCGGTAGAATTTCGATGTCTTTTGTATAGTTGTAGAGTTGGGCTAGCCTGGTGCGGGAATAGTCGCTCGTAGCAATCACCATATTGGCACGGTGGACGCTAACTTGTTCTGCTTTTGCCATCAACTCTAAGGAAGTACGCACCCACCCCCTCTCAAACTTGGCTTCGTCAGCAATAATACCATGAATGTAGGCAATAAATGGCACTTTGATGCGATTGGCAATGGTGTAACCATCCATATCCAGACCAACGACCGCATCATAATTGTCAAAGCTGCGCCAATCTAGTGCCCAGTTCCAGCGAAAACGCTCTACCATGTAGCCCAGAAATCCGGATGGCTCAGATGGGGTGAAAACATCAACGGTATGACCTTGCGATCGCAGGTAAGCAATTAGGTGTGCGTTACCCACGAAGGTACCGCTTCCAAGCTTGGCATTCTGGGGGGTAGCTGTGATAAATGCTAGCTTCATTTATTTATGCAAGACCACTCGTATTATTATCGTTGAATTTGCACGTATCTAATAGTCCTTGCTCTGCATCTAGAGTTACCTTCACACCCACTGGTAATGCTGCATTCGGTCCATCATGACCAAAAGGCAGATCGGAGACGACAGGAATGCCCAAATCATCCAAGCGATCGCGTAAAACTTCCTCTACAGTAAAACTGGGAACATTTGGCGGTGGTTCGCATCGGCTAAATCGTCCCAAAGCAATGCCTCGGACTTTTTGCAAAGCACCACTCATCCGCCATTGAGTCAGCAACCTGTCAATACGGTAAGGTGCCTCGGTCACATCCTCCAATGCCAGAATCACGCCATCCGTATCGGGCTGTAATGGAGTCCCAAGAAGATGGGTTGCGACTGTAAGATTTGCTGGCAGCAGTATACCAGTGGCAACACCACCACCCCAACCATGACCTTTTAGGGGTTCAAGAGGGCGACCTTCCACTAAATTAAATAACCGTTGAATTGACCAATCGGGTTCTAAAGCCAGAGTAGTCAGCACCGGACCGTGGACACTGGAAATACCTGTTGTGTATAAACTCCATAAAAGGGCGGTGATGTCAGAAAAGCCAATGAGCCATTTGGGAGTGAAAGAAGACGTGGGGACTGGATCTGTGTCCCATGTCCAATTTTCTAAAATACGAGTACTGCCAAAACCACCTCTCGCACAGAGAATGCCGCGACACTCAGGCTCTTTCCACGCCGTTTTTAGCTGGTGGCGGCGGTTGTCATCTTTCCCTGCGAGATATCCCCATCTGTTCTCAATATCTGGTACTATTTCTACTCGGTAACCACGCGATCGCCAAATTTCAACCCCCTGTTGAAACACCTCAAATTCTCGCAGAGCACCACTAGGGGAGATTACTCTTAGCAAGTCCCCTGGTTGGAGAGGCGGGGGCATAATTTTGGAATTTAGATTTTGGATATTGGATTTCATGAATAATTTTTAGCACGGGCATGGGTGGTTTTGATAGAATCCTTGATATTCACAAGATGCGTTAAAGATTAATTCCTATCGTCCTGCTCCGAAAAACTTACCTAAACTTACTCAAACTTGTTGATTCGTTTAGCGTTTCCTTCCTGCTTCAACCAAGGTAGACGGCTACTTCTTGTCCACAAGCGTTAAGTTCAGGTCAAGCCAACCTTACTTTATTGTTAGGGGCATTCTCAAGATTGACGGACGCATTTTCGTCCCTGTCCCGTGTATGCCCACAACTTTCACAACAAAAAATCCTTTGGGATAAAGTCATCGGTTGAACATGATGGCATTTACAGCACATCTTTGAACTGGGATACCATCTGTCAACTAATTCGACTTTTGTTCCGTAGAAAAATTGCTTATATGTGAGTTGACGACGAATCTCATAAAAACAGTTATCGCTAACAGCACCAGCTAACTTACTGTTGGCAATCATGCCTTGAACATTTAAGTCTTCAATACGAATTATGTACGCTTTACGACTTAAATCAGTTGTCATCTTTTGTGTCACGTCTTGCCTAATATTGGCAATTCGAGCATGGGATTTAGCTACAAGCGCGTAAAACAAAAGGGCGTTTTTAGATGCTCTAATTTTTAGTTTTTTGTTTCCTAGTACCTTGTTACGATTTCGCCACTGCAATTTACCAAGCTTGGTTTTCGCTATTTTTGTGGTAATTGGCATGGCATAAGTCGTGCCATCAGAACAAGTGGCTAAAGTTTTGACTCCTAGATCCACACCAATCTTCTCTATAGGGTGAATAATTGGTGGGATTTTTTCAGTATCTAGAGCGAAGGATACAAACCATTTATCCGCCGTTCTAGAAACAGTGAATGTTTGTGAACTGCAAATAAAGTTAATTGCCTCATGAAGTCGAAAACTTTTAATTCCTGGCAGAGTAATTCTCTTACCTGGATTAATTACAACTCTATTAGTAAAAGGTATTGCTGGCTTACCTTTTTCAAGATAGATTCCCGACGTTTTGTAAACAGTAAAAGAATCTCCCTTCTTTTTTAACTTTTTAACTGGGAATTGGGCTAAACCTTTGCGCCAACGACTAAAAGCATTCTTCAAATCTTGAAAAGCTGATTGATATACTGTGGATGGATATTGTCGTGTCCACCCATATTCGCTCTTATTCATTGTGACTTGAGTAAATACTTTCTTAATCGCATCTAACCGCTTAGAATCACCCGCTTTGATGCCATCAAAATCCCAGCTTGCCGTGATTAAATCTAAAGCGTAGTTGTAAACAAATCTCTTAAATCCTGCTATGCTACGCATCAGAGAGCGTTCTTTGTTATTTAATTTTAGCTCTTTTTTTAATGCGTACATTACTAGACTTATTCAAACCTGCTTACATGAGCAAGTATAACCTTATTTTGTACATGGGTCAACACCTTCTACAATCTTTTTTACTTTTGATTTATATTTGCGTAACCCATAAAGTCGTGAGCTAAAACAGTGGACAATTGCAAGTAAGTCCTGAGTTAGTTCTTCATGGGGAGATAACGTTTCTGCGTTGGCAACAATAATATTGCCTCCACCCCACAGTACAATTTGCTCAACCAAATCGAACCCAAACCTACATAACCTATCTTTGTGTGCTACATACAAGCTTTTTAATTCACCTGCAATCGCCCATTGAATAATTTGCAGAAATTTTGGACGCTTGAAGTTTAATCCTCCTCCAATCTCCTGCATTGTTTGTGTCACACAAACACCTTGCGCCAAGCAAAAGCTTTCCATTACTTTTACTTGGCTTAGTAAATCGTCTTTTTGGTTGTTAGATGAAACTCGGCAGTATATAACAACCCTGGTTGGGTATTTCCCTGACTTCAAACTTTTAGCTATTGCTAAATGGGATTCATTATAAATTCGTTGATTACCTAATGTTCTTTCTGGGATTAACTTACCCTCCTCTTCCCACCGTCTTAACGTAGATGGCGAAATACCTACTAAATCCCCAAACTCAGATACTTTCCACATAAACTTACTCACTATAGTTAGCTATGAATAAGTTTAAATAAGAATTTGGCTATTTAGTCAAGCTCTTCTAATTCTTTCTTGTCCTCTCGTTCCTGGTTGGGTAAAGCACGGATACGATTCATTTGTGAAAGAGCATACTTTGCTGTTGCTTGTACTTCAGCATCGGAATCGTGTACCGCATGAGATAACATTTGGCTAACTTGAGCCATCATGTCATAGATACGAGTCAAATCGCGGATGGCATTTTTCCGCACCTGGGGACTTTCATCCTGCATTGAGATTGCTAAAGCACGATTCATTGGCTTAAGAGTGCGGGTACCAATTTCCGCCAATGCTGCCAAAATTAAGCTGCGTTGCTGAGTATCTGAATCAACCATCAGTTCTACAAGTGGTTGAACTGCCCTTGAGTCTCCCTGCTGTCCCAAATCCCAAATTGCTTTTCGCCGCTGCGTTGGGTCGGGGCTGCGTAAATCTTCAATCAACTGCTCAATGATGTTGACTTTTGCAAGGCGAGCAGTTTTTTCTACTGGCAGTAATTGTGTTTGAGAAGCTGCTATTGTTTCTGGCGGGGCAATAGTGGCGGTTGTTGACAGCCCCTCGTTTCTTGTGTGGTTTTCTAATACTGGTGGTGTCATCGGGCTGGTGTTATCGTGATGAAGCGTTTCAGAAGATTTTCTAAGTTTTCCGACTTGGCTAAATCCCCTGATAAGATAAACAAGCGCTCCAGCACTTCCCAAAATACCAAGACCAACTAGCAACCACCACACTATATCCTGTTCTTGTTCCTGCTTTGTACTGGGTTCAGAGGTATTCGTAGCAATTGCCAGGGGAGTGGAGGATTTTTCCTTAACAACTTTCTGAAGAGTCTGCCTGGTTAGCGTCCCAAACACACCATCTGCTATCAAACCTTTTGCTTCCTGAAATTTAGTGACAGCAATGCTAGTACCCGAACCGTAACGACCATCTATCTCGCCATCATAGTATCCCAAGTCTTTCAGAGAGGTTTGTAGCGTGCTCACCTCTGCACCTGTGCTACCAGGTCGGAGAATAGACTGCTTGGCTGTTTCTGTAGAACTAGCTTGAGCAAGTTCCAAACTTTTCACAGCTGGGCTAGGTGTGGCTTTACTTGCTGAATTCTGGTCAAACGCCAAGCAAGCAAAGCAGGCAATGAGAAGTACTGAGGAACTACGTAACCCCATATAAATATTTTCAGCCAAATTTTCTGCCAGGATATGCATCAGAAGCCATCAATACCACGGTAACAAGCTATCTCAATGTTAAGTTTTTTTCTTGCTACAACATAATTAACCACACCCTAACAACAAGCAATCCAACACTATATCTTGAGATAACAGCAACTAGCAAGTAGCTAACCACTCACCTTATGTGAATCAAGAGCTTAACAACTCACTATGATTGAAGCATACTACGGGTAGTTCCCAATCTCTCCTTAGAGACTAATTATTTTGAGAATTTTTTCTTTTTTGATGCTGTTTTTTAACTTAAGGTAAACTTTCTTGTTCTGATTCCCTCAAAGGTATTGTGACTCGGTTCAACTTCTTTGATGTGGTTTCTAGTAAAGCTTGCTGCTGTGCTAAGTTCTTTTCACTTGCCACCATCTTATTACCCGCCTCAGCCAAAGTATCTCGCTGATTGATCAGGTAAATGCTCACCAAAGTTAAACCAACTCCTACCCATTGCAATGGGTTCAAGACTTCTTGAAGTAGCAAATTGCCAAATAATAAGGCAAATACAGGTGTGAGGAAAGTCAGGGAACTGAGACTTGTGAGGCTACCACTGGAGGCAAAATAGAAAAATAAACCGTAAGCGATCGCACTGCCAAAGATTGTGGCATAAGCCAAAGCCAACCAATCAGAGGGCACAAGATTTTCTACTTGTTGAGTTTCTGCAACTGCTGAAATCCCCCACAATGGCAATCCTCCCAAAATCATGTGCCATCCTGTAGCAGTTACGGGATCGGCATGGCGACAGACAAATCTAATTAACACAGTTCCCACCGCCATACTCAGTGCTGCCAAAAGCATCAACCATTCACCGCTTTCTAGGAGAGAGGAGGGTAGGTGAAGAGTATCTTTTGAGGCGAAGGGATTGGAGAGAAGACTAAAAATCCATTCCTGAGGTAAGCCAATTAAACTGATACCTGTAACTCCGAGTGCGAGTCCCAACCATCCCCATAAACCAATGCGTTCTTGGAACAGCCATAAAGACAGCAATGCTACCGCCAAAGGTTGGGAATCAATCATCACAGACCCCAATCCAGCACCCGTTCTCACTAACCCTTGTGCTAAAAAGCCCTGAAATAGGGTTCCATCTACCAAAGCAAATAGAGTTATCCACAGCCATGCCAACCATCCTTTGGGCTGAGGTTTACCCATGAATCCTGCTGCGGTAAGAATGAGCGCCCCTGCCGGTATCAAACGCACTCCTGCCATAAAGAACGGTGTGGTGTGGGGGATCGCGCCTTTCATTGCCACCATTGCAGTACCCCACAAGAAAAAGGGGGCTACCAAGAGTAGTGGTGCGAACGGTTGTTGAGATGCACTGAACTTCAGTTGCATTTTGCTGCTTACGCCTTTGTTTTACAGGTGCGAGAAATACTTTACACAATTGTACCGAATTATGTCCTTTTGTAAAGGAAACAATAGTTATGCGAATACGGAGTTGCATTCCTCAAGTTTGCCTGTGGGGATGAGGGGACTGGGGCACTAGTGGTCTGGCAAGCCAACGAAATCTAGGTGATTAAAAACCGCCGAGACGCCTATAGCCCTTACGGGCATAGCCTATGGCATCGCGAAGCGTGCATAGGGCGCAAAGTAAGAGGAAAAGAAGATGAGCCTGAGCTATACAAAAAGGGTTTTATAATTGACAGGATTCGGTACATTTTCAACGCATCTACTTTAAGGATGATTCTTTCTTCAAAGCGACTGATTTTAAGAGAATTCATACAGGAAGACTGGCAAGCAGTGTTTGACTACCAAGCAGACGCCCGGTACCTGGAATTTTATGAATGGGAAACACGCACTGAAACTGAGGTGCAGTCATTTGTGCAAATGTTTTTAAAACAGCAACAACAAGTGCCAAGAACTAAATTTCAGTTAGCGATCGTATTAAAATCGGAAGGCAAATTTATTGGCAATTGCGGTATTCGCAAAATCAAACCAGAATTATCTGAAGCCTCCCTGGGTTATGAAATTGCACCAGATTACTGGGGAAAAGGATATGCAACTGAAGCAGCCCGCACCATGATTAAATTTGGTTTTGAGGAGTTAAAGCTAAACCGTATTTATGGCTGGTGCATTGCTGAAAATCTTGCTTCTGCTAGAGTGATGGAAAAAGTTGGGATGCAGTTTGAGGAAAGATTTCTTGAGAATGAGTGGTTTAAGGGTCGCTGGTGGGATACTTTGATTTTTGCTATTTCAAGGGATGATTGGAAAAAGCTGTGTATTGGATGACGTTCTGAGCTGACGATCCGAATCTGTTCTGTATGCAAGCAGCAAAACTGCCACAGTCGCAAGTTCATCTCATACCTTGACATAAACTTAAAGAGAGTTTACCTGACACGGGGCTAAAATAGCGATTGTAGGCAATACAAGGTTAGCTGATGCCCGCTAAGGATTTATTCCATGATGCAGTCAAAAATGCACTTGTAAAGGATGGTTGGTGATTACACACGATCCTCTAACCTTGGATTTACGGGATCGTCAGTTGCACGTCGATCTTGGGGCGGAAAAACTTCTGGCGGCACAGAAAGATAACCAGCAAATTGCTGTTGAAATCAAGAGTTTTGTCGCGCCTTCTAATGTTTCCGAGTTTCATACAGCGTTGGGGCAGTTTTTAAACTATCGGCTTCTCTTGCGTCTGAAGCAGCCACAACGAATTCTCTACCTAGCAGTTCCACTAGATATCTATGAAGATTTCTTTTCTGAAGAATTGCCGCAGCTTAGCTTGAAAGAATATCAGGTCAAGGTTTTGGTATTCGACCCCAAACAGGAGGAGATCGCACAATGGATAAACTAAACCAGTATCGTCAAGCAATTAAGCAAATTTTGACGTATTACAGTCAATTCAAGCCAGCATTTGGTGACATTGAGCGTTACACTGCATTTGATAACGAGCAAGATCACTATCAGGTCATTAGCGTGGGTTGGGAAAATCGGCGTCGCGTTTATGGATGCTTAATTCATATTGATATCAAAGGTGACAAAATTTGGATTCAATATGACGGTACGGAAGATGGAATCGCCAATGAGTTAGTGGAATTAGGCATTCCCAAACAAGACATTGTCCTGGCGTATAAATCTCAATTCATGCGCCAATATACTGGTTTTGCAGTAGAGTAAAATACAAAAGCGATCGCCTATGACTAACTACAATAGCTTTCAAGAAATTATCTATTAGTAGCTGTAAGCAAAAAGAGAGCTAAATAAGTGAGTATTGCTCATCTTTTATGTCCTCGCCTGTAATGTATAAGTGGCGGGCTAGAAGCCCGCACCACAAGAATTTTTGGGAGGTTTTTTGATTTTGAAGCTCCTAACAACTACTTGGAACAGTAGATGTTTCCAAAACTGCCACTAATTTCACACCAAATTCTGCTTCAAAAATGCCTTTTTTATAATCCAAACTCCACAGTTCTAAAGCACAATCATCATCAAAATGTGCTGGAAAGATTTTTAGACGGAATTCCTGTTGTTTGGAAAAATATTCACATTGCACTCGTGTAATAGCTCCAATTTGCCGCCTATCTAAAGCAACTGCCAATCTTAAAATAGCACTCAATTGGTTAACAATTTGCCTGTGAGTTTTACTTGCCAAACTCCCGTAACTATCATGCTTTTTCTTAGGAGCAGATTTACGATGATAGCGTGCTAAGTTGGCAATAATTTCTATTTCAGTCTCGTTATAACCTAGCAATCCACTATTACGAATGAGATAATATGAGTGCTTGTGATGTGAGGAATGACTGACATGATGACCGCAATTGTGTAATACCGCTGCAGCCCAAAGGAATTGCCGTTCTTCTGCTCCCCAATTGTGAAGTATTCCTTTAGTTTGGTCAAATATACTTAGGGCAAATACAGCAACGCGATCGCTATGTTCTATATTGACTTGAAATTTCTTCGCGGTTTTGAGTACACTCCGTTGGCGTACTGTACTCTGGTAGCGCAGACGGTCTTCAATTAAACCATGAGCAAGCATCCAGTCTACAATCACGCCTTCTCTAAGGGAACGTTCGCACACAATAAATGACTCGGTTCCCAAAAGAGTCATTGCTTCCTGCAATATGACCGCACCTGCCAATATCACTTCAGCCCGTTTTTCAGGCATACCGGGAATAGCAGCCCGTTCTACATGGCTCATTCTCCGCAAGCGGTTGACCCAATCCCGCAAATCCCTCAGACTCATCTCATAACCGTTGAGAGTGGAGGGGACATAACCGAGCTTTTCCCGTGCATTAATCAATGCCAGAGTTTCAGCCGTACCGGAAGTCCCAACCAAGCGAGGGTGTTCGCCAAACTTGAGGTTCGCCTGCAACTCTTCTACTGAACGTTCTAACATTCCCCGTGTGTAAGATTGTAAGTACTCAAACTCAATGTTGCTGATGGGATCGGTCTTAATTAATTCACCTGTGAGTCTCACTGCACCGATTTTGGTACTGGTCAGGGTTCGTGCTTCATGGCTATCCCCCAGAATCAATTCTGTAGAACCACCACCTATATCAATAATGATATGGGGTTGGTTGTTGAATTCCATCCCCGACAGGACGCCCAAGTAGATTCGCCGTGCTTCTTCCTCACCGGAAATGAGGTCAACGCCCAGACCTAATTCGTCTTTTACCCTTTTGAGAAAATCTTTGCCATTGGGGGCTTCTCGCACGGCACTTGTGGCAACAGCAACGATCGTTTCGGCTTTGTGAGTTTTTGCCATTTTTTGGAATCGTCCCAAAGCACCAATCGCCCGTTCCATCACTTCTGGTTTCAAATCACCCGTAGTTATATCGCGATCGCCCAACCTTACGGTTTCTTTTTCTCTAGCGATAATACTAAAAGCAGGTAGTGTGGGTTCAATTCGCACGACTACCATGTGTAGTGAATTTGTCCCCAAATCAATAGCTGCAATTATCCGATGTTGGTCTGCTGCTTGAGTCGGAAAACTCTCCCAGCTTGCCGAAACTAAATTCACCATCTATAGTGTCTCTCTGTTTAGGATGGGAAAAGATAGTACCGCCGAGATTATCGGCATGATTGTGCATGGTGTGAAAGGAATTTGTTCTCAGGTTCGGCATTTTTTTACTTTGCCTGAGAAATGCTGATTCACCCTGTTACCTGAGACCTTAAGTGACTTCCTTGATATATCCAAAGTTGCCACTTGTGGTTGTGCTTATACAAATATCAAATAAAGATATTCTATATATGTAAAGCTTCGTAAACCTCGCTGTCCATATCTACTTTTTTGCACATCTATGCTAACTACGCCCCTAAGCAACACACAACCCACATGGCTTGCGATTGTCCGGCTTTTGCGATGGCATAAACCAGAAGGACGATTAATTTTAATGATTCCTGCCCTTTGGGCTGTGTTTTTAGCGGCTTCTGGAAAACCACCTCTACTCCTTGTTGGCGTTATCGTCCTGGGTACTCTCGCCACCAGTGCTGCGGGTTGTGTTGTCAATGATTTATGGGATAGAGATATAGATCCACAAGTTGAAAGAACACGCGATCGCCCCCTCGCAAGCCGTGCGCTTTCCGTAAAAGTCGGTATTGTTGTCGCCGCAGTCGCAATGGGGTGTGCCGCCGTCCTTGCTTTCTATCTTAACGCGCTCACATTTTGGTTGTGCGTGGCAGCAGTTCCCGCGATTTTGCTTTATCCTGGAGCAAAACGGGTCTTTCCCGTTCCACAGCTTGTACTTTCCATCGCTTGGGGTTTTGCTGTTTTAATTAGCTGGAGTGCGGTAACGCAAAACCTTTCACTTCCCACTTGGATACTTTGGGGTGCAACTGTGTTGTGGACATTGGGATTTGATACTGTCTATGCCATGAGCGATCGTGAAGACGACAAACGAATTGGCGTGAATTCCAGTGCCTTATTTTTTGGGGAATATGCACCTGTAGCGATTGGAAGTTTCTTTGTAGGTACTGTATTTTTACTGGGTTGGCTGGGTTGGGTTTTACAACTTCACCTTATTTTTTGGATAAGCCTTGCAATTGCTTCTGTTGGTTGGATTTGGCAGAGTATTCGCTTGGGACAGAAAGACCTGCCTAACTCAGCATACGGTGAAATGTTCCGGCAGAACGTGTGGATTGGTTTTATCATACTTTCTGGTATGATTGCCGGGTGTTTGTAGATTAAATAGGTCGGTAGAAATAAGGTTAACTGGTTTTGGTCGTCCTTTGTCATTGGTCATTTGTAAGGGATATAGGCATTTTTATATTCCTTAACAAAACTGCTTTTTACGGTTGTCCTTTGTCATTGGTCATTTGTACATTCCTTAACATAACGGTCTTTATTTCTGCCGACCTACTTATTAAAAGTTGGGGGTTTACTTTATTTTTATAAAGCTTTCATGAAAATTTCATAAATTTTTCTCATAGCCCTTACGAAATCTCACTGATTTAGCTACTAGTTGGTGTACTAGCTCTATAGTTAAATACACTCAACTTTCATGAAGCGCAGTCTAACAACAGCACCTCACCTATCTACCCAGCTTGTTAACGTTGCCACTATCGTTTTATTGTTCCTTGGCAGTCTAGGTGTAGCCGGAAGTGGGTTTTTTCTGAGAAAAGCCATGAACAGTGGAAATCAAGCGGAGATAGTAACTGATATCTCCCGTTACAAAGATATTCGCCATCAGTTATGGTCGAATCAGGCACAAATAAAACATTTCCCCACTGAAATTCCTACTGATGCTTCCGTTGTGCGTGTTGCTTATTCTTCTGGCGCTTTAGAAGGAAATCGTTATTTTCAACTGCGTTTAAAGCGATCGCCACAACAAATACAAAATTTACTTTCCCAATATACAAGTATTGCAAAACACCAGTATCAAGGTGGTAACACGAACGACCACGCAAACCAAGCTAAAGGTGTACCAACAACCTTCTTCTATACGAGTGATTCTCAAGAAGAATCTTTTCCTCCCTCCTCTAAAGTTCTTGTGTTAGGGGCGCAAGATAGAGGAAGTTCAAATTTCCGATGGAATCATGGAGAGAGTTTTGGGGTAGCAATTGATAGTTCAACTTCAGAAATTGTTTATTGGGTGGAAGAGTGGTAGTGGTTGGTAGTTAGTAGTTAGTGGTAGTCAGGGTGTATCGCAATGAGAAAGATTGTTGTTGGGGTAATGGGACCTGGAGAAAAAGCAAAAGATATTGACGTTCAAAATGCTTATGAACTTGGTAAACTCATTGCCCAAGAAGGTTGGGTGTTGCTTACTGGTGGTAGAAATGTCGGCGTCATGGAAGCCGCAAATCAGGGAGCAAAATCTGCTAATGGCTTAACTCTTGGTGTTCTTCCAAATGATACAGAAAAGGGTATTTCTGAAGCGGTTGATATTGCCATTTTCACCGATATGGGAAATGCTCGCAATAATATCAATGTTCTCAGTAGTGATGTGGTTATTGCCTGTGGTATGGGTACAGGAACTGCTTCAGAAATTGCCCTCGCTTTGAAAGCAAATAAAAAGGTGATTTTGTTGACAGATGATGAAGAAAGCAAAGTTTTTTTCCATAAGCTTTCGCCAGAGAATGTTTATGTTGTAGATGATGTGAAGAATGCGATCGCTACAACTCATGTAATTTTAAGTAACAGATAAAGATTGTATTATAGCTATTCTTTAGAAAAATAATTTTCTCTAATACCAATTTTCTGTGAAGCTACACATTATTTTTAACCCAATATGGTTCAGATAAAACCAGAACCCTTATCCGTTATCGCAAACACGATGTAGAGACGCGCCATGGCGCGTCTCTACACACGGGATTTTTACACATTAACCTTAACCGAACCGTATTAATTTTTAACCGCGATCGCTTTGCTCTTGCTTTGCTCTTGCCTAAAGGGTAGTTTGCTCATTAAGCAAGTGTGATTCGCAATTTTCAATTGAGA
The DNA here is from genome assembly GCF_054684315.1 of Scytonema sp. NUACC21. Taxonomy (NCBI): domain Bacteria; kingdom Bacillati; phylum Cyanobacteriota; class Cyanophyceae; order Nostocales; family Scytonemataceae; genus Scytonema; species Scytonema sp. NUACC21. The sequence goes on along the minus strand of NZ_BAAFZH010000109.1, from coordinate 400,418 downwards.
TATTTTTGATTGAATAAAAATATTTTTCCTAGAAATAGATTCTTTTTTATTTTAATTATCAATTATTTCAATTTTTGAGAAAGCCCGTACTTTTGACACTCTTAGAGTGACATTGGCTTACCATTTCCACAAGCGTTCAGTACTGCGGTAAGCCGCATTGTTTTTAATGGGAGAGTTATTCTTCCATCCTGATTTTACTCGAAATAAACGGTCAAACCAAGACACCATAGAACCAAAAAAGTCTGCCGACACGCGTACCACTGCTACCTCCTAAGTCAATCAGCAAATATTGGTCTTGTTGCCGAATAATCCTGGCACGGAAGCTGTCTACAGATGGGTCATTAATTACTAAGTCATTATCCGCGCACTCTCTGCACTATGACATCTATTGATATGCTACCAGTTGCTATGGAAGAGAGCGCTCCCATATCAACTAGAGGACGCAAATTATGGATACTTTACTGCACATTTACACATACTTGCGATCGCACATATTCCAACAATGTCCAAAGCGCTTGTTTTCCTGGAGCTACTTGGCCATAGTTTGCAAGCTTGCACACTATATCTAGGATAAAACTTGCCACTGCACCGTCCCGACTGATGTGTTGCAATACAGGTGAACTAAAGTACACCAGTGTTGTTTTTTTCAATGTTAGTAAGCGCGACTACTGCTGCAATATACTTGAATATCTTTGCATGGACTAGCAATTAATTCTTCACATATTTTTTCAGCATATTTAGGATTAAGTTCAGATAATTGACCTAAAAAAGTGTTAGGAAAAGGAGATACACCAGTACGGACTAAATCCTCTAATTTTGTACTGATATTCTGCATTCCCTCTTTTGCATCTGGATATTTCTGTAATAACTCTTTAGCGATGTGCAGACAAATTCCTTCTGCACGCTTACTCCGAATATCGGAATTAATACTTGAGCGCTTTTTCTGTTCAAACAACCAATCCCATTTGTTACTATGCCTTAATGCAGCAGTAAGTTTTAATTCAAAAGACTTGGGAATTGATTTGAGGACTTTCTTAGCTTTTCGCTTGATTTTTGTTAAGTTGTTATGGCTGGTATGCCATAAAAGTGCATCAATAATACTTAAATTAACTATTGGATTAATATTTTCTTTTATTAAAGAATTGAGTTCATCTAGTATTTTCGATTGTTCGGGTATCCACCGTTGTTCTTCTTCAAGAGTAATTTCTCTACCGAAAAAAGCCACAGGTTTTTGGAGTGCATTTTCTAGACTCTTTACTGCTCGATTAACAACATTCAGTTCGGTTGCTTTAGTACAATTTACAATCAACTGAAGAGCCTGTTGCCGAATTTGCTGAGTATTTTCAAAACTTACCGCAAAAGGAGTAAAAGTGACTGTAAAATTCTCAAATTCTTGAGAATAAGAACTTTTGGCTAAAAATTGATCGAGTATATCAAGTAGTAAACATACATCATCTGCTTGGCTGAATGAACGCAACCACCTAGTCACTGCTTCTAAAAGAGTCTGGTTAAATTGTACTGGCTTTATATCGAAAGTCTTCATCTCGTTCAAGTAAGGAGGGAAGTATTGCCTTTTCTGCTAATAGTCGCCCACCAACTACAGTCACTAGCGGGCAATCTTTTGTGACTGTAGCTAATTTATCCACTAATTCTGGATAATTATCACTGAGTGCTTGACTTGCTAAAGCTTTCGCATCATCACGGCTTAATTCTTTGAGGTCATCCAATCGTTTAATTTGATGGGAACCGATACCAGCTTGTCTGAAAATTATTTGCAGATATTCTACACCATAAGGTCGGCATGAAACTATTAATTTATTCGTGGAATTTTGCCGGAAAACCGCAAGTAAAACTTCTATATCTTTTTCACGACGGTGTGCATCATCTAATACTAATACACAATTATTTTTAGGTAAATTAACTACATTTTCTGCTGTAACGGGTACTCCTTCTTCTACAAATCGTAGGATTAACTTAGAAGTATTAAGTTGTTCTGCAAAAGCATGAAGTAATTTGGTTTTGCCAATTCCGCCACGTCCTGGTAAAATCAGAAACTTTTGTTCTTCTGACTGAAGAAAATTGTTAATGTTTTGCAGATAATCTGCCCGACCAACAAGTTGCCAAGTGTGATTAAATGGCTTTTCAGTATTTAGCCATTCATTAAAAAAATCTTCCCAGGATACAAAAGGTGACAGTCCAGAAGAATCTAAAAGGGACTTTTTACTATCTTCTAATTCTTTGTGTTTTTCTCCTTTACCAAGAATTAGTTCGATTGGTTGGTCAGGTCTCCTAATTTGTGGAATTTGTGGGATTTTTGTCTGTTCGTAATATGTTTTTAGTTCTCTCTCAACAAAATCTGCCAGTGTCCGGTCAGTAATCCAATCGTTTTGTGAAATTTGATAGGGGTTAAGTCCTTCTATTAGTGCCCCTGACAGTACACCGTGCTTGCCATCTAACCGCTCATAGGCAACTTCTGAACTATGAGATGCAGCAATTATCAAGCGCCTGCGCCCAGAAACCCGTTCTGGGAAATCGCTGTCCTTAAGTTCTAGTAATTCGCCACTATAGCAGCTATCTAACCAAATAATTTGCTCTTTTACAGGGCTTTGCTCTACGATTTCCCGTAAATCTCGCAGTAATATACCATTCCACTTTTTGTTTCCAGGATTTGCATCACTAGTTGCCATTAGGATTTGCTTGAGACTGCCCAAAGGTTTTTGTAGCCCATGTCCGGCAAAAAATAAAAGTGCCGTGTCTCGACCATCTTCTGCCAGAAACAGTTTGGTAATTTCATTTAGCAGTTCATCAGCAGTAACAGGTTTTTCTGGATCAACCTGCAATCTGCCATCAATGTTGCTTCGTGGCAATCGTTGCACTCGAAAATTGCCATCGGTTTCCAAAAGTTGAGCGATCGCTTCCGCATCAGAAGCAGGCGTTTTTAGGTGCTTAGCTTTACTTGTTGGTGTATCCTTCAAAAAAGGATACTGGTTTATACCTACTACAAGTGCATCTCGTATCATAAAAACTCAGTCTACACTGATTAACTGCTTTATCCTGTTACCAAGGCATCCTAGCTTGATAAATTCTTCTGTCACTAAAACTCTACTCGCTCTCTTATTGGCACTAAGAGAACTGAAAATCCCCCTTACAACTGATGAACAAGCTGTTCTGCAAGAAGTCGGACACTTACTGTCTGGTGGCCCTGATTACTGGGACTTTATTGGAGAAGAGCTAATGGCAATGATTGAGGCGAATTCCACCTTAAATCATCTTTACCAGTATAACAAAGTAAAATTAGATGCTTTAGACGGTCAAATCCCACGAAAATTGTTTCCCAACTTAGCTGAGTTAGAGCAAGAACTTTTTGGGGAGACAAAAGAACTTGTAACCTTTGACGGTCAGACCAGGGGTGACCAAAATGATAAGCCTAACGAGGTAATTATTATTATCAGTAACATTTTGGTAACTGAAAATCAAGATCGAGCTGCTAAACAGCTAATTTTTCTAGAGCAGATCTCAGACTACGTTCAAAATTACCGTTACTTTAATACCTACTTTGCTGAGCCTAGCAATCAAATAACAGTTCCATCCAGTGAACCTCTAATTCATGGGTGTGCTTACATTTTATACATAAATATTAGTCCAGAAAAAAAAGGAACAGACCAGGAGCAAACTCCTTTTCCAGAACAGGCTTTGGTTCAGGTTTGGAATGAACAGGAAACTTTGGTTCTAGATGTAGTCGTTAGTTCTAAGAATTTCAGTATTGATGCACCAGTAAAAAAGTTAACCTTACCCCGCAGTGGTACTTCAGATAGCGTACAGTTCACCGTTAAACCTAACCTATTTCAAGGTCGGGGCTACATCCAAGTGGAGTTACTGTATCGCGGCTACCAGCTGCAGTCCAAGCAACTGGCAGTCCTGATTATACCCACGAGTGGTGCTGAAATTTCGGAGTCCCTGCACCCACCCCAAATTGCTCGCATCAGCTTTACTACCACTGACGTGCTGACCAATGAGCAGCTAGCACTGCTTCCCGAACGGATATTGACTGTAGATGTGGAACTTGACCAAAGGGATGGCAGTATTGACTTTCGTTTCTTTGACCGGACTGGTGGTAATAAGGAACTAGCATTTTATGATACCACCTTGCAGCCTACTTCATTAGGGAATGCGATCGCAGGAATTCGCCAACAACTCTACTCAACTTTGTACGATGGATATTTGGGACAAGTTGAGGGAAACATGGAGTTACTCAATACTTGGCTTCCCAAGTTAGCAAGTTTAGGACGGGAACTCTACCGACAACTTTTACCCCACAAGCAAGCTAACTTATTGACAGATGACCAAGGGGAAATACTACAAGCTATCCTTAAACCAAACACAGTCATCCAAGTCAACCCAATTTTAGGAAAAGTAACAATTCCTTGGGCGCTGCTGTATGAGCGAAAAGTCAAAAGCAATCTCGCTCGTGTATGCGATCGCTTTAGCGAACATGACTTAGATTGTACAAATTGCCCTCATAAAAACGATCCAAAATATGTTTGTCCCCATGCTTTCTGGGGCTACCGTTACTCAATCGAGCAACTCCCTTGCTGGACTAGTAGCAAACACTCTGCTCCCATAGCATTAGTACGACAAATCAAAAATAATCAGCCATTACAGTTGAGTTTTAATGTATACCGCGATTTTCAACTTTGGCGAGAACATCTACCCAAACTAGAAACTGCTGCTTCAGTGAATATACTACTTGCAGAAGAAATATTAGAGCTAGAACACATTTGGGGAGAACACAGCAAAGTATTGGATTTAGTGTACTTTTACTGTCATGGTGGAGTAGAAGAAATGCCAAAACGACCATATTTAGAACTAAGTGACGATCGCATTGACAGTAATTTTTTAGAGTGTTATGAGTCAAATTGGCTACACCACCCACTTGTTTTTCTCAATGGCTGTGCAACGGGAGACTACGGACCTGAAAGTTACGTAAGTTTAATTGATGATTTTCTGAATGCGGGAGCAAGTGGAGTGGTTGGTACAGAATGTCCCGTATCAGAAAATTTGGCTGAATATTATGCTACGGAGGTGTTTAAACGTTTGTTTGCAGGAGAACCAATGGGACAATCCATGCTTGCAGTGCGTCGAGAATTGCTACAACAGCATTATAATCCCCTTGGCTTAGTCTATTCTCTATATGCTGCCCATGAAATAGCTTTAGCTTGTTCCGTACTGCAGAAATAATATGAAACGCTGGATTTTTGCTGCTGTCTGCTTATTACTAATTTGTCCCCCATCGGCTCTAGCTCAAACCAATATTCAGGTGGATGCGAAAGACAATCCTTTGGAGATTAAGGGATGGTTGAATGAAGAAAATACTCTTATAGGTAGCATACGTCTTTCTGCTTCAGCAAAGGTAGAACAATTCTCTTTTTTAGCTTCCGACTTGAAGCGTCAAGAAGGGGATGAAGTCATTGGGCGTCAGCAAGTCTCGTTTATAGGTGAAACTAAATTACAAGCTGGTATACCCAAAGATTTCCAGGTAAAACTTAGTAATCCTCAGTTACCAGGAACATATAAAGGACAAATTCAAGTATTACTTCCTGCTCAAAAAGCACAAGTTATTAATATGAGTGTATTAGTAAAAGCTCGACCCAAACTAACACTTTTGAAGGGAAACGAACAGGTACAGTTACAATTAACCCAGTGTAGTTCGTGGTTAGATTGTGGTTTAGCACATCTATTTTTTCCAAAAAGTGCATTTTTACAAAATTGGGATTTAGCTTTTGACAATACAGAGGATGCATCTGTAAAAGTAACTGGTGCGGAGGTGTTGTTAAAAGGCGAACAAACAGGCTATCAGTTAAGTTCCAATCAAATCAAAATACCTAATATCCCTCAAACTTTAAAAGCCGACCAAATTGTCAAACTACCTTTAACTTGGGACACTACTAAAATTCCCTCAGACCGCTACACGGGAGCAGCTTACTTAACTTTAGAAGGTGGGCGTGAGCGTTTAATTATTCCAGTAAATTTGACTGTACGAATTGCTCCCTTTATGCCACTGTTGGTGTTGTTCGTGGGCATTCTTTTAGGTAGATTAATTAAATATATGCAAGAAAAGGGGATTCCCCAGTCTGAGGCACTAGGTAAGGTAAAAGAGCTAGAAAAGCAAGTAACTCAGAGTAACCCAGAAGACCAAAAAATTCTTATTCCAATGATATCAGATGCCGAGCAATTGGTTCAGCAGATGAAATTAGAAGCTGCAACAACAGAAGTAGAGAAAATTGATGCTCGTCGGGAATGTTTGCAGCAGTTACGGAATATAGAACAAAAGTTAGAACCCTTCAAAAATCTTCCTCAAGTGAAGGGAGACAATGGCATTCTTCAAAAAATCAACAGTGTACGATCGCAAATTGATTTCCGACAGGATGAGCAGGCAAAAAGTTTACTAGGAGAGTTACAGCAAGATGTTACTAAGTTGCAACCACCGTCAATGATGGGACCAGATAAAACACCCGTCAACTTATCAGAAGTTGTTAAGGGGATAAAAGATGCTGTGGTAGCTGTTGGTAGTGCTGTTCAATCTAGTGTAAACAAACCTGTAGATAAATGGGTGCTATGGTTGCAGAAATCTCTGATTATCTTATCTGGAACTAAATTTCGGACTCAAGTCACTTATTGGTTTGCAAGACCATTGTTTTCTTTGGTGTTGTTAGTTGGTTTGTCCGTAGTGGGGTTGAGATCGCTTTACGTGCAAAAAGGAACAACTTTTGGCGCTGACCCCTTTTCTGATTATTTCGGATTGTTAGTTTGGGGACTGAGTGCGGACGTGGCTAGTCGGAGTTTGAGTAATTTTACGGGGGGAGAAGAAAAGGAAAAGTAAGCTTATGGTTGGTTAACTACCTGCATCGATTTTGAAATTTTGGGTTAAGAAGGCAGAAGTACGCTCGTCTGAGGGCAGGAATGCGATCGCTAACTCGCGCCTAATAAATTTTCTTTTGTTTTCTTCTTCAAAACATCTGTCAATTTATCTGATAATGTCATCAGATAAATTTCCTTGACGTAGGATGGTCATCAGTCCAGAAATGCATTTTGCAGTATGTTCTTGTTGGTGTAAATTTGCTACAAATACCTGAGTGGTTCCCTTCCATGCATCAAGATTGTTAGTTATTGCCAAACTTTCAAATAGCTCTTCCTGGCTAATATGTCCTACCAATTCCAGCGATGATTACAATTAGGGCATTCTACTATTTAGGCACGAAATTATGCAGTATATACATCGATTTCCTCCCCATCTTTCAAGTAGAAGTTAGCATTAATAAAACCTAGTTTATTTAATAAAGTCTTACCACATGTATATTGCCCTCTAATATGACAATTCAAATGTGCTACCCGGTTCAGAAGGTTTCCAACCAAGCTCCAATGCTCTTTTAATACAATTTTCTACATTAGACGGAAGAACAGGTACAGGTTTTTCTCCCATCCAATTACAAGGATGGGCTTGCGGCATTTCAATAATAAGAGTAGCGCCTGGATTTTCAGCTTTTTCTACTGCGACGGTAAGTGTGTTCCACACATTACCTTGAGAGTAGGTAGGTTTTTTGCGAATACGCCAACGGTAGCGATCGCCATTCACTACAATTAATCTTGAACCTTTTTTGGATATAGCCATAGGATGTATTGATGATGCAGGACGGAGGTTTTTGGTGGGCATTGCCTCAGTAAGGTACAGATAGACTCTCACGGATGCCCGTCCCACAAGATTTGTATGTTGAAATGTTAGCAAACATTATTTCCACTATTTCAACAGTAATCTTAATCCCCCATTGGGTGCAAATGTTCGACTGCGACGGACAGGAATTAAAGGTTGCTTTTCAGCAATTTTGAATGAGTGATGAGATACAATGGTAAGTAGCAGTTCATGAACTGTGTATATTAACACCCATAAATATCTTTCTTTGCCCTAGACCTCTATTTTCAAGTATTATCATGACTATAAAAACAGAAATACTTCAAGATATTGCTTCGGGAATTACTATATTTCCAAATCAAGAACAAAAAGAAAAATTCCTCTTTGTTCTTGGTGCTTTATCTGCTAAAATTATAAGCTTAAAAAAAGCAGCAGAAGTTATGGAATTAGAGACTGAAGTATTTTTGAAATTACTAGAAGTCATGGGAATTGATTTTTCTTACTTATTACCAGAGGATATAACAATTGAAAGAAATTGGTGACAAAAGTGAAAATAGTTTTTAATTCATCACCTTTAATTTTCTTGACCAAGTTAGATTTTTTGGAAAAAATTGTTGATACATTAGATGAATTTTATCTCCCAAAAATTGTCATTACTGAAATAAAAGCTAAACAAGACGAAGCAAGTCAACGAATCAATCGATTAATTAATGAGAATCAAATTGAAGTCAAAACAGTTAACTTAATATCTTTAGCAAATAGCCTTAATGCACGTCTGGGGAAAGGAGAATCTGAAGCAATAGCTTTAGCAACAGAAATACAAGCTGATTACGTTATCCTTGACGATTTTACCGCTAGAAAAGAAGCAACGCGATTGGGTTTAAAGGTCAAAGGTACTCTAGCCATTATTAGAAAGTTGAGTGTAGAAGGCACAATAGTTATAGATAATTTCGATGATTTATATCAAAGATTAATGGAAATTAATTTTAGGGTAAAACGTTCAGTATTTGATGCTATATTTACTGAATGAAAATATAAGCTCATGTATTTACAGCATATTTCAGGTAAATGAAGTATAGCGGAAGGGGCTCTTGGTCGTATGCCTACGAGCGTCGGCACGCTACACGTTGGCGAAGCCTGTCTGCAGGACTGACGCCCTTACAACAATCTTTACCTCCTCCGCGTTGCAATTTGCTGTAATTTTAATCTTGAACCTTTTTTGGATATAGCCATAGAGCATCGGTACAAAAATCATAAATCACCTAGTTTTGTGTAGAGACGAGCCATGGCGCGTCTCTAAATTCACGAAATATCAAGGATTGCAGTCAAGAGAAAATGTGTGTTTTGCTTCTCTGCTTGACTACTGTACCGACGCTCTAGTACGAGCGCTCCGCTACTGCCTTCCTTCGATTGCATTAGCATTGATAGCCGAACAAGCATTCACAAACCGAGAGCAAATTTAACTCCAAGCGCGGAAAAACGTACTATCTTCCCAAATTGCAGCAGTCCGGTGTTCAATTGCAGCTAAATCCTTGGGGTTTAGTGGCTGAAAAGCTCGCGCAACATTGACATTATCCTCTAACTGCTTAACGTTCTCAGCTGCAATGACACAACAATGTACTCCCGGCTGGGACAAACTGTATCCCAAAGCTTGCTCCATGCCTGTCAAGCCACCCGGTTTAAATAACCGTCCATATGCAGGTACTTTCATGGCAATCACACCCACATTTTTTTGTTGAGCAAGGGGCAAAACAACGGGAAGAAATGGACGGGGATGATATTTGTCAGCAGAATTCACGGGAATTAACGTTGTATGGAAGGGATAGCGCCGCAATCCTTCAGCAATGACTTCTGGATCGCGATGTCCTGTAATACCAACAAATCGAACGAGTTTCTGCTGCATTGCTTCTTCTAAAGCTTTCACTGCACCAGAGGAACTAAAGATAGTGCCAAGTTCCTCCGAAAAAGAGACGTGATGAAGTTGCCACAAGTCCAAACGATCTGTGTTGAGACGTTTGAGACTTCTTTCTAATTCTCGCCACGCACCATCACGATCTCTTTTATCGGTTTTGCTTGCTAGAAAAATCTTTGACCGATGGCTTGGTAGTACTTTCCCTAGATAATCTTCACTTGGCCCGTAACCAGCAGCAGTATCAAAGTAACGAATACCGAGTTCCAAAGCTTTCTCAATAATTGCTACAGCATCTTTTTCTCTTCCTTCCCAGGATAGAGGTGTTTGACCCGCACCACCCAATCCAAAGATAGGAACTTTGACTTCTGTACGTCCCAGCACTCGTTCTGACATAGTAGCTGGTGGTGCTGCGGTAGTATTTATGTTTTGTTGCAACGCATTAGCTCCAACAATTCCGCCAGCGACAGCAGCACTAGTTATCAAGAAGCCTCGCCTTGTCGATTTGCCTGACATAGTTTTTTTTCAGGGTTGAAATCGCTTTTCTTCTTGTATGTTACTGAAAAAATACTTTATGGTAAGCCACACAGCAGATATTGGTGGGCGGTGCCCACCCTACAAAAATATTTTAAACAATGTAGATGAAAGCTAATTTCCCCAAGGTGCCCAAGGTGATGGAATAGGGATAACTGATAAAATTTTCGCTACTTGAAGTTTTACAGCTACCCTACCGCAATTTGGACAGGTAACTTTTGTTTCTTGCTGCGGTTGTCTTTCATGCTGAATCAGTAGCCCCTGCTTGCAGTTCCAGCATTCACAGATAACTCGTCCTTGTGGTTTGTCAACGTCCAAGAGTCTAAGGTGTTGTTGTACTTCAATTCTTAAGGATGGAATGGGTTGAGTTTCTCTTTTTGGAGACGGAGTACGTAGTTCTTGATCCATGAAGAATAGTTTCTTGAAATTTGAATGTGCATGTGGATTCAGCGGTCATGCACCCTGTTGCATCCTAAGGAAGCTGTAGCTTAACTAGTACAAGTCGGCGTAAATAAGGCAACTATTGTAAATTGCTCCGCAGCTTACAATGTAAGCCTTTTAATTTCATCCTTTATACTTTAGCCTTTCTCTACTAGCTATTCATTTTGTATAGATCGGTAGAAAAGGTAGTAATGCTCGCGACTTAAAACGCGATCGCCACCTAATTCATGATTATTTGGAGAAATCTTTTCCTGATTTGGAGCTTGGGCTGGAAGCAAGAGATAGAGTAGCAGTGGTGTCCAAACAGCGACACACATTATGCTCAAAATACCCTTTATTTTACGGGATTTTGCATTTTTTCGCTTTGTCTTTGTGAGTTCGCATTGGCTGCAAACGGACTCTGGCGTCCAGAAATGGTTATTAAAATCGTAATAACTCACTCGTTAACTCTTTGCTATTTTGATAAGTCCATAAGAAGTTTAGCAAAAGACACCTTAATAAGACATAAGAACCATGCTAAAAATTCGTTCAGAAAATCTTATATTTAAAATTTTTCAGTGAAGTTAAAATTTTATATTGGCAGGAACAAAAAATAAGTCAAAAATGTCATGATTTTTCAATTGTAAAATTGAGATGTTATATCTACGGCATCATCTCAAAGGATGTATGAAAGTTGATTTGTAGGTTGGGTTGAGGAACGAAACCCAACATTGAATCGAATTGTTAGGTCTGACCGTGACATTGATGGGCAGCGAAACCCAACATTGAATCGAATTGTTAGGTCTGACCGTGACATTGATGGGCAGCGAAACCCAACATTTAATCGAATTGTTGGGTCTGACCGTGACATTGATGGGCAGCGAAACCCAACATTTAATCGAATTGTTAGGTTTGACTGTGACATTGATGGGCAGCGAAACCCAACATTTAATCGAATTGTTGGGTGTCACTAATATATTGGTAGGCAGTGCCCACCCTATAAAAGTTTGTAACAGAACTTACGCAAGAAAGTGCAGCTATAATTCAAGAAAACTTAATAACTTCCTGCAAGCATTTGCTTGGCAAACTCTCGATGAACCTGATACTGCAAAATCTTTTGCTGTGCTAATCCATAGTTAGGGCTAGAAGTGGGAACATTTTCCATAAGTTTAATTGCGTCTTCCCAACGACGCGCAACTATTCGCCATTCATCTTCAGATTGCGCTGATTTTGTTAGCTTTATTGCTGACTTTGCTTTGTTGACACCTTTTTGATAGGTATCATTTTCAAGTAGTGGTGGTGGTGGGGGCTCAGGAGTGGCTATTAATTGCTTTTCAATCGAAGATAAATTCACAGATAGCGTTTGTTTTACTTGCGGTAAGTTCGTAAAAGAATAAACCCACAAAGCTACTATGGAAATCAAAACAAGTGTGAAGAGTCTTTGTGGTAATTTACGATACTTAGCAATCAGTTCGGCGACATTAGTTTTTTTCTTAGGGGCTTGCTCGGTCAATTGAGTGCGAGTTGCACTCACATCATCTTGTACGTTTTCAGGTTGAATCTCTACTGGTAAGTCCTCCTTAACATTGGTTGGTTCGTCGATCGCTTCATCAGCAAACAGGAGACGATCTTTAAATAGATATTGAATCTGATAAAGAATAGCAGCGCTTACAATCCAGACGATCGCAAAAAGAACTTGTACGTTTTTGTGAGGTTGGTTGTAGGTATAGATAATTTTTTCATAATTGAATTTAAATAGAGATAGAAAAGGGATACAAAATAATGTTGCTATCAGACTAGACAGAACAAATACCAGCCAGCTGTATAAACTTTCCCACCAACTCATTACCCCAGGTACCATACCTTGAGGCATATTGACCCGTTCCCCTGGGATAACAGGAATAAAGCGGCTCAGAAAAAAGTGATGGAATAGGGCGATCGCAGGTATTGGTAAAATAATTAACAATATCAACACTACAATAGATAGTTCTGGCTGTTCTGACCATTTAGCCAAATAGGAGTCCAAAAAACCAATACGCCTAATACCAGCTGCTAAGCCAGTCATAAACACTGACAATATCAAAGCATTCAACCACGCGTTAGGATAAGGCAGCCACAAGGGTAATCCGAATTTTTTCATCTCACACCTCCCACATTTCGCTTAAGTGGATAGATTTCTGCACTACCGACAATGACACTACAGTAGTGCCACTCTGGTTGTTGTTAAGCATTACTACTGTGGTAAAAATTGTTTGTATGGTTACAGACCAGAAACCTTACCGACGCATTAAACCATGTTTTGTCATAATACGCTTCCCAATAAGAGATCGATTAGCTGGTATAAATTTTATCAGCAATTACCATCCTTCCAGAGGAAGATGTTCTAAATGTAGTGACGAGTGACAGAATCGGAGGATTTCACCGACCAACGGCTTGGAGTGCCAAAATAAAGAGAGTGTTTGGCACTTAGGGGTCAGCACTAATTTTCTTAATACGCGAATTTGAATTTTGAATGACTGAATGCCACCTTTACCTACGTATACCAAACAACCTTGGACAGAAACTTACAGTGAAATAATTGATGTCCGTTCTCCCAGCGAGTATGGGGAAGATCGCATTCCTAGTGCAATCAATTTACCAGTTCTAAATGATGCAGAACGAGCCCAAGTGGGAACGATATACAAACAAGATAGCCCCTTCACTGCCCGAAAAATAGGTGCTGCTTTGGTTGCAAACAACATTTCCCACCATCTCACTCAACATTTTGCGGCAAAAGGAAAAGATTATCATCCTTTAGTCTATTGTTGGCGGGGGGGACAGCGTTCCAACAGCATAGCTTCAGTACTGACACAGATTGGTTGGCGAGTCACAGTTGTTGAAGGTGGTTATAAAACATACCGTGCTTATGTCCGCGAGCAATTAGAAAAGCTGCCAGAAAAATTTACCTATAAAATCCTGTGTGGTTTAACTGGTAGTGGCAAAACTCACATTCTACAGAGGATGCGCCTAAATCCTGACGCCCAAGTTTTAGACTTAGAAGCTTTGGCTAAACATCGCGGTTCCTTGCTTGGGGAAGAATGGGACGGACAAGCTTCACCCCAACCATCTCAAAAATATTTTGAATCTCTACTTTTGCAACAACTACAAAGCTTTAATCCAAATCAAACCGTATGGGTAGAATCGGAAAGCAATAAAATCGGGCAAGTTTATTTGCCCCAATCTTTGTGGGAAAAGATGAAACAGGCAAGTTGTGTGGAAATTCAAATTCCATTAGCTGCAAGAGTTCAGTATCTTTTGCAGGAATATCCACACATGACAACTCACCCCTATATCTTAAAAGCAAAACTAGAAAAGCTTAAATCTCGTTATGGCAAAGAAAAATTACGTGAATGGTATCGGTTGATAGATGCTGAAAAGTGGGAGACATTTGTGGAGAATATGTTAGATTTTCACTACGACCCAACTTATCGTAAATCTATGCAAAGGGATTTTATAAAAGTAGAACAAACGCTATTTATTCCCGATTTATCTAACAGTAGCATAGATAATTTGTTAAATATATTGTTACCAGAGTGTGTTTCTTCAAAATCCTGTATGTTTGAATGAGGCAAGAAACTCAGTAAAATTCTCCTTGTTGCTTATTGGCTTTGTTGGGTTTCGTTCCTTAACCCAACCTACGTTTTACGTTCATCCTTTATGCTTTATACTTCATACTTGAAATGTTGGGTTTCGTTCCTCAACCCAACCTACGATTATCGGTAAAATTATTCTCCTTGCTTGTTAGCAAAACTAGCAGGATTAATATTGATGAGAGGTAGGGTACCATTACCACCCATCACTGTTGGAAAATGACCATCCCATTTTTCGATAGCCTGCTTTTGTAATAACTCTGGTGTCAAAGTTTGTCTTTGCAATTTTTGTGCCTCTGCTTGACCTTTAGCACGATTAACATCTGCTTGGGCTTCTTGAGTTGCTTTTTTGGCAATAAATTCTGCCTGTTTAGCTTCTTGTTCGGCTATCTGTTTTGCTTCAATCGCTTTACTAAACTCAGGAGAGAAAGCAAAATTTACTAGAGAAACATCATCGACTATCAAACCATAGGCAGCAAGGCGGACTTTCAGGTTTTTATCAATTTCTTCTTTCAGTTCCGTTCTGACAGTAATAATTTCCTCTGCCGTCTTTTTGGCGGTCGCAGCTTTTAGAACTTCAGAAACAGCAGGAGTGATGATCCCGGTGATAATTTGCTCTTCATCGCCGACTTGTTGATAAACTCTATTGGCTTTTGTCGGGTCAATATGCCAATTTACTGCAAGTTCTGTAGTTATTTTTTGGAGGTCTTTAGAGGCAGCATCAGAATTAAAAGTGTTTTGTCGCACCCTAACACTTAGTCTTTTAACTGATGTCACGATAGGCATTATAGGATGAATACCTTCATCTAATACTTGGTTCTGAACTTTTCCAAATTGCATAACAACACCCCTTTCACCTGCATTCACAATTGTAAAGGGACGGAAAAGAATCGCTAGAAGCAAGACAAAGATTCCCCCTGTTAAGGAAAGATTGAATCTAAAGTTGTTTGAGGCAATTCTATTAATGTTCTGCATATGTTAATTTCATAAATTGAGCTACATTAGAGTAAGTATTACCTCCCCTACAAGTTATTTTGGTTATAAGTAGGTAGGTATGAAAAAAGGTAACTGGAGAAGGTTGCTCTTAGTTATTTGTCATTCGTCATTGGTAAAACTTTCCAACATATTTACATTTTGTAATATAGTTCCGTTTATTCCTGCCCACCTACTTATGAGTTTGCTCAACGAGTAAAACCTTTTTAAAATAGATACACTCCGGTCAGACAAACTTTCGGAAAAACAACCTTGAAACCAAGCTTTAAATTATGAAGATTTATCAACGTCATCCTTGGCCAAATACACTGGATGAAGCCATAAAAATACAAGAACAACTTAAGTCTGAGGTTATTACGGAAGACAATCTTAACGAATCGGTGCAATACGTTGCTGGCGTTGATATGGGTTTTGAAGAAGATGGTACGATTAGCCGTGCTGCTGTGGTGGTACTCAGTTTCCCTGATTTGCAGTTACAGGAACAAAGCATAGCACGTCGTCCTACAACATTTCCTTACATTCCAGGCTTCCTTTCATTTCGGGAAATACCCGCAGTACTAGATGCCCTAGAGAAGATTAAAACAACACCAGACTTGATTCTTTGTGATGGACAGGGAATTGCACATCCTCGTCGGTTAGGTATAGCTTGTCATTTAGGGATAATTGCGGATATACCTACTATTGGTGTCGCCAAATCCTTACTTATTGGCAAGCATGAAGACTTATCAGAAGCAAAAGGTAGTAGGCAACCTTTGATACATCAAGGAGAAACTGTAGGGGTGGTTTTACGAACACGCACGGGAGTTAAGCCAGTTTATGTGTCTAGCGGTCATAAAGTTAGTCTACCTACAGCAATTGATTATGTTTTGCGCTGTACGACAAAATATCGGTTGCCAGAAACAACACGCCTTGCCGATCAACTAGCATCTTCAAAAGCGTAAAAAAATCTTTTAAGAATAGTTGCTTGCTTCTATCTAACTGTGTTAGGAATCGCACAGAACGGAACTGAAGTAACTGATTAAGACTTACGGTGTTGGAACGATGAATGCTTTAACTTTACAGTGGCAGGATGCAGGTATAAATAAATCACAGAAAATATACGAGCAACAGCAAAGTAAAAATAAAGGTACTGTTCGCATTGGTCGCGATCCAGTTCGGTGTGACATTGTTCTCAGTCATCCTACTGTGTCAGGTTTGCACGTTGAAATCTACTTTCAATTACAACAACAATGCTTTTTTATTAGAAATTTACGGGAACAGAATCCCCCACTTGTTGATGGGAGGCAACTTGTTCGGGGCGAAATGCCTTTAAGTCAAGGCAGTATCATCTGCTTGGGGCAACAACAACTCCAAATCACTGATGTTTCCATTTCCCCAGCCAGCAGTGTTCCAGAAACAATTTTGTCCGTACCGCAACCACCAATCGCAAATCCCCAACTTGTTACACCAGTTGCAGTAGGACAAGGACATCACCCCCATCCACCCACACCTCCTGTTAGACAACAACCAGTGGGACAAGGACATCGCCCCCATCCACCCACACCTCCTGTTAGACAACAACCAGTGGGACAGGGCTATCATTATCATTCACCAACTCCACCAGTACAGCAGGGCAGTTACGGGTTAGAGTGCCCCAAATGCCATAAAGTGTCTTCTTTAGAACACCTACAAGTTGGTTGTCCTTGGTGCGGTACTTCCTTAGCAGCAGCAGCTAGTGTTTTAGTTCCACCCGGTGCTTAAGGGATATGGGGAATTCTCTGTGTATAGCTTATAACTGAATAACTAATGACTAATGACTAATGACTAATGACTGGCTAAGCCAAAAATAATCGGTGCAGCACCACCAGAAGATTTCTCCTGGAAAGCAGTCCCTGTCCAGGCGTAGCCAAATCCTGGCTGCAACACTTCATCAGCAATTTCTTCCATGACTTTTATGGCTTGTGCTGTACTGTAGCCTGGTGCTGGAGCTCCTTGGATTTTGATTGACGGGTAGACATTGTAGTGAGTCACAATAGGCGGATAGCTCACTTTTTCCAACTGTACCACCATGTTCAGTTGTACTAGGTTGCCATCTTGAGAGCGTACATACAGGCGACTTATATCCTCAGGATCGGAGCGTGATTCCCCTTCTGCTTGAGCATACACCCTATAGAGCCGCCCGTTAAGAACATATTGATTGACAAAACTTGCGCCTAAGTAGGTCTGCATGGTATTAAAAATGTCACTGACCTGGATATTCTGCGCTTTGGCTTGGTTGCGGTCGATGACAATTTGCATCATCGGCGTGTTGAAGGTGAATTGGGTAAAGACTCCAGCCAGTTCCGGTCGCTTCTGGGCTGCCTCTATCATCTTTTGCGTATTGTCGATTAGTGCTTCCATAGGAAGGGCTGCTCTGTTTTGAACATATAACTCGAATCCACCTGTAGAACCTAATCCATCGACTGGCGGTGCATTCACTGCAATTGCCCTAGCTTCTGGAACTTTTTGGCGTAACCCCTCGTTGATTTTTTGCAGAATCCCAAACACTGATTTATCGGCACCGGGACGCTCCTCCCATTCTTTAAGTTTCACGAAAAAGAGTGCTTTGTTGCTGGCATTCCCCTCAAACCCAAAACCCGCGTTACCTACAACATGCTCAATTTCAGGTAGTGGCAGCATTACTTCCTCAGTAATTCGCTTGACTAAATTAACGCTGTAATTCAGAGAAACCCCAGATGGGGCTTCGATAATCGCAAACAAATACCCCTGATCTTCTTCTGGGATAAATCCCTGGGGAGTTGTCTGATAGATCCAACCCGTCGCCACTAAACCGGCAATAAAAACTGGAATGACGAGTAGCCGAATCCAGATCAGAAATTTCACTGCCTTAACGTATACTATTTGGAACCAGTCAAAACCGCGATTAAACCAACGAAAAAACCAGCCCAATGGACCGTGCACTTCCTGCTGCGGTCGCATGATAATAGCTGACATACTGGGAGACAAGCTCAGAGCGTTGAAGGTGGAAATGGCGATGGAGAAGGCAATAATCAGGGCGAATTGCTTATAGACGATTCCTGTAGTGCCAGGAAAGAAGGTAACGGGGATAAACACTGCCATCAGTACAACTGATGTAGCGATAGTTGCCGAAGTCAGTTCCTCCATGGCATCCAAGGCTGCCTGAAGAGGTTTCATCCCCTGAGATAGTTTGGCAGAGATGGCCTCTACTACCACAATCCCATCATCCACCACTAAACCGGTTGCTAAGATAACACCAAACAGAGTCAACTGATTAAGGGTGAACCCGAATGCGTATGCACAGGCCATCGTTCCAATTAGCGAAACGGGAATGGCAATAGAGGGAATGATTGTGGTGCGCCAGTCCTGTAAAAAGATGAAAATCACCAAAAACACCAGAGCGACCGCCTCCATCAGGGTTTTGAAGGCTTCGTCGAGAGAAGCGGCTACGAATAAAGTATTGTCTAAGGCGACTGTCGCTTTCAATCCTGGAGGAAGATTCTGCTCTAACTCAGCCATTGTGGCTTTGATCGAGCTAGCTGTATTCCAGGCATTAGTTCCTGGAAGTTGGTATATTACAAGAATAACTGCTGGTGAGCTATCAAACAAAGTTGTGGTGCTGTAATCTTGTGCCCCCACCTCTGCTCGACCCACATCTTTAACCCTGGTTAGGGTACCATCCCCACCTACTTTCACCACAATATCTTCAGCTTCCGCAGGAGTGGTGAAACGACCGATTGCCCGCAGAGCAATTTCATACTGTTGCTCGCTTGCTGTAGGCTGCTGACCAATTCTTCCTGCTCCTACCTGAATATTCTGTTCCGAAATAGCATTGATGACATCCTGAGCCGTCAAATTTCTAGCCGCGAGGGCATCGGGGTCGAGCCAGATACGCATGGCATATTTACGTTCTCCAACAATTCTGGTGTAACCTACGCCCTCGATCCGTTTGATCTCATCGAGAACTTGCCGATCGACGTAATTACTGATAAAAACGTTATCGTATGTAAAGTTACCGTTTTGGTTCTTTTCAGAATAGAAGGCGTAAGCTAAGGTAATTGTTGGGGATTGTTTTTGAGTTATAACACCAGTTCGGTTAACTGCCTCCGGTAGCTCGGCTTCTGCGATCGCCACATTATTTTGAACAAGAACTTGGGCAGTATTTCTGTCCATCTCTGTCGGGAAGGATATGTTAATGGTTGTGTCACCATTATTTGTCGTTTGAGAGGACATATACATAACCTGCTCCGTGCCATTGATTTGCCGCTCAAGCACGGTAGTCACATTTTCTTCCGCTGTTTTGGCATCGGTACCGAGATAGTTGGCAGTTACAGTAACCTGCTTGAGAGCCATTTCTGGTAACTTATCCAGGGGAAGGAGAGGTGTAGCAATTCCTCCTATTAAGAGAATAAGTACAGTGCAAACTGTAGTTAAGATCGGTCGCTTGATGAAAATGTCAGCAATACTCAGCAGCATAGTTCAGGAAATCCTGTTAATCGTTAGGGGCGGTGGGAGAGAGTTATTGCCACAAGGTTAAATAAAGACCCAATACTAGTTATCTAGGAACCAGGCTGAATGGGAGTGCCATTTTTCAAGTTAAGAATTTGCGTTACAGCAATCTCTTCTCCCGCCTTGACCCCATTAAGCACCTGATAACTTTGACCTTGAATATTTCCTAATTGAACAGGTCTTTGCCGAACAACTGGTTTTTGCCCTTTCTCAGCTACAAAGACAAAGTTTTGTGCACCAATGGTAGACACTGCCACCGTGGGGATCAAAATCCCCGAACCTTGACTCCAAATAACTCTTGCTTTGACAAACTGCCTATCGCGTAAGGTGCCTTTTTGGTTAGGAAAGCGTGCCTTAGTTAAAATTGCCTGATTGCCAGTGTTTACCTCAGGCGAGATAAAGTAGATATTTCCTTTGGTCAGGCGTTGGCGTGTATTGGGGTCAATGAGCTCTACTGGCAGCCCCACTCTCAGTTGCGATGAGCGGTTTATAGGAACTGAAATTCGCAAGTCTAGAGAGTCGTTTTGAATAATACTGGTTAGGGTTTGACCAGTGCTAACGTAGTCTCCGACCTTAACTGGAAAGTCACTAACCACACCTGTGATGGGCGCAAGCACCTGTTTGTACTGGACAGAGACATTTGCAGCAGCTGCATCTGCCTGAGCTTGCTTGAGCTCGGCATTCGCCTGATTTAAGCTAGATTTTGCAGCTTCCACCTGTTCGGAGGCAGCACGGAGGGAGGCAAGCGCTGTATCCTGGTTGGTCTGGGCAATGTCCAATTGCTGCCTGGGCTGTACCCCCTGATTGACGAGTTGTTCAGCTCGTTGGAACTGTACTTTCTGAAGTTTTACTTCCGATGCAGCCCTGACCCGATCTGCCTCTGCGGCTCGGAGCCTCGCTTGGGCAGTGTCACGGGCTGCTCTGGCAGAGTTAGCTCTGGCAATAGCACTCGCGTATTGAGCTTGAGTTTGATCGGGACGGAGTTGCACAATCGGTGTCCCTTTCGTAACCCGAGTTCCGTTTGAGACTCGAATTTCAGTAATCCGACCCTCGATCTCCGGCCTTAGGTCAACTTTTTCTAAAGCTTCTAGCGATCCCACAAACTCAGAACTGTTTTCGATCTGGGTGCGCTCTAACACCTGCAATTTCACAGGAATAGGAGGTGGAGATTCACTTTCTTGAGCCGAAGTTTCACCTCCTTTGCACCCGCCAGTCAGACCAGAGGCTAGAAGAGCTATACCTAGCAGCTTTATTGTGAGTAAGGTATTGACTTTTAACATTCAAAATGATGTTTAGACATACTTCGTGTTTACTAAAACTTGTATCATGTCCAGTAAATTGCCCATTTGGATATTACCCCTGCCCGACTTTGCCACACTAGTCCATAGATTAGGGGAAGGGCTGGGGGGTGGGGTCATTTTTTTGTGGTTAATTAGACGGACTTGATATTATGCATTGGGAAGAAGACAGTTATGTCTTTCTTACCGTTTCTTTATGAAGATGCATCTATTTAGCCTGCGGAGGCAAGCTTTGTTTGTATAGCCCCAGGTTTGTAGTCAGCAGGTGAACAAAGTGCAACCTCATATAAAATTGGTATCAACAGCTGATAGTAGGTTGCAAAGTTTTTCACGCATCAATTTCCTGATTGCTAAAGCCCTGTAAGTACTACGCTAGGTTGAAAATCTGCATTTTGTATGCATCTTGGAACGCGTTCATTACAGGAACTTTTTATCAACTTAGCTTGCTTTTTGCAGGATTATAGAAATATACACTATTAATTTTAAAGAGCGCGACTGCAAGGACACAAGGGTTGATTTTTCGTTTGCAAGTTTGTATTCTTTTGCTTGTAGAAGGAGTAATACAGCAAAAGTGTGTGTAATCAAACTAGGCGTGCTAATGCACGCGTTAAGTTGTAACTAGACCCAAAAGTTTTCAGGGACTGGAAGCATAACTGCGTATTTCAGCTCTTGGAAGCTTGATTATTACGTAGGGAGTTTGTCAACTATTCATAACATAAGAAGCATAATTTTTCCGCATATGCACGCATGGAATTATAAAGCTGTGACTTAAAGGAATTGTTTGCCGCAGTGGCATACTTTTAATTACAAAAGCTTCTGCAGGTGCTAATATTTTGCTCAGTTCAGTAATGCTTGTGTGTTTTTTTATTTATGACCTTCAGGGATAAAAGCAAGATACATCAAGGCAAGTAGCAACTAAAGTTGGAAAATTTTACGTAGTGGCGAGACTTCATCTATATTTATAAGCAAGTAATATTTGTATCGAAAAGGTTAAGATTAGATTTTTAATAAATAGGGAAGAAATTTAACAGTAACTCATGTGTTTGACTACTAAAATTATCAATAATTGGGTATAGAATTAAAGGTAATTAGTGGAAACTGCTAATTGCTAAGGCTTTGAAAAGTCGGATGGAAAGGCAT
The DNA here is from genome assembly GCF_054684315.1 of Scytonema sp. NUACC21. NCBI lineage: Bacteria > Bacillati > Cyanobacteriota > Cyanophyceae > Nostocales > Scytonemataceae > Scytonema > Scytonema sp. NUACC21. The sequence continues at coordinate 378,302 of NZ_BAAFZH010000109.1, read as the reverse complement.
TGTCTATTACTGCTGATGTCTCTGACCTTGCATCGGTAGAATCTATCAAAGAAGGAAATTATGAAACCGGATGACAACACGATTTTAGTTACAGGAGGAACGGGTCGTCAGGGCGGTGCGACCGCACATCACCTTTTGGCTGGTGGATGGAAAGTCCGAGCGCTGACCCGCAATCCAAATAGCCCCCAAGCTCGAAAGCTTGCAGAGGCTGGAGCCGAAGTGGTTCAAGGCAACCTCAACGACCGCGCTTCCGTTGATCGGGCGCTGCAGGGCATTTATGGTGTCTTTAGTGTGCAGGACTACTGGCAAACGGGCTACGAAGGAGAAATTGCACAAGGCAAGCTCTTGGCGGATGCGGCTGTTGCGGCTGGTGTGCAACACATGGTATACACCTCCGTCAGCGGTATCGACCGAAACCCTGGCGTTGTTCGGCACTACGACAGCAAACTCGAGATTGAGAAATACCTCAAGACGCTCAAGCTGCCGAGCACCGTCCTCGGACCACCCACCTTCATGGAGAACTACCTTTCTCCTGTGCTCTTCATCATGGTGTTCGCAGGCTTAGTTACTTGGGACATGGAACCGGATGCCCCACACCAGCACATCTCGACCGAAGACATTGGTGCTTTTGCCCGACTAGCCTTTGAGAACCCTGAACGCTTCGTGGGTGAAAGGCTCGACTTGGCTGGCGATGACTTGACAGGGGTGGAGATGGCCGAGATATTCAGCCGAGTTCTTAAAATCCCGATCCAATTTAGCAGAATCGCAGGGGAAAAGCTGAAAAAGGTCGATCCGAGAGTCGGGGAGATGTTCGATGCCCGAGGCTATTGCAACTACCGAGCTGACATTGCAGCTTGCCGTGCGCTCTACCCAGAACTGCTCACTTTCGAGGCATGGCTACGCAAAATCGGGTGGGACAAGCTGTGAACAGAGAATAAGGCACGAGATGTGAAACAAAACCGTAAGGAAAAGTAAAATTGATTTAGGATTTCCTCACAGTTTTTCGGGGAGCTACATGACCATAACCATTATTCGTAGAGAGGCACATATTTTGACTTCGATTCAAACCCTTGAGATCTGGACTACTATCAAAGCATCTATGCTCAGGAGTCAGGTTCAGTGGAGATGGCATCGGCGGGGCACGCGTTCACCTAGAAATTGCTCTTCGACCTGAAGCACCGTAGCGTTGAAACAGCGTATATAGTACTCCACACTAGTCTCTCCTCCTATGTGGACGCTCGGCGTGATGCCCAACACCCTGCCTCAGAGGAGGAGTACTTCATCAGCGAGGTAGCAATGGAGAAGATTAACCGGACGCATCAGCATGTGTGACTTGAAAAAGATTTTGGACAGCTTTGGAAGAAGAAGTTGGACACATTATAAGCTGAAATACTTATAACTTCGTGTTTGGCGTTAATACAGCAATGGGAATTTTGGAACAAGAAAATGGACATAGTACATAAAGTGGAAGAAGAAAATGGACATAATAACAAAAGTCAGTTTGAGCGAAATTAGCTTTTGGTAAACCTTTCCAGTCTCCCTGTTCTAAGTTTACTCCCCAGCGATCGCTATTTTTGGAAGGTAAAGTTGGACAACCTGTCCAGAATCTTCTTCAAGTCACAGCATGGTGGATGCGTTATTGCAGTAGGAACTATTGTGGTGCGGACATTGGAATCGGTGGCAGATGAGGCTGGAAAGGTTGAAGCAGGGCATGACTATATGCGATTGCACATCACAGCCACTCATGTGCTCAAAGCAGTAGAAGCTTTGCTGACCGACTGACACAAGGAGGCGAAGCACCTCGACCTGCTTACCGCCTTCCTGCCAGCTAAGAAGATTCGGGAAGCATACGAGCAAGCCGTGCAAAGAGCTTACCTGTGGCATGAGTTCGGGGATCTTAACCTGATTGTCTGACGCGGTGACAAGGAGTTAGAACGTAGACTGTACCACATCTGATGCCCTCAGCGCTTGCTGAAAATATTTAAGCTTATTAGGCTGGATTGACCAGAGTAAAACTCGCAAACTATTTTGAACAGAAGCATATGTACTTTCAGTAAATCGTAAAGTTTTCCCAAGGGGCGATCGCTAACCTAACTCTACAATTTTTTCCAATCCACAGGTTAGGATAGTTCAGCAAAAAATGTATCTCAAGTTACAAAAAATTGGTGGTAGGCTCCGCTAATGCCCCTTGGGCAATCGCTCTTTTGGAGAAAAATTTGTCGATTTACTGACTTTTGTTTACCGAAAAAAGGCAGGGGGCAGAGGGCAGCTATGCTGAAGGAAAAATTGTAAATTTTAATACATTACCAAGTTCTCTGTGCTCTGCCAAACGGTTTAAAGCCCAGAGAAGTTTCCTACGGCGGGAGACCCGCCTATGGCACTTTCGTGCCACGCTTCGCTATCAGAACTTCTCTCTACTTTTAAGTAGGTCGGAAAACAATCTTAGTGCGAACTTTATCAAATCCCTCGCATTTATGCGTAGGGATACAGATCTGCCCTCAGACGAGCGTACTTCTGCCTTCTTAACAGCATAGACGACCAGTCAAAACTGGGGTGGTAGATGACTAGCTCAATACCAAGCACGACCGAAAGAATACAAACTTGCTCCGAAAAATAGATCCTTGCCACCAATACTTGGCGCTCTTTAAACTTAATTATTGATAGTTAGCCAAAAATCAATTTGGGTTGACGATTCTCACAATTTACAAAGGGTAGGACACCGCTTTAACAAAAACAAGGCACTGATTGATTCCTACGCAAAGAGAATTAACAATTTCCTTTGCAAGCGCATTCATCGCGTCTGCCCAGATAGCGGGGTTAACAATTCTTCCAATTGATTGGCGATTGCACAAAGCGCAGTGCCTTTCGGGCAATCGCTTCGTTATGATGGCTGGGTCAATTGTGCCTGTGTACACGATCCGAATTGTAATGCGTCCGTTTGGGCATGGTGACAATCAAACTCCTGAACGATTAGTTTGACATCTCAACCTACGCCAAATATTTAAGGAATTTTACTCATTGACAAATGCAGTATTGTCTTAAATTGTCATGAATGTACGCCTTCCGACCCCCTACGACCGTGTCGTTTAAGTATGAGCCTGTGGTTATGAACCACCTGGTTTTTTCTATAATTGTTGACCGCCCACAGGATAAGATATTATGAGTGCAATAACAAGAGTAGCTGTTGTTACGGGTGCTAACCGTGGCATCGGATTTGAAACTTGCAGACAACTGGCGAAAAACAAGTCACAGGTTGTGCTTACCAGTCGCAACGAGGCAAAGGGCAAAGCATCAGTTAATCAACTGCTTGCAGAGGGGTTAGATGTCTTTTACCATCAGCTCGACGTCACCCAACCTGAAAGCATTGGGCAGCTTACTAACTTCATTAGTAAGAAATTTGGTCGGTTGGATGTGTTGGTGAACAACGCGGCTGTCTATCTGGATGGTTCCGGAGGGGGGGATAGTTTGTTAAACGCGAAGGTTGATACATTTCGTGAAACTATGGAGACAAACTTCTATGGTCCACTAAAGGTTTGCCAGGCTTTAGTGCCATTAATGAAACAGCAGAACTATGGTCGGGTTGTAAATGTCTCCTCTGGCGCAGGGCAGTTGTCTGATATGCATAGCGGCTACCCAGCCTACCGCGTTTCCAAAACAGCACTAAATGCGCTTACACGGATTTTAGCCTACGAGTTAAAAGGCATCAATGTGTTGGTCAATGCAGTCTGCCCTGGCTGGGTCAAAACTGATATGGGTGGTTCTAACGCTCCCCGAACTCCGGAGCAAGGGGCTGACACAATCATGTGGCTGGCGACACTCCCGGATGAAGGTCCGACAGGCGGCTTTTTCCGGGATCGCAAACCCCTTGACTGGTAGGAATGGGACGTAGAGGGGATGCAATTTGAAGTGCGTGATGCAGAGGGTTCTGGGCGTTATCTAGCGTCGACTGTGCGTGCTGGTGCTGATTATTGTCAGATAGCTGACATTATCTTCACTGCGGTCACCGAACGCTCTTATATCGACGCTGACTACATCCTCGAGTTCCAAGTATTGCGGCAAGTTGCGTTATCGGTAGGGACGTATAGTCAGACATCAAGGTATTTTCAACGCGGCAATGAGAATTTATCTCAGCCGATTCTTAAATGTGCCAGCAGCACGCTTGCCAGAGCCACATAGCATGGAGGATAACCCTAATGTGCTACTGCACGAACTCCCGATGCTCCTAAATCGGCAGCAGCAGGTAAACAAGGCAGGCAACTTCCAGTTGGCTATCACATCAGCATTTGCTTATTAGGACAAATAATGAGAGGAGAACGACACTTTGGCACGTGTACACAAAACCAAAACTCAACAGCTCGATCGCAAATGGGCAACCCTGATCACCGTCTGCATCGCCAGTTTCTTGGAGCCACTTGACACCACTGTCGTTGTGGTGGCGCTACCCACCATCCAGCGGTCACTGGACGCAAGCTTCGCCGAACTCCAGTGGATCGTCAGCGCATACACGCTAACCTTTGCTGCCTTCTTAATGACGGGCGGGACGCTGGGCGATCGGTTCGGTCGTCGACGGATCTTCATCACGGGACTCACCCTGTTTGCGGTCATGTCGCTGCTGTGCGGCCTTGCGCCGAGCCCGTTAGTGCTCAACTTGGCCCGTGGAGCGCAAGGCCTCGGTGCGGCGCTCACTTTTACCATTACGCTGGCCCTGCTGGTGCAGGAGTTTCATGGTCGCGAGCGTGCAATGGCTTTTGGCATTTGGGGCGCGCTCCAGGGGGCCGGTCTTTCTCTCGGGCCGTTGATTGGTGGGCTGGTGACCGCAGGTCTCGGCTGGCGGTGGATCTTTCTCGGCAACGTCCCGGTCTGTGCCTTCGCTATCTGGCTGACACTAGCGAAGGTTCGCGAGTCGCGTGACCCCGAAACTGGAGGCTTGGACTGGGTTGGCCTCGTGACCTTCACCACAGCGCTGTTCCTGCTGATCTTCGCCTTGGTCACCGGCAACGAACACGGTTGGGGCAGCTTGCTGATAGTTGGCGCGCTGGTTGGTGTGCTCGTAATGCTCGGTGCCTTCCTAGCCGTAGAGCTGCGCCAGCGCCGCCCGATGTTCGACCTCAAGCTGTTCCGCAATGGAACCTTCACTGGTGCTTCGCTCGTTGCCGTCATCCAAAGTATCTCGTTTTTTACGTTCTTCATCTACCTGCCCTTGTATTTCCAAGGCGTTTTGGGCTTCTCCCCTGTGCAGGCAGGGCTGGCGCTTCTCCCATTGAACGCTCCGCTGTTCGTTATGGGAATTTTGAGCGGTAAGATCGTATCTCGCCTGCCAACGCGGGTGCTGCTAAGTGCAGGACTGGCGATCAACGGTCTAGGACTATTGTGGATGAAAGGCCTAGGCGCAGACTCTGGGTGGACGGCGCTCTTGGGCGGCTCTTTAGTGGCAGGCATTGGGTGCGGTCTAAGCCTCGGGGAAGTGTCAAATGTCGCGATCGGCATTGTGCCTGACGAGCGCAGCGGTATGGCCTCGGGCATTAACAATACTATGCGCCAGGTCGGCTTTGCTCTCGGAGTCGCTGGACTTGGTGCCATCCTGACCCAGCGAATTTCGAGCCGACTGTTCGATCTTACTTGGGGTACCCCAGCAGCAGTTGATGAGCATAACACCAATCTTGTGAACATGGTTGCTGCAGGAGATTTCTCCAGAGCGGCTGCTTCCTTTCCTCCAGAAGCCCAACGCCTGTTCACGCAAGCAGCCAAAGAGAGCTTCATCAGCGGCATCGATTTCATCCTTCTCGTCGCCGCCGTCATCGCAATCGTCGGGGCGGTTCTGGCCTTCGTGCTCGTGCGGACACGCGACATTCCTAAACATCAGCGCCCGGTGACACCGACTGGCTGAATGAAGGACACTTTAAAAACAGGAGAAATTCGTAGCTCAAAAATTTATCATCTAAGGAGACAGAAATATGCAACCTCAAAAGTTTGCTGAACTCAATCATTATCGTTTACTAGGTAATAGTGGTCTGCGAGTATCACCCCTGTGCTTAGGTACCATGACCTTTGGTACAGATTTCGGTTGGGGAGCCGATAAAGAAGAAAGTCGCAAAATATTTGACTTGTATACCGAGCGAGGCGGCAATTTCATTGACACTTCAAATAACTATACAAATGGAACAAGCGAAACTTTTCTGGGAGAATTTCTCGAATCGCGCCGAGAGCAATTTGTGCTGGGAACTAAATATACAGGTAATACGCGTCAGGGAGATCCCAATGCAGGCGGAAACCACCGGAAAAATATTATCCAATCCGTGGAGGCGAGCCTGAAACGTTTGAAAACAGATTATATCGATCTCTATTGGTTACATCTTTGGGAATTTCGTACCCCGATTGAAGAAGTCATGCGTGGTTTGGACGATTTAGTTAGAGCCGGAAAAGTGCTTTATTTGGGAATTTCTGATGTTCCTGCTTGGAAAGTTTCGCAAGCGAATACGATTGCCGAGCTTCGAGGCTGGACATCTTTTATTGCCCTTCAAGTTCAATACAACCTGGTCGAACGCAGTGCTGAACGTGATTTGCTCCCGATGGCCCAGGAATTTAATATTGGTGTTCTTCCCTGGTCTCCGCTAGCCGGAGGAGTTCTCACTGGAAAGTACAATTGCAACAATAAATCAGGTGCTAATGCAAACAATGGAACATCTCGAGAAGTTACAGAAAGTATGCGTAAAGATTTAACCAAGACAATGGGGATGTTGACTGAAAGAAATGTTGCTATTGCTGAAGAAGTTGAAAGCATTGCACAAGAGATTGGTCGTTCTCCAGCACAAGTGGCTTTGAATTGGTTACTCCAAAAACCCGGTGTTGTCAGTCCAATTCTGGGTGCACGTAGGGTTAGCCATCTAGAAGATAATCTTGAGTGCTTGGATTTTGTGCTCTCACCAGAACAGATGGAGCATTTAGATAACCTAAGTGAAATTGATTTAGGGTTTCCTCACACTTTTCTAGAAAGCGACCTGATCAAAAACATTATCAGTGGTGGGGCGCATATCGCAGCTTAGTTGTTTGTCCTTAGGGATTCATTGCCTTAAACAAATATGACAGGACCAGTAATCACATCTAGATGAGTTTCTGAGAAACTCTTAACGATTGCTAATGCAAAACATCACTTTGATAATGCTTACAAAATAATATAATTAACGAGGTGAATCCATGAATTTGCAATTGCAGGGCAAGCGGGCTCTGGTTACCGGCAGTAGCAACGGCATTGGTGAGAGCGTTGCGAAGGTGCTAGCCCAAGAAGGTGCATTTGTTGTTGTACACGGACGAGATGAGGAGCGGGTGAATCAAGTCGCTCAGGAGATTACTACCGACGGCGGCAAAGCGTTTGTCGTTATTGGCGATCTCGCAACGGACGAAGGCGCAAAGTATGTGACCGACGAGATATTATCGTCTCTTGGCGGCGTGGATATTCTGGTAAACAACGCGGGTGTGTTTGAAGACCGTGGCTGGATGGATACGGCACCAAATGCATGGTCCGAAACGTTCAATGTCAACGTGCTTTCCATGGTGCGACTGATTCAGCTTCTTTTGCCACAGATGAAGGAACTCGGTTGGGGACGTCTCATCCAGATGTCAAGCGGCGAGGCGATACAACCCTTCGCCTTCCAACCCGACTACTCCGCCACCAAAGCTGCCGTTGTCAACCTCACCGTCAGCCTCTCAAAAGAACTCGCTGGTACAAACATCACTGTGAACACGGTTAGTCCCGGTCCGATCGTGACCGCTGGATTTGAAAAGCTTTTCCGCCGTATCGCTCAAACCCAGGGTTGGGGAGACGACTGGGCCGAGATCGAGAGGCGTGCTCTCAAAGAAAGGGTACACCTGCACACCACCTCCGGTCGGCTTGGCCGAGTCGAAGAAGTTGCCGACCTAATTGCGTTCCTCGCTAGTCCACGCGCAGGCTACATCAACGGTGCAAACATACGCGTGGATGGCGGCTATGTACAGTCAATCTGACTTCATACAAGCATTTAAGTGGGGAAGTAAAAGTGACTAATGTGTCCGGGCAGAAGTCAAAATGTAAAGCACTTGAACCTAGATTAAAAGTAAGCTCCAGCGACGCAATCTCGCTTGTGAATATATACTCGAGCGTAAGTTAAGCTCTCTAAGGGGACGAGGACTCCAGAAGAAATCTGGGTTTGGGAGGTGTTTTTGTCTGTAGTGGATACTTGCCAGAAGAAGGGATGAATTTTTACCAGTACCCGCTTAATTAGATTTCTAAATCCTTCTCTATGCCAGCATTGTCAACGCTAATGTTAGAACGTGCTCAATATCAGCCGGAGTAAACCGGATTTTGAGTAAGTTCTTCTGTAGCACAACCCATTCTACTTTCGAAAAAAGGAACAAAAACTTTATGGCTGAATATTTATTGCCGGACTTAGTTGTCCAATTGGACAACATTGAAACACCCACAAGCTTTCCCGAGGAAAAGGGCATAGTGCAGGTTGTTGTTACCAATCAAGGTGATAAACAGTTCAGTGAACCTCTAGACATTAACCTTTACGCATCTACCGACTCAGTCCTCGATTTACCCCTTAATGAGGGCAATCTGGAGGGTACAGATGAACTACTGGGTAGTTTGAACCGCCTGGTTAACTTAGCGCCGGGCGAATCTACAAGTTTCATCGTGAACTTTGCTGAAACTGAGTTCCGTACTGCCTCTGTTGTGGCACCGGGCTCTTACTATCTGCTTGCCGGAGTTGACCCAGGCTACACCATTGCTGAGAGCAATGAAGAAAACAACTTGACTAGCACGCACATTTCTGCGGATGGTACCGACACGGTTATTGATTGGAATGCAACGCTCTTAAATGCCATACAGGCTGATGGGACATTTGCACCACAAGCAGCACGTAACCAGGCGATAGTTCACACGGCAATCTATGACGCCGTCAACGCAATCGATCGGAGCCACAGTGCTTACTTTGTGAATGTAGATCCATCTGAAGCTGCAAATGCTTCGCCTGCGGCGGCTGCAGCCGCCGCAGCCCACCGCACGCTGGTAAATTTATACCCAGAACAAACAGCCACATTCGACCTACAGCTAAGCAGGTCGCTTGCGGAAATCCCCGATGGTCCATCGCAAAGTAAAGGTATTGCTTTAGGAAAATACGTCGCCGATCAAATACTGACCTTGCGGAATACGGATGGTGCGGCTAAGGCGGAGGGCTCTTACACGCCAGGAACTGAGCTAGGTGATTGGCGACCGACTCCTCCCAATTTTGCTCCAGCAATATCACCGCAATGGGGCCTAGTCACTCCCTTTGCTATACCCAAAGTCTCAGACTTCCGTCCGTCTGCTCCTCCGAAGTTGGATAGTGACTTGTATGCGGCAGATTTAAATGAAGTCAAGGCATTAGGTGATGCTAACAGCTCGATACGCACCTTAGACCAGACGGAAATTGCTAAATTCTGGTCCTTTGATCACACGAACAATATCGGGGTAACGGGTCTTTGGAACAAGATTGCGGAAGAAGTGGCCATAAAACAGGGCAATACGCTGGAAGAGAATGCCCGTTTGTTTGCGCTACTGAACATTGCACAGGCTGATGGAGGCATTGTTACTCTGGATACCAAGTACACGTACAATCAATGGCGACCGATTACCGCAATCAGAGAAGCTGACACTGACAGCAGGGAAGACACAGTTGCCGCTCCGGATTGGACACCCCTGCTACCAACCCCATCAGCGCCCGACTACCTATCGGGGCATTCTCTACAGGGTAGTGCATCAGCCGTAATTTTAACTTCTTTCTTCGGCGATGACTACAGTTTTACCACCACTTCACCAGAATTACCTGGTATTTCTCGCTCATACGATAACTTTTTCGAGGCAGCGGACGAGAATGCCCTCAGCCGCCTTTACGGGGGTGTTCATTATCGAACATCCAATGAACAAGGGTTAGCGACAGGTCTAGAAATTGGCAACTACATAGCTCAGAACATTTTATTACCGTCCAATGAACAAGAGCTGTCAACAGGTTTAGGCGATTATGTATCTCAGAGCATTTTGGGGTAGTAAGCATTAGATGGTTCTAAAAACTTCGATGTAGGCTTTGAGTTTCATTTACGCAAGTTCTAAATAGATGCGTCTGCAAGCAGTTCTGTTACAGACATAGCCTTGGGACGCAAATGTCTGTAAGGCGCTCACTTTTTGTGTAGCTCATGCAGCGATTCCAAATACTTTGGCGATTAACTTGGTCTGATTTTTAATATTTAGGATAGATATACAACGGGTTACCAATCCGTGAATTGGTGCCGATTCTCCGTCGAACTCAATGTGAGGAATATGAAAGTTTTCCTATTAGGAGCTACAGGTTATATGGGTAGCCCCGTTGCTGAAAAACTACACGCTGCCGGTCACAAGGTTCTGGGGCTGGCACGTTCCGACGTGGCCGCAGAGAAGTTGCAACACCAAGGTATCGAAGCGCATCGCGGCGACTTACTGGATAGCGTGAGCATTGCGGCTGGTGTGCGAATAGCTGATGCAGTCATCAATCTTGCAATGCTTGGCAGCAGCGGTGAAAACTTTGATGCCGATGTCGCGTTCCCGACAGATCAAGCAGCGGCAGAGACAATCATCGCCGCGTTGAACGGCTCGGGTAAGCCATTCATCCACACTAGTGGCGCGATGGTCGTCGCCGACTTAGCACATGGCAATGCAAACGAACAGGTTTTTGACGAAGATACACCGCTCAATCCGCCGGACTTCATGGTGCTGCGTGCCAAGACAGAGCATTTCGTGCTTGCCGCCGCTAAGCGTGGTGATACGCACAGCATCGTCCTGCGTCCTTCCCACGTTTATGGGCGTGGCGGCAGCTTTCTTGTGCCACAACTGCTGAAGTTTGCTTGCAAGTTAGGCGTTAGTGCTTACATCAATGAAGGTGCGAACAAGCTCTCAGTGGTGCATGTGGATGACCTTGCTGACTTGTACGTGCTGGCGCTTGAGCGTGCGCCCGTCGGCGAGATATATAACGCCGAAAGCTTTGAGGTGACAATGAAAGAGGTCGCCGTAGCCGTTAGTTACGCCGTCGGTCTAGGCGGCGCAACGCAAAGCTGGACGATGGAGGAAGCACGCGAGAAGTGGACGCCTGACTTTACACTGTTTGCAGCGACAAATGAGCGGATTACAGCAGCCAAGGCACGCAAGCAACTTGGGTGGAAGCCGCAGATGCTATCTCTTCTGAAAGATATTGAACATGGGTCATATCGTCAACTGGTCGGGTGAAAACAATAGATTTGAAACTTAAAGGAAAACTAGCACTCTTTACTGGTTTGACGCAAGGTATTAACAAGGCAATTGCTGTCGGTCTTGCTAGTAAAGGAGCGCACGTGATTGTCAATGGTCGCTCATAAGCGCGTGTAACAGCTAGGAATTACGCACTTTACAAATAAACCTACCTGTGCATTAACTTATCCTGTTTAAGATGAGAGTGATCGAGAATAAACTGAAGATTTGAAAATTGTTGTTCCAGAGCTTCGCGTAATCCGTTACCTCCATCAGCAACAGCATAAACTTGAGTTTTATCTATCAAGCCTTGGTCAAGGGCAGCATGATAGAGTTATTCAACAACTTCAAGATATTTACTCATGCCTTACACATATGTTCGTTGATCTTTATCATGCATTGTCCGAGCAAAAGCCACTCTAACTTCTCGCCAATCAATTTGACGTTTATATGGCTTGAGTTTTGGTTTTTTAGTGAATTCTCTAGATTGTTTTGGTTGTATTATTTGTATATGTATCCCCCATTCCGCACCCTAACTGTCACACATGAATAAGAGTCAGAAAAGGTAGTACATGAAAACTAAAAAAGAGTAGGTAACAATCAAGCAGCTGAGAATTACTAGCAATAGATATCCAAGAGAAGTTAGAGGAATATTTCCTAGCAAAGAGCGACCGTCCGTATATGCTCCGGACTAGACTCCGTCCAGTCTGCCTCTGACGAAGTCAGAAGAATCCAGCAAGCTGGATTGAGCATAGGGCGCGTTAGGCGATCGAGAAGCGATTACGGCTATACTGCCGTATCGGGAAACCTTGGGGAGGATTAATTCACGAAAATAAAAGAAATAGAAAATTTAAGTTTTCTCAAAAGAAATATAGAAAAATTGAGACAGAATTGGCGAGGAGAATTCTGTTGTTATGTTGAATGGCAAAGAAATGTCTATACGGAATATAGACCATTTGGGGATAGTTGCCGGGATAGTAGTGGCAAAAAGCTGGAGTTTGGAATCAAATCTGGGAACATCTCCAAGCGATTGCCTACGGCACGCTACGCGAACGAACAAGGAAAACTTGATTGGGAGTTCACTACGTTGATGGAACGGTCATACGCGCCCACCAGCATTCCGCAGCTGGAAAAAAGGGGGCGAAGAAGACGAAAAATTAGGGCGTTCTCGCGGTGGTTTCAGTACTAAAATACACATACGTTGTGAGGGAAAAGATAAACCAATAACTTTTATTCTCAGCCCAGGTCAAATGAAGCTATCATTTTTCAAAAATCTCATGTTTTACAATCGCACCTACAAAATATAAGTTAAATTACAAGCAAGTACAATACCTAAACGCAACAAGCGTAAGAATTGCAATTCCGACACTTGCATAAAACACGCTACTCATACCCCCAAAACTAAAGATTATACCCATAAGTAGCGGACCTAGGGTTTGCCCTAAACCGAAAAATGTCCCGTTTACAGATAAAATCGTAGCGAGATATTCTCTTGGTGCTAACTCCGCCAAAAGATTTTGAATACTAGGAAAACCAATACCTAGACCTATGCCCAAAATTGTGGTTGGGATTAAGAGTAACCAGACGTTCGGTACGAAGGGAACAATAAATAGAGCTAAAGCATACAAAATAAAAGATGCTCTAATTAAAATTGTGGTGCGAAAGTATCTGGCTAGTCTTCCTAGCTGAGAAGATGTAATTGTAATAGCTACCGATACACTAGAGAGAATCAATCCTATTGTAGAAGGCGGTGCTTTAAAAGTATCATTAATCAGCAGAGGCAAATAAGTTACATAGGCTCCATAGAGGAGAACGAAGCTAGCAGCAGTAGCAATAAAAATTCCAAAAAACTGACGATTTCTAAGAATCCTCAGAGCGTTTGTCAAGTACTCTTTTAGGTTTCGTTCTCCTCTCGGTTCCGGGTTTTTTAATGCCAATAACACCAGCAACCCAATAGGAATTGCTGTTATGGGCAGAATAAAGGGGTAATACCATCCCAATGTTGCGAGTGCGCCGCCAATAGTGGGATAAATTGCTGTGCCTATACTGTTGACACTCGCATTGTAACCTATAGCAGTGGTACGTTTGTCTCCCGTATACAAATCGCCAATTAAGGTAAAGCTGAGAGACAGCAAAGAAGCAGCACCCATTCCTTCCAGGAAACGCAGCAACAGCAAAAGGTTAAAATCACGCACAAAGGCGCAAGCTGTCCCAGCAAGACCAAATAAAAACAGTGAAGGAACGATAATTTTTTTCCTACCCAATCTATCTGCCAAGACACCAATAATAGGACCTAAAACAAGAGATGGAAATGTGAATACTGTAACCAATAATCCAATATTTTTTGGATGGACATTCAATGCTTGTGCTAACTTGGGAAAAGCCGGAGTAATGCTGGAAACTCCGAGAACTGCCATCAGAGAAACTGCACAAATAATTTTAAAATTTTTATCTAGGTACAGTTTTTTTTGCTTTGGCTGCTGGCTATCGGCACTTGCTGACTGCATAAATTTGCTCTTATAATGATGATTATGCGGTACCTAAGAAACAGCAAATAATTTAGGAATTGAAATTGGATGCTCGAACAAATAAAAATCTGGACTAAGCAAAGTGGTCAGCTGATTTTCTTGGCGTGCCCAGATTCCCAAGAAGTAGTATTGCTAATTTCCTGGGTGTGCGATCGCCGCCAGGATTGTAGCAGTGAAAAAAGTTCCTAAAGCAAGGCGATTGGAATTAATAAATAAAATGCGGCTGCATCGTTATCCACCTTCAAGCCAGGGGCTGTTGTGCGCCCATCACTACTACCCGTTAAGAATACGCTCGCTGAGTCCTCCTGGGCATTGCAATGATACTTCGTACAATTATTTAAACATACTTACACCTGGTTGAGGTATTTATGAATGAATTGAACTGCAATCGAACCCTCACCTACTGCAGAGGCAACCCGTTTGATAGATCCGTAACGGATATCTCCAGCCACGAAGATGCCGGGCACACTGGTTTCGAGCAAAAAGGGATCGCGACTGAGTGCCCAACCCTGTGGGCGCTGTCCGTTACGTATTAGGTCAGGCCCAGATAGAATATATCCTTGCTCGTCGCGCTCTACGATATCAGTCAAACAATCAGAACACGGCATTGCACCGATCAAGATGAAGAGTATAGTTGCGGGGACGGTTTGCGTTTCGTTAGTATGTTTATTAGCAATGGTAATAGCTTCTAGCTTGCTCTCACCTTTCACCTCAACTACGCTAGAGTGCAATTGCAACCTAATATTCTCTGTATTTTCAATCCGCTCGATTAAGTAATTAGCCATACTCTTAGCGAGAGAGTCGCCGCGTACTAGTATGGTAACGGTGTGGGCGTACTCAGAAAAGTACAGAGCAGCTTCACCTGCTGAGTTTCCTGCACCGATGATAAAGACCTCCTCATCACGGCAAGACGGAGCAGGCATGGCAACACCGTAGTACACTCCAGCCCCATTTAGTCTATCAACGCCGGGGATCTCGAGCTTGCGATAAGAGACGCCTGTTGCAATCACCAGTGTGTAACAACTGAGTTCAGTCCCATCTGCCAGGGTGACAAATCGATATGGGTTTTCGACACGAATACTACTGACCTTCTGCGGTGTGAGGATCTCCGTGCCAAAGCGTTTAGCTTGAGCAACCGCCCGCCAGGTTAAATCGCTACCTCTTAGACCGCTTGGGAAGCCCAAGTAGTTTTCAATACTGGGGCTGGTTCCTGCCTGCCCTCCAGGTGCTTCTCGTTCAATCAACACCGTACGTAGTCCTTCAGATGCACCATAGACTGCTGCTGCTAGACCTGCCGGACCAGCACCGACAATAACCAAGTCATAAAAAGGCTTTTCAGCGTGGATCTTTAGCCCGATTTTTTCAGCAATTTGGACATTTGTTGGTTCTATGAAATGAGAACCATCCGGAAAAAGTACTAAGGGCAGACTTAGGGTATCACAATTGGTGTATGAGACAGAGTATCGCGCTTCTTCATCAGTCTCAATGTCCAGCCATTGATATGGCACTTGATTTCGGGCTAAGAATTCTCTAATCTGTTGCGATTTGGGCGACCATCGACGTCCAATGACACGGATTCCTTCAAAAGATGGCAGGAAAGATTTTTGCCAGCTCTCAAGCAAATCGTTCAGCATAGGATACAAGTGCTCTTCTGGGGGATTCCAGGGCTTTAGCAAGTAGTAATCAAGTTTCACCCTGTTAATAGCACGCATACCTACATCGGAATCCGCATAAGCTGTAAGCAAAACCCGTTTAGCCTCTGGGAAGAGTTTTATGGTCTGTTCTAGAAACTCCACACCTGTCATCTGTGGCATTTGTTGGTCTACTAAGAAAAGTGCCACTGCTTGATTACGTAGTTTCAAATGTTTCAAGGCTTCAAGAGCCGTTGCACCCGAATTGGCTTGTAGCACCCGAAAGCGATCGCCATACTCGCGATGTAAGTCATGCACAACAGCCCTAAGTACTTCTGGGTCATCATCCACTGTCAACAGCACAGGCTTCGCCATAAAGCTCCTTATTTTATAACGAGTCTACTAACCAGACCTATAATTGCCAGTTCCAGGAGTTCCTACCCTTGATGTGTAGTTGGAGACTGGAGATAGTCAAGAGCACGGAACCCAGGTTAGTTTTACTGGCATATCGTTGAGTACTTTAGCTAGACTGCAATACGTGTTCCACCACTAATAATATTTTTAACCGTGTCGCTTTCTAGAAAAGTGTGAGGAAACCCTAAATCAATTTCGCTGAGGTTATCTAAATCCTTCATCTGTTCTGATGAAAGTATAAAATCCAAGCTCTTAAGATTATCTTCTAACTGCCTGACAGTACGTACACCTAGAATTGGGCTGACAATACCAGGTTTTTGGAGTAACCAATTTAATGCCACTTGTGCTGGAGAACGACCGATCTCTTGTGCAATTGTTTGAACTTTTTCACTAATAGTAACGTTTTTCTCAGTTAACATTCCCAAATTTTTTGTTAAACTCTTACGTGTACCTTCCGTCACTTCCTGTGATGTTCCATTGTTTGGATTAGCACCTAATTGATTGTTGCGACTGTACTTTCCAGTGAGAACTCCTCCAGCAAGTGGAGACCAAGGAAGGACACCAATATTAAATTCCTGGGCCATCGGTATCAAATCACGTTCAGCACCTCGTTCGACCAGGTTGTATTGAACTTGAAGGGCAATAAAAGATGTCCAACCTCTAAGCTCGGTAATGGTATTCGCTTGAGAAACTTTCCAAGCAGGAGCATCAGAAATCCCCAAATAAAGAACTTTTCCGGCTCTAACTAGATCGTCTAAAGCACGCATGACTTCTTCAATCGGGGTACGAAATTCCCACGCGTGTAACCAATAGAGATCTATGTAGTCTGTTTGTAGACGTTTAAGGCTTGCCTCCACGGATTGGACTATATTTTTCCGGTGATTTCCGCCTGCATTGGGATCTCCCTGACGCATATTGCTCGTGTATTTGCTTCCCAAAACAAACTGCTCTCGACGCGATTTAAGAAACTCTCCAAGAAAAGTTTCGCTTGTTCCATTTGTATAGTTGTTTGCAGTATCAATGAAATTGCCGCCTCGCTCGGCATACAAATCAAATACTTTTTGACTTTCTTCTTTATCAGATCCCCAACCCCAATCTTTACCAAAGGTCATAGTACCTAAACATAAAGGTGATACTCGCAGACCACTATTACCCAGTAAACGATAATGATTCAGTTCAGAAAATTTTTGGAGTTCCATATTTCTACCTTATACATAGTTGGATAGACGTTCGACCTAAGGATTTTTCCTGTTTCCAGAATGTCTTGATTGCGTTACGCGGTATAACTGCCATTGTCGGCACCATGCTGACAATGGCAATGGCAAGACGACAACAAAACGATTGCAAAACGCGATCGCTTTAGGGATAGGAGGTTCTGCCTACCGCTTCCACGAACATATACGTATCCGTGTACTGTTGCATATGCATGACCTTATCATCCTTGAGCCTCCAAATATGTGCGAAGGGCGCGTCTACCTTGATTCCGGTGGCCTTAGCCAGTCCTCGGTAATGACCGAGGGACACTACTGTATCGCCAACGTCCAGAAGTTCGTCCGGTTGAACACTCCAATCATCGAAATCGTTTAACAGGCGCGAGAAAAACTCGTAGAATACGGCATCATGACCAATGAAAGGACCACCATAAGGATAGTACTTGGCGAGATGCCACTCAAAATTTGGGTCTGTCAATGCACGGTTTGTCTGTTGATCTCCCCGTGCAATGGATTTGTACAATTCGCGGATAAGTTCTGCGTTTTGAGACATAGATGAAAATCCCGTAACTTGTTTATCTTTTTCAAGTCATCATCCGCGCCAAGGACAACATAAATGCAATTACGTACAGGATGTTGCCATTTCAGCGATTTTTCGGGCACTTCTTAAGTACGCTTTTTTGAATTGTACTTACACAGTTCACTAAGATTTTTGAGTAAACCACCATTCATCAAGTTTGGTAACAAGACCATCTTCGTTGAACTCGGCAATGAGAATTCCATCTTGAGATAAGAAGTTGCCTTTTTCCACATCTATTCCAATTGCTTGATATGATTCTGCAAGCTTACTGAGGTTAGACGGCCAATCTTTTTGAGGCATAACGGTATATTCAGCCCACCATTTACTAATGCCTTTGTTCCCTGTAACTGCCACAACTTCGTAACCAGCCCTACAATCTTTTTGAGTGAGTAAAACTTGGAAGTAATTGCGAATTCCCTCATGAGTCGGTCTTTGGGTAAATGGTGTGTCGGCAAACTTAGCGTCAGGAGTGAAGCCTGTCACGTAAAGTTCTGGGTCTTGGGTTACCCATCCCTTTACCCAATGCTCTTCCATAAATTTAATCAAATGTTGTAGTGTTTTTGTGTTAGTTTCTTGAGCAACAGTCATTTTTTCCTTCCTTATATTTTAGAACGTAAACATTGTCACCAGTTAAATTGGAAACGTCGAGTATGGAGCGAACCTTGGGTTCAAGCCATTGTTAACACTGCCCGAAAACGTGGTTTGCCAGCACGCACACGATCGAGGGCAAGTTGAACATCTTTGAGGGGGTGGGTTTCTATCAGTGGGCGAATGCCGTGGGCGGCAGCGAATTCCAGCATCTGGCGCATATCTTTGAGGGAGCCTGCAGGGTTACCCATCACCCTTCGACGACCATTAATTAGGAACAGCGAGGGCGGTAAGAGCAACTGTTCGTTATCTACAGCCAGTAATACTAGTGTTCCATCTGGGGCGAGAGCATTAACTGCCTCACTCATTAGTTTTGAAGAGTTGGCAGTTGCTAGGATCACCTCGGCACCACCCATCTGTTGTAGCTGTTGCACCCAGTCTTCATTAGCGGAGTCGATTACCTCATCCGCTCCCAGTTTTTCCTTAGCCAACTTGAGTTTGTCTGCGCCTCGGCTCACCGCAACAGTGTGTGCTCCAAGCGCATGGGCAAACTGAAGCGCTAAATGCCCAAGTCCCCCTACACCTAAAACAGCAACTCTCTGCCCCGGTTGGAAGTTCGTGTAATTGAAGGGGGTGAAGACAGTTATTCCTGCACAAAATAAAGGCGCTGCTTCCTCAAAAGATATAGCATCTGGAATCACCGTGACATCGCGGGCAGGAGCCTTAATATACTCCGCGTAACCCCCATTAAGGTTGATACCAGTAGTCTGTTGTTCGGGGCACAGAGTTGTTTCACCACGCACACAATAGCGGCAGTGACCACAGGTTCCTTGAGTCCAGGGAAGACCAACCCGGTTTCCAAGCTTGAGGTAATTAATTTGCTCACCAACCTGTTCAATCACTCCCACGACTTCGTGACCGGGAATTATCGGTACTTGAGAATATGGAGCAAAATCCCCATCTAGTAAGTGGACATCTGAACCGCAGATCCCGCAAGCGCGAACACGAATGAGAACTTCTTGGGGACTAATAGATGGTACTGGCAGGTCACGGATTTGGAGAAATTGATGATAATTTGGTAAGACAGCAGCTTTCATGCAAAGGATTTCCTTGAAATCACATTTTTGCAATATCCGTTGAATACTTGATGACTTTTCAAAATCTTGGCTTCAATCAATCATCCCACTAGCACTTTTACTTCCCTGGTGTAAAAGCAACAGGGAGAGCATTCAGAGCACGAATAGTAAAGCTCTTGCGCCACTCAAGTTCGTCTGTGTTTAACCTCAAATTGGGCAGCCTTTGAATCAGCGTGTTAATAGCAACCTGCGCCTGTAGACGCCCCAACTTTGCACCTATACAAAAATGGCGACCCCAGCCAAGAGAGAAGTGAAGAGAATAGCGGCGGGTGATGTCTAACCTGTCAGGATCGGGAAATCTTTCTGGATCTCGATTTGCTGCCCCATACAGGAGAAAGACGCGTTGTCCTTCTTGGATAGTCTTACCACCAATGTGCATATCTTCTGTCGCTGCTCGCATTATCCCAAGCAATGGAGCATCATAACGCAAAAATTCTTCTACAGCATCCTCAATGAGCAAAGGATTCTGTTTGAGCAGATCTAATTGGTCAGGATGACGCAACAAAGCAAGCACACCATTACCAATTAAGTTGGTTGCTTCATCATGACCTCCAATGTACATTTGAAAGAGGTTACCTAAAATCTCGTCTTCAGTGAGCTTAACTCCATTTTCCTCAACTGTTAGCATGGCGCTGATGAGGTCATTTTGAGGATTTTTGGCTCTTTCTCTTATACCAGCCCTTAAGTAATCTATTAATTGTCGTGCTGATGCATGACCGCGTTCGACAAGATCGGGCTTTGTAATTGGATCGAGCCCACGAAAAATATCAATTGACCACTGCTTGAGTATTTTGAGATCGTGACATGTTGTTCCCAAAACATCGCAGATTTGCGTAATGGTCAATGGAACGGCGTAATCAGCAATTACATCCATGCTTCCTACATCTTGAACTTGATCGAGCAGGGCATTTGCAAGTTCATTGATGCGGGGACGCATACTTTCTTGCCACTCAGGCGTAAAAGTTTTATATACCAACCTACGTGCCCGAGTGTGGTCAACACCATCCAGGAAGAGGATGCCTTTACTTTCAACCCACCACAAGGTATTACGCTGGTCTGCTTTGAGGAATTCTGGTATGACCTTACTACTGCTAAACCTTATATCATCTTCTTTGATCGTCAATACGTCTGCGTGGCGGAATATGAACCATGCTTGTATGACATCAGGGCTCCAATGTACTGGATCTTCAGCACGCATGCGGTGGTAGATCGGATAGGGATCGTTTCCTAATTGAAAGAGGTCACTGAATGAAGTTCCTGCCTGCAAAGGTAATGCTTCTGAGGCCACTGTTTGCGTCATAATTACCTCTTTACTAGCTACCAAAAATTTCGTTAGCGTGCGCGGTGTCAAAGTACTCGCGTACCGCTTGAATTTTACCATCGCGTACTTCAATCAGGACATGGAGCCGATTGTGGTAAATCTTGCCGTTAATAAGTTCGCCGTAAGCTTCTGCTTCCAGCGCCACTCGGTCTCCCTCGGCGATTATGCCTTTAGGGGTTATCCTGACACCTTGTGGTACGATAGAAGCCAAGCCCTTGAACGCCTCACCAAACTCCTGTTTAGTTCTTACACCTGCTAAGGAAATACTACCTACAATTTCCCAAGTTGAAGTGTCCTCCATTGCTGCTAACACCGCATCGGTATTTCTTCTGGAGAAGTTTTCAAAGAAATTCAGTACAAGCTTTTTGTTCTCTTCTATGTTTGTCGCCTTATTTTCTGCTGCAAGCACGCGAGATCTCCTTGTTTAAATTATGACTTTGACTGAACCGTTTTTTGACTTATAGACATTCAAAGGTTTAACTAGCTAAACGCTCTGGAATGGATTTAAGACTGTAATTAGCCCAGAAGTACCTATCGGCAACAGCTTGGTTGTGAATGTAATCTTCAACTTGAGCAATTTTGTTATTGCGAATTTGGTAATGGGTGCAGGTCAGAATATTCATAGAGACGCCTTTAGATTCCCCATACACCCGGTGTACTTCCGTAACCGTGTCTTCATTAATTGCATCAATTTTAATCACCTCAGCCTGTAGACCCGACGTACCTAGTTTCCTAAAAAAGGCGAGCACTTCATCAATACCTTGCATGGTGCCTGAAAGTGGATGGTGCCCAGGTAACTTCCATACAACATCGGCAGTGAAAACCTCATTGCGAAGGGTTTCCAGGTCACCCTTACCCAGGCTTTGATACATCTTCTCAACAATAGCTATATTTGAATGAGCCATTTCAAGTCCCTCATGAAATTACAAAACTTAGTCAGCTAAGCGCTCTGGTATCGGTTTGAAAGAATAAATGGTGGAGAAAAAGTTATCAACTGCTTGTTGATTATTGTTAAAAACTCGAATTTCTGCGATTTTTCCATCACGCAATTGGAACACGAAACAGTTAATGATATCTAAATAAGCTTTACCATTTCCTCCGTGAGCACGGTGTACTTCCACAGCGCCGTCCTCTCCAAATGCGTGGATACTTTGATCGTCCTGCAATAAACCCGATTTTTCGACCATTTTACCAAAGAAGGCAAGCACTTCATCTATACCGTGTTTTACACCAGCAATCGGGTGGTGTCCTGGCATATAGTACGTTAGATCGGGTGTAAAAACCTCATTATGAAGAGCTTGCAAGCTTTGTGCATATGAACTGTCAGACTCAGTTCCATCTCCATAACCAACAAGGGCCTTTAAACAGTCCCACATCTTGTTGACAACGGCTACATTTGGATGTGTCATTTTTAGTTCTTCTTCCCTAATTTAAAAACAACTTACAATTTAGTTAGCTAGGCGAGCGGGTATTGGTTTGAGATTATAGGTTCCCCAGAAAAAGATATCTACTGGGTGTTGGTCACCAATATACACTTGAACAT
The DNA here is from genome assembly GCF_054684315.1 of Scytonema sp. NUACC21. Classification (NCBI taxonomy): domain Bacteria; kingdom Bacillati; phylum Cyanobacteriota; class Cyanophyceae; order Nostocales; family Scytonemataceae; genus Scytonema; species Scytonema sp. NUACC21. The sequence goes on along the minus strand of NZ_BAAFZH010000109.1, from coordinate 356,078 downwards.
TTGCAATCTTGCCATCACTAATTTGGTAATGGGTACAGTTGATTGCATCTAGAACTTCTCCTTGAGCACTACCATACCCACGATGTAATTCTACAACCGTGTCTTCGTCAATTGCATCGATTGCGATTAGGTCAACTTTTATCCCTGTCTTAGCTAACTGACTAAAGAAGGCAATTACCTCATCGGCTCCTTGCTTAATGCCCGCTAACGGATGGTGCCCTGGTAAGTTCCACACTAGATCGGGAGAGAAAACCTCTTTGCGGAGCGTTTCCATGTCGCCCTTACCAAAGCATTCGTACATCTTGCTGACAACAGCTACATTTGGATGTGTCACCTTTATTTCTCCTTACTTCTGTTGACACGGTTTCAGACACATTTGTTGTTCTTAAAACTTTTAGATACTTGCAGGTTTAGTCTGCTAAGCGCTCTGTTATGGGTTTAAGTCTATAAATAGCGTTGAAAAAGTTGTCGATTGTATGTTGGTCACCGTTGTAACAATCTACTTTGGCAATTTTGCCGTCTCTAATCTGGTAAACATTACAATTGGTGACATCCAAAACGGCTCCCTGAGTTTCCCCATAACCATGATGTACTTCTACAACCATGTCTTCACCCAAAGCACCAATTTTAAGGAGGTCAACTTTTACATTCGATTTTCCAAGTTCACCAAAAAAGCCAAAAAGCTCCTCTATGCCTTTTTTAGTGCCTGCAATTGGGTGGTAACCGGGCATGCGATAGGTAATATCTGGCGCAAAAATATTACGCAGCGTATCCATATCTCCGTTACTAAAACATTCCCACATTTTTTCAACAATAGCTATATTAGCATTTGATGTTTTTTCAACTGTGGCTACATTAGCATTTGACATTTTTAGCTCTCTCCTATTTTTAAATTTGATATTTGAATTTGAGAAATTGAACCTTAACGTTCTCATGAATTTAGCAAACTTTAAAATAACAAGGGAGTCATTAGTTACCTACCCCTAATGCCTCGCTTTTATTGCTAACATGGTTTGCAATTATTTTGTCACTATTGAATCTCCCTTGCCTGCTATGAAAGTTCAGTTTGCCAAACGTGCTGGTATCGGTTTGTATTCAAAAACAGCAGAGAAAAAGTTATCTGCTGAATATTGATCGCTCATATAAACTTGTACATCTGCAATTTTGCCATTACGTATATGATAATGAGTGCAGTTAAGGGCATCTAGAGCAAATCCATTGGCTTCTCCATGTCCACGGTGGACTTCTACAACGGTGTCTTCACCAAAAGCATCGATTTTGATGAGATCGACTTTAATATTTGTTTTAACAAGTTCGCCAAAGAAAGCAAGCACTTCATCAACACCTTTCTTGGTGCCACCTAGTGGATGACGTCCGGGTAGATTCCAAATTAGATTGGGATCGAAAACTTCTTTACGGATGGTTTCTAGGTCTCCTTGATTAAAGCACTCATACATTTTTTCGACGACGGATACATTTTGATTCGACATTTTTAGTTCCTCATTGGCTACGGTTAACTTTTCACAATCCGGTTAAACCTAACAATTTGGTGAACTCTTCAGGACTTTATACTCATTACTGTCTTAGAACCCAGCAATCTTATCTCTTTTAAGGTCACGATCTAAAGTCACTTTTGAAGGAGCATCAGTGAAAGCTTAGAGTTAAATTTTCATGCTAATATGTTCTAGCTTGTGCATAGTAAGGCTTATCACGTGACTTTTCCAGTTTTTTAGTTGACTCAGAGAAAGTCATCAATCAGAGATATTAGATTCTTAGTGGCAGTCATATGAGTTTTTTGAGTATTCATGCATTCATTTTAAAAAACTAAAAACGTAATCATAAGGGTTAATGTTTTGCAACTAGGTTGCATTTTTTGTTGTAGCACAAGTCTTTTGTCACTTATATTGATGCATGGGTAGACGAACTTGAAAGCGTGTATCGCCTGGCTTTGATTGCACGCGCAAATCACCGCGATGGCGTCCGACGATGATGCGCTGGCTTATATCCAGACCCAACCCAGTCCCCTTACCCACTTCTTTTGTTGTAAAAAAAGGCTCAAAGATCCGATTTAGGATCTCCGAAGGAATCCCTGGTCCGTCGTCGGCAATCTCGACCAACACGCGCTCGGGCTCTTGCAATGTTCGTATCCAAATGTGTCCGGTTCCATCCAGTGCATCAATGGCATTGTCAATCAGATTTGTCCATACTTGATTGAGTTGGCTACCATATGCAGTAATGCACCCTAGGTTTGGATCGTAGTCACGCAACACAATAATGTTGCCTTGTCTCAATTTATGATTCAGGATAACTAGCGTGTTCTCCAACCCCTTATGTACGTCAATTTCCTGCAAGGGAGCCCGATCCATATAGGAGTACTCTTTAACAGATCCGACCAGAGAAGAGATGCGAGTGGTACTTCGTTCCATTTCCTCCAATAGTTCTGCAATTAAAACTTCCACCTCGATCCAGTCCAAGACTTTGCCAAGCAAAGCGGTCGATAAGTGTTCTGCGATCGCATTGAGTTCTTGGGCGTCAAATCCCGCCCTTACCAAAACTGGAGTATACTTCCACCCCTCAGTGATACCGTGTGCCTCTAACCAGTTAAGAATGCTGTCTTCGCGATCGCTTTCCGTGAGAGGATCGAGTAAAGGCGGTGTAAGTGCACGCTGAATAGTGTGACGCTCAAACTGGGTAAAAAACTTTAATTGTTCCGGAGAAGGACATTCTTGAAAAAGCTTGAGGGTAACAATTTGCATGGTTCCAAATTTCTCTCGCAACAATGCGGTTGCCCGGAGTGCTGCAGCTGCTGGATTATTTAATTCATGTGCCAAGCCAGCGGCCATAGTACCCAAGGAAATAAGTTTGCCATGCTGTTGTACTACTGCCTCCAAGCTTTGGAAGCGCTGTGTCATCACGGTGAGAAGGTCGGGCAGAATTGAAGGGCAGATAGAGAGCATACGCCAAAAAGTGTGAATTTCCAACTTGTACATCCGAACTGCACTCAAAGCACGTCCACTGACGGGATAAGATATGTTCAGAAGAAGAGGTTCATGCCCAAAAACCATCCCAGGTTGATGAGTCAGTACATAAACATCCTGCTGGTTAACTTTTGTTGTCCATTCAATTTGACCTTCAAGCAAAATGTAAAAAGCAATAGAAGGCTCTCCTTGCTTTACTATTTGATTACCTGGTTGCAGCCAAACCTCTGTACCGTGTAAGATAGACTCGAACTGATCGTCTGAAAGTTGTGCAAAAAGTGGCAGCTTGTGGAGTTCTTCTTTGATGTGGATCATGTTCTTTTCCAGGCTCCCACCTTGAGGGTCACCCATGCTAGAGGTGAGACGTTAACTTGGTTAAAAAGCTTATATTTCCTGAGTTCGCGGACGGATCAAAATTTCGCTGACATCCACGTACTTTGGTTGACTAAGAGCATAGAAAATTGCATTGGCAATGTCTTCTGACTGAAGATTTTCGCTATCCTGTCCATAAAATCCTCCTTTGCTGGTCATTGCTTGGTGTACCGGAGCGTATTTGATGGAGTTCACAAGTTCCGTGTCCACCCCTCCTGGTTGGATATCGGTTACTCGCACTCCATAATAAATGGCTTCTTTGCGCAAAGTATCTGAGATAGCACGTACAGCAAATTTACTGCCACTGTAGACAGCCCCAGTTGGAAAAGTATTACGACCTCCAACTGAACTTAAATTGACGATGTGGCCGCTTTGACGCTTTGCCATGCCGGGTAAGACGGCATTAATGGCGTAGAGAACGCCTTTGATATTGATGTCTATAATGCTATCCCACTCATCTACTCGACCTTCTAACAAAGGGGAAAGCGGCATTACACCAGCATTATTGATGAGAAGATCGACACCACCCAACGCATCAAGTTCCTGTCCTACCGCTGTCATAGCCTGTTTATCTGCTACATCCACCACTTTGACTAGGACCTTACCGCCAGTCGCAGTGATTTCTTCCGCAAGGTTGTTCAAACGTTCTTTACGTCGGGCAGAAAGCACAACTTCAGCCCCTGCACTTGCCAGCATTTTCGCCGTGGCAGCACCAATACCACTGCTTGCACCAGTGACCCATGCTCTTTGACCTGAAAATTCCATAAGTATTGCTCGCGTTTGATAAAGATTGACTTTGAGGAAAAATATTGAAAATATAGGGTCCTCTCAGGTGTTCCAGAGAATGTCTTGAATTTTTGCTGCCTGAGGAGACCATTTTGCTCAATCTGCCTTTAAAGGTGGTGGACTATCTTCATCCACGTATCCCTGGCTTATCTCAACGATGTTACCATCTGGATCGGCTATCCAGGCTGTACGCCACCCTGGGATGTAATCATCAAAGTTAAGGGGTCCTAGGGTAATTTTCGCATCATCACCAATTTCTGCAAGCTTAGCGTCTACATTATCAACTTTGAAAGCAAGGTGACGCACTGAGGGGTATTGGGGTCCATCGTTAATAGGAGGGCTTACAGGAAGTTCTTCCTTTGCCTTAAAAAGCTCAAAGTAGAATGCACTATCACCCATCTTGATGAAGACAATCTGCTCGCCGTCTGGAAGCTTTGCAACCCTAGCCCGTTTAAAACTGAAGTGTTTAGTGTAGAATTTTTCAGTGGCAATTGGATCTTTGCAAGTGAGTGCCACTTGAGAAAAAATTTGTAAAGTCATACTTCACTTTCTCCATTATTAACCCATAACTAAAGTTATGGGAGCAAATTGTGCTCTTTTTTGATTAAATCAGAGACTTTCTCGCCAATCATGACAATACCTGTGTGGCAGTTTCCTGAAGGTACGGCAGGCATGATGCTGGCGTCAGCCACCCTGAGTCCTTCAACGCCATAAACACGCAATCGAGGGTCTACAACTGCCATATTATCTAAACCCATCTTGCACGACCCAGCTTGGTGATGATAAGAGTCGGCATTTTGTCTAACAAATGCACGCAGTTGCTCGTCATTCTGCACGTCTGGTCCTGGCATTAATTCTTGCTTCACCCAACTTGAAAAAGCCTTTGTTGCAAATATGTCACGAGCAAGCTTAATAGCTTGAATTAACCTCTCGACATCTGCTTCGGCACTTAGATAGTTGGGGTTCACAAGCGGTTTTTCTAGCGGATTCTTACTAGCTAGTTTAATCCAGCCACGCGACATCGGGCGGACAATACCAGGTAAAATGCTGACGGAGTTCGGGTGTTTCTGACCAACAATGATGTCAAATGGCACGTGTACAAAAGCCATTTGCAAATCTGGTCCAACCCAATTTGGATCTGATTTACAGAACAGGGCGCATTCCGACAGGTTTAAGTGAGGAGATGGAACTGGCTGCGATACTTCATTGATGACTCCTACCAGAACGTGATTGTGGAAGTTCTCGCCCACACCAGGTAAATCAGCTTTTACAGGAATATCGAACTCCTTCAGGTGAGTAGGATTGCCAATACCAGAAAGTAACAGTAACTTAGGAGACTCAATTGCACCTGCACAAACTATCACTTCGTAGTTAGCATTAGCGGTCTTAATCTCACCGTCCTGGCTATACTCTACTCCCACACAACGTTTGCCATCAAACAACAGCCGAGTAGCTTGAGATTTAGTACTGAGCGTGAGGTTGGATCGAACTAACGCTGGGTTGAGGTAGGCCAATGCCATACTCTGACGCTTGCCGTCCTTAATATTGACATGATGCCAGCCAACTCCTTCCATTTGAGGGCTGTTAAAATCCCGAGTCAAGGGATAACCGAGTTCCAAGCAAGCATCGAGAAATGCTTTAGAAGTCGGGTTTGGGTTGTGCAATTTGGCATTGGCAACGTGAAGCGGACCGCCTTTGCCAGCCCACTCACTAGTGTCATCTTCCTGGTCCTCTAGTTTTTGGAAGTAGGGTAAAACCTCTTTGTAACTCCAGCCAGGACAACCATTGTAGGCCCAATTATCATAATCCGATGGACACCCCCGGATGTGCATCATAATGTATAAATTGCTGCTTCCACCTGGTAATTTGCCACGTGGTTCACGGGTTACCCGGTTTTCGAGTCCCGATTGTGGTACACTAGTGTAAGCCCAATCAATTTCTGAACCAAGCAAGGTGTACCACAATGAAGGATTCTCGACATTGGGCGGAACCTTAGAGTCACCAGCTTCTAAAACAAGTACCTTTACTGTTGGGTTCTCGCTAAGCCGATTGGCAACGACTGTTCCTGCTGAACCCGCTCCGACAATAATAAAATCGTATTCATTCACAGCAAGCCCTACCCCTCTTAGTTAAGAATCATCATTCAGTGCTAAGTTCAACTCAACTTCTGATTCATAAACGGGTCAAAAGGTCTTGTGTCATGGAAATTGGACATATAAGTGATTTTTCCGTTTTCCACTTGGAAAAAATTAGCGCCTTTGGCATCAATTGGCACACCATTGGCATTTGCAGCCTCACAGTGCCAAATAACACAGGCTTTGTTACCCTCAATTACGGTTTGCTGGGGATGCATGAGGAACTTGGAGTAGCCCTTTTCAAGTCCTCCTATTGCATTCCTCAAGGTTTTAAGACCTTCAAGATGGCCTGCTAACTGTTCATCCATAATGATGTTTTCATCAAATAAGGTTAGCCAATTATTCCAGTCACCAGCATTGACATAGTTGTAGTAGTTGCCGATTACTTCGTTAGTATTCATAAGAGCCTCTTGGGGGGTGTGTAGAAAACCGTTTTTTCAATAGGAGTGGCTGTATTGATCGAGTAAGGAGAAGTTTACCCGACCAGTTAACTCTCGACGCTATGTGCTGTGTCAAATTTTCTTTGTCTTGGTCAAGCTCAAAGCTTAGCAGATCCCTCTGCATAATCCAGTGAGTCAACAATGTAAGTTTTTATCACTGGGTTCTCGGTCTTGGGCGAGCGCTCCATAACCCAGGTTTGATAAGCATCTAAAATAATCCGTTCACTTTTTGCTGCTGGTGCCTTCCAAACACTAGCTTCCCATTTGACGACAACCTTAACATTCGCCTTATCTCCTGAAGGGGTAACGGTAACTTCTTTTAGGGTGTGTACTTCATCAAAGAAAATACCGATAACGCGCTCGTACCAACCTTTGAATCCATCAAAGCCATACACCGTAACTTCAGGGAAGCGCATTTCTAAATCTTTCTCAGCAAGCAAGGAAATATATTCCTCAAGCGGAGCGTGAACGTCTAATTTCTGATACCAATTTGCCGCAAACTGCTTTATTTCCTGCTCAGTTAAAGGTGCTAAATTAGTTACTGTCATTGTTTTTCTCCGTTTTAATGAAAAATTTACTTGGCTACTGACCACATTTAACGCCAATCTTTGTACCTACAATCTCGTCTGTAAGCACCAAATCAATCAGGAAAGGCCCATCATGGTCCAACGCTTTTTGGATTGCAGAAGCAATTTGGTCTGGCTTCTCGACCCGGATAGCTTGAACCCCCATGCCACGAGCTAATTCAACGAAATGGATATCTGGATCGCATAAGCTAAAAGAAGATGGATAGTTGTGCTCTGGTATTTGATGCTCGCGCCAATAATGCAGAATGTTGAGCTTCAATATCTTATAGCTGCGATTGTTGCAGATGACGAACTTGGCATTAATATTATGGTGTGCTGCGGTCCAGAGCGCCTGGATAGTATACATACTGCCGCCATCGCCCGTGAACCCAATTACCGTTCTATCTGGATGGGCTAACTTGATACCAATTGCCCCAGGAATGCCGACGCCTAAAGAGCCACCTCGTGTCTGGAAATACTGTCCTATGGTTGTCGGTTGTATGTAACGACATAGTTCTGGAGAATTGGTAAGTGCTTCATCGAAAACGATCGCATCTGGTGGCAATTGTGCAGCTAACTCCTCTGCAAAACGTGTCATATGCAAAGGCACTAAGTCGCGAACTGACTTGTCAGCCTCAAACTGAGCAGCTAATTCCTGCTTCTTGGTCTCTGCTATTAGGGCAGCCCGCTCGTTTGCCGCCTCTTTCTTGCCAACCGTCATAGTTGATTCGAGCGCACTAGCCAGCTTGGCAAGCGTGGTTTTCGGATCGCCCAGCAGCCCGATATCTACTGGAAAGTTTTTTGCTATTTCATAAGTATCCAAATCAATGTGAATAACTTTTGCGCTCTTAGCAAAAACGCCAGACAGAGCAGGGAATACTTCGGGGAAAACGTAAGTTCCAACAATCAATATCGCATCCGCCTGCGAGGTGATGCGGCGACTGTCATCCCCAAACATATGACCCAACAGTCCTCTAAATAGAGGATGCGTGGCGCTCATGTTTGGTTCAGATGAATCTGCTCCCCATACTTGGGCTCCAATGAGTTCGGCTACGCGGGTCAATTCAACCTGTGCATCAGAAAAAGCTACACCGTCGCCCACAATCATCAATGGCTCCGATGCATCGGCTAGTATACCTGCCGCCTTTGCCAGTAGGTCGGGCTCAGGGGCAACCCGTGTGACTGGAAAGGAAGACGGAACCACTTGTTCGTCATTAGGAGCATCCAGAACATCCATTGGCAGGGACACGAACACGGGTCCCATAGGGGGTGTTGCAGCTATTTTAATGGCCCGACGCAGCACGCGCAATAGAGAAGAGGGATGGACGACCCGAGTTGCCCATTTTGTGACAGGCTTAGCCATACTTACAAGATCGGCAGCCATTTGGGCATCCATAGCATCGTATTGGATACCAGCCTCACCAGCCAGTACTACCAGGGGCGCATGACCGCGCATTGCCTGGTACATCGTCCCAATAGCGTTTCCCGTACCAACTCCGCTGTGGAGTTGCACAACTGCTGGCTTCTTAGTGACGCGGGCGTAACCGTCGGCAGCCGCCACTGCTATTGTCTCTTGCAATGCAAAGATATATTCAAATTTCGGGTAATAGTCGCTCAACGCGTCCAGGAACCCCTCTTCAACTGTACCGGGGTTGCCAAACATATAGCGTATACCATCTGCAAGAAGTTGTTCGATGATGGCAAAGCGACCATTTCTGTTTACCATAACTTCCGCTTCCTTAGGCATAATCTGTTTTCTGGCGGTACTCACAAAGTTGTTCAAAGTTCGATGGGTTAAATCCAAATTCTTTGGCAGTCATAATTCTTGCTGACCTATTAAAGGCTGACCTAGAAGAATTTACCACCCGTAGCGCGTAAGTCCTTTTTCCAAAACTTCTACCAACTTCTGACCAGTCATATAAGAGTCTGGGGTAGAGCGACCCGTGATAAACGGATAATCAACAATTACAGAGATCGCTTTACCAACATTGCCATGATATTGCCCGTCTGGACCCGTAGCATCACGGAGGATATACTCCAAGGGATATGGAGGTGGACCCATGTTAAGGTCAGTTCCTACAAATCCAGTTCCATCCAGATAGTCGTATTCCTTACAGTGACCTGTAACATGTTTACCCCAGATAATGCTCTTGCGGTCTCCAAGATCGCGAGCAAAGGCAAGACAAGTAACACCATAACATTCTGCTGCAATCGGCTTCCCCATCCTGTAAAAGCTAAGGATGAGATCGTGAACCCTATGGTTATTTGCTAAATCGATGATCGGACCACTGCCGCCGACTATCAGCATGGCATCGTATTGTTCCAAATCCTGTTGCACTTCATCAAGCGCTTTGTAATAAGCTTCCATTTCCCGAAGAAGTTTTGGAGAACTCCAGTAAGGTCGATCTGGTAACCATTTTGACAATACAATCGGGTTGTCAAGTCGAGGGTTTGTAGGATCGTCCAGCCTCTTGACCTTCTCTGCCATCTCCTGTGACACGACTGTCTTTCCCAAAGGTGGGTCGATGAAATAAGGATCCATGCTAGGAGGAAGTGCTACAGGTCTTTTTCCCGTCGGCGTTGCAAAGTCAACATGGTAGCCCTCATTATCAAAGCTGTCTAGAGGGCCTACCAGTTCTTCACCCCAATAACCCCACTCTGATAAAATTGTGAGAATCTTTTTCATGCAATTACCTCATGAATTTATTTTAAGTTAATTAGCTCGCACTTTTTACTCTTGATAGAGGAGTGACAGACCTTTTGAGTGAGAAGCGATTTGTTGCAGAAGAAACTTTTTGGATTTGTTCGGTGATGGTGTCGATGAATGAGTTAACTTCGTGTCTTGAGCGACCGGTAACAAGGTCACCGTCTACTACAACACCTGAAGGTGATGGTACGTAAGTGGCACCAGCATTGATGATATCTGCAAGGACTACCTCATGGCAGATAACCCGTCGCCCTTTAAGCAGATCTGGCATAGGTGTCATTAGCCACAGTCCGTGGCAGAGCGCACCTTTAATTATCCTGGGATTCGCCATCGCCTTGGCATAAAACTGAACCGCAGGTGAACTGGCAACTTGTTCGGGACTAATTGGAACACCTGGTGGCGGCTCGAAGTAACGCAAGCGAACGCTAGTGTAGTTAGCGGCCATAATTACAGCCGCGTAGTCGTTAACGTCCACATCTTGAAAATCGATATGCACTTCTAGGGTTTGAGGCGTCTTGCCCGTATCTTCATCGCTGAAGAAGCGAACACTCGGTTTGCCCCAAAGTCTAGACATAAAATGCACAGTTGCCCTGAGCTCTGCAAAGCGCTGCTGATAGCACTCAATTTCCTCAGGAATAAACTCACTTTCGACGAGAATAGCAATTTTTTTCCCTCCCAGCGATCTAGGTATCATACTGTTTAAATTTCCTTGGATTTACTAGATTCTTAACTGGAAATGCCAGGGACTTTTCTTAAGTCTTTGTTAATCAGTTTAGAAACTACGAAAAATATCCGCAAGGGGTAATATTTCGGAATGTGTTGGTATTGTTTCGTTTCTACTTATTTACTTAGTAACAAACTAGTTTAATCTAATGATAGATTGCGATTGTTGGAACAGTCAAAGTCCAGTTTAAGAGGCTTCCAAATTCCTCATATAGCAATCCTATTTAATTTATGAAACTGGAGTATACACTACATATCAGCAAGCACATGTCACTTGGCTTAAATGTTTACTCAGTATCGGGTTCTGGCAAAGCAAGAGTTCAATGCTAGAAAAACTTTTGCAAAACCGAAACAATGTAAACTTTGCCCGAAATACGACCCCTGGAATATAATTAGCCTGGTGGATAAAAATTATCACTAAGCAACCCTACTTTACCCACTACTTTGGCTCTTTTTTTAGCCAACAGAAAGCTTAATGGTTTTTACCAAGCTACGTCGAGAAACTGGGACAGGAAGGATATCAAGAAATTTGTATTCTCATTCAGCACTACTAGCAAGAAAATTAACTCTTTTTGAAGAAGAATAGAAATATAGTGCTTCACTCAAAAGCACTAATATTATTCTTTTTGAAATTCAATAAATTTTATGATAATATTTATCTAATGCAAGCGATTAATTATTTTTTATAAAACTTTTAATTTTCTATTTTACTCTTGACCAATATGATTTGTAATAAGGCACTATACTCAGTCATAATTTCTATAAAGACGCGAAATTTCGCGTCTCTGTACGCCTGAAACACTCACTCAGAAAACTTAACCGAACACTATTATGTTAAATCCAAAATTTTAGAGATTGCGCTCGTTAAAGAATTTAGCGCTAATAGCAAACTTTTATAAGCAAAAAAGAAAGCATATTTTATGCTAAAACTTAGTCCGTTTGGCTGAAGCTCCTTCCCATTCTTTGAGGCAATCGTTAACCCTCAAGCAAGAGAAGTATTTTAGTCGCGCAATACAATAGATTTAAAGAATAGTGGGAGTAGACTACTTTTGCAACAAAGCCTAATACCGTCCAGATCTCGTCCGGACTATTCGATGTAAGTTTTGTCGATATAACACCAGCCCCAATCCTCACCCGGCTCGAAGGACTTTATAATTGGATGGCCAGTGGCGTGAAAGTGTTTGGTGGCATGCTTATTCTTTGAGGAATCGCAACACCCGACGTTGCCACAGGTTTGGCAGATTCGCAGATGCACCCAGCTATCCCCAAGTGCTAGACATTCTTTACAACCATCCGCGCTAGGTGTAACCTTCTGGATTAGATTAAGGTGTGTACAAATTAGATTCATAAAATCTTCCTTTTGACAGATCTCTTGGATATATTAATAGGTAACCGCACCTGAAAGCACGTTTCTCCAGATTTGGAAAAGACGCGAATGTCTCCCTTTTGCCTCCCAACGACAATACGGCGGACAATGTCCAATCCTAACCCGGTTCCTTTGCCCACGTCTTTAGTAGTAAAAAACGGCTCGAAGATACGAGATTGGATCTCTGGCGCAATACCCGATCCATTGTCGGCAATTTCTACTAAAATCCGGTTGTCTAACTGTGACGTGCGTATCCAAATTTGACCCTGTCCATCTATTGCATCAATGGCGTTGTCAATCAAATTAGTCCATACTTGATTAAGTTCGCTGCCATAGGCGTAGATGCGGGGCAAGCTGCGATCGTACTCACGTGTTACGATTACCCCTTGCTTGAGCTTATAACTCAGGATTGTCAGTGTAGTTTCGAGCCCTTCGTGCACATCCACGTTTTGCAAGGGGGTCTGATCCATATAGGAGTATTTTTTAATCGCTTCGACTAATTGGGAGATACGCATACTTCCTTGGTCGAGCTCGGATAACAATCCTACCCCTATCAGTGCCGTTGTCAACCAGGTCAGTACATCGCCGAGTAAGTCAGTAGGGACGCAATTTACAACGGTGTCTAGCCAATCAGTTCCCAGTCCTGCTCCCACGAGAGTTGGAGCAAGTTTCCATTCATCAGCTACACCGTGCGCTTTTAACCAGCTTGCAATCTCGTCTTCCCGGTCGCTCTGCGTCAGTGGATCGAGTTGAGAAGGTTTTTTAACCTGCTCTGTTGTATCTTGCAACAAGTCAAAAAGAAGCGTTAATTGTGCATTTCTCATCTGCTGGCAATTCAGCTTTAGTGTCAGAGAAAGTAAACTTTGAAATATCTCCTCCAAGTGCCTCGCACCTCGTCTGACTGCAGCGGCGGGGTTATTCAACTCGTGGGCAAGCCCAGCAGATAAGGTGTTAAGTGCAATCAACTTTCCGTGCTGTTGTGTCACTGCTTCCAAATTCTGCAGTCGTTGCGCGATCGTTCGCAGCGACTCGCGTGCGATCGAGGAACAGGTCGCAAGCATTTGCCAGAAAACAGATTCTTCCAATTTAAGCAGGTGACTGTCGCGGACGGCGCGTCCTGTAACAGGAATTGGCATATCTAACAAGATCGGCTCGTGACCAAAGAAAGTCCCAGTTTCGTAGGTTATGATGTGTACTTCTTGGTTGCCGATCATCTTCGTAAACTCAACCTCGCCTTGAAGTAGCACGTAGAAAGCCCCAGGAGGATCTCCTTCTGTCAGAAGTCGCTCTCCTAAATTGAGCCATAATTCGGTTCCGTGTTCGACGAATCTGAACTGCTCATCGGTTAAGTTAGAGAAAAGGGGCACTCGGCGTAAAGCGTCGATGTCGATCATGCTCTCACCTTGTTGAAGATACTGATGCAATACTATTCAGATAAGACTGGCTCCCTGATTCTCCTCCAATACAAAAGAGAAATGGTATTAGCGGGACAAATTGATAGGCAGACGAACCAGAAAGTGGGTGTCCCCTGGCTGGGAAAAAAAGCTGATGTCGCCGTGGTGCATCCCGACGACAATGCGGTAGCTGATGTCTAGACCTAACCCTGTGCCTACTCCTACACCCTTGGTTGTGAAAAACGCCTCGAAGATGCGGGGCTGGATATCTAACGGAATACCTGGTCCATTGTCGATGATTTCCACCAGCACGCAGTTATTTTCTTGTAAAGTGCGTATCCAAATCTGACCCTGTCCACCCATTGCATCAATGGCATTGTCGATCAAGTTAGTCCACACTTGCTTAAGTTCGCTCTCATACGCTTTGATATATGGAAGGCTCTTTTGATAATCGCGCGTCACAACCACCCCTCGCTTGAGCTTATGATTCAAGATCGTTAGCGTGCTTTCAAGCCCCTCATGCACATCCACTTCCTGTAGCGAGGTTTGATCCATATACGAGTAGCTCTTGATCGCTTTCACCAGATCGGAAATACGCTTCGTGCTTTGTTCAATCTCAGATAACAGCCCAACACCTGTCAGTGTCGTCTTTAACCAGATTAGTACGTCGTTTATTGAGTCGGCATTTAAACAATCCACAAACGTGTCTAACCACTCTGTGTCCAAACCTGCTTCTACAAAAGTTGCAGCTAAACTCCAGCCATCAGCCACGTTGTGTGCATCAAGCCAAGCTATGATTTTGTCTTCTTGGTCGCTCTGTACCAGTGGATCGAGCTGTAACGGTGTCGTTAATTTCTCTGTCAGATTGCGCTGCAAGTCGGCAATAAACGCCACTTGCGCTTTCGTCATTTGCTGCTGATTGACTTTCAGTGATAATAACTTTTGAACAATTTCGTGTAATTGGCTCGCTGCCCTTTGGGCCGCAGCAGCGGGGTTATTCATCTCATGGGCGAGTCCAGCGGCTAAAGTACCAAGCGCAATCAGCTTTTCGTGTTGTCGTGACATCGACTCCAAGGTTTGCACCCTTTGTGTAGTCACGATTAGAAGCTCACATATAATTGCAGGAAAACTTTTAAGCATCTGCCAGAAACCATTTGTATCCCATTTCAATAAATGGCTTTTGCTTGAAACACGGCAACTAGCAAGGTAAGAAGTATTTAGTAATATCAGTTCATGGCCAAAAAATGTTCCGGGTTTAAAGGTCATTACATATTTATCTACATTGCCGACCTTTTTTGTAATTTGAAGCTCGCCTTCTACCAGCACATAGAAATTGTTAGCCGGAGATCCCTCAACATATATGTACTCACCTGGTTCCAGCCATACCTTGCTCCCCTGTTTGGACAACAAGTGCAATTGCTCCTCTGTTAATTGTGTGAAGATCGGCACCTGGCGTAAAACGTCTATGTTGTTGAGCATGATCATACTTTGCTAAGGTATTGATGGATAAATTGAACCGCGATCGCACCCTCGCCCACCGCAGATGCGACTCGCTTTACCGACCCAGAACGCACATCTCCAGTAACAAAGATGCCGGGTACACTTGTTTCAAGTAAAAAGGGATCGCGATCGAGAGTCCATCCTTTTAGGCGACGGCGATTCTCGATTAGAGACCCCTCTCCTTGTTGAGAGGCTTCGCCAACACGAACGCGCATCAGGTCAGGTCCAGACAAGATAAACCCTTGTTTATCTCGCTCCACAAGACCATCCAACCAATCGGTACGCGGCAACGCACCAATAAAGATGAACAGCGAAGTTGCAGGAACAGTTTGCGTCTCGCTAGTGATAGTATTAGCGATCGATATCGCCTCCAAGCTAGTTTCACCTTTGACCTCAACGATGCTGGAATGTAGTTGTACTGTAATGTTGTCTGTCGCCGAAATCTGTTCGATCAGGTATTGTGACATACTTTGAGCAAGGGAATGACCGCGTACCAGCATGGTTACCTGACGGGCGTGCTTAGAAAAGTACATTGCGGCTTGTCCAGCGGAGTTTGCCCCACCAACAATAAAGACTTCTTCACCGCTACAGGCAATCGCTTCGCTCTGTGCTGCACCGTAGTACACGCCAGCACCAGTCAATTTCTCAATACCGGGCACGTCTAGTTTGCGCCATGCCACGCCAGACGCAATCATAAGTGCGTGGCAGCCGATCTCACTTCCATTTGCTAGAGTGACTATCCGATAAGCATCTTCCACGCGTACACCAATTGCCTCCTGAGGTGTAAGGATCTCCACGCCGAACCGCCTAGCCTGAGTTACGGCACGTCTAGCTAGATCCCCTCCACTAAGTCCAATTGGAAAGCCTAAATAGTTTTCAATGCGGGAGCTCGAGCCCGCCTGCCCACCAGGAGCTTCTCGTTCAATCATGACTGTACTTAACCCTTCAGATGCCCCATAGACCGCCGCAGCTAAACCAGATGGACCAGCACCTACAATAATCAGGTCGTAAAACGGTCGTTCAGCCTGCGTCCTCAGCCCAATTTTCTGGGCGATCTCGACATTTGTCGGTTCTATAAGTTGCGTGCCATCGGGGAAGAGCACGAGCGGCAGGTGTGGGGCATTCGAGCTAGCACAGGTGACCAAGCAACGTGCTTCTTCATTTGTCTCAATGTCCAACCACTGATAGGGCACCTGATTGCGAGCTAAGAAGTCTTTGGTTTGGTGCGATTTAGGTGACCACCGATGACCGATAACGCGAATCCCCGCAAATGGAGCATGGAAAGATGCTTTCCAGTCATCAAGCAAATCGTTTAGCACAGGATACAGGCGTTCTTCAGGGGGGTCCCATGGTTTCAACAGGTAGTAGTCAATCTTCACAGTGTTAATGGCACGGATAGCAGCATCTGTGTCTGCATAGGCCGTCAGCAACGCCCGTTTAGCCTCGGGAAAGAATTGCATTGCATGTTCGAGGAACTCTACTCCGGTCATGTGCGGCATACGCTGATCCACGAGCAACAGCGCTACTGGCTGATTGCGTAGTTTCAGCTTTTGCAGCACCTCCAGGGCTGTTGTACCCGAGTCTGCTCGCATTACCCGGAAGTCCTTGGCGTACTCCATTCGAAGATCGCGCTCCACTGACCGCAGAACTTCAGGGTCATCGTCTACCGTCAGCAGTATAGGCTTTGCTAGTACAGGGTTAGCCACACACAGTTGCTCCTTAAAACCTAATAAGTATACGACCACAGGTACAATCTTGTTACCGGTATCGCTGTTTTGTTAACTTCTTAAATACGCTCTCTGTTTTGGGTATCACACAAGGCAGGGAAAAACTTTAAAAAGTTTTGACAACGGAATTCTACA
The DNA here is from genome assembly GCF_054684315.1 of Scytonema sp. NUACC21. NCBI lineage: Bacteria > Bacillati > Cyanobacteriota > Cyanophyceae > Nostocales > Scytonemataceae > Scytonema > Scytonema sp. NUACC21. Next base: position 339,249 of record NZ_BAAFZH010000109.1, on the reverse strand, counting down.
CGCTCGCCATCTCGACAGCGTCATAACGATCCAACACGGTGATGCCTTCGCAGAATGCACTCATCTTGAGGAAATGCAACACATGCTCACTCGCGCCAACTACATAGATGTCAATATCAGCGCCTAACTTTTGCTTAGTGAAAATTAGGGCACGCAAACCCGCACTAGATATACATTTCAGGTTTTGTAGCAGCAATACGAGACGTTTGATTGGCCGAGACATTGCTTTGTCCAACTCTTCCTGAAGCAATCGCACAGCATTAGCATCTAGTAACCCGCTCAAAGATATTTGAGCAGTGCTTTCAGTTAATTCTAGCAGTGTTGCGTTGAAAGATACTTGAGTGGGGAGAATTCTCACTCGAACTTTGAGTTCGTCTTGGGTGACAGGCAGATTGACAGTTAGACTTTCAGCATCAAAATTGGAATAGAGTTGACCATTAATCCATACTTCACTAATGTACACGCTACCAGGTGGAAGAATATCTGGGGCAACCCGCAGGATATTATCCTTAAATCCTCCTGGTTGAGGTTTGAAGTATAAATCCATCGGCTCTTTAGTAATCAACAGATTTGTATAAACTGTAGCTAAATATGCCAGTTCGAAGGAGTGGTAACCACTCATCGCGTGACTGCCCTTGCCTCGCTCAGTTTTTCCCAGTAGATAAGGAAGCCCATTGGCAAAAACATTGTAATAGATACCCCCCATCTCGGTATCGAGGAACCAAGAGTTATAAAAAGCTGCTGATTCACGACCCAATCGTTGATATACAGGGTTACCTAGTGAGCCAGTAAGGATGAAGTAAGCTAAAATTGCCTGTTCCTGCTGCCACCAAGCCTTCCGGTCATGCCATACAAAGCGATGTATTTTTTGCCCTGGTATTAGTATGCGTTCTACAACATCATACCACCCTCCACGTTGCAAGTCACTACCAACTTCCGGCATGATATCTGCAATCTTTTCGGCTAGAGCTACATACTTCTCTTTTGGCTTCAACTGGTGCATACGCATGAGGTTCCAGGCGATTTTGAGGTTATGACCCACAACGGCTCGGTTCTGCTGCCATCCCCATGTCGTGTCGTGGCTCCAATCCTCATAAAAACGTTCTTGAACAAACGGGCTATGCTCGTAATCTGGGAAACGCTTTTCAATCGTATCAAAAGTGTACTCGAGGAAATTGGCGTACTTTTCCTCACCTGTCGCCAGCCAGAGATTGATCAAATAGGCTGGCGCATGGTCACCTACCGAGTTCCAGTTTTTCTTCGCCCGGTTATGACCCAAATTCTTAGAGTGGGGGCTGAGGGTAATCGGATCGATGTGTGAGAAATACCCTCCGTTGTCCGTTTTATCTAAGAAATAGCGATTAAACAGATTGACGGTCAACTCTATATCATTCATGATACGTGGATCGCCCGTGACTCGGTAGGTTTGGGTAGGACCTGCTAGGGCATAAATCTGTTCATATGCTGGGATAGCATCATAATCATCCCCAAATTCTGAGGCAAATATTTTCTGTTCGCTGTCATCGGGCTGAATGTCAATCGCATGGTACCAATAACAAATTCCTTCGCCCTCATCAAGAAAACGCATATGTTGGCGTAAGTATTCAGTCCCTTTTTCCGCAGCTTCTAGATATCGGTCTTCTCCGGTCATCATGTAGGCTGTGGCAAAACCATAAACCAGGCGCGAAATGGTGTCAGTTTCTTGACGATTAGTTCCTGATTTTGCACCAACCCAGTTTATCTCGGTGCGATATTTGCGATAGTCAATTTCACCGTCCTCAAACTGTGCTTTCAGATAAAAATTCGCAAGACTTCGTATTTGATTAATCCACCAATCTGGTTTTTCAAAAACATACTCAGTTTCTACCCGACCTAGAAAGACGATGTGTTTGGCTTCAAAGTTGTACTGAAGATCCTCAGGATAGAAAATGCCATATACAAAGATATACCGATCTGGTACAAGCATTGTACTCATCTGAACAGTACAATCATAATAAGGCTCTCCCAAATTGCGTACTAATTCAGCAGAGGTCATTTCGGTTAATGCTGCCTCAAAGATCCTCCCATCTGACGTTTTCAGACAAAAGGTACCAAAAGCTCCCTTTTGTGAGTCAAAATCAGTAATATAGCCAGCGATTGAATCTGAAAACGAGAAGCCCATATTATTCATTGATTTTCTCCATAAGTGGAAATTAAATAGCTAAAAACTACTTGGAAATTAAAACGACAATGCTACGGTTTTGAACAATATAGGAATTATCTGAAACTACAGTCTCTTTCCCCAAATCTGCAATATCTCTGGGTGAAGGCTCAGCCGTATCTACAATTCTGTACCATTCTCTACCCTCAACAAAGGGAATTTCAAAATTGAGAGCCTCCCAGTACATATTGAGCATAACGTGTATATCTGCTGCCCCTTCAAAGCCTGCGAGAGTAAATGCTAGGGCTCTGGCATTCGGATCGTCCCAACCTGGGCTGAATAACTTGCAACTATGCCAAGAAATATCTGCTAAACCGCGCTCATTAATTTCTCCAGTGAAGAAATGGCGGCGGCGCAAGGTAGGATTACAACTGCGCTTGCGGAAATCAATCATTAACTTAAAAAACCTGAGTGTATCAGAATTCTTTTCTACAAAATCCCAATTAAACCAACTCATTTCATTGTCTTGGCAGTAGGCGTTGTTGTTGCCCTTTTGAGTGCGTCTGACTTCATCCCCAGCCAAAATCATTGGTACACCTTGAGAAACCAAGAGAATAGTGGCAAAATTTTTAATTTGTCGCCGCCGCAATGCATTTATTTCTGGATTGTCAGTCTCTCCTTCAACCCCACAGTTCCAGCTCAAATTGTCATTGATGCCATCCCTATTATCCTCACCATTGGCTTCGTTATGCTTGTAGTTGTATGAAACTAAATCGTTAAGCGTAAACCCATCATGACAAGTGATGAAGTTGATGCTGTTAATTGGTAAATGCGAGCGTGCCTCGTAGAGGTCGGCACTTCCAGCAATACGCGAAGCAACTGCCGCCACAAGTCCCGGTTCCCCTTTAACAAAACGCCGAATGTCATCTCGGAAACGTCCGTTCCATTCTGCACAACGATAACCAGGAAAGTCACCAATTTGATAGAGCCCACCGGCATCCCAAGCCTCAGCAATCATTTTGGTATCAGCTAAGACTTCCGATGTCTCAATATTCCAGATGACTGGTGGATGGGTCATTGGCGTTCCGTCCTGACCGCGAGCAAGGATGGAGCCTTCATCAAAGCGGAAGCCATCAACGTGCATTTCTTTCACCCAAAATTCCAGACAATCCACAATCAACTTAGTTACCATAGGATGGTTACAGTTAACAGTGTCTCCACACCCGGAGTAGTCCATGTAGTACTGTCTGTCATGCGGCACAAGGTGATAGTAGACGCTATTATCAAAACCTTTGAAGTTGATTGTTGGACCAAGATGATTGCCTTCAGCAGTGTGGTTAAAGACCACATCCAAAATAACCTCGATTCCGACCTTGTGCAATGCTTTGACCATGTCTCGAAACTCCTTAATTGGGCTTCTTTCAGTAGGGGAAGCACAATATGAAGTTTCAGGGGCAAAAAAGCTATGCGGGTTGTATCCCCAGTAGTCTTTGAGTGGTGTACCGTTGACTTCTCGAATAGTATCCTGTTCATCAAAGTCAAATATTGGCAAAAGTTCAACAGCTGTGATGCCCAATTCTTTTAGATAAGGGATTTTCTCAATGATTCCAGAGAAAGTCCCGTCATGTTTGCATCCTGAAGTAGGTGACTTAGTAAATCCGCCAACATGCATCTCATAAATAATGGTCTCACTCATTGGTCGTTTGAGAGGACAATCGCCTTCCCAGTCATAATCTGAGATATCAATGACGACACTACGCATCGAAGTAGTCAAATTGTCTTCCGGTCCCAAAGCATCTATGCGGTTCCAAAGGGCATTACTATTACTTTTAGAGTAAGGATCGATCAATACCTTATTTTTGTTGAATCGGTGTCCCGAACCGTGTAAATCCTGAGGACCGTCAACTCGATAGGCGTAGGCAGCGCCGACTTTCAATCCTCTTACATAAACATGCCATACATAAAAAGTTTTATTTATTTTTGGGTTTAATTGAATAATCTGTATAGGTTCTAAATCGTCATGTTTATTAAACAACAACAATTCGACAGATGTGGCATATTCTGAAAATATTGAAAAATTCACTCCGTTTTTGTCTAACAACGCACCTAAAGGATGCGAGCGTCCAGGTTCTACTTGATAAATAGTTGTAGCTGATTCACCTTGATTAGTAAATATTGTTGCATTCATTTTGTTTTTTTGCTCTTTACAGAATTTGAACTTATCGCTATTTGCCTATATCTATTACTTCGGTCAGGCTTTTCGACTTTAACATCTGGGTTAAATACTGTCGCAATTTCATCGCATTTAATGTTGAGACCACTCGGCAAGGTTATTTTGCTTTGTTCTCAATTGTTTATGTGAAAATAAGGCACCTGTTATGAATTGCTGCTATTCATGCTTTCTACAAGCGCAGTAAGAAAGCTATGAGTGAAACCTAAGTTTGGTGGTTCTAGAAAAAAAAGATTTAGAATTACAATTTTTTTCATATCTATTGGTTCAATCCTTTGTCTAGAATTAATATGGAATCAAAAGCTTATTTTCATTAAGACAAACTCAAGAATTTTTTGTTTTTACAACCATAAATGAATTGATTGCTCAAAAACATCATGTTTTTTATTGACTATTATGATTAACTTTAAGGAACGTAAAGCATGATTGCAAGGGTTGAAATTTTGGAATAAGTTTGTATTTTTTTTGGTCTGCAAAATAATGTAATTACAACTAAAATAACCATCTTTAACAGGTTAAAAAACATATATTTTGTCAATAGGTTAGAGAATTCCAAAAAATAATTTACCTACAGCTTAGAGTATGTGACACTTCAGGATACGGAATCTGGGCTGCATTCTTAACAACCAAACACTCAAAATTTTCTGCTTGACTTTTCTATCTTAACTTGCTAAAACTCTATATGAAGATGGAAGATTACAACAAGTTAGATTCAGAAAGGTAGGAGTTCTCTAGAATATCTACTTGTCAGCTACTATATTTCCTCTGCTTAAGTAGGGGGGACTTGTCACTATTTTAGTGGTACTGTATATCTTTGAAGTATTGATTTTTACAAACTCATAACAAAAAGTTGTATTTAATACACCGAAAATCATAACGTTCTCAGACAAATTAAAACTTGATAAAAAATTTCAGATATGTGTAGAAGTTTCTTTGAAGATTTATGAAGACTCACTTGTCTCGCTCTCTCTTCAGCTTAAAGGTTAACTTTGCTTGCGGACAAGTTTATCTCCGTCCGCATTCATCATATCTCAACTCTTACGCTTACGCATCGAGTTTTCCGTTAGAGATAATCTTTCCTCAAATGTTCCTTCAAAATAAGGTTTTGCAGTATATGATTGACTATTCTTTCCACGATGAAACCACTTTGGCAGAAAGAGCAGAAGAACTGGGAAAAAGGGCAATGGAGTTAGGGTTAATTCCTAGTTTTGTTATCCGTTATTTTTCAGATACCTGGCAATTCTATATCCCTCATGAAAATGAATCCGATCCTCTGACTCCAGAAGAAGCATATCTCCAATTAAAAAAATTAGTTGAACTCTCCGATCTAGAAGCATCGGAGGAAAGCAAAGCAATAAGACACTAAGGAGAAAACAAATGGAAATTGGTATGATTGGTCTTGGACGCATGGGTGGAAATATTGTGCGACGCCTGCTGCGCTACGGGCATGGGTGTGTAGTATTTAACCGGACTCCAGAAAAAATAAAACAATTAGCTGCAGAAGGAGCAAAAGGGACTTACACTCTAGAAGATTTTATTGAAAAACTCAGTAAGCCTCGTGTTGTCTGGCTCATGCTTCCAGCTGGCGATACAACTGAGAAGATGGTGCAAGAACTTTCTTTGAAACTGGAAACAGGAGACATAATCATTGATGGTGGTAACTCCCAATACATAGATGATATTCGGCGATCGCAAGAACTTGCATCTCAAGGCATTCACTATCTTGATATTGGAACTAGCGGTGGTGTATGGGGGCTGGAACGCGGATACTGCATGATGATTGGTGGACCATCTGAAGCAGTTGAGTACCTCGATCCCATCTTCAAGACACTTGCACCAGGACGCGGTGCCAATCCACGCACACCAGGGCGGGAGAAAGTCGGTGGTACAGCTGAAGAGGGCTATTTGCATTGTGGACCTAGCGGTGCTGGGCACTTTGTAAAAATGGTTCACAATGGAATTGAATACGGCATTATGGCAGCCTATGCCGAAGGTTTGAACATTCTTCACCATGCCAACATCGGTAAGCAAAATCGGAGTTCCGATGCAGAGACAGCACCATTGCGAAATCCCGAACACTATCAGTACGACTTGAACCTCACAGACATTACAGAAGTATGGCGTCGCGGTAGTGTCATTGGCTCGTGGTTGCTAGACTTGACTGCGATCGCACTCCTTGAGCAACCAGACCTAGCAAAATTCGCTGGTCGTGTGTCAGACTCTGGCGAAGGGCGCTGGACAATAAACGCGGCTATTGATACCGGAACTCCAGCACCAGTTCTCAGCGCTGCACTCTACCAACGTTTCACCTCACGTGGAGAAGATGAGTTTGCCGACAAAGTGCTCTCTGCCATGCGCTATCAATTTGGCGGACACGTTGAACAACATAGTTGAGAGTAAGCCATGACGTTAACAAACACAGCCAACGTTCTAGGAGAAAAAAAACTCAGCCAACCTGCGGGTCCTTGCGCTATGGTGATATTCGGTGCTGCGGGAGATTTGACCAAGCGCTTGTTAATACCCGCCCTCTACAATTTGGCCCGCAGTAACTTACTACCCAAGGAGTTTGCAATCATTGGTGTGGGTCGGGCTCCCATGAGTCACGATGACTTTCGCACTAAACTGAGCCGAGAAATTCATGAATTTGCCACCACAACCGTAGATGCACAGTTATGGCAATGGTTCGAGCAGAGATTTTATTATCTCATGGGTGACTTCCACGATCCCAACACCTATAACCAGTTACAAAGTTTGCTGGCAACTGTAGACCAAGAGTGCGGTACAGGCGGCAATTACCTTTACTACTTAGCAACTGCACCCAACTACTTCTGCGACATCATTTGGCAACTTGGTGTTATTGGGCTGACTCAGGAAGAAAACGGACACTGGCGGCGCGTGATTATCGAGAAACCCTTTGGGCACGATTTAGAGTCTGCCCGCGCCCTCAACAAAACTATTAGTAGCGTGCTTGCGGAAAACCAGATTTATCGCATCGACCACTACCTCGGTAAAGAGACTGTGCAAAATATCCTAGTCTTCCGGTTTGGCAACGGATTATTTGAGCCAGTTTGGAACCGCCGCTACATCGACCATGTACAAATCACTGTAGCGGAAACAGTGGGAGTCGAGGGTAGAGGCGGTTTTTACGAAGGGGCAGGGGCAGTTCGGGACATGGTACAAAACCATATGTTCCAGCTACTGGCAATGGTCACAATGGAACCACCAGTCTCATTTGAAGCTGATGCTGTCAGAGATGAAAAGTCTAAACTATTGAAGGCGATACAACCCCTAACACCGGAAGAAGTTCTTACCCAAACTGTTCGAGGACAGTACGGTGAAGGGGTCATCAAAGGTGAGCAAGTGCCTGCCTACCGCTCCGAGCCTCGCGTTGCCCCCGATTCGCAAACTGAAACCTTCGCCGCTTTAAAGTTGATGATTGATAACTGGCGTTGGGCAGGTGTGCCGTTTTATCTGCGGACTGGTAAACGCTTACCTCACCGGGTAACGGAAATTGCTATCCAGTTCAAACAGGTTCCCTCTTTACTGTTCCGTCAAACCTCAATCTCTCAACTAAGTGCCAATTTCCTTGTACTCCGCATTCAGCCAAATGAAGGCATTAGCTTGCAATTCGGAGCAAAAATTCCCGGTCCTACGGTACGCATGGGCTTAGTAGAAATGGATTTTGCCTACAGTGATTATTTTGCCACTACGCGAACCACAGGATACGAGACTCTGCTCTACGACTGCATGATTGGTGATGCAACCCTGTTTCAGCGGTCAGACAACGTAGAATTAAGCTGGAGTGTAGTTACGCCAATTCTAGATGTCTGGAAAGCTTTACCAGCAAGAGATTTTGCTAATTACGCTGCCGGAACTTGGGGACCATTAGAAGCAGACCATTTGCTAGAGCGCGACGGTAGGCAATGGCGAAGAATAGACTAGTACAAAAAGGGTGAAGTATCAAGGCTAAAGGATCAAATTAACAGACTACCGTTGCAAATCGTTGTCAAACTTGCAATGGTAGCCTTATTTTCGCGCCCCGTGTACTAGATTCAGTATAGAATCACAACCGCGAAGCAACCAGCTTGACATCGGCATACTTCCAGGCTTGCTCGAAGCGCTTTTGCACGGACTGAGCTTCCTTTGTCTTGCCTTGTGCAGTTAAACTTTGTGCAAGTCCTAGAAGTGACCATCCATTTTCGGGATAGCGTTCTAAATCTTCCCGGTACACAGTTTCAGCCTCTGTCACGCGGTTAGCCTCAAGCAAAACGGCTCCTAATGATTGCCGAACTGGAGAGTACCAAGTTGCAGGCTCGTCATATCTCAGATTGTCCTCCAGTGAAACAGCAGTTTTTAGGTGAGCGATCGCTTGTGTATAATCTTTTTGTTTCGCAGCTAGTTCACCCGCTAAAACCTCAGATGCAATTTTCATCAAGCTGACGCTGGAATTTATATCCCAAACCGTGACTTTTTGCAAGGCTGGGTCAGCAGTAATAGCTCTTACCTTGTCTAATTCCTCTGCTGCTTGCTTGAGTTGACCTTTTGCTGTAAGCGCCATTCCCCTTGCATAATGCCAAACTCCATTGGGATACTTTAGGTCTGCTGCTAGTGCTGGCTCTTTGAGAATCTCATCCCACTTACCAAACTTTGTTAAAGTGTAAAATGGCAATGCGTAGTAATGCTGCAAAGTCCCATATCCCAGTTGCCGCATCACTTTTGGATCTGCTATCTCAGATGTCTCGCGGGCTGTTTGAATGGCTAGTTTACCCTCTCCCGCCATCACAGCACCTGCTAAAAGGAAATGATAGTTATGGGGTACGTAAGCCAGCTGGTAAAGACCTTTCGTGTGGCATTGGGTCTCGGACATGAAGTTCTTGTCAGCAGCGATCGCTTTTTGATTTGCAATAACTGCATCATGATATCGCCCTACTCTAATATAGATATGACCGGGCATATGCACCAAATGACCAGCAGCCGGAACTAAATCCCGGAGGCGGTCTGCACTAGCTACACCGCCTTCTGGATAAGAAGATGCTTCCACAGCATGGATATGTAAGTGAAGTGCCCCTGGATGATTGGGATTGCGTTCTAAGATAGATTCCAATGTAGAAAGAAGTTCATTTGTCCCTGGATTGGCTTTACCATCTCTTGTCCAGTAATTCCAAGGCATGGTATCCATAAGGGCTTCACCAAACAGAGTCGCTGCATCCAAATCATCTGGATAACGTTGTTTTACCTCTCGCATTGCATTAACGTAGGCAATATCTAAAGGTTTGCGGTCTTCAACTGGTTGTGAAGAATAGCGCTTTGCTAGCGCCTGAATATAAGCTTTTTCTCTCGGGGTCGCATTTCTACTTAATTCAATTGCTTTTTGCAATGCTTGAGATGCTGGTGGTATAGCTTCTGGGTTCATCGGTGCATTAATATTTGGCCCTTGTACCAGTGCAAGTCCCCAATAGCACATGGCACAGTTAGGATCTAGCCTTGCTGCTTCTTGGAAAGAGCGTGCTGCCATAGCATGATTGAATCCATAGGATAGGATAAGCCCTTGGTCAAAGTAGCGTTGGGCAAGTTTCGATCTGGTGGAGATGGGATGATGGTGATTGCCCAAATTATCCAGCAGCTTCACCCAGGGATGAGGCGAACCACTATGAATGCTACTAGACTGATTTGCGATCGCTTGTTTAAATATTTTGTTGGGATATGCAAATAGTCCAACTGCCATCACAACAAACAAAGTAAATAAAATCAATTTTTTGTTCATTAAAATCTCCCATTGGAATCTCTAACTTTCGTATAAGTAGGTTCGCATAAATAAAGTTAGTTAGTTCAGATTATTTTTTGTTATTTGTTATTTTTTTACATTTCTTCATTTACTTGGCTTTATTCTCACTCACCTACTTATGTCTCAAGATGTTTAAACTTTGAAATATAAAGACCCGCGAAACCGGAGACTAGTTGCTGGCTGAGGTACATAAGGATCTGCTGGAAGACGAATTTGATAGACTTGTCCGAGAAACCGTGCAGAAATATCAGATGCAATAGTCTCAACAGTTTGAGAACTAGAGGTATAGGGTAAACCACGATAGGTTAGACGCATACTATAAGGCTCCTTTTGCTGTTATATTGTTTAATAAATTATGAAGAATTTCTAGTGATGTCAGAACTTACAGTTTTTACATAGGTATCCACTTACAAATCATTTTGCCGTTTTCTTTATACCATTTAGCAGTGATACGAGGTTTTCCAGCACTAGTTTTCACATAGTTAGAATTTGAAGTACAGCCTGGATTTTGGGCAAAGATATTGTCAAAATTTTCATGAACTAGAGGATTCAATTTATCGCATAATTCTTGGGAATTCACTTGCACGATTTACAACTCCTTGTTTAAGAAATTTAGTTTTTATTGATTTCAAATTTATTAACTTTATCTGGATTTTTTGGTTTGGAATTTTCTTTCCGAATTTGACTCTATACCTAGATTCATCTGCAATTGGAAGGTTTTCGTAAAAGTTGAATTCCTAGCGGTTAAGCTATTACTTTTTATGACATTTTATGACAAACTTAATTTCATGTAACATTGAGATAGCGATTTAACATTCAATTTCAGCTTGTCAAAAAAGATGATATATGATTTATAAACTGCTATGACCCAAAGCAATCTTTCGTTGCCAACAGGATGTATCCTTCGCAAAGCCATATCTGAGGACATCTGGTCTATTCGGTTACTAGTACTTAGGGCAAAACTTGACCCCACTCAAATCCAATGGCAGCAGTTTTGGCTCATAGAGTGCAATGGGCATATCGTAGCGTGCGGACAACTCCGCAACTTTTCTGGCGCACAAGAACTTGGTAGTTTGGTGGTATTACCTGCACATCAAGGTTGTGGTTTGGGGTCTGTTTTGACACAGCATCTGATTAACCAAGCCACTTTGCCATTGTATTTGGAATGTCTGGGTCAGCAGCTACCATTGTTTTACAGCCGTTTTGGCTTTATACCAGTCTCTTTTGAGGATTTACCGCCATCGCTCAAACGTAAGTTTGGATTATCTCAATTAGGGAAGAGGCTGATAGGTGTTCCCGTAGTATTTATGCATTACCAAGGTGAGAAATAAGGTAAAACTCCATCTCTAGGCTCAAGTATTAATTTTGTATAGGCGCTAACACTAAAAATAGTTATCAGTTATCAGTTACCAGTTACTTATGAATTACTTGGTGATTTGTTCACTGGTTACTGTTCACTGGTTGCTGATTGAAGATAGTAGAGATAAGAGTAGTAAAAATGACAGATTCACAAGACCGCAATCAACAACTTAAGAAGCTGCGTGAACTGATCGAAGATATGGACATTGGGATGCTAACTACTGTCGATGAAGACGGTAGTCTGCACAGCCGTCCCATGTCAACCAACTCAGAGGTCGAATTTGACGGCGACCTTTGGTTCTTCACCTATGCCAGTTCCCATAAAGTTATAGAAATTAAGCAGCACCAAGAGGTCAACGTCAGTTTTTCTGACCCTAAAGCGCAAACCTATGTTTCGATGTCGGGTAAAGCTCAACTGGTGCGCGATCGCAACAAGATACAACAGTTGTGGAAACCCCAACTCAAAGCTTGGTTTCCCAAAGAACTGGAAGAACCCGATCTTGCTTTACTGAAAGTCAATGTAGAAAAGGCTGAATACTGGGATGCCCCATCAGGTTTTGTAGCACATACAATTGGTTTGGTAAAGGCAATAACCACAGGCGAAAAAGCTAATGTTGGCGAAAATGAAAAAGTCAGCTTGAGGTAAAATAACTGCAGTAGAAAAACCCGGTTTTTTGAAAAGACCGGGTTTTTGTGCGTTTAATTTAACACATCGCCCCGACTATTTTATGGTAGATAAAATACCTCAACCAGGACAAAAAGCACCTGATTTTTCCGCACCAGACCAAGATGGTCATCAAGTGAGTTTGGGTGATTTCTCCGGTCAGTGGATTGTCCTATACTTTTACCCCAAAGATGACACTCCTGGTTGTACAACTGAAGCTAAGGACTTCACTGAGTTAAATCAAGAATTTAGCCAATTGGGTGCCAAAATTCTAGGGGTGAGTGTAGATTCGGAAAAATCTCATTGTAAATTTATCAACAAGCATAACTTGTCCATTACATTATTAAGCGATCCAGAGCACCAAATGGCTGACGCTTATGGAGCATGGCGATTGAAAAAGTTTATGGGTAAGGAATACATGGGTGTCGAGCGTTCAACCTTTCTCATTGCACCTGACCAAACTATTGCCTACACCTGGGCAAAAGTTAAAGCAAAGGGTCATGCAGCTGCAGTACTCACTCAATTGCAAAAATTATCCGGTCAGGCTTAAAACAGTTAACAAGTTTTGGTGGTCATTTGTCCAGTGTCCTTTGTCAGTCGTCTTCCCCACGGTTTGATAATGGAAATACCAATCATGGTTACGAGACACAAAACCTGCACAAAAGTACCAACAAGTACTCCTTTGGCATCAAACGTATAAAGCGGATTTTGTAATGCTTGCAGTCTTTGCTCCTGGGACATGGCAGTTGCAGCATTTCCCCAAGGAAAAAGCCAGAACGTACCGAAGACAATTAGAACAACGGTCACAATCCACTTCGCAATCACCCAGTAAAACTTGAAAAATCCCCAGACTGTCAGCCAGCACAGCAATGTACCAGTTACTAAAGAACCGATCGCAGAGGGAATCACAATGAAATCGTCCAACAGGTTAATAGCTGAGTTCAGAGCATACAGAATATCGGCATGGGTTGAATGTTGATTTCTCCAAGCCAGGAGAAACATACTCAACACGGTTCCCGTCCAAAGCGCAGCAAAACTTACATGAGCTGTTAGCAGCCAGTTTTTCTGCGCGATGCTGAGTCTTGGAGCTTTGTTTTCCTTCTCTTTCCCATTGACGGCAGTCATTTTACTCTCCTGGTGCTTGACATTGGGTATTTGCATTTGGGTTTTTATTAATAGGTTGATATTTAATGTTTTAAGTAATGAAGCCAAAATTATCTTCTTGGATCGGACTCGTGTTTTAATCGAGATTCGACACAATACGCTCCAGAATGTTCTCCAGAAATTCCCGCTCGGGCTCTGTAATTCCAGCCAAAGCTTTTTCAATCACTTTTTCTCCCAACGGAGGTAAAACTTCTTTTAATCGTTCACCTTCAGGGGTTAGCCAAATCCGAACCATCCGCCTGTCTGAAGTATCGCGTTCTCGACGCACTAGGTGACGTTCTTCCATCCGGTCTACAACACCGGTTAAAGTCGCACCTAACTGTCCAAGTTTCTCAGCAATAACTGAAGTTGGCAGACCATCTTCTTCCCACAGACAACACAGTACAAACCAATGAAAGGGAGTCAGACCAAAAGGTTCTAGTTTTCCCAAAAAATCTCGGTACATCAGCTGGGAAACCAGCCTAAATTTATACCCCATGTCATATGGTGCTAAAAAATGACGCCACTGTTTCAGAAAGTTTTGATGAGTGGACGGATCGGACATGAGAAGGCAGGTTTGATTTTTTGTTGGCTGTTGTTCTTTAACTATAAGTACTCAATACATATTTAGTCAAGACATTAACTAAATTTCCACTACTTTCCCAATAAACAAACCCGATGGTAGTGGTATCGGGTTTGAAGCAATTATGTAAAGAAAGGATGAAGCTCAAGAATAAAGGATGAATTTTTTTATCCTTCACCCTTTATCCTTCATACTTTGTCTTTTCCAGTGTTTTGATTGTCTTTCATCTTATTAATCCGTCTCCAAATGTGCCTGTGCTAAGAGTCTTTTGCCATGAATAACTGCCGCAATCGTTACAGTGTTACCTTGAATCTGATAAATGATTCGGTAAGTGTAAGCAAACAGTTCCCTGATGGTATCGTCATTAAATTCTGGAACTACAGGTCCAGAAAAGGGAAGCTTGCCCAACTTACGAGAAGAGTCAAGTATTCTCTGAACTACCGTGGCAGCATAGGAAGCAGAATCACGAAATATGTATGCCGCGATCGCGTCTACATCTTCAAGCGCTTTGGGAGACCAAACTACTCGATAAGCCATTTACGTAAAAGCGCTTCGGCTTCCTCTTGAGAGATAGTGTCCTTACTATCTACTGCCAACAAACCCTGACGTACTTTTTCAAGCACGTAGAGATGATATTGAACATCCTCAACAGAACAATCGTCTGGTAGGTTGCTCAGCAGAGATTGGACTTTTTCCTTTGTAGTACTCATAGCATTTTTTTTAGTAAATTTATATGAATTATTTTTTAAGGGTAGGCAAAGAACCTACCCTTACTCTACATTCTGTTAAAAGTTTTCGTACTTAGCAATAGCATCCTTCATCTTGTCCAACACCTCGGAGACAGGCATTGTGCCTAACTCTCCCGAAGTGCGGGTACGGATACTGAGGGTATTTGTTTCTACCTCTTTTGCTCCCACGACTGCCATAACAGGAATTTTTTCTTTCTCGGCATTGCGAATGAGTTTGCCTAGGCGATCGCCACTAGTATCAACTTCAGCGCGGATACCCAGCATTCTCATCTTCGCTACTACCTCTTGAGCAAAATCGAGTTGTCCTTCGCCCACTGGCAGCAATCTTGCTTGTATTGGGGCTAACCACAATGGGAAATCCCCCGCATATTCTTCAATCAAGATGCCGATGAGCCGTTCTAGGGAACCGAAAGGCGCACGGTGAATCATGACCGGTCGTTTGCGAGAACCATCCTCAGCGACATATTCCAGATCGAACCGTTCTGGTAGGTTATAATCCACCTGCACCGTTCCGAGTTGCCACTCTCGCTCTAGGGCATCACGAAAGATAAAGTCCAGCTTGGGTCCGTAAAATGCTGCTTCCCCAATTCCCAAAAAATGCTCCATGCCCAGTTGTTCCACAGCACGGCGAATGGCTCCTTCTGCTTTGTCCCAAACATCATCCGAGCCAATGTACTTATCACTTGCCCGGTCGCGGAAACTGAGTCTGGCTTTAAAATTCTTTAGTTGCAGGCTGTTAAAGACTGACAGAATCAAATCCACAACACTTAGGAATTCATTATCAAGCTGTTCCGGCGTTACAAATAAGTGAGAATCATCAACAGTGAAACCTCTCACCCTTGTCAACCCGCCCAATTCCCCAGATTGCTCGTAGCGGTAAACGGTACCAAACTCTGCCAACCGTATAGGTAGTTCCCTATAAGAGCGTAGAGTGCTTTTATAGATTTGAATGTGGAACGGGCAGTTCATTGGCTTGAGAACGAAACCTTGCTCTTGTTTTTCGGCTTCTTCATCCTCTGCCATCAGGGGGAACATATCTTCCTTATATTTCTGCCAGTGACCGGAGGTTTTGAATAAATCTACTCTAGCAATGTGTGGTGTTACTACTGGTAGATATCCACGTTTGAGCTGTTCTTGTTTGAGGAAGTCCTCCAAAAGGCTCCTCAACAAAGTTCCCTTTGGCGTCCACAATGGTAACCCCGGTCCCACCAAGTCAGAAAATATAAATAATCCCAGTTCTTTACCCAGTCTTCGGTGATCTCGTCGCAGCGCTTCTTCTTTACGCCGTTTGTACTCAACCAGTTGTTCTGGGTTTTCCCAAGCGGTAGCGTAGATGCGTTGCAACTGGGGTTTGGTTTCATCTCCTCGCCAATAGGCTCCCGCCACACTTTCCAATTCAATTGCTTTTGGGTTTAAGTCTTTTGTATTTTCTACATGAGGTCCGGCACACAAATCCCACCATTCATTTCCCAAATGGTAAATTGTAATTGGTTCCTCTTTAATATCTGCTAATATTTCTAGCTTATAAGGCTCATTAATTTCTTTGATACGCCGTTCAGCTTCTTCGCGACTGACTTCTTCCCGAATGACTGGTAATTTCCTGTTGATAATTTTAACCATTTCTTTATAAATGGCTTTCAAATCCTGTTCTGAGAAAGGATCTGGATTATCAAAGTCATAGTAGAAGCCATTTTCAATCCAAGGACCGATTGTAACTTGTGCCTTGGGAAAGAGCTTTTGTACTGCCATCGCCATGACATGAGAAGCCGTGTGGCGAATTTTTTTTAAAGTTTCCGACTCGCTAGTACGCGGCAAATACATTTTTTCAGGTTGTTCTAGTTTATTAGATGATTCTGGCGACATCTGCTATACAAGTATTGGCGAAGTGATTGAAATCTACTTATGAATTTCATTTATAAAAATCAAACAAAAATATAACATAACTTGATTTCAAGTCCATAAACTTTTGTTTGTCTTAGGTTAATCCTCTTAGCATTTTGTATCATCAAATAAACGCATGCATCGTTAATATTTTCAACAAGTTATTTTTAGCTAACTATTAAGTCACCAATAAATAACTCGGTACAAATACAGTGGACTTCTGAACGCTGTCATTTGTCCTCTCCCATTTGTAAGGGTTTCCGATTTTTAACTTTTTTTAACATAATTGGATTTTTCTCCACCTACAGGCTTAGAAATTAACTAGATGCGATCGCGAGTTCCTGATTACTTTTTACTAGTAATAGAGCGCACTAGAGACTTGCCGCCTCCAGTCTCTCCCTTACTAAACTACAGTTAGCATACACATTCAAGTGCGGGCTCTACTCTAAATATAACGAGTTTGTTTGCTTTAGGTTTATTTTTATAGTCCCAGCTACTAGGTTTTTTCTAATAAAGAGTTAGAACAAGACTTTGAGTAACCGCTCTAGCAACCAATACAATTGTCAAGACCTTCTGCTATTAACAGGAGTTAACCACGGAAGTGTCTTTTTTGATTTTATAGTTTTCTTTAACTGTACACAAGTTTAACTTGTATATCACTAACTGTTAATTATACGAGCATCTGTAAGTTTAGCATTACAATAATGCTGCCCGATCGTGTTGGAGCGTATTCACACCAGTCACAAAGTCCCATTTCTGAGTAACTTGTAACACAGCAAGCAAATACGTGAAAATTTTTGTAACCAGGGAGACAGGAGTTACTATGTGATTTAAAATACATACATCTTCGGAATTCTTCAGCGACTTTGCCTCCACTGATTAAGGTTTTTTGAGATCCCTCTGGGGAATCTGTACAACCGCCTGAAAGACTTTATATAATGGATAAACTGTAACTAATGTTACATATTTTTAGATTTTTCTGACTTATGGGAGAGAGAGGAAAAATGTTAAGAATCTTAAATAAGGTTAATATTAGTAATAAAGTTAGGAATATGCATCTCATTTATGCAAGACTCTAATTTACCAGAATCGGAGTTGCTAAAAACGGTTTTGCAGCCATTGTTGGAAGATTTTCAGTATTGGTTTGCACGCTCGCGTGAACTTCTGGAAACAGAGCAGCTCTTATTTATGAGTCCACATGAACAATCGGACTTACTTATGCGTGTTAAACAAGCGCAAGACGAAGTGAACACAGCCAAGATGCTCTTTAATGCAACGGACGGCAAAGTTGGGATTGATATGGCAACTTTAACGCCTTGGCATCAATTGCTATCACAATGTTGGAATGTGGCGATGCGCTTTCGTCAAATCAGAGATAATGAGCAGTAGAGAGACCGCAGTATTAAGTTAGATAGTCAGAATTCTATAACATTTTTTGAAAAACTAATATGTACCCTAAGCTACCATTCTTTTTTCTGAGTTGAAAGTTCTCATTTTTACAGAAATAGGCGCACTCTGAGTGCGTTAACCATTTGGCATAGTTGGGATTAACTGCATTTAAAAACCGAATTGTTAAAAATTGTTAAATTTGGAGGAAAAAACAATGTTACACCTGCTTTACATTTTTGCTTTTACCCTGCTTGCTTTTATAGCCGTGGCTAACTTAATCCGCAATTTGATTATGTTTAGTTTTGATAGAGAGCGGATGTACCCACCAAGATCCGCACCTCTAGGAGAGCGGGGAAATCCTTATATTTCATCGAAAAAGCAATTTACACCACATCCGGAACTACTAGACGCAACCGGCAACCTTATTAGAGAGCCACTCTTGGTTATGCGATCGATCAACGTTGAAGACGCCCGTCAAAAGTTAGATGCATTATACGAAGCTTCTCCAGGACAGAAAATCGAAAACCAACAAGAGGAAGGATAAACGCGGAGTGGGGAGTAGTTGTGGATTCCCCACTCCATTTGCCCCATTCTAAGCTTCAATAACTACCCGGAGATTTCCGCGTTTCTTAGCAACACGGCAAGCTGTCGTACTTCCAGAACGCTCGAATTCTAAATCGAGAATGGTAGGACCGACGCGCAAATTGTGTAGAGACAGGCGATTTATTGACTCTGGGAGGGCAGGATCGATAATTCGCAGGCAATTATTGGGAGCATCAGGCACTAAATTAACCATCATTTGCAGCAGTTGGAAGATACTGCCAGTAGCCCAAGCCTGAGGCGTACAGGCAACAGGATATTGCACCGGAGCATTATCACCATTGCGCTCGTAACCGCAGAACAGTTCTGGAGGTCGAGCATAAGGCTGCTGATTAGTCATGTCGAATAAACCTTCAAAAAGTTCCAAGGCTTGGTCAATAAGTCCGAGGGAACGCATACCCATTGCAATCAGGGAGTTATCGTGGGGCCATACCGAACCGATATGATACCCCATTGGATTGTAAGCGGGTGACAAACTGCTGAGGGTACGAATACCCCAACCATTAAACATATCCGGTGCCCGCAATCGCTCGGCAACGCTGTAAGCTTTTTCTGGCGTGAAAATGCCTAAATGCAGGCAGTGACCGGGATTTGACGTAATACTATCCACCTGATTGCCCTCACCGTCCAAAGCCAGGGCACAGAAATCTTGTTCCTCCATCCAAAAGTCCCTGTTGAAGCGAAGCTTAAGGTTTCTAGCTTCTTCTGTCCATCGGTCGGACAAATCAATGCGCTTTTTCATCCTGGCAATTTCTGCAAGGCGCAATTTTGCAGCGTAAACATAAGCTTGTACTTCACAAAGAGCAATAGAACCGTTAGCTAACTCTCCTTTGCGATTGACAATACAATCACCAGAAGGGTGCATCTACTTATCACAGTATATCACTTTTGGGCTGAGGGGCAAGACCCCTCATTATATCTTTAGTCAAAAATTTCTTAAGAGGCTGTTATAAGCTTATAAGGAGGACTTATCAATTTTCCGTTATTATCCTCTTGCTAGAAAATAACTTACCAGTAACAATTGGTTTAGTTATAGGAAAAAGGAGAGCAACTTGGGCAGCTCTCCGAATCATCAGGGTGCATCTACTTAGCACATTATATCATTTTAGTAGTGAGGGGTACGACCCCTCATTTATTTTGTTTTTCTAAAGATAAGATTAAGAAATCTTTAGGGCTGCTATTAGTTAGTAGTTAGTGGTTAGTAGTTGGTAGTTATTTGCCACTAACCACTATCCACTTAGCTATTCAGCTTTTTCTCCACTAATTCATTAGTGAGTTTGGGTTCAGCCAGTTTATTAGTCTTTTTGAGAACTTGCCCCACAAAAAAGCCTTTGAGGTTGGTGTTGCCTTTGCGGTATTTGTCTAACTCTTTGGGATTGGCTGCCATAACTTCATCAATGATGGCTTCAAGCACATTAGGATCGCTAATGAGCTCCTTACCTTTGAACAATTCGTCAGGAGAACGACCATTCAGTAACTCTTGCAAGTTCTCTTTCGCTATGGCGTTGCTGATTTTGCCTTTTTCAATGCGAGTGATGACATCAGCAAGATTGGCAGGTGTTAAGCCAATTTCACTGATATTTAGTTTATTTTTGTTGAGATATGCTGCAATATCCTGAGTGATCCAGTTAGCTGCTTGTTTGGGGCTAGCGCCTGCTGCTATTGTCGCTTCAAAATACTCAGACACCGAGCATTCTTCTGTCAGCACTCGTGTATCGTAAGCAGAAAGACCCAACTCACCTTCATAACGCTCGCGTTTCTTGGCTGGTAGTTCGGGGAGTTGATTGCGCCAGATTTCCAATTGCTCTTGTGAAACCTCAATTGGAGCCAAATCTGGTTCGGGGAAGTAGCGGTAGTCGCTAGAACCTTCCTTAGTCCGCATACTAACTGTGCGTTGACTGCCTTCGTCCCACAGGCGAGTTTCTTGGATAATACGCTCACCAGCTTCTACCGCTGCAATTTGCCGTTCAATTTCATACTCGATCGCCCGTTGAATGGCGTTGAAGGAGTTCATGTTCTTAATTTCTACCTTGGTGCCAAACTCCTTTTGTCCCACAGGACGCACGGAAATATTGACATCACAACGTAGAGAACCTTCTTGCATATTGCCGTCGCTAACACCAAGGTAGCGTAGAATCCGGCGCAATTCTTGGGCATACTCGGCAGCTTCTTGTCCGGAACGCAAATCGGGTTCTGAAACAATCTCCACCAAGGGCACACCAGCACGGTTGTAATCTACCAAAGAATAGGTGGAACCTGAGAGGCGATCGCTACCTGCATGAACTAATTTACCTGCGTCTTCCTCCATATGCAAGCGCGTAATTCCAATCCGCTTGCGGGTGGGGTTACCATCCTTATCAATAATCTCGATTTCCAACCAGCCATGTTCGGCAATGGGAAGGTCGTACTGAGAAATTTGGTAATTTTTAGGCAAGTCAGGATAAAAATACTGCTTGCGATCGAATTTGCTGTATTTAGCGATTTGGCAATTGAGCGCTAAACCTGCTTTGACAGCGTATTCTAGTACCTTTTCATTAAGTACGGGCAAAACTCCGGGCAAACCCATGCAAACCGGGTCAATGTTGGTATTGGGGTCAGCACCAAACGCTGTAGAACTTGTGGAGAAAATTTTTGTTTCCGTGCTGAGTTGACAATGGGTTTCAAGACCAATGATTGCCTCGTACTCAGTTTTGACTGGAGCAGAAGAAGTCATAAGATTGCTAATTGTGGCTTTATTTAATCAATCACTAAGGTATTTTAGCGGTTGCTCTACTCTCCCATCAGCTTTTGCTTTCATTGAGTGATATGTTTTAAGGTGCCAAAGTCATTGGGGTCTACTTCGTAAGCTGCTCCAAAACCAATCACAAAGCGACCTGTTTTTGGCATCAGCTTGAAGATACGAAAATCAGGCAAATCGCGCAACATCTGAATAATGTCGCCAAAACGGGCTTCAAAGTTATCGACTATTTGCTTCCAAGGTTCACTATCACGTTCTACTAAGGTCGCCGTACAGTCAAAGGTAAGACGCCTGCGAGCAAACACTTGTTTGGTTTGGGACTCATCTTCAATAAAAAGTACACTGACTTTGGGAACTGCGTGTAGATTTTGAGTGTGGGTAGAAAGACCGCTGACATATATATAAATATTCTTGCTCTCATCCATTACAAATGGAGCATAGCTAGCGTTGGGCATACCATCTGTGTTTACAGTTGCGATCGCAACACTTTGGAACCGATCTGTGAAGCCTTGGAATGCGGCAAGGGCAGTTTCAAATTGTGACATGGAGAAAGAAAATATACGACTTGCTTATGATTTTAATTCGCCAACAGCAAAGTACTCTTTTCGCCAACACACCTCATGTTAGCGAAAACTCAAGATTTACCGTGAAAGATTTGGTTCAACGACCATTGGGAAATGCTCAAAATTTCGTCGCACCCAATCAATACCGACTTAATTATGTCGATCGCTTCAGTCCAGAAATGGTGGAAAAACATATTGAGGCAGGGAGTGTCAATTTAACAGGTGTCAGGAAAATACCCCAAACTTGAAACAGCTGGGTTCAGTTTAACCTTTAGCCTTGATACTTCAGCCTTTTTGTACTAGTAGTACAGTGCGCCAATAATGAGGGTAAAAATTATCGGGATAACGATAGGGATAGCAACTATAAGCCCCCATTTACCAAAGCGAATTTCTTCTCCCTCAGACTTGAGTACAGCAATCCAGCCTCCGACTCCCATTAATATCCAAATACACCCAAATATGATGAATATGAGGAACTGTGAGTCTTGCATACTTATAAACCTCCAACAAATAAGAAATAAAGGTAATTTTGCTCAATCATATTTAATGATGTGCCCAAAACTTTTTCACAATTGACGGTGATATCAAAACGAGCCTCCTTCCCATTATAAAAAACCCTCGATTCTATCCGAGGGTTATGCAAAGAGCAATTGGAAATCAGGTTGTTTTAAAATTTACCAAATTATTGCTTTGTGGGATATCAATAATTTAGCTTTTTAAAAAAAGATTTAAAATTTTGCTTTTTAGTTCCCTGACGGTAACTTAATGTTGTGAAACTTAACCACAATCAGCTACTTTGACGGTTTGGTGCAAATTTTGCCCTTCCATCAATCGATCGCGAATACTTCCGTTGTTTAAGGAATGGGGGATATGTGTCTTTTCTGTTCTCTTGGCTCTCACGGGTAACTCCTTTATACCTCCCTTGGGTACCTCAGGGACTAAAGTGCATTTTTCCCAACTCACTACTGGCATATCTTGCCAGCAACTACGACAAAACCAGTAAATTTCATTACTACGTATGTGCCGTAAAAGTTGATGAGAACAGCAAGGACAGTAATTCATAATTTCTAAAGGTTCTAATACTAAATGTGTTTATTTGCACATCAGAAGAGCCTGTTGACAACCCATAGGAGATGGAAAACAAACTGTTCAAGTTTTAAAAATAGATTGCAAATGTGAGGAACTTGTGAGGGAACCTCAAGCTTCTTCATTAAGATGAATTAAGTTTAGTTAGACTCTTTATAGTGTTCGAGTGTCACTTAATTTTTCTATCTTAAGTTGTACTCCCTTGGGTAGAGGTGCTAACTTGCAATATAGCCATTCTCAAATGAATTTAAGACAGTAAAAGGGCACAATACCTTGCGCCCCGATAATAATTTGTGTATTTTACCAACTGACAACTGCAATATTGTTAGTTGTAGAAACGCCTTTATTCAGCACTTCTCCACATTGGTTGTGAATTAATACTTACTACTAACCACCAACCACTAACCACTAACTAATTCCCATTATCTTCCCAAATATCGACTAGTCATTCGCATTACGTCAGCAATATCAACATCACCATCGTTGTCAGAATCAAGGAAAGAATTGAGTACAGAATTTCCCCCAGCTTGGGGATTTTGGGAATTAGCTCCAGATTTCAATAAATTAAGCACCAAAGGAACCAAAATTGGCAGTAATTGTTGAACCATACCAGTATTCAACCCTGTATGCTGGGCAACAACGTTGGCAACCTGCTGCTGTAACCCATAAGAGAACAGTGAATCAACAGCTTGGGGGTTGGGAGAGGTACCACCAAATTGATTCACTACCTCTTGTGCTGCCTCGTTGCCTTCTGTATTGCGCTTTTCTTGTAACGCAGAACGTACATAGTTCCCGACAATGCCCAAAGCTGACTGCATTGTCGAGGGGTCTGCACCAGTATTGCCGCTTAGTTGCTGCACGGTGTTGATGATACTGCCCAATTGATCGGAATTGGCTTGTTGATTGGGATTGTCAAGCGCGTTGATAATTTGGTCAAAAAGTCCCATGAGTTTCTTCTCCGTATATCCTCATGCCACCAAAACCAAATTTTGACACGTAAACTGGTTCTTGTTTCTACCTATTAGCAAAAAATAAGCATTTCCCTACCAGGCATCATAAGGATGAGGGTTGAACATCAATTGAGTAGTCATTGTTTGTGTGCCTATAGCATCAAAGATGCTATTATGCCTCAATTTGTTAATAATTTTAGTTTATTTGACTAGCTTACCCTGAATGCCCCAAGTTCTGTTTATTCCCAACCACCTACATAAAAATTGTATTTTTAGTTGTGAGCCATTGGTAAATAAATGCTAAACTCTGTACCTTTATTTAATTCTGACTGGTAAGTAATTTTACCACTATGTTTTTTAACAACAATCTGATGGGTAATTGCTAAACCTAAACCAGTGCCAACACCTCTTGGCTTAGTTGTAAAAAATGTTTCAAAGATTTTGCTTTGGTTTTCTAGTGGAATCCCTAAACCGTTATCTAGAATTCGCACGACTACCCAATTATCATCAGCTTCAGTTATAATGGTAATTTTGGGTGAAAACTGGGACTCTAAAGCTGACTTTTCCTCTAAAACATCAATGGCATTAGATAACAAGTTCATAAACACTTGATAGAGTAAACCTGTATATCCTGGAATAGCTGGTATGTCCCCATATTTCCGAACAACGTCGATACCTTTCTTCAACCTATTTTGTAAAATCAATAAAGTACTGTTCAAACAAGCGTGTAGGTCTACAAACTGGCTTTCACCCTCATCCAAACGGGCAAAATCTTTTAAGCTCAAAGCTATTTCACGGGTTCGAGTAGCTCCAAATTCTATCGAATTTAATAATTTGGGTAAATCAACTTCTAAAAACTCTAAATCTATCTCCTCAGCTAGTTCTTCCACTGCAAGGGGAGGATTGGGAATTTCAGTTTTGTAGGTTTGCAATAGAGTGAGAAGGTCATCAATGTAGTTTTTTGCGTGTACGAGATTGCCAGAAATAAAATTAACGGGGTTGACAAT
Source organism: Scytonema sp. NUACC21 (assembly GCF_054684315.1). NCBI lineage: Bacteria > Bacillati > Cyanobacteriota > Cyanophyceae > Nostocales > Scytonemataceae > Scytonema > Scytonema sp. NUACC21. Next base: position 314,383 of record NZ_BAAFZH010000109.1, on the reverse strand, counting down.
TTCATGAGCAACACCCGCAAGCATATTTCCCAAACTGCACATTTTTTCACTTTGAATCAGTCGTGCTTGGGTTTCAGCTTCTTGTTCTTTTAAAAGCTGCTTGACCTGTTGGATCAGTTGGTTAAGAGAAATTGCTAACTCGCCAATTTCATCTTCTGTCACGACTGATGCTTGTAAGTCAAAATTGGCTTCTCTGGTTACTCGTTGTGCAACTTCTGTCACTGCTTTTATAGGACGAGCAATAGTACGACTTACGTAAAGAGCTAAGGCAGCTGCAAGGGCAGTGGATAACAGTATACTTCCGATGATAATTTGTGCTTGTAGTATAGCTGCCTGATTTTGGGCTACATCAGCTTCTTCTTGACGCCGGCGAACTGTTACAGCAAAGTCAGTTAATTCGTGGATAAATTGATTAAATTGAATTGCAGTAGGATTTTGATAAAATTGCCAAAAGAAGGGCTGCACTTTTGAAGGATCTTGTGCGTTTAAATTAAGTGATGCTATTTTTTGTGGCAGAAGCCTAAATTCTTGAAAATGCTCTGTTACTACAGCTTTATGTTTCTCTAGTAGAGCTTGTAAATCTTTTTGTGAATGAGTTTGGCTAAATTTATGTAACTGAGAAAGTAACTTTTCGGCTGCCGTTAAATTCCTCAATAAATCAGAGTTTTCTGTTTGTAAACTTTGTGGTTGGCTTAAAATAGGCACAATTTCTTGGTGATGGCTTTGGATTTCTAGTAAAACTCCTTGCAATTCACTCAATAATGCTCCTTCTTCATCTGCTACTATCATTTGATATCTGGCTCGTTGATAGTAGCGCTCGCCAACGTCCAAACCTGCTATTGTCCCCAAAACCGCTATCCCCAAGGCAAGAACATATCCAACAACAATTTTTTGTCGAATACTCAGTTGATGGAAGACTCGTTTAACCAAGTTAGAGTAACTCAATTGAGGTGTAGAAGTCATAATGAACTCAATTTTAATTTGGGAAGTGCAGGTGGTGAAACCAGTCCTTAAAGAGGGTTAGCCCAATCCAATCAACTGGCGTATAGCCCTGTGGGCATAGCCTTGCCGCAACGTGTAGCGCTTCCGCGCCTGAGATAGCCAAAGGCGTTTGCATATCATAGAAGGAACTATTTACTCAGTATTTTACGATAAATTTTATACAAAATATATCAATAATTAAGCAAAATAGGCATTTTATACCTTGAAGAAAACGGCTGAAACCTTCTGAAACTATTAAGATGAGAAGCATCAGAGTACTTACCTAATAGCCCTTTTTACTCATGTCTCTACCGCGTGCGATCGCATTAATTGTTGGTTTAATAACCATTCTGGGACTCAGCCTGTGGTTGATTAATTCTCTGATTCAGCTTTACTGGCAGTTATCCTGGACATCTCCGCTCCTGGGCAATTTACTATTGTTATTAGCGATCGTTTTTATAGGAGCGTTAATTGCTGCGTTTGTCTACTATATATTAGTTATTCAGGCAGGTGAGCAGCGCCAACAAAGCAGGCGCAGACAACGTGCAAATGTCCCAGTTCCAGATACTAGACCGGATGCTGCTTCTTCGACTCTACAAGCAGTGCGGCAACAGGTAGAGCAAATTCAAGATGAAGTTTCCCGCCAAGCTTTACTGAGTAAATCACGAGAGATTGAAGCTAACCTGGCTCGTGGAGAGATTCAAGTTGTCGTTTTTGGAACTGGAAGTGCTGGCAAAACCTCTTTGGTAAATGCAATCATGGGACGCGTGGTTGGCAAGGTAAGTGCGCCAATGGGAACAACACAAGTTGGAGAAACTTACTGTCTGAGATTAAAAGGATTAGAACGGAAGATTTTAATCACGGATACACCAGGGATATTAGAAGCGGGGGTCGCAGGAACCGAAAGAGAGCAACTTGCACGAGCATTGGCAACAGAAGCAAATTTACTGTTATTTGTAGTCGATAATGATATCCGTAGCTCTGAATACGAACCATTGCGGGCTCTGGCTGAAATTGGCAAGCGATCGCTCGTTGTTTTAAATAAAACCGATCTATATACAGAAGAGGATAAAGAAGTCATTTTGGCACGTTTGCGATCGCGGGTGCGGGGGTTTATTGCTCCTCATGATGTTTTGGCAATTGCCGCCAATCCCCAAGCAGTAGAGTTAGACAATGGCGGAATTTTTCAACCAGATGCCGACATTTCACCATTACTCAAACGCATGGCAGCAATTTTACGGGCAGAGGGTGAAGATTTGGTAGCAGATAATATTCTCCTGCAATCCCTACGCCTGGGAGAAGAAGCACGCAAAATTATTGATGCCCAGCGCCGCCGACAAGCTAACAAAATAGTCGAGCGATTCCAGTGGATTGTTGCGGGTGTGGTTTCAGTGACACCTTTGCCAGTAGTCGATTTGCTAGCAACAGCTGCTGTTAATGCCCAGATGGTGGTAGAAATTGGTAGGGTTTACGGTTGCGAACTGAATTTGGAACGCGGGCGGGAATTGGCGCTGTCTTTGGGGAAAACCCTCGCTAGTTTGGGAATAGTGAAAGGGGCAGTACAGTTACTTTCCATAGCACTACAGACAAATATCGGTACTTTTATTATTGGTAGAGCAATTCAAGGTGTGACAGCGGCTTATCTAACGCGTATTGCTGGGAAAAGTTTTATTGAGTATTTTCGCAATGACCAAGATTGGGGCGATGGTGGCATAACTGAAGTTGTGCAGCGTCAGTTTCAACTCAATCGCCGAGATGAATTTATTAAGGCGTTTATTCAAGAGGCGATCGCAAGAGTGGTGAAACCGTTAACTGATACAGCAGAGGTAGCTGAGTGTAAGCAACCCCGCTCTAAAGAGACGGGGCTTTAGCCCAGTTCAAGGTATTTGTCGGAAACAGGCTAAGCTGTCCTTCCAACAAACAACTCATCCCCGGACTTTCAGGCTGACTTACGGACAACCCCAAAACTGCAATATTGGCAGCTGCATTCAAATCGGCGTCACATTCAAAACCACAATGTTCACACTTGAACGACTTACCAGAACGATACGATTTACCCTGAACCGGATGGATGTGGTGGCACCGCGAACAGGTTTGACTCGTATAAGCGGGTGGAACCAAAACTACTTGCACTCCAGCAATATTCGCTTTGTATTGAGTAAATATCCGCAACTGATAAAAAGCCCAATTGTGAGTTCTGCGTCGTTCGGTTTTGGAACGTGGTTTTTCGTTGAGCGATTCTCGAATGTTTGTCAAATCCTCAAAAGCAATAGCCGCATTATTTTGCTTTGCTTCATTGACGATTTGCTTGGAAATGTTGTGATTCAACCATTTCTGAAACCTTTGTTCTCTGCCACAGAGCCGTCTCAGGAGTCTTGTGGAACTCCGAGTGCGTTTGCGTTGAACATTAGCCCTGACCTTGCTGTAGCGGTCACGGACGATCTGAATCTTTTTGCCACTCCAAGATTTTCCCGTACTTGTAGTAGCAATGTCTCGCCTACCGAGATCGACACCAATAACTTTGGGTGTTTTACCAGGTGGCTGGGTTGGGACATCGACAGCGATGTTGATGTAGTAATCGCCTCGTTTGGTTTTGTTGAGAGTGGCCGCAGTCGGAGATTGCCCTTTGAGCAAGCCCAATTGATAGTTGCCGATGCTCAACTTAAACTTTTTGCGACCGCTTATCAAGGTCACGCCAACAGTTTGAGATTCTTCAATATATTGAAAAGTCCGAATATCCAAGCTCATGGAAGTTGGCTTGAAGGCGTGGATTTGCTTTACTGCCTTAGCGTTGCCAATCACCCGGCGGATTGCCTGACAAACGTGGTTGGCTTTCAACCCAGTAGACTCACGAACTGGTTTATAAACCAGATGGTGAAGCTTGGTTGTGTTCCAACACCGTTCGCGTTTTGCCACGAACAATATCTGGTTGCAAGCATCAGCAAATCCCTGCAAAGTTGCGTCAACCTCTTGTCGTAACTTTACCGGGACTTCAATCTTGCATTTTACAGATATTGTTTGCATCTGATTGCTTTAATAACTCATCCAATTATCACCTAGAACAAGCAATCCGCGCAATGGGTTCCCAAGAATTTTGGACTGCCATTAAAATGGTGAGCAGTGCGGTGGACGGGTTCCACAGGCTACAGCAACTGCGAACCCGAAGGGCACGAGTCGCGGTTCCTGAGCCAGTGCGGTCTTGGGGTTTCCCCAAGTAGAGCAACTGGCGTCCTTGGGCTGAAGCCGCAAGGTTTCCCCGCTCCCGCATTTTCTAGATGATGAAGAATTTAACTCTACCAACAAATAATTAAATTAGACCGCTAAAGGATAAAACACGCCATTATTCTTTTTATACTGAAAATTCTAGACTTTAACCTTCAGTGTTCCTGATGCAAATCATCCAATAATTGTTACATAAAACACAAATGTTTGTGCTATTCTCCGTAATAATAACTAATATAAGAGTTACTATTACAATAGATAGTTACTTTGTTCATTTCTTTACAACCCATTCCGGAAACAGGGGGCAAAAATAGAAAACCTATATAAGCAGTGACTCAGTAACTAGCTAATGACTAATCATATGATAGGCAAGGTACTACAAGGACGTTACCAAATAGTCCAGACTTTGGGGGCTGGGGTGTTTGGTGAAACATATGTTGCCGTAGATATTGAAAATCCAGAGAATCCCAAATGCGTTGTTAAACAACTAAAAGTGACTAGCGTTCAGCCTAGCTACTTACAAATTCTCAGGTTGCGTTTTCTAACAGAAACCGAAACACTCAAACATCTGGGACACCACAATCAAATTCCCGAACTGATAAGCTGTTTTGAGGAAAACGAACGTTTCTACTTAGTACAGGAGTTTATCGAAGGACACGCACTCACAGCAGAACTGCCAATTAATCCAGAATTGGGTTATCTCTGGAGTGAAAGCGAAGTAGTTGAATTTTTACAAGAAGTTTTGAATATTCTGGATTTTGTTCACGCTCAAGGAGTGATTCACTGTGATGTAAAACCAGAGAATTTGATCAGACGTGCTTGTGATAGCAATTTAGTGCTGATTGATTTCGGTTCAATTCAGCCTATCGACTTTGGATCTGATACGGTATTGCCCATCTATAGAATCCCCGTAACTTCCTTAGGGTATATTCCACCAGAACAATTTATCGGTCAAACTCAAGCCAACAGTGACATTTATGCTTTGGGTATGATTGCCATACAAGCTTTAACAGGGCAAACACCACTGCAATTAAAGTTAGATCCCAACACTCAAGAAATTATCTGGCGTTCCAATACTACCCCAGTCAGTGATTATCTCTCTGCTGTCATTAGCCAGATGGTTCGTCATAATTGTAAAGACCGCTATCAATCAGTAGGTGAAGTATTGCGGGCGCTTCAGCAAATGCCACTAGAAACTTGGCAATCGCAAACAGTCGTAGATGTGCCGTATACGGTTTCAGATACAGATAACAATGGTTCTTCAAAAGTTAAGACCAATCGCAGTGTTTCTTCACCCAAGTCATCTCCAGTTTTAACGGGAGTGAAGGTGGGTTTAGCGGCTAATTCCTTAGTAATGGGATTTGGTGTTTATTCGCTTGTTTACAATACCCCTGCCTATTCAGAAACAGAGACTTTATACAAAGCAACTGAGGAATTTCAATCTGGTGATTTGCAAGGAGCAATTGCTCTAGCTAAGTCTATTCCCTCAAATAGTAATGTTTATCCTGAGGCACAAGCTAGCATTGAAGAATGGGAACAACAATGGCAAGATGCGGATCGACAGTATAAAGCAGCTGAAAAAGCTTTTCATGAAGGTCGTTGGTCGGAAGTCCTTCGCACAGCTTCTAAAATACCTGATAATTTGTATTGGCAGTCGAAAACCGACAAATTAGTCGAGCAAGCACAAGTCAACATCGAAGAAGAAACCAAAAAGTTATTATCCAAAGCTTATGAAAGAGCATCATTAAAAGACTTTAGTACCGCACTCAATTATCTCCGCCAAATTCCAGAAGAAACTTCTGCAGGAGCCCTCGTTCAACAAAAGTTAACTGAGTACAATAAGAAGAAAGAAATTAGAGCGGCTTACTTATTGCAAAAAGCTTATAGCAAAGCGGCGGAACGAGATTTTGGGAGTGCTGTCCAATTTCTCCAACAGGTTCCCAAGGACACTCCTGTCTACAATACTGCTCAAGTCAAACTAACTGAGTACAGTCAAAAGCAGCGCCTGCAAGCAGAAGGTCAAAAAGTGGCTTCCTCACAAATAACGAATACTCCCTTAGATATGGTAGAGCCATTTGTAGATAACAGTTCTGCTACAAGCTTGCAACAATTCGAGCTAGGTACTGTATTAAACGAGGCGAACATAAGGTAGTCAATGGTTAACAGTCAATGGTCATTAGTCAATAGTCTAAAGTTTGTGACTATTGACTTTTAACTGTAGACCCTAAACTTGGCAATAACTGCTGTTGCGCTTGATTGCGAGCATCGATCGCTTGTTGGTAATCCGGTTTCAGTTTAATAGCTTTATTATATGCTGCAATAGCTTGTTGATATTGTTTTAGATTTAATAAAGCATTACCTTTGCTGTACCAAGGTTCGTAGCGGTTTGGTTCTTGACTGATAGCCCTATTGTAAGACGCGATCGCTTCTGGATATTTCTTTAAGTTATACAAAGAATTTCCCCGACTATACCATGTGTGATAGTTTCCTCGTTTAAATTGAACAGCTTTATCATATGATGCAACTGCATCTTCATAGCGTTGTATTTGATGGAACGACCAACCCCGACCGTACCATGCTTGGTAGTTATTGGGGTTGTATTTGATAACTCGCTCGAAGGATTCTATTGCTTCTTGATAGCGTTGTAAACTGTTGAGTAAATTTCCTTTAGACAACCAAGCCAGATAGTAATTTTGTCTGTATTGTATTGCTTTATCATATGATGCAATCGCATCTTGATAGCGTCGCAAATTTACTAAAACATTACCGCGATTGTACCAAGCCCTATCGTAAGCAGGTTTGAGTTCAGTGACTTTATCATAAGCAACAAGTGCCTCATCATAACGTTTTAAATTATTCAATACCAGCGCCACATTATACCAAGCTTCATAATAGTCTTGCCTTAATTCAATAGCTTTTTCGTAAGATTGAATAGCTTGGTCGTACTGCTTTATTTGCGTTAAAGCCTCTCCCTTCGCATTCCAAATTTCCGGCTGATTGCTATCGAATAATAAGGCTTTATCTAATGAGGCGATGGCTTCTTGATATCTTTGTAACTGATTCAAAGCAAAGCCCCGCCCGCGCCAAGATTCAAAGTAATCTGGCTTAAGTTGAATTGCTTTATCATAAGCAGCAAGTGCTTCTTTATATTCTTTTAACTCATATAATGTTTTTCCTTGACCATTCCATGCTTTAGCATAATCTGGTCTGAGGTTTAACGCTCTTTCATAGTTTGAGAGAGCATCTTGGTAACGTTGCAATTCATAAAGAGTATTTGCCTGCTGATACAATTCTGTGGCATTGGTAGAGTTAATAGCATTGACAACATAGACAGACCCTGCTGTACCTATACCGATTAAACTGATGGCTGCCAACAATTTGAGTAATATACTTTTACGGGGTTTGTTAGTTGTTGTATGACTTTTTATATTATTATTCTTTGATATAGCAGGGCTCAATGTTATAGTATGAGATTGAGAATTGTGTAATTCTTTCAAAGCCTGCAAGGCAAGCGATGCTGAAGGGTAGCGCTCCCGAAAGTCATAGCGTACCATTTTGTCTAGAATTTTGGCAAAATCTTCGCGGATTGAGACACGGTCTTGCCAAATAATTTCGCAGGTGTCTGGATCTCTATCTAATTGTTCTGGGGACAATCCAGTCAGTGCTTGAATACCCATAACTCCCACAGCATAGATATCACTGCTAAACTTTGGATTGCCCTGGGCTTGTTCGCTTGGAATATAGCCAGGAGTCCCAATAGCGACAGTAAATTTTGTATAGCCCCCAGGGCTGACAACTTGAGTTGCAATCTGTTTAACCGCACCAAAATCAATCAAGACTAACTTACCATCAACCTGACGTCTAATGATGTTGTGTGGATTGACATCGCGGTGAATGACCTTCTGATTGTGAACAAATTCTAAAATTGTCAAAATTTCTTCCAACAAAGCAATAACCTGGTCTTGTTCCAGAGGTTTGCCAGGTATAATTTCATGGCTGAGGTTTGACCCCTCAATAAACTCCTGTACGAGATAAAATTCCTCTTTCTCCTCAAAGTAAGCTAAAAGTTGGGGAATGCGGTCATGAGTCCCTAATTTATGAAGAACTTGAGCTTCCGTATCAAATAAGCGTCTTGACGTTCCTAAAGTTACAGGATCGTTAGCTTGAGGTTTAAGTTTTTTGACAACACATTGCGGCGATCCTGGTAATTGAGTATCACTAGCAACAAAAGTTTCGCCAAATCCTCCTCCTCCCAAGTGACTGATAATTTGGTATCTTCCAACAAGTATGTTTCCTAACATTCTGTTTGCCCGGTCTAATACTGACTATTCTGATTCCAATCTTGCCACAGCTTTTTAAAGTAGGGGTTCGTGGGTAGTAGTACAAAAAGGTTGAAGTATGAAGGCTAAAGGATGAAAGTCACAGGTTTATGCTGTAATCTTTATAACGAGCGTGCAATGGTAGCCTTATTTTCGCCAATGTGTACTAATTTAATTACAATTCAAATCTATAATCTCAAATCCGCATGATTCCTGTTGGTGATAACGTTTTCTTTTTCACGCGTAAAAAGCCAATTATCGTTTACTGGCTGATTGGTTTTCATATTGCCTTGTTTTTATGGGAATTAAAACTGGAGTACAGTGGGGAATTAAGTACTTTTTTGAATGCTTGGGGTGTTGTTCCCGTACAGATAAGTGGAGCGATCGCAACTGCATTGTCCGGTAACCCAGCAGCTTGGATAGCTGTTCTCATGCGTTCGACTTCTCTACTGACAGGAATGTTCCTACACGGAAGTTTTAGCCAAATTTTAGGGAATTTAATCTTTCTGTGGGTTTTTGGGACAACTATTGAAAGTATTCTTGGATCTAAACGGTTTTTATTGTTTTACTTAGTTTCCGGTCTCTTGACTGGGCTTATACAAGTTGTAACCGAGCCCAGTTTAACGGTACCGTTAATTGGTACAAATGGGGTTATTGCGTCTATATTAGGAGCCTATGTGTTGAAATTTCCTCAAGCTAAAATTGATACTATTTTTCCTGCAATAATTATCTTTATTCCCCTAGAACTACCAGCTTTTTTCTATCTATTTTGGTGGTTTGTGCAGCAATTATCTTATGGAATTGGGAGTTTAAATATTTCCAGTGGTGTTAACCCTTTTAGCCCTGGTTACTGGACACATGGTTTGGGAATAGTTATCGGCGCGGTTTATATGAAGTTATCAGATTCACTGAATCAAGCTTAGTTAAGAAGGGCACTCACGCTAATTCAACCAAATATAAAGTAATGTAAACAAAATAAGCACCATCTTGGAATCTGCGTAAAATCCGTATCTATCTCCGATAAATTCTACAGGTAGGTGCATTAGGTAAGTTAATTCCTGTAGATTTGATTATAAAATTATTTTGCTGACATAGTCAAATCTCCGGAAAAGAGCTACCCCTCAGTGTAGCTTTAAGTATAATAAAAACTTTTTTTTATTTATTCGACTGCACAAGTTCTGACCTTTCAATCTATTTATTGATTTATCTATTAAACTTATGGCTAAATCTCAGTACGATTTTAAACGTAATTTAGCTATTGTTATCGGTATCGATGAATACTCAAATGGTATTCCATCCTTAAAGACTCCTGCTGCTGATGCTAAGAAACTTGCAGAAATTCTTCAGCGTGTTTACAAATATGAGATTCAGCTTCTACTCAACTCACAAGCCACCTTTTCTGGATTAAACTCTCTGCTTGCCAATTTTGAGAACAAGAAATTTCCTCTCGGTGATACTACCGTCCAGGTAGAAGAAAATGACCGGGTGCTGTTTTACTTTGCCGGACACGGGATTGCTCCTGTTGATGCACTGGAAAACAACGATGATTGCAGAGGGTATCTTGTCCCTTGTGATGCAAAAACTGATATTCTCTTTCAAAAACAAAATCTTCTCCTTCCCATGCAAGTTTTGCATGATGCTCTAGCAAAACTACCGTGCCGTCATATGCTAGTTATTTTAGATTGCTGTTTTGCGGGAGCATTTCGTTCAAGTTTTTATAGGAACGTTATGCCTGTACGAAAGGTATACAAGCAACGTTACGATCGCTTTATTAGCGAACCTGCATGGCAAGCGATTGCCTCTGCAGCTAACGATCAAAAAGCACTTGATTTATTGGGTTTCTTTGGGAAGCGAGAAACTGAAAATACGGAAGGGCATTCACCGTTTGCAAGTGCATTATTTGAAGCGTTGCAAGGTGATGCCGACACAACCCTCAAGAGAGGCGATGGTATTATCACTGCCACAGAAATTTATTCCTACGTCCGCGATAAAGTTGAGCAAATTACAGAGGATCGTAACATCCGCCAAACACCTCTTTTATTTCCTTTTAAAAAGCATGACAAAGGTGAGTTTATTTTTGTACTACCTCACTTTAATCGCGATAAGTTAGAGGACGCACCTGCACTTAACCCAGAAAACAACCCTTACCGGGGGCTAAAAAGCTATGAGGAAAAACACTCTCAATTGTTCTTTGGTAGGGATGAACTCATTAGCCAACTGTACACCCATGTTAATCAAAGCGATCGCCAACTGACTGTAGTTTTAGGAGTTTCTGGTTCTGGCAAATCAAGCTTGGTTAAAGCAGGGCTTATTCCTTATTTACGCAACCACCATAAGGAAGAATTTGAGATTCTACCTACGTTTCGACCGGGGAAGTCTCCCTTTACAGCACTTTCAGAGTCAGTTTTACAAAATGCTTACACAGCGATAGCAGAGAAACAAGAGGAAATCCATCGCTTAAGCAAAACACTCAAACAAGAGCCAACACAACTTACCAATATTATCGAAAAGTACAGCCAAGTTCCTGCTAATATCAAATTTTTACTAGTCATTGATGAATTTGAGGAACTCTTTACACTGTGCAAACAAAAAGAGCGAGAGGATTTCTTGAATTTCCTTGCACAAGCATTAGAGGCAAATCCTCAACTTTATATTGTATTGACATTGCGCTCTGACTTTGAACCACGTTTTATTGATTGTCCTCTCAAATCTACTTGGATTGCCGCACGCTTTCCAGTACGAGCCATGAAATCTGAGGAATTACGTGCCTGCATTGAAAGACCTGCTCGTGAAAAGATGTTGGACTTCGATCCCCCAACTCTTGTCGAACGCTTGAGCGATGAAGTTGGGCAGATGCCAGGGGCTTTGTCGCTGCTATCTTTTACCCTCAGCGAACTGTATGTAAAATGTGTAGAACGAGAAAAGCGAACTTTGAGAGAAGAAGATTATGAAACATTAGGAGGAGTTGCAGGTTCTTTAACACGTCGAGCCACAGAAGAATATAACAAACTGACCCCAGCGCAACGGGCAACGATGAAACGAGTCATGTTACGAATGGTAACCAATGAGGGTGGGGAGTCAGCACGGCGGCGAGTGCCTTTGTTAGAACTGGTGTATGCAAATGCGCGAGAAAATCAGCGCGTGCAAGAAGTCCTCACACGTCTTTCTCAAGCTCGTTTGATTGTTGGAGGACAAGAAACAGGCGGTGAACCTTATGTGGAACCAGCCCATGATGTGTTGGTACGCGGCTGGGAAAAGTTACAGCAATGGAAGCTCCAAGAACAAGAAAATATAGAATTGCAACAACGTTTAACACCAGCTGTTAATGATTGGTGCAAGAATAATCGAGCCACGAATTACTTATGGATTCGCGACCCTCGGCTCGTTCAGCTAGAAAAAGCACTGCAGTCTAAGGATAATAACTGGCTGAATCAGATAGAAACGGAATTTGTTCGAGATAGCATTCTGAGAAGGAAGGATGAGCTTGAGGAAACTAAGAAACTGCTACAAATTTCGGAAGAGCGTCGAGCAAGAGCAGAACTGCAACTCAAAGCAGCCAGAGTCCAAAATCTACTTCCGATAAAACCTCTCGATGGTTTAGTTCTCGCAGTAGCGACAATCGGACAGAATTTAAAAGAACTGCCAGTGGAAATTCTCAGCCCCGTACAATCCAGTTTAAGGACTGCTGTAGAAAAAGCCAGAGAACGCGATATTTTAGGAGATGGATATATATCGGCTGTTGCCATTAGCCCCAACAAGCAGTACATCGCTTACAGTATATCTCATCCTCACTCATTACATTTGTGTGATTTCCATGGTGATGTCATCATAGATTTGCCTATACCCAATAGCAATCATATCCGAACCCTCACGTTCAGTCCTGACAGTCAGACCCTTGTGGCAGTCAGTCATGAATATCAAGTATACCTGTGGGACGTGAACGGCAATTTCATCAGTAACTTTGCTGTGTCTGAAGATACTATTAACTCTATTGCTTTTAGCCCTGATGGTCAAAAAATTATCACGGGCAGTTCTGGGAGTCCGGGGAAAGTTCAATTATGGAATCTTCAAGGCAATTTAATCCGAGATTTTACGGTGTTCAAGGAGGGAGTTAATTCCGTTGCTTTTAGTCCTGATGGTCAATACATTGTCACTGCTAGTGTTGGGAACCCTGGTAAAGTTCAGTTATGGAATCTCAAAGGTAGTTTAGTCAAAGAATTTCCAGCGATTAAGGAGGGAGTTAATTCCGTTGCTTTTAGTCCTGATGGTCAATATATTGTTATTGGTAGTGCTGGTAGCCCAGGAAAAGTTCAGTTATGGAGTTTTAAAGGCAAGCTCATCAAAAGCTTCGTGTTAAATGAGGAGGAGCTTAACATTTGCGAAGATGGCGTTAAATCTGTTGCTTTCACCACTGATGGGCGCAAGATTATTTGTATCAGCCAATGTGAGGAAGACACACAATCAGTTATACTGCGATTGTGGAATTTAAAAGGGGATCTCTTACAAAAACCCGCACTCTATCCTAGCAATATTGCTATCACTGCAGATGGAAAATTTGCAGTGACAGGAAGTGGTGGCAACCGTGGTAAGGTGACGATATGGGATTTGCAAGGCAATGAAATTGATGTCTTCTCAGAACATAAAGCTGCTATCAATTCTGTGGCTGTCAGTGCTAGCGGGCAAAGCATTGTGAGCCTCAGCGATGATGGAATTGCATGGCTGCGAAATCTTAAGGGAAATACTATTTGCCAGCAACTTCAGCATAAGTCTGCTGTTAAGTCAGTTGCTATTAGCACTGATGGGCAAACCATCGCCAGTGGCAGCGATGATGGAACTGTACGTTTGTGGGATTCACAGGGTCATTTAATTAAGGATTTTCAGGCGTATCAAGCTGTTGTCAATTCAATTGTTGTCAGTAATGATGGCAGGACAATCATCACTTGTGGAAGTGACGACATGAGTGTTGATAAGATACGGTTGTGGGATTTAGAGGGCAACAAAATTGATGAGATTTTCTTTGAAGGTCAGATAACCCCTTTGCGGAAAGTCGCTATTAGTGCTGATGGACAGAGTATTGTGAGTATCAGCGATGTTGTGAAGATTCAGTTCTGGAACGGGCAGGGTGAGCTTATCGCTGAAATTTCTAAGGGCCATTCCTCTTTCATTATTTCAGTAGCTATTAGTGCCGATGGGCAAACTATTGTTACAAGTAGTGATGATGAAACTTTAAGATTGTGGGATAGGTGGGGTCAGCCTATCAGTGAACCTTTGCCCAATCCAATTCCTTGGTCAATCGCCGTTAGCCCTGATGGACAGTATGTTGTCAGTGGCAGTCGCGATAATTACGTGCGCTTGTGGGATCGGCAGGGTAACCTCATCGGTGAACCCCTTCAAGGACACACCGACGTTGTGAGCGCTGTCGCTATCAGCCATGATGGTCAAACGATTGTCAGTGGCAGCTGGGATGGAATAGTACGGTTGTGGCAAGGTGGTAACTGGAAAAACTGGCTCCAAGTTGCTTGCGATCGCTTGCGCTATCATCCCATCTTCAACGAACTTCCTACTGAAGTTGAGAAACAAGCCTGCGAAACTTGTAAAAAACACGTTTGGGAATAAAATGCCCGATGTGTTGGTAGGTTGGGTTGAGGGAACCAAACCCGCCTGACAGCATCCTCCCCTTAGTTAGATAAGGGGAGGAGTATTTCTATTTCACCAAACATGATAAAAAATATGCTCTCTACCTTGTTTCTGGTCAAATTTCCTAAACAGATACTGTTCTAGCTGTTGACAAATTGTGGGTAGCTTCCTGACGTAGAAGCTTTTTCAGAATTTTGCCAGTTTCACTTTTTGGCAGTGAATCAATAAACTCAACCACACGAGGTATTTTATAGTTTGCTATTCTTTTAGAACAAAAAGTAATAATTTGTTCTTTTGTGACGGTTTCACCTGGTTTTAGGACGATCTTGGTTTTAACTATCTCACCTTTTATTGGATGGGAATCACCGTAGACCGCACATTCAGCAACTGCTGGGTGTTGATAAATCACATTCTCAACTTCGCTGGGATAAACCTTCAAGCCAAAGACATTGATCATGTCTTTGAGGCGGTCAACAATATAGAAGTAGCCGTCTGAGTCCATTTGTCCAAGATCTCCAGTATGAAACCAACCATTTTTGAGAACTTGAGCAGTTTCACCAGGGCGGTTCCAATAACCAAGCATGACATTTGGGCCACGAACAACGATTTCACCAATTTCCCCTGGTTGTACTGGCTCACCATTAAGATTAACAATCTTCATTTCCACATCCTTAACAGGAGTGCCAATTGAACCAAATCTGTATTTCAAGTGATGGTTATAACTGGAAAAAGGAGATGTTTCCGTCAGACCATATCCTTCATGGATGACCATACCATATTTTGATTGCCATTTCTGTATGACTTCTTTTGGCATGGGTGCTGCCGCTGTAAAGTAATAGCGTACAGATGTCAGATCGTAGTCTGATGTATCTGTATTCAGTAGTTTGATGAAAATTGTTGGCACACCGAAAAAGAGGGTAATACCATCAGTGGCAATGCTTTTCAGGACTTGCTTGGGATGAAAACGGCGTTGCAGAATGATGGTTGCGTAAGAGTTCAGTCCAGCATTGAGAATAGCATTTTGCCCAAAGCAATGGAATAGGGGTAAGTAAAGCAGTAATCGGTCTTCAGGCTTAGTTTGATAACAATGGTTAGCGGCGTCAATGTTGGAAATTACATTGCCATGCGAAAGCATAGCCCCTTTAGGAAAGCCTGTTGTACCTGATGTGTAGATAATGATAGCTGGATCGTTGCAATCCATATCTAAAGCACACGCATTAGGTGAAGCATTTGAGATTAAATCTTGCAAGCTAGTTCCAACTCTTGCTTGACCTTCTGCAATTAAAATGTGTTTCAGATCGGGTATTTCTGAATCTGGTACATTTTCGCTAAGTGAATCTGTTGTTATGAGTACTTTGACAGAGCAGTCATGAAGAATAAATTTAACTTCGTTCTTTTGAAGGTTGAAATTTAGTGAAACTGCTATGGCACCAATTTTTAAAATACCAAGATATGAAAAGATAAATTCAGGAATGTTTGGTAATAATAGTGCCACTCTTTCACCGCGTTCAATACCTAATTTACGTAAAGCATTAGCAACGCGGTTGCTTATTTCATTAAGCTCCTTGTAAGTAAAAGATCTTTCCTCAAAGATGAGAGCAGTTTTATTGGGAAAAAAGTGGTGTCCCCGTTCTACATGCTGTGCAATGTTCATAATTTTTGAAGATTCACTTTAAGTTGGACACAAGCTCTTTAACTGCTTGTATAATTTTGCCATTGGCAGCAATATCAACTGCAATCTGCACAATATGCTCATCTAAGGATTGCTCATCATCATTCCAGATGTATGGTCGGTTTGTACTTGGTGCTCGTCCGACAACTTCACGCATTGCAGTGTACAATTCAGTTGTTGCAGGTGACAAACAAGAACGTGCGTCGTAATGACCAACTGTTAAATATGTCCGTAGGTCAACGGCTTGCACTGCAAACATAAGAGCAATCGCCATGTATTGCTGAAAAATTTCGACCGCATGTCGTGCTAGAGTTGCCGAATTAAATCCTTGACTATTAATGTTTTGGTTAAATTGTTCAGCATGGGTTGGAAAGCGGTCTGCGATTGAATTTCCGTAAAATGCCAACAACGGCATGAGTGAGTTTCCAGCTATCTGCAGACCTTTAAGCCCCATATTGATTTTACGTTCTTGGTTACCGACCAGAGATGGTGGTAATCCATTGTTAAACTCTGGTGCAACAAGTAGTGCAATTTGTACATCTAAGTGTTTAGCTAATAACCCCATATAGTAGCGCAGGTGATCCATACCTATACCTACGTACTGTCCCAGAAAATTGCCACCATGATAACTGGCTTTATTCTCAACATCAATGATTGGATTATCAGTGATAGAGTTCATTTCAATCTCAATTTGCCTTCCTATCTGGGCTAGCCCATCGACAATTGGTCCCATGTACTGTGGCAAACAACGGAGAGAATAACGATCCTGTATTGGTTGTTGACCTCGATGATTGTGAGAACCATCTAACTCGTCGCAAATTAAACGAGAACCAGCAAGAAGTTCTAGCAATTGTGCTGCTACCCATTTTTGACCGATATGTGGTTTACCTTGATGAATAAATGGATGAAGCGACTGATTTGTTCCGTTCAAACCTTGGACGATCAAGGCATGAACACTTATGGATAGGGCTAGTAAAACTCGGACGTCATATACACATAAAGCAGCAATTCCCGTCATCACTGATGTGCCGTTTGTCATTGCCAACCCTTCTTTTGGTAGCAGTTGCAGTGGCGGCAAACCAATTTTTTGAAGCACTGTTGGAGCATCTATGTCTTCGCCTTGAAAGTCAACTGTGTAGTTGTTATCGAGACCAATTAACGCACCAGTGATATAAGCCAAAGGGATTAAGTCCCCACTGGCACCAATTGAGCCAAATTCATACACGTGTGGTGTAATACCAGCATTGAGGAAAGTTGCAATACGCTGGATAAGTTCGAGGCGGATGCCGGATGCACCATGCAAGTGCGAACAAGCACGCAAAAGCATGGCTGCACGGATATCTGGATGCGGTAATCGCTTTCCTACTCCTGACTTCAGAAAACGAAGGAGGTTATTTTGTAGCAAAGCGGCTTCTTCAGGGGAAATAGCGATATTTGCCATGCCACCAAAGCCCGTTGTCACTCCATAAATTGGCATTCCCGATTCCACAGCATTGGCAATGTAATCGCACGATGCTTGAACACCTTGCAAGATATCATCCCTATCTGTTAAGCATACTCGTGCGCCATAACGTGCCACGCTGACTACATCGTCTATTGTTAAGTTCTGTTTGCCTACAACTACGGTTGAATTTGAATTTTTTGTAAATGTTAATGAACCAACGGAGCTTTTATTACTTGGTGGTGATGCTGTATTCATTGCGATTTCCTTGCCGCGCCTATGTATCTAGTCTCGAAAACTGGAGAATTTTTGCCAGAAATGGCATCTTTACAAAAACATTTCATTAAACTTTTTGTAAAAGTATGTAAAAACCAGTGACAAAAGAGGTTTATTCAGTTTCTTAACTTCAGGAATTACTCAGAAGATACACAGAGTCTAAAGTTTTTTCTAAAAATTTTGTTCGACAGGCTTGACGCTGAATCTTACCACTAGACGTTTTAGGAATGGTTCCAGTTTTGAGTAGCACTATAGTGTACACCTCCAATTCATGTTCGACTTTTAATGCTTGACAAATATTTCCCACGACTTCATGTGCATCTAATTTATGTAGATAGGTTCGCTCAATTTCATGAACAATCACTAACCGTTCTTGAGATTGAACCTCAACAGTAAAAGCTGCTCCACAACTAGAGCGCAGTGCGGGGTGGCTCTGTTCAACCGTGCGCTCAATATCTTGAGGATAAAAGTTATTACCCCGAATAATCAGTACGTCTTTAATGCGCCCTGTAACAAATAATTCGCCATCTTTGAAAAAACCTAAATCTCCAGTGCGTAAGAATGGACCATCTCCTGTGTCTTTTAAATAGGCATGAAAAGTTTGGATTGTCTCCTCGGGTAATCCCCAGTAGCCCCCAGCTACACTGGTGCTTGATACCCAAACCTCTCCTACCTCTAAGGGCGCACAACAAGTTAAGTTTTCAGGATGAACAATGACAATTTTGGCATTAATCTCAGAATATCCACATCCAATAAGAGTATGTGCTTTGCACTGAAAGCCATTTGCTTGCACGATTCGATTTTGCGCTAACGCTTCAGCGTCAACTTTATAAAAAGTTGGCACATCTTCTTTTCTTGTTGCTGTTACCTTCAGCGTAGCTTCCGCTAAGCCGTAGCCTTGGCAAAAGCTGCTCATTTTAAAACCGCATGGTTCAAAGGTTTCTACAAACTTCTGTAAAATGTCTCCGCTCACTGGTTCAGATCCATTGAGAGCCACTTGCCAGCTACTGAGATCTAAAGTCGCTCGTTGCTCTTTTGTAATCCTACGTATACAAAGGTCATAGGCGAAGTTAGGACCTCCACTGTGGGTTGCCCGTAACCGTGAAATTGCTTTTAGCCATAGGTATGGACGCTGTACGAACGACAGAGGTGACATCATGTAGACTGGAAACCCTTTGTATAGGGGCTGAAGCAGCCCATAAATCAGTCCCATATCGTGGAATGTTGGCAGCCATGTCACCATAACACTCTCGGAGTTGTGCTTCCACGCATAGTCATTGTCTGCTGCAGTGGAAAACAAATTTCCATGACTAACCATCACTCCTTTCGGTTTTCCAGTAGAGCCAGAGGTGTACTGCAAGAATGCTAAGGTATCACAGCTAGCTGTAGTGGGTTGCCAAGTCTCGGATTGCTCGTCACCAATCGTACAAGTAGCTATCCAATTTAATGTTCCTAAATCAGGATATTCTTTTAACTGAGGTTGTATCGTGTGAAGAAAAGATTCTGTGGAGAGAGCCATTGATACATCAGCATCAGCTATGATTGCTTGTAGTTTCAACATGGGACGATTTGGACGAGGAGCGTTCACAGGAATTGCTAGTATACCTGCATATAAGCACCCAAAGAAAGCAGTGATAAATTCTAGACCAGGTGGGTACACTAGTAAAGCCCTGTCGTTAGTCATGCCTTGTGATTGCAGGTATGCAGCGATCGCTCTGGCTTTTGTGTCTAACTCTTGATATGTCAGTCGGGCAGTTTCTCGATCTCCATCCCCTAAAAAAATGTATCCTGTCCGGTCGGGTTGGTGCCGTGCCCTGTACATCAGGAGATCTACCCAAGACCGCACATTGTTTTTTTCTAAATTTTTTATAGCTTCAATGGAATTGAAGTTAATGTTGTTGCGAGGAAAAATTTCATTAACTTGGATGTGTTTTTTCTGTAATGTCTTCGAGAAAATTGGAAATAGATCTTCTGCACCTTGTGGATTATTTGTAATTGCCATAATTTTGGGAATTTGTCAAACAATTAGAAACTCTTTACCAGTCAAAAAATTAAATTTTTTAGAAGAGCTTATTTATTCAAATTTCTTGTTTATAATTTGAGAAAATAAATGTTCAGCCAAGCTTTGGATAGTTGGGTAATTATACACTAATGTTGGAGGTAAACTACAACCTAACCAATCTTCTATATCTGCTACCATCCCTATGAGAATTGTAGAATCAAGCCCGTAGCGATCGTAAGGAACTGTTATATCTAGTCTTGTTGAGTCAATTTTTAACTGCTCAATCATATATGATATCAACCAATTTTGAATTTCTACCTCAGAATAGGCTTGACTGCTGTTATCTGCTTTCACTGGATTTACTTGGTTTTGTTGCATTTTCAATCTACTCCTAGTTACCAATTATCAATCAATAGTGAATTAAGTAAGTAGGCAAGAACAAAGGAAACTAAGTGAAAATTAGCTTGTATTAGGGCAAAAAGTGCTAGCTGCTGTAGGCTCAACAATACTACTACAAAGTAAGAGTTAGTTATTAATGCCGACCTACTCACAGTCTAAACTTCTGTCACTTTAACGCTCTGTAGAATATGCCTTTTAATTATTTTGCATAGTTGCTTTTAAGGTGGCTAATTCCTCTTGTACGGCTTCCAGTGCTAATTTCTGTTGGTTAATGAGTTCCTGCTGTTGCTTAATTGCTTCGACTAAAATCGGCGTTAACCGAGAATAATCAAGAGCTTTGTAACCAAGAGAGTCAGTAAAAACCAACTCCGGACAAACCGTTTCTATCTCTTGTCCAATGAAGCCAATTTGCGGTCGATCGCCAAATTCTTTTTCGGAAAATTCTTTTTGCTTCCATTGGTAACGCACACCGCGCATTGCCAGCACTTTCTCCAAAGCATCGGATATGAGACTTATATCCTCTTTGTAACGCAGGTCGGAAGGTGCGGTGATATTTGTCGCTTTAATATTGCCATTCACATCCAATTTTTCACTGGGGGTTGTTGTTCCAATGCCAACATTCCCTCCAGCTTGAAGAAATAATCGACCATCTGCAACTCCCGATTCTACAAAGTTGAGCCCAGA
This sequence comes from Scytonema sp. NUACC21, assembly GCF_054684315.1. Classification (NCBI taxonomy): domain Bacteria; kingdom Bacillati; phylum Cyanobacteriota; class Cyanophyceae; order Nostocales; family Scytonemataceae; genus Scytonema; species Scytonema sp. NUACC21. The sequence goes on along the minus strand of NZ_BAAFZH010000109.1, from coordinate 293,750 downwards.
TTTATTGTTAAACTTCTGATTAATGTGCCATTTGGTAGAACCATTTGGTTCATTGAAGCTAATCAATTCTTGAGCAGCCCCAGCAGCTTCAACGATCAGAGGACGATTGAAATTAGTGATGCCTTTACCAATACCAACGTTCCCGTTGTTAATAGTTAATCTTTCAGCACCAAATTGAAAGAAACTAATTCTATCATCTGCATCATTTTCACACCCAATCAACAACTTGGTTTTTTCTCCACCACCATCAATGAAGTAGCGAATGTAAGCTTTATCACCATAACCTCCACCAGGGTCTCTTGGAAATAAAATTCCTGCTGTATCACTTCTTCCTACTTCTGGCATGATAGCTCCATTGCGTACTTGCAGTTTTGCTTGAGGTGTAGTTGTGCCAATACCAACATTGCCATTAGCTGTAACTCCGAGCAAAGCACCTGTTTCACTTGAACCAAGACGAAGTGTACCGTCAGCGTTATACAGAGAGAAATTATCACCCGCTACGTGTGGGTTAGGATAAGAAGTTAGATTACGTCTGTAAAGATATATACCTGCTAATTTTCCCGAAGCAACAATTTGACCTTCGCCTTGACCAAAATCAATCAATCCTACGGAAAGGTTAGACGTTACATGAAGTTCGCCATCAATTGTTTGCTGAGCCATACTTTTTTCCTCCTTATGTCACTGAATGAGAAGATTGCATGATTTCCGCGATCGCAAAAAAGCTTACGAAGAATGTAAAGATAAAATTTACTCCCAGCCATAATTACTGCGATAGTCTTGTGCTGGTACCACTTGCCAACTAGCATTTCCTGAAAATTCTAGAACTGTGTCATGATACTGTAATAAGCTTTGTCGGTGCCCAACACTAATATAAGTCGAGCCAGTTTGTTGCAACTGACGATAAACATTCTCCTCGTTCTCTAAATCTAAAGCACTTGTTGCTTCATCCAAAATGATGTAGTGAGGACGTGTAACTAATACTCGCGCAAATGCAAGACGTTGTTGTTCTCCTAAAGATAAAATATTTTCCCAATATTTTTCTGCATCAAAACCACCAACTCTTGTCAATAAGTCTTGAAGGTTAACTTGTTGCAGCACCTGTTCAAGTTCCTCGTCTGTCAATTGGCGATTCCTGTTGGGATATAACATTTGTTCTCGCAACGTTCCCAAAATCATATATGGACGTTGTGGTAGAAACAAAATTTCTTCTAAGTTGGGTCGAATGATGTGACCGATGCCCGCTTGCCATAACCCAGCAATCGCCCTTAAAAGAGAACTTTTCCCACGACCACTTGAACCTACAATCAGCAATCCCGTACCTGTTTCTACCGAGACTGATAAATCTTGAACTAAAACCCGCTCTGAGTTGGGAGTTTGCAATGTGAGTCGATCGAGGGCGATACGATCTTCTTCAACTGTTTCAATTCTACTTGCCAATTGCTGTTGTCTAGTGACTGCTTCCAAAACATCAGAGAAGGTGGCTAAACGATTTATCAAATTAGCTACCCGACCTCCCGAACCTAATTCACCCACAACCACTCCTAGAGCTGATGAAATCACACTAGCAGCTGTGCTTGCTTGGATAATTTCTCCTAGCTCTATTGTATCCATAAAGTATAAGGGGGCAAGCGCTATAAATGGAATTAAAAGGATAAGAAACTGATATCCATTTGTAAACAATTCTTTATTTCTCTGCCAGCCATTCACTCGCTCATCATCTTGGATGACGTTAGTGAATTTTTGCCTGACAATACGTGATTCTTGAATTTCACCCTGATAAAAAGCCACAGATTCAGCATTATCACGTACATGGGTCAAACTATATCTGTAGTCTGCTAAAGTGTCAACTTGTTCGGATTTAATTCTAATCAACTCTTGACCAAAAAAAAGCGCTATCCCATTGCCAACAATAGCATAAATCACTAGTAAAACTGCCACCCATCTAGAAATTGACCACAGAATGCTAGTAAAAATAACTATTTCTATAAATTTATCAATTAAAGTAAAAGATATATTTATAATTGTCCTGGGTATTGGTTCTATTTCCTGGGATATTCTTTGGTCTGGGTTTTCAATAGAAGGTTCAAAATTTATATGATAATAAGCGCGATCGCGGAAATATTTATCCAAAACGTGATTTGTTAGCCATTTATACCAATCGATAGCAAGTGTTCTTTTGATATAATTATTTAAGGCTAAAATTGGTGCTAGCAGACCAAGCAAAAGAGCGTAGATAATTAGTTGCTTAGTATAATTTGAAACATCATGTAGTTCGAGTAAATCTATTAAGTTTGCAACTAGATAGCTATTAAATGCACCAATTCCATTAATGACTAGTAGCAATGCCAACAACATAGCTACCATCGACCATGACCAAAAACTTTCTTGAACTGTTCTTCCTTCTTCCTTCACTGGAAACCAGTAAGGTTTGGCAATTGCTAAAAATTGCTTCCAAAATTGATTATCAAATATATTCATCATATATTTTCACTGCTGAAAAGCATATTGAAGTAGGGCTTATTGCCGATATTATAAATAAACATTACAATGAATGCTTATATCCAATTGCAGATAAAAAACCTCCTTTTCGTAGAGCATTTATACTATCTTTAACTGCCTGAATTACATAATCAAGATCTGCATCACTATGGGCTGTAGAAAGAAAACAGTTGCGCCCTTCCCAAATGTAAACTCCTTTCTCCAATAGGTGATAGAATAGCAAATCTAGATTGCCGGAAAAAGAAAAGCGAAACAGAGAACCACAATGAACAATGGAAATAGGTACATTTTCCGCTCTAAAGTAAGTATTCAGAGTTTCAGCTAAATACAAGGTGCGCTGATTTAATTGCTGCTGAAGGTTATTGCCTTGCTCCTTAAGATGCTGAAGGACTGCTTTTGCAGCCGTCATAGTCATGTGATTTTTATTAAAAGTTCCTGCAAAAAATGTCTTGTTTGCTTGAGGATAGGAGGCATCTCCATAGTTCCACCAACCACCATCGATTCCATTCATATAAGCTGCTTTACCGGCGACAACCCCAATTGGCAAGCCACCGCCTATGATTTTGCCATAAATAGCCATGTCTGCCTCAACCCCAAACCACGCTTGCGTTCCACCTTGGTGAATGCGGAAGCCTGTCAATACATCATCAAAAATCAGGGCTGTTCCTGCTGCTTGTGTTAGTTGTCTTAATTTGTGTAAAAACTCTTTGGGTTGTAATTCGGGTTGACGACTCTGAACGGGTTCTACTAGCACTGCAGCTAATTCATGACCGTGGGCTTGCAAAATATCAATTGATTCGGAAGACCCATAATCCAGTACTAAAACATCTTTAACTGCTTGCGGAGATACTCCTACCATTGGCACAGCATCAACTTCATGCTTTGATGCTGTTGCTAAAACTCCATCAAAATGACCGTGATAAGAATTAGTAAATCGAGCAATCTTATGACGCCCAGTTGTAGTACGTGCCAGACGCAGGGCTGTCATCACAGCTTCTGTCCCTGAGTTACAAAAGACTGTTCGTTCCATACCCGTTAGTTCGCAAATGAGTTCAGCCACCTCTCCTGCTAGATTTGACTGTGGACCAATTTGTAAGCCTTGTTGAAGTTGAGATTCTATAGCTGCTTTGACAAATGGTGGATTATGACCAAAAAGAAGAACTCCAAATCCCATTGTTAAATCCACGTACTCGTTACCGTCGATATCCCACAATTTCGAGCCTTGAGCTTTTTCTCCAATGACAGGATATAGGATTTCTTTGATGGAAAAACGAAAACCTGCCACAGATCTGCTGTCGGCTAAAACTTGGCGATAAGTTTGTGCTTTCTGTTTTGATTTTTGAGTACGTTTAGTATAGCTTGCTATTAACGCTTCCAAATGCTGCTGTTGCTTTGTCTTTAGACCATTTTCTGAATTTTGTAAGGGAGGAATGGAAGAAATTTGTTCAGAGGGATAATGTTTTCTTGGCAAATCGGTAGCAGGTTGTTTTGCTGGATGAGCAGACTGTAACAATTGATGTTCATCTGATGAAACATTGTCTGCAGGCAGACTATTGTTACTGAGAATCTCCAACTGTCGGGACATAATTTGAAGTTGTTGCCTCATAATACGTTCCAATGCAGTCTCAGAGATTTCTCCCTGTGCAAATGCTTGGATGTTCTGCCTTGGTGTCTCTATAGACACCGATGCGATCGCATCCCTCTGGTTAGGAGGTTGCATTTGTACTTCAGCTTCAGAAGGTTGTGGGTTATTCGTCAAAATCCATTCTGGAGACAAATTCTGGTCTATGTAAGTTGCTAGTTTACTGACGTCTGTCAAATTCTCAAACACCTGGCGAATAGCAATCTTAAGCCCATAAAGACTTTCAACAGTTTGCAATGCCTCTATAAGAATGATGGAATCAGCTCCCATCTCCAAAAAAGGAGCATGAATATCCACTTCAGACACAGAGATCCGAAGCGATTCCGCTACTAGAGAAATTAATCTTGAAAGTATGATGTCTCGCTGGGTCTTGACTGGAGGTGCCGCAACTTGAAGTTCAGGCTCCTTTTCACTTAGGTTCTTTTTAGCTGTGTGATTTAAATGATGATTCACAGGCAAACCTACTTCTTCAAACCAATAACGTTTTTCTTGGAAAGGATAGGTGGGCAGCGATAGACGACTTCTTGTGTAATGACTCTCGAAGCCAGTCCAGTTGATATTAACTCCTCGTACATAGAGAGCAGATAAGCTTTCAAGCAACACCTGCCAATCATCCCGTCCTTGCACTAAAGAAGGTAACCAAGTTGCTTTGGCTTTTTGCTGACAGTGCCTGCCTAAATTAGATAATATAGGTTTTGAACCAATTTCTAAAAATATTTCATAACCTTGTTGCAATATAGTATTGATACCTGAGACAAATTGCACTGCCTCCCGAGAGTGGCGTCGCCAGTACTTAGCATCAAGTGTGTGGGAGGGGGATATTATTTGACCTGTCAAATTAGAAATGAGTGGAATGGATGGTGGTTGCCAAGGAACCTGACGTGTTATTTCCTCGAATTCCGCTAAAATCGGCTCCATTAAAGGAGAGTGAAAGGCGTGGGAAACTTTTAAAGGTTTTGTTTCAATACCCCGTTCTTTCAGAATAGCCTGTACAACCTCCAACACTTGGCTCTGACCGGAAATCACGACATTCTGGGAACTGTTGATAGCAGCAATAGAAATATCTCGGATATAAGGTTGAATAATTGCGTTTACTTGCGCTTCATCCGCAAATACAGCCAGCATTCCCCCAATTGGAGGTAGTCCTTGCATGAGTCGCCCTCGTTCGGCAATCAGTTTTAGCCCATCTTCTAAACTGAAGACTCCCGCAACAGTTGCAGCGACGTATTCCCCAAGACTATGACCCATAACGACTGCTGGTTCCACTCCCCAAGACCGCCATAACTCAAAGAGGGCATATTCCACAGCGAATAATACTGGTTGCGTGTAGGCAGTTTGGTCGAGTAGTGAATTTTCAGATTGGGGGTAAAGTACTTCCAATAAAGGTTGTTCTAAATAAGACCGCAAAATGTCATCGCAGCATTCAAGAGTTTGCCGGAAAATAGGTTGCGTTTCATAGAGTTGGCGACCCATTCCGATGTACTGCGATCCCTGACCGGTAAACAAGAATGCTATTTTGGGAAATGTTGTTCTTTCCACTTGACCTGTCAGCACGCCTGGGGCAATGCGATCGCGAATATAGGTAGCGAGTTGGTGAGAAACTTCTGCAGTGGTGGAACCTGACACCGCCAGTCGGTAATTAAAATGCTTTCTCCCTGTATTGCAGGTAAAGCAAATATTCTCGAATGGCAACTCTGGATGGCTTGTCAGGTGTTTTTCATACCTTTGGGCTAACTGTAATAAGGCTTCGTCTGTCTTAGCGGAAAGCGTCAACAAGTGCAAAGGACGTTCTAGGGATTTTGGATGAGTTTCCTCAGATTTTGAAACGGGGGCTTCTTCCAAGATGATATGACAGTTAGTACCACTGGCTCCAAAAGAACTCACTCCTGCAATCCGTGTCTTTTCCCCCCTCAACCAAGGTGTTTGCTTGGTTGTTACAGTTATAGGCAGTTCATCCCAATTTACATAAGGGTTCGGCTGAGAAAAGTGCAAATGGGGAGGAATTTGCTGGTGTTGCAGTGCTAACACCACCTTGATTAAACTTGCCACTCCAGCTGCCGATTCCGTATGCCCAATATTGGTTTTGACCGAACCAATCATGAGGGGAGATTCTGCTGTTCGCCCCTCACCTAGCACAGCCCCCAAGGCTTTCACTTCAATGGGATCTCCCAAGGAAGTCCCCGTGCCATGAGTTTCTACATAGTCCACATCAGATGGTTTTATCTTTGCTTTTGCCAACGCTTGACCGATAACAACTTCTTGAGCTGTTTTATTAGGAACCGTAAACCCACTACTTGCACCGTCTTGATTTACGGCAGAACCGCGAATGATTGCTAGAATGTTATCTCCATTTGCAACTGCGTCAGAAAGGCGTTTGAGTACCAACATTCCACAGCCTTCGCCTCTGACGATTCCATCGGCATCAGCATCGAAGGTTTTACAGCGACCATTTACAGAAAGCATTTTAGCTTTGGAAAGGGCTACACTGTTTTCTGGAGAAAGAATTACGTTCACTCCACCTGCTAGAGCATAAGTACACTCGTAATTGCGTAGACTTTGACAAGCCAAATGAACGCTCACTAAGGACGACGAGCAAGCTGTATCGATCGCCATACAAGGACCGTGCAGTCCCAAAATATAAGATAAGCGTCCTGCAACAGCATTCAGGGGGTTACCTGTCAGATAATGGGCATCTATTTGGTTAACGCCAGATAGTACAAGAAGTTGTGCGTAATCATGGGTTGTAATTCCCACAAAAACCCCAGCTTGAGGAGCATCATTCGGATTTGGAACAATCCCAGCTCTTTCCAACGCTTCCCAACTGACTTGAAGCATTAAGCGCTGCTGGGGATCTATTTTCATTGCTTCCCTGGGGGAGATACCAAAGAATTTAGGGTCAAACTGGTCTATCTCCTGCAAAAACCCTCCGTGTCGGGTACACATTTTCCCTGGAGTATCTGGATTGGGATCGTAGTAAGCATCAATATTCCATCGCTGTGGAGGTACTTCTGTGATGGCATCTACCCCATTCATCAAAAGTTCCCAGAATGATTCTGGGTCAGTTGCTCCCCCTGGAAAACGACACGATAAGCCAATAATGGCTATAGGTTCAGTTTGAGCATTTTCTAAAGCACTGAGCTTGGATTGCATTTTTTCCAGCTTCAGCAGTGCATTTTCCATCAACGATCTATAATTGATACTTGTTGAGCGATCGCTCATCCCTACCCCCTTCAATCTAAGCAAGCTAATTTTTGAGCCAGTAAGTCGGCAATTTCTTCTTCAGACAATGTTTGCAAGTGGGTTGATAACTCACCATCCTCATCTGCTTGTAGTGACGTTACAGTACCTGTTGGTTGTGGCTTTACAGAATGTGCTTGTTTTGACGTTACAGTGGATGCTAAAGAAACCCCCTTTGGTAACAATTTCTGCCCTAAATACCTAGCCAACTCTCTAATATTTGGACATTCCAGGATTAACGTTGTAGGCAGAGAGCAGCCTATGCTGGCTTCTAGTTCCTCCTTTAACTGAACAGCCATCAAGGAATCCATACCCATATCAAAAAAACCTTGTTGTGGTTCTGGTAATTGAGAAAGTTCCAGTTCCATAACCTTAGCAACTTCAGTTTGAAGATAACTAATTAAAAGATCCTGGCGCTCACTTTCGGTCGCTACCTCTAATCTTTGTAGAATTGCTGACTGCTGCTTCTGCTGAGTGGTGACAATCTGTGGCAGTACTTTTATCTTTTCTAACAGCGGACGTGGACCCCTCACTTCATAAAGTCTCTTAAAGAGAGCCCAATCTACATTAGCTGTTGTCATTTGGGAATAATTGCCTTGGAGCAAAAATTCTAAAGCCGTCAGAGCTTGCTCTGGTTCCAGCGCTTTAATTCCTACCTGAGTTAACCACTGCTGTGCTTCCAAAGAAGCAGCCATCCCAGCGTCAGCCCACGGACCCCAATTTATGCTTAATGTCGGCAATCCCAATCCTTGACGGTAATGGGTTAGTCCATCAAGAAAATGGTTGGCTGCGGCATAATGAGCTTGTCCTTTTGAGCCCCACACCGCAGCAATTGAGGAAAAACTCACGAAGAAGTCTAGTTTTAGACTCTGGGAGAGTACGTGCAAATTCCAAGTTCCAAACACCTTGGGACTAAGCACAGCTAAGAGTGCATCTAAATTCATATCCTCAATAGTTTGGAACCCCAGTACACCAGCGCCATGAATAATACCTTGCACCGGGGGCATTGTTAACTTAACGTGCTCTAGCAATTTCACCATATCTGTCTCATTAGAGACATCAGCCTGAGCCACTAAGATTTTAGCTCCTGTTTCTTCAAAAGCCCGAATGGTTTCTTGTGCCTGAGTGGAAGCTTGGCTACGTCCAACAAGAACTAAGTAGCGGGCTCCTTTTCTTACCATCCACTCAGCTATTTTAAGCCCTAAAGATCCCAGCCCTCCCGTAATCAAGTAAGTGGCATTTGGCTTTAACAATAGTAGTTTTTGAGGTTCTGATACCTGGGTTTTTACTAAACGGGCTACGTGTCGTTTTCCTGAGTCAAAGGCGAGATAGTCTTCTCCTTGGGAATCCTCAATTTCTGCTAACAATGTCCTTGCTTCATCTAAGACAGGTTTCGGGGCTAAATCGAGGATACCACCCCATAAATCTGGGTATTCAAGAGAAAGAGATTTCCCAAAGCCCCATAAAGAAACTTGCCCTACGGCTGGTAATGCGGAACTTACAGCCATTGCACCTCGCGTCACCAACCACAATCGAGGTAAAGCGATTTTATCCTGCTTAACGAGTGTCTGCACGAGATGTAAGACGCTACCACATCCTAAAATTTGAGCTTGTTTGAGCGTAGAAAGTGCTAACTTATTTAGAGGTGCTGCCTCTAAACTCCATAAGTGGACGATCTTCAGGATTGAAAGTTGATAAGTTTTCCAAATCTCTTTGAACAGACGCTCAAAATCTTCAAGATGAGCAGGGTTAAGATACCAAGTTCCTTGAGTTGCTAAACTTTGGTATGCTTCCCCAGGATAAACAAGAACACAAGTATAACCCAGCAATTTTAAAAGTTCTGCCAGCGCTTGTCCTACACCACTAAAGTCAGCCAAAATGAGATACAAACCTTGTTGTTGGCTCAAAATTCTTTCTCGAGCGGTGTTTGCCAAACGTGGTTTGAGTTCCCACTCCAATTGATAACACCAATCTTTGATGAATTCTCCTCTCATCTGTTGTTGGTGTTGCTGAACCAATACTTCCAGTATTTCAGGTATTAATTTTATCTTTTCTTCTGCAAAATTCCCTATTTGTTGTAACAGTTCCGATAGTTTTTTACTATCCCCTTGGTGCAAAAGTTGCACAATTGGGGTTGGAATTTGTTCTTGTGATAAGGATGGAGTTTTTTGTTGCTCCTGTTTAGTTTTATCAACCCAGTACCTTTGTTTGGCAAAGGGGTAGGTTGGCAATTGCAGACGGCGATGTGAATAATCCCGGTGAAAGCCCCACCAGTCTATAGGTACTCCACGGTTGTACAATATCCCTAAAGTCTGAAGGATGACCTGCCAATCGGATTGGTCTGCACGCAGGCTGGGTAACCAAGTACCTACTCCTTCAGGGAAACAGTTGCGACCCATTTCTGATAAAACTGGGTTTGGTCCACACTCTACAAACAGCTCATAATCTTCCTGCTGCAGAGTTTTCATACTCGCTACTAAATTGACTGGTTCTTGCGATCGATAATACCAGTATTTAGGATTCTGCATCTCTGTTGTCACGAGTTCCCCTGTGACAGTGGAAATGATACTGATTTGTGGAGATGAGTAAGTCACTTCCTGGCTTATTTGCTCCCAAGCCCGCCCATTCTGCGTTTTGGGCTGCATCAAACCAGCCCTCGTACATATTAGGCGAAGCCCATCCTCCAGGCTAAAGACTCCTGCGACGCAAGCGGCTACATATTCCCCAAGATCGTGACCCATAACAACTGCGGGCTTGATTCCCCAGGATTGCCACAACTGCGCCAAGGCATACTCTACTGCAAATAGTAAAGGCTCTGTGTAAGCAATTTCATCCAGCAGACCAGTGTTATGAGATTGGGGGTAAAGCAATTCCAGCAGGGATTGTTTTAAATAAGACTGCAGAATTTCATTGCAGTGGTTGAGGGCAGCGCGGAAGGTGGGTTGGGTTTCATAGAGTTGATGACCCATTTTCAGCGACTGGGAACCTTTGCCTGGAAATAGGAAACCTATTTTAGGCTGAGTTATTTCTTGCACTTGCCCCGTTTGGAAAAGTGCTTCTTGTCCAGAAGTAAAGGCGACTAGCTGTTCACTCAGTTCGGCAGTTGAGGAAGCTACTATACTAAGTCGGTATTGAAAATGCGATCGCCCAATATTCGTAGTACAGCAAATATCTCCCAGAGCTAAAGAAGGGTTGTCTGCTAGATAGTTTTTATACCGAATAGCTAATTGCTGTAGTGCTTCCTCGGTCTTAGCTGAGAGCGTCAGCAAATGCAGGGGGCGTTCTACTTGCCCTTGTCTTGGTTGTGGTACTGGTGCCTCTTCTAACACAGCATGGGCATTGGTGCCACTCATGCCAAAGGAGCTAACTCCTGCTAATCTTTGTCTTCCATTGGAGACCCATGCCATCCGTTTTGTAGGTACCACCACTGGTAGTTCATGCCAGTTGATATGAGGATTGGGTTTCTTAAAGTGCAGATGGGGCGGTATTTCCTGATTTTGAAGGGCAAGGACTACCTTTATTAAACTTGCAACTCCCGCTGCTGCTTCCAAATGACCGATATTGGTCTTAACTGAACCAATGACTAGGGGTTCTTGTGGCGATCGCCCCTCTCCAAACACGGCTGCTAAGGCTCTGACTTCAATCGGATCTCCCAAAGATGTTCCCGTACCGTGGGTTTCTAAATAATTAATGCGAGCGGGGATTTCCTTTGCTCTTTTGAGGGCTTGGCGAAGCAAGGCTTGTTGAGCTAAGCCATTAGGAACCGTTAACCCATTGCTAGAACCATCGTGGTTCACTGCCGAACCCCGAATTAAAGCTAAGATATTGTCTTCTTGTGCCACAGCATCAGAGAGGCGTTTCAGAACTAAAACCCCGCATCCTTCACCTCGCCCGTAACCATCTGCAGTTGCATCAAAGGTCTTACAGCGACCATCAGGGGAGAGAGCATGAGTTTGGCAGAGAAAAATAGTAGCTTCCGGTGACAGGACAAGATGTACCCCGCCTGCTAAAGCCATATCGCACTCTTTCCTACGCAGGCTTTCGCAAGCTAAATGAACGGCGACCAAGGAAGACGAGCAAGCTGTATCGATTGTCATACTCGGTCCTTGTAAACCCAGAGTATAAGACAACCTACCCGAGGCGAAGCAAAAGGCATTACCCGTGCCATCATAGGCGTTAATGCGTGTTGGATCGCCACAGTTGAGTTGTAATTGAGCGTAATCGTTTTGACCAACGCCTACGAAAATTCCCGTATTGCTACCACTGAGTCGCTCGGGTGCGACTCCCGCGTTCTCTAGTGCTTCCCAGCTCACTTGCAACAACAAACGCTGTTGGGGGTCTATACTTTTCGCTTCCCGAGGAGAAATCCCAAAAAATTGGGGGTCAAACTGGTCTACCTGCTGCAAAAAGCTACCAAATTTGGTATATATTTTCCCCAAACTCTCAGGCTTTGGATCGTAATAAGCATCAATATTCCATCTCTCTGAAGGAATCTCTGTGACAGCATCCATTCCATCACGTAAGAGTTGCCAAAACATTTCTGGGTTTTGGACCCCTCCAGGAAATCGACAACCCATGCCAATAATAGCGATTGGTTCTGTTTTGGAATGCTCAACAGCTTCCAGCTTACTTTGCGCTTCCATAAGAGCAAGAAGCAGCCTCTTTGATGAAGATAGTCGATCGACTCTTTCGGAAATGCTGCTCATTTTACTGACCTCTCAGTAAGATTTCTAATTTTGCCAGTTCCTCCGAAAGCGACTCTTCTACTCTATCATCGGAAAGCTGTTCTATCTTTGATAAAACTCTATCTCGTTGCTCTTCTTCTTTCAGTGGTCTTTCAGCATAAACAACAGATTGGTTCCACTTGAAGACTTCGTTTACCAAATAGTCAGTAATATCTTTTATAGTAGAAAACTCTATTGCTAAAGTTGCAGGAAGAGAACAATTTAAAGACATTTCCAAACGATTCTTGAAGTCAACTGCCATGAGAGAGTCCATTCCCATCTCAAAAACATTTTGAGTTGTTGATAACTGAGATGGTTCTTGTCCCAGCACTTGAGCAATTTGAGCTTGTACGTGGGCTAATAAAAGTTCTTGACGTTTGCTTGCGGTTGCTTGTTCTAATCGTTGTAAAAATTCTGTTTGTGTTCGTACTTGTTTAAATTCCTCTTGCAACCCGTTTTCACGAACTAAATCGGACAATAACGACCATTGAGGAGTTGTCCTAGACTGCCGCTTTAGGGTTGACCAATCAAAGGGAATTACACCAACCTGTCCCCATACCTGTCCTAATAACTGCTCTAACACCTGTAATCCCTGTTCTGAAGAAATGGAACTGATTCCCCGCCCAGTCATACGGTTTTGGTAATGACTGCCTAAACGAGCTGTCATACCAATATCGCTCCAAGGTCCCCAGTTGATGCTTAAGCTTGGCAGACCCAAAAAGAGACGATAATAGACTAAAGTATCTATAAAAGCGTTAGCTGCGGCGTAATTTCCTTGCCCTGGTGAACCAAGCAAAGAGGCGGCGGAAGAAAATACAACAAAGAAATCTAACGGCAAATCTTTCGTCAATATATGTAGATTCCACGCCCCTTTGACCTTTGGAGCCATCACTCGTAAAAAGCGCTGCCAATCTTGTTGTAACAAGATTCCGTCATCTAAGACACCAGCAGCATGAATGATTCCTCCCAGGGGTGGCATGCAGCCCTCAAGATCCTTGAGGACTTTGAGCATATCGCTTTGTTCAGACACATCTGCTTGTGCAACTAAAACCTTCACCCCTGCTTGTTGCATTTGAGCGATCGCCTCCTGTCCCTCACTGGAAGGAGCACTACGTCCGGTCAGAATTAAAGATCTTGCCCCTTGCTTGACCATCCACTGAGCGACCTTTAGCCCTAATGCCCCAAGCCCACCAGTAATCAGGTAACTGCTATCTGACTTTATCTTAACTTTTGAGGATTTTGACAATCGACGTGGTGCTAGAGCAGCAACATAATACTTTCCTTCTCGTATAGCGATATGGTCTGTGTCTGGTGAATTCTCAATGGCTGTCAACAGCATCCTTACTTCATCAGCTGTCCCTTTAGGAGCTAAATCTACCATTCCTCCCCAAAGTTGAGGGTGTTCTAAACTCACCACTCTGCCCAATCCCCACAAAGAAGATTGTGCCACTGCTAGAGAACTGGGTTCCGACTTGACTGGCTGCACTCCTCGAGTAACGAGCCAAAGCTTGGGCGAACTTAGCGGCTTGTGTTTAACTAAAGTTTGCACCAAATACAGTACACTAGCGTATCCCCAAGCCTGTGTTTTCTCCAGGGTAGAGATGGTCAACTCATTGAACAGCGTTACGTCTAAGTTCCAAAGGTGAACAACTCCTTGCAAAGGTAATTTGAGGATTTCTATGGCTTCCTGGAACAGACGCTCAAAATCTTCTGATTGACATGGGTTGAGGCTCCAAATTCCGCCTCCTTTGTTCTGATAAATCTCTTCAGCATAGATAAGGAGACAACTGTGACCTTGGTGTTGTAAAAGTTTGGCTAGAGTTTGCCCCACCCCTTCTTGGTCAGCGAAAATGAGCCAGCTACCAGTCGCTGTAACTATAGTCTTTTTGGAACTGTTTAGGGGTTTGGCTTGCCAATTGAGGTGGTAGAGCCAATCATTAATGTTACTAGCGCTTAGTTGCTCCTGGTGTTTCTTAACTAGGAGTTCCATCACTTTAGGCAGTAATTGCATCTCATCTTCTGAAAGTTCTCCTGTCATTGCTAACTCTTGAGCAATCTTTTCCGTCTCACCTTTGTGCAAGAGGTTGAGCATTGGCATTTGGGCGAGCTGAGGGGATAAAGATCCATTTGTTTGGTTGCCCTGTTGCCCTCTCTCAACCCAGTAACGCCGACGCTGGAATGGGTAAGTCGGTAGTTCTACCCGTCGCCGAGGATAGTCTTGGTCAAAGCTTGACCAGTTTACTTTTACTCCATGCACATATAATGTTGCAAGGCTTTGCAGGATCTGCTGCCAATCCGATTGACCCGGTTGTAAACTCGGTAGCCAATGTACAGTCTCTCCGCTGTTTGTCTTGAGTGCTGACAGACAGTTGCGACCCATTCCTAATAAGATGGGTTTGGGACCAATTTCTACAAAAAACCTGTATTCTTTCTCAGACAGATGCTCCATACTTGCTGCAAATTGCACCGACTGTAGCAAATGCTCGCACCAGTATCTGGGAGTGGTGATTTCCACCGTAGCAGGTTTTCCAGTGAGATTGGAAATAAAGGGAATTTGAGGCGGTGAGTAAGTGATTTCCCCAGCCACACTTTCAAACTCCGCTAATATAGGTTGCATTAGCGGAGAGTGGAAGGCATGGGACACTTGTAATGGCTTTGTCTTGATTCCTTGTGCTGCCAAAATTGCACAGATAGTATCAATACTTTGATACTCCCCGGAAATCACAAGACTTTGGGGACCATTAATAGCTGCAATGGCCACTACTTTATCCGGCTTCCCTACGGAAGGCTCTCCCAAACACGTCAATTTTTCGCCACAATCATTTAGAACTGCTTGAACTTGGCTTTGAGATGCCATCACTGCTATCATCTTGCCATTTTGGGGAAGTGCTTGCATCAAACGTCCCCGTTGGGCAATCAGTTTTAGACCATCTTCTAAACTAAATACACCCGCTATACAAGCAGCAACATATTCTCCCACACTGTGACCCATGACTGTGCTGGGGGTAATGCCCCAAGATTTCCATAATTCCGCTAGAGCATACTCAATGGCAAATAAAGCAGGTTGGGTGTAAGCAGTTTCATCAATTAGTGAAGTTTCTCCTGATTTGGGATACAAGATGCTAAGCAGGGATTTTCCTAAGTAGGGGCGTAAAATTTCATCGCATTTGTCTACGGTTCGGCGGAAAGTAGGAGCCTGTTCATAAAGTTCACGCCCCATGTTAATATACTGTGACCCCTGACCTGTGAATAAGAATGCAATTTTTAGACGCTTTTTATTAAGTACCTCACCTCTAATAAGTTGAGGAGTGTTTTCAGAATAGGCTAGGCTCAGCTTTTCACATAACTGTGATGCAGACTCAGCGACAACAGCCAAACGGTGGTGAAAATGCGATCGCCCAGTATTGGCTGTAAAGCAAATATCTCCTAACAATACTTCAGGATCGGCATGAGATGCCAAGAAATTTCTATACCTTTGCGCCAGTTCCCCCAAGGCTTGCTCGCTTTGAGCCGATAAGGTCAGTATATGCCGCGAGCGGTCGATGGTTCTTACAAGATATGGGAATGCAGGAGCTTCTTCAACTATAATATGTGCATTGGTTCCACCAAATCCAAAAGAACTCACCCCAGCAAATCTTTGTTGTTCGCGACCCCATTGCTGTCCCTCAGTAGGAATCGCTATAGGAGTGTTTTCAATTTTAATGTATGCGTTTAACTGCTTTAAGTGTAAATGGGGTGGAATCTCTTCGTGTTTTAAGGAAAGCACTACCTTTATCAAACCAGAAATTCCAGCTGCTGCTTCCAAATGACCAATATTAGTCTTGACAGAACCAACCCAACATGGTTTGTTCTGTTGGCGGTTTTCCAGGAATACAGCCTTGATAGAATTCATCTCTATTGGGTCACCCAAAGATGTGCCAGTACCATGAGCTTCTACATAGCTAATCTGGGCAGGTTCTACAAGGGCATTTTTCAAAGCCTGACGAATAACGGCTTGCTGAGAAGGACCATTAGGGGCTGTGAGTCCATTGCTAAGACCATCCTGGTTAACTGCAGAACCTCTGATAATTGCCTGAATATTGTCTCCATCTTTTTTAGCATCAGAAAGACGTTTAAGTACAACAAGACCGCATCCTTCTCCACGAGTATAACCGTCAGCACTCGCATCAAATGTCTTACATCGACCGTCGGGTGCAAGCATCAAAGCTTGAGAGCAATTCATGGTTGCCTCAGGAGACAAAATTAAGTTTACCCCTCCTGCCAAGCACAAGTCAGATTCTTCACTTTGCAAACTTCTACAAGCATAATGCAATGCCACTAATGAAGAAGAACAAGCGCTGCCGATCGCCAAACTCGGTCCTTGTAGATTTAGAATATAAGATAAGCGGTTAGCAGTAATACATAGAACATTACTTGTGGCATCATAGGCAGTCATACGGCTGTAATCTGCTGCCAGTAACTTGCTATAGTCGTAGTTGGCGACTCCAAGAAAAACCCCTGTTTGAGTACCAGAAAGATTTGACGGTGCTATTCCTGCATTTTCTAAACTTTCCCAGGCGACCTCCAAAACCAGCCGCTGTTGGGGATCCATACGCTCTGCTTCACCAGGCGAAATACCGAAAAAACTAGCGTCAAAGCAATCCACTTTCTCTAAAAAGCCACCCCAGCGAGTGTTCATTTTACCTGGTGTAGCTGGTTTTGGGTGATAACACGCATTAACGTCCCATCGCTCTGGTGGTACTTCAGTAATAGCATCTACCCCGTTATGCAAAAGTTGCCAGAAGGACTCTGGATTCTCAGCACCAGGAAAGCGACAGCCAAGACCAATAATTGCTATGGGTTCCATTTACACTTAATCACCTTAAAAATGGATACTTGTGGTCGTACAACATTGATAGTTAGCAGATAAGTGAGATGTGGGGAGGGAAGCTATAACGTACTATTCATCCAAAACCACCTATGACTGGCTACTGAATTTAGGCAACAGATTGAGAAAATCTTTTAAAAGCTTTAATGTTATGATGAACCGATCTACTAATACTCGCTCCTGAACTCACCAAACGCATTTCCCGGTTTACAGGCCACAGATAATCAACATCAGCAAAGGTTTGGCGGAGATTTGACAGTAACCTCTGGTGATGATTCAAAGTCAGATGAAAACCCTCATGCTCTTGACAGAAGCATTTTTCTAACCAGTAGAGTGCTTCAGAAGCAGACATATTAAAGACGGGAGTTTGTAGGATCTGGTAGATAAAATCTAAAAAAGAAGGGTCATCTTCAATAAAACGGTAAGGAACAGCACCAGAAAGTCCCTTAAGATTCCGTTGCATGGCATAATATGACATATTAGCAATAAATTGCTCATAAGCTGTTGGCTTGGAGAACAACTTATACACATCAAGACTAATAGTTTTGGAAATTGTAGTATGGAAAGACTCATCCAAAAAATGCCAATAGGAGACAGATGTTGGCGCTGGAATAAACTCCCCGTTTTTTTCTAACTGCCTAAAATATTGAACGTAATTGTATTCCCAGTTCTTGAGCATCATATTCGCAATTAAGCGGATAGCATAATAAGTAGATGCTAAGAAAGGTGAAGTCCCAAAGTTGATAGTTAGCAGTTGCATTGTTTGATACCGAAATGGGAATTTGCTAAAGACTCCATTTACTGGTATTTGAACACCCTCTTTCTGCTGTTCTAGTTCTTGTAAAAATTTACAAGGTTCTTTCTCTTGTGTTTCTAACAAAAATTTATTAATGAACCGTAAGCTCGAATAAGATGACTTACGCAAAGAACGTTCGATCTCAAAACGAGCGACAAAAGAATCATGCTTTGAGAAGTAGTTATGTTTATTATCTAGTATCGAAGATTTTTTTACAGTGGATTGCTTTAGTCGATCGCATTTTAGAGCTTTCTTCGTTAAGCGGCTAATCCTTTGAAAGGCGTGAATATGATAGCGTTCTTGCTCTGTTTCCAGGTCTAATTCTTGACAGAGAGTTCCCAGGTCTTGGAATTTAGAGAAAACACTACCCGTCATTGGATTGAATATCAAGGCTGTGATTTCATCAGTAGCTATTTTGCTATATTGTGTTGCCCAGTACAGGTGATTTAGAGCTAATTTTTGTGAAGAAGAACTTGCTTCATACAGCGGTGTACCATATAGAAGGGATTGCTGAGGTTCACTCCAATATTTATCGCTGTTACTATCGTAATCAAATTTTTTATCTAACTCGTGAATTGTCTCTGTATAACCAGATTTAAGATTATTTTCATAAACACTTTGTATGAGTTTAACAGGTTTTTGTGACACTGTTCGATCTACTTTTAAAGATCGATCGCTTGTAGATTTTCCCTCGGTAGCTTCTGGCATTTTTTATCATTCCTTTTTTTGATAACTTAAGCCTAAGACTTACTTTTTTAGAGAAAAAGTCAACAAAATTTTCCATTAATTCTGTCTTTTGTCTTCCAAGACAAACAAATGTCAGGAAATTTAACAAATGGGTGTATGACAGCTTTGCTTTACACACCCTAATTTTTCCTATTTTTTACATTGAACTACCTAGTTTTTTTGATAAAGCTTCAATATTAGGGTAATCATAAATTAAAGTAGGTTGTAATTCTCTCCCTAACAAGTCTTCCAATTCTCCAGTTAATTCGATAGCTGATGAGGAATTGAGATTGTAGCGATCGAAAGGAATCGACGTATTAATTTTATCTGGATTGACTTCTAATAATTCAGCCATGTAAGAAACCAACCAATCTTGTATTTCGTCTGATGTGAGGGGCTTTTGCAGAGAATTATTCTGGCTTTTTTCCAACTCAAATTTGTCTGATATTTGAATAATTTTGCTGTCCATCGCTCTCACCTTATTACTTAAGAAAATACTGGGTTTTCTGCAAATTTTTGATGCTTAATTACAGTCAATGAAGCAAATCTTAGTTTTCTGCTAATTTCTCATTGATGATTTGTGTTTTTTTACCAAGATTCCTTCTTAAGTCAGCGTTTTCACTCAATTCATCATATATGTGACATCTAAACTGTCATAAATCTCAGTGGGATATCTTTCTCTCAATATGAGTTGGGTGGGCAGTGCCTACAACATCAAAATGAACGTTTTCGTCATCTGTGGGCAGCGCCCACCCTAAAAAGTTAGCTCGATTGTAGGTACCTGCTGGAAGATGTCAGATAAATCAGCATTGTCTAACGTACATCTAAACCTCACTGATATTAGTAGAGAAATTTTTCATTAAGGAATTTAGTTTGTCTACTCTTCCCTTTCGACTACAATTTTTACACGAGTAAACAAAAAGTTAGTAGCCAACAGACCAGCACTACCCAACACTGATGCTAAGGGGAAGAAAGACAAACCCAGGGCTCCACCTACTAGCCCTGCTGTTAAGGGAATGTTTAACAGCGTATTTCCATCCTCTGTCTTAATTAAAATCCTCCTAATATTAGCTTGATATACTAGTTGATTGAGATCGTCAATAAGATTGCTACCAATACTTAATTCTTCTACACGAACTTTTGGTTTTACAACAACATCAGCATCGGAGGATTCTGTATGGATTGTTTCCAGTTTAATAGTTGTAATTTCTTGTGTAGTAGTTACTTCTTCCTGATTTTTATTGGTTGATTTTCTCATTTTTATGTTTCCTTTTGACAGTATAAACATTAAGAAGCTGAAGATGAAGAAAATATTTTCTACAGCTTGTCTAATATCTCACTCAGTTTATCTGCATATTTTGCTAAACTTCGAGGACGGTATTCTTTTCGAGCTTTCCAACGCTTAACCACGGTTATGTGAAGCTCATCCAACTCAGGGTTTACCTGGCGATCGCGAACTCCCCCCAATAAGAACAATCCAGGATCGTTTTTAAAATCACATTCACAGTCAGGGTTAATACCGCTTGGAATGGCGCTTGGATCTAAATCTAGACCCAATCCAAGCTCGCGAATTGAATCTATCATCCACTGCAATGCTGCGTCTGATAATCCACTGTACTCTTCTGTCCCACCACCAACACAGCCATGCTCGCCTGGAAACCAAACTTGACGCACCCTCTGGTTCTCTGCTTTGGGGTTCTTTGTCATGGGAGTTACCGTGAAAGCATCACGAAACTCATCTAACGCCATTGCGTGCAATGCATTTTCGATGCATGGATTTAAAGTTGTATCGTGGAATTTGTACCTTTGATTGAACTGCGCTCCAATTCCCAGGGAAATGGCAAGTGGTGGGATACCAAGCGCACCGACAGTGTCGAAACAACCGAGCAACTTGATTGGAACGCGCTCGCCGTGTTCCTGGCGATAATCAACGGCTTCTTGATCCTTGGGTTTAATACCTCTGTTGCGATAAAGTTCGTAAGCTTCTGGTGCCTCTGAAATGTAAGAGCGCGATTGCAATCCCGAACAATAAATCATACCAGCTAAGCTTCTGACAGTATAAGCGCCACGACTGAAGCCAAACAGATAAATTTCATCCCCAGGAACATAGTTGAGACAAAGAAAACGATAGCCATCCTGGATATTCTTATCAATTCCCGATCCAGTGGCTCCCCCTAACATCTGTTCAACTATATTACTATCAGTTCCAATTCCCTCATCATAAAATACGATTTGTGGAATTCCGTCATCAGCAACTGGTTTCACTGCTTGAGCTAGCTTTACCACATTAGACGGATAAGGGCTTTCTAATTTTTGCCAAGTCCCTTCACTACAAACTACAAGACGTTTCACAGTGTAAACTCTCCTAACATTAAAAGCTGTACGACGAAAAATTTGTTCCAGATACTTTCTTTTAGTGTACAAGCAATCAAAATTGCCAAGTAGCAAAATGCTCCCATAACAAATTTTGTTTGAATACTCGTAATTAAGATTAACGCTGCGACGCGTGTACTAGCCTAAGTTCTCAACTATGGGATAGCGGATTTAATATTGAACGTCAGTCTAAAAACGAAAACTAGTCTTCGTGTAATAAGTCAACAACAGTTTTTAGTGCAATCTATATAACTTTATCTTTTTTTTATAAAGCTAAAGTATTTGATTTGACCTGAATTGTTGCAAAATTTAATTCCTCTAGTCTCTTACCGTACATGAGTATCTGAAGTCATATTTTTTACATAATACGTAAATTTTTTCAATGATATCCCATACTTAACTATTGTTCACATAATTCAAGTTTACTAGCTTTTACCTGCTAACGATGGGTTCGCTAATATCTTACACTACTGTCTCTAACAGTGGAACATATTTCATTTACGTATAGATATATGAACGACAAGTGGCGTGCGATAGTCGTGCTTTGTGCTGCAATACTTCTAGCACTACATTTATTTGTGGCTGGAGCCTTAAAATATCTGCAAGCACTGTCGCTCGTATTTTACTTCTCAGAGAGTAACAAAAGTAGAGATATTGCTTAACTGTCTTAACTGTCTTAACTGTCTTAACTGTCTTAACTCTGCTTACACCCTCTTCGAGAAGATAATGTTTTTCTGAGCTATTGAAAACTCATATCATTTCTATTCTAAAATTATAAAGTGTTTGCTCCAAGGGCTAAAACACCTTCCCTTTGATACCTTGGGGGATTATAGGGGGTTGGATGAGACCTCATTTATATGGAAATGGTCTCAAGAAAGAAACACGAAATATGCCCAATGTTGTATTTCCTGGGAATCGCAGGCATTGCTAAAGAAAATATAAATTATGCGTTCGCCAAAGTTGGCCACTGCCATCCATTGCTACAGAGCTAAAAATTTGATTATGTGAATTGAGGTAAACCTTCAGTTTGAACTGTTGAGATACATTATTTCGTCCCAATAGTAACTTTATTGAGACTACACCCGAGATGTGAGAATCTTATGGGGTTTTGTAAATTTTTTTAAATAAAGTTTCATTAAGGATGTAGCTGCGTTAGCTAATGACAGCGCGTCAGTCCTAGATAAAGCTAGAAAGACACAAAATAACGCTGTTTTTTCTTTTCATCAGATAATCGTCTAAAACCCTTGATATATCTAAGGAAGAGGCTTGTTATCTGTTTTTTATTGAAAATCGTGATTTTAGGATGGAACTTATAATATGATTCAAGTGGATGAACTGAAGGTTTTGCAGATGCCATAATATGGCTGCATTCAAATTCTTATTTACGTTAACCCTCTCTACTTTTTCTCTAAAAAATTACATAAGCTTATCTTCGTTTACATAAGGTTGCATTTCTTTATGTTTAGAAAAAATTGACTATTTCATTTTGAGGTTAACTATTGCTGAAGAAATAATTAAAATATTTTTATATATAAAAAATATTTATATATGGATTATACTTTTGATGGTTCTGTACAAAACGTATTTAAGGTGATTTATGCAATGTATAGACAGTAAATTTCCATGAAAAAATTAATATTACTCTCCTACACCTTTTATAAAAAATAATAATCATTAAAATTAAAGTATTATGAAACTTTTGTGAGATATACTTTTTACAGTGTATGTTTCCTATGTTACAGGAAAAAGCAAACAAGATTAATAAGTAGGTAAGCGCAATTAAAAGTAACTTACGTTAAGGAATGTAAAAATAGCTAGAATCCTGATGCTAAATCGATGACAAATAAAAAAGAGGGCTTCAACTAGTTCACTTTATTTGTGGCGAGCCACTTGTTGAAACGAAGTTTATTTAGATATCGTCATTAAATTTCCCTTCACTACAAGTAAATGTAATGTCGAGCCAAAAATTGTACCTCAGGCAGGATATCCAAGTTGAACCCCTATTTAATATGTGGGTGGCATGGATCGCGCTAATTCCCCCAGCAACTGCTGCCATGAATATGGTTGAACGCCATATGGCAATAATGACTTCATATATCAATTCTCCAGAGCTCCATGCTGTGGCTCTGAAAAACCCAGCCATGCAAGGTGGTCCGTTCATAGCACTAGATGGAAAATGGGTTTCGGCAGTTAAAGAACTTTTGCAACAAACCAAAGAACGGCACGGACACTTAATTGACTTTGTCAGTGCAGTCAAACAGCTACAAACACTTTTAAACTCAGATGCCAAAGGCTACAGTCTGGAACCCCTTTATGCCAAAGTGCCAGACATTCTTCAAGGATATGTGGAACTGTGCTATGACCTGAACAATAACCCGACATTCCGATTTTTTGAACCACTTCTTTATCGCAGCCACTTTTATGATGTAACCTGTCAGAGTATTGCACTCTCTAAGGTTGAATGCGATCGCAGTCGTCCATTTATTTTCAGTACGCCCAGGTTGCAGCGTGACAAGACAATTCATTTACCAATTCCGTTTGCTCATCAGGGATTGGATGAGTTGTTTAAGATGAGGGCTGTACCGCAAACCTATGATTACATCTACAGTCAATTGGGTATAGCAATTGAAGATAAAGAACTTTTTGCATCATTTTTCACAGAACAGCCTCCATTACCCCCCCAAAAGTATAGTGGTGATGGAGTGAGAATTCGGTATTTCGGTCATGCCTGTATATTGTTGGAAACAAAAGATGTTAGCATCTTATTCGATCCCGTAATCAGCTACGCTTATGAATCAGAGATTGAGCGTTACACCTACCAGGATTTACCTAGCTGGATCGATTATGTTCTGATTACTCACAGCCATCAAGACCACTGTTTGCCGGAAACTTTAATTCAATTAAGGCATAAAGTAGGACACGTTGTTGTAGGTCATAACTATGAAGGCTCTCTTCAAGACCCCTCTCTTGCTTTGATGCTGAAACATCTTGGTTTCAAAAACGTGATTGAATTGAGGGAACTAGACGAGATTGCAATTCCTGGAGGTGCCATTGTTGGACTTCCATTCATTGGCGAGCATCATGACCTTTTAGTTTGTAGCAAATTGACTTATTTAGTGCGCCTGTTCGACCGTTCCATACTGGTGTTGGCAGATTCCTGCAATATAGATCCAATTTTGTATAACCGCATCCACTCATTTGTAGGTGATATAGATTTGATGTTTTTGGGCATGGAATGTGACGGTTCACCCCCTTCCTGGGTCTACAACCCACTCTTTAACTCCACCTTGCCGCGAGCAATGGATCGCAGCCGTTTAGGACGAGGCTGTAATTATAAGGAGGCTATACAATTAGTCGATTTTTTCCATCCCCAAGAAGTTTATGTTTACGCAATGGGGCAAGAACCTTGGCTGAGATATATTTTAGGGCTTGAACTCCAAGAAGATTCTAACCCAATAGTTGAATCCAATCGGTTAATTGCTGAATGCAAGTCAAGAAATATCTTTTCGGAATTCCTTTTCGGGCAAAAAGAGATGGTGTTATGAGTCAGACTAAATTGCGTCAAAACCTGTGGCAGTATACTGGAAAAACCTATCAGCCCTACTCTGATTTTTGGAAATTACAACTGGGTCAGATGGCAGCACCTTTTGTGTTGGAGGGAAACAGCCAAGCTGGCTTATCCAGCCAAGGTGAAAAACAAACCCACGAATTAGAGTTAAATCAAACAGCAACCCAAACCATCAACGACATTACCCGAAAAGATGGCTTAGCAACCTATGTGGTTGTGGTTTCAGCCATTGTTTACTTGTGTAGTCGTTATAGTGGGAAGTCTACTATTTTAATCGATTCTCCACTGTTGAAAGCCAACTCAGATTTTGAAGCAGTCGTAGAGCAAGTGCCACTGATTGCTCAAGTGGATGAGCAACATTCTTTAAAAGCTTACATTGCTGAGATTTCCCAAATTATCTCTAAAAGTTATAGTTATCAAAACTTCCCGTTGCAAGAATTGATTGCAACTGATGAAACAAAAGATTATTTGAAAACGAATGTCATCGTTTGGCTACCCCAGCTTCACGGTTCATGCCCTCGTCTGAATCATTATGATTTGGGCATCGAAATTTGCACCGAAGCATCTGTGAGTTTGAGACTGCACTACAACCCGAATCGCTTCGATAAGTTTTTTGTCAGTGGCTTTGCACGGCATTTGCAGAATGTGCTTTCAGCTTATGCACGTCGGGAGACGCGTTTAGTAGAACTAGAAATCTTTTCAGTAGAAGAAAAAACTCACTTACTTGTGGATTGGGCGGTGGGTCAAAAGCAAGCTCGTCAACCGCAAACTATCCATGAAGTGTTTCAGGCTCAGGTGGCACGGACCCCACAACGTCACGCCATCCAAACTGCCCACGGCTCAATCACCTATCAAGAACTCGACGAAGGTGCAAATCAGCTGGCCCACTATCTTCAAAAACAATATCACATTCAAACGAATGACCCGGTTGGTGTTCTACTCGAACGCTCCGAAAGCTTAATTATCGGATTGCTGGCGATTCTCAAAGCTGGTGGAACTTATGTACCTATCGCCCCAGACAACCCAAGCGAGCGTACCGAATGGCTGATTCGAGACGCCGAAGTGAAAGTGTTGTTGATGGAGCTAGACAAACTACCCCAACTGCAAAACCTGCTGGACATCCCAATGTTTGCTATGGACGTGCAGTTGTCGGCACTCTCCGAGCCAAAAGATGTGCTCTTATCCAAAAGCCAACCCTCAGACTTGGCGTATATCCTCTACACCTCTGGCTCTACAGGCACACCCAAGGGGGTGATGGTCGAGCACGGCAGCTTTGTGAACATGGCATTATCGCAAATTCAAAGTTTTGAGCTCCAACCCAGCGACAGAGTGCTGCAGTTTGCCAACGCCACCTTTGATGCATCTCTATCAGAAATATTTATGGCGCTGTTGTGCGGCGCGACTTTAGTCTTAATTGACAAGCCCACCATTGGCGAACGCAAACAGTTTCTCAGTTACTTGGACAAACACAAGGTCACGGTAGCCACCTTTCCACCTTCCTACTTGCGCTCCCTAGAGCAACCTGATTTTAAGTATTTGCGGGTGATGATTACTGCGGGTGAAGCCACCCAGTTGGAAGATGCCCGTTACTATGCTCATCAATTGAACTACTTTAACGCTTACGGTCTGACGGAAACAGCAGTTTGTGCAACGACTTACAAACTTGAGCCGTCAGCAATTGCTGTAGGTGCGATCCCCATTGGGCAAGCGATCGCCAATACAGCCGTTTATTTGCTAGACCAAAACTTAAGACCCGTACCAATAGGAGTGGTTGGGGAAATTTGTGTAGCCGGGATTGGGGTAGCCCGAGGATATTTGCACAATCCGGACTTAACAGCCAGCAAGTTTGTAGAAAACCCGTTTGTGCCGGGGGAGATGCTTTACCGCACAGGAGATTTTGGCAAGCGACTGCCATCGGGAGAGATTATTTTCACCGGGCGTCAGGATAGCCAAGTGAAAATCCGGGGATACCGCATTGAACTAAGCGAGATTGAAGTCGCCCTCAGCCGTCAAAAACAAGTCAAGCAGGCAGTTGTACTGGCAAGAACGGGTCATGACGGGAATCAAGAAATTGTGGCTTACGTTGTTGGCGAACCGGAATTGGCTAGCTCGGAGTTACGTGTTGCCTTGAGCGATGTGCTACCCGAATATATGGTGCCTGGGGTTTTTGTGCTACTGGAGCAATTGCCACTCACCCCTAACGGCAAAATTGACCGTCAAGCACTTTTGGCATCAGCAATACCCCATAAAAATAACAATGTAGAAAAAAACTTGGTTTTACCCCGCAACCCTACAGAAGAAATTATTGCAGCTGTTTGGGCTGAGGTGTTGGGTTTAGAACAAGTTGGAATTCACGACAACTTCTTTGACATCGGCGGACATTCTCTCTTAGCAACCCAAGTGATTTCGCGGATCGGAAAAGCCTTGTCAGTCGAACTTCCCCAACGCAGTTTGTTTGAAGCACCCACCATCGCTGGACTCAGCGAACTGACTCAAGCAACCCGTCAAGCTGAGTTGGGATTGCACAGACCTGCGATTGAACCAGTGACTAGGAACAAACTACTGCCTCTATCTTTTGCTCAGCAAAGGCTTTGGTTTTTGGATCGACTAGAAGGAAAAAGCCCTACTTACAATATTCCTACTGCTTTACATTTGGCAGGAGTACTGCACATTCGTGCTTTAGAAGAAGCTTTTACAGAAATTGTTCGGCGTCATGAAGTTTTACGAACCACTTTTTTGACAATAGATGGACATGCAGTTCAAGCGATAGCACCCAGCTTAAATGTGGCCATACCTGTCATAGAGTTGCAGTCGCTACCCGAACAAGAGCGATCGCTTCAAGTGCAACAATGGACTACCTCTGAAGCCCAACGTCCTTTCGATCTAGCAACAGAACCGTTAGTGCGTTTAACGTTGCTGCGGTTAGGTGAGCAGTCCCACATACTGCTTGTGACGATGCACCACATTGTTTCCGATGCTTGGTCAATAGGAATACTTATTCGTGAAGTCGCTGCACTTTATGAAGCCTTTAGCCAGGGGATGCCCTCTCCATTACCGGAGTTACCCATTCAGTATGCTGACTTTGCTTGCTGGCAGCGCCAGTGGCTGAGTGGTGAAGGACTCGAAGCCCAATTAAACTACTGGCGGCAACAGTTAGCTGGAGCACCTGCATTACTACAGTTGCCGACTGACCGTCCACGTCCATCGGTACAAACTTATCAAGGAAGAGTTGAGTATTTTCAAATTGAGCAGCACCTGACACAGAAACTTGTCACCCTCAGTCACAAGTCAGGGGCAACATTGTTCATGACACTCTTGGCAGCATTTGTCACCTTATTGGCACGCTACAGCGGTCAGCAGGATATAGTCGTTGGCTCGCCAATCGCTAATCGGAATCACCAGGAAATAGAACCATTAATTGGTTTTTTTGTCAATACCTTAGTATTACGCGCCAACCTCCAAGGAAACCCCACATTTGTACAACTGTTACGGCAACTCGTGCAGGTGGCGCTAGATGCTTATGCCCACCAAGACCTGCCTTTTGAGCAATTAGTAGAAGCTTTGCAGCCAGAACGTTCTCTCAGCTATAGCCCTCTGTTCCAGGTCGTGTTTGTGCTGCAGAATGCCCCAATGAAGAAACTAGAACTTCCTGGTTTAACTCTAACTCCCATCAAGACAGAGAGCGATACAGCTAAGTTTGATTTACTCTTAGCAATCTCTGAGACGGAAGAGGGGCTTCAGGGATTGTGGGAATACAATAGCGATTTATTTGATGCCACTACAATTCGTCGGATGAGCGAGCATTTCCAAAGCTTGTTAGAAGGAATTGTCATCAATCCAGATCGACTTCTAGCGGAATTACCCCTACTCTCAGAAGCTGAGCGGCATCAGTTATTGGTAGAGTGGAATCATCCCCAAACCAAATACACCTCAGACAAGTGCATTCATCAGTTATTTGAAGCGCAAGTAGAACTCACTCCCAATGCTCTGGCTGTGGTCTGTGAAGACTCAGCCTTGACCTACCAAGAACTCAATAGCCGTGCCAATCAATTAGCACATCAACTACAAGCCTTAGGTGTAGGACCCGAGGTGCTGGTGGGCATCTATGTAGAGCGCTCCATTGAGATGATAGTGGGACTCTTAGGCATCCTCAAGGCAGGAGGAGCTTACGTACCACTAGATCCATCCTTGCCTCAAGAGCGATTGGTCTTCATGCTAGCAGATGCACGGGTACCAATATTGATAACTCAACAGCACTTGGTGAATAAGCTTCCGGAGCATAATGCCCAGGTGCTATGCCTCGATAGCGACTGTTGTGTATCTGCTCAACAGAAGGTGCAGAATCCACTAGCACAAGTACGGGCTGACAATGTTGCTTACGTCATCTACACCTCAGGCTCTACAGGCAAACCAAAGGGTGTCCTGGTCACTCATGCTAATGTTGTTCGGTTGTTTGAAGCAACCAGGTCATGGTTTCACTTTGGCAAAAATGATGTGTGGTCGTTGTTTCATTCTTACGCTTTTGACTTCTCGGTTTGGGAAATCTGGGGAGCCCTGATTCACGGCGGACGGCTTGTTGTGGTACCCTACTGGGTGAGCCGAACACCAGAAAAGTTTTACCAATTGTTATCTAAAGAGCAGGTAACGGTACTGAATCAGACTCCCTCAGCTTTTCGCCAACTTGTTTGGGCACAGGAAGCTTTAGGGCGTGCTGAACAACTTCAGCATCTACGTTTAGTCATTTTTGGTGGAGAAGCGCTGGAATTTCAAAGCTTGAAACCTTGGTTTGAACGCTATGGCGATCGCTCTCCCCAGTTGGTCAATATGTACGGTATTACAGAAACAACCGTTCATGTGACCTATCGCCCACTCACTGCAGCCGATATTAATCTTGCCCACAAAAGTATTATTGGTCGTCCAATACCAGACTTACAAGTTTACGTATTGGATCGACACCTACAACCAGTGCCAATCGGAGTTGTAGGTGAAATGTATGTTGGAGGTCTGGGATTGGCGCGGGGCTATCTCAATCGTCCCGACCTGAATGCAGAGCGCTTCATTACTAACCCCTTTAGCAACCAGCCTCAGGCGCGACTTTATAAAACAGGCGACTTAGCACGCTATTTAGCGAATGGAGAACTTGAGTATCTCGGTCGGAGTGATACTCAGGTTAAGATTCGGGGCTTCCGCATTGAGTTGGGAGAAATCGAAGCTGCAATAGCCAAGCACATGGCTGTCGCTGAAAATGTTGTTATTGCCCGAACACATCAATCAGGTGAGCAACAGTTAGTAGCTTACGTAGTTCCCAACCAAAACAACTCATCTGCTGCTCAATCCTCAGAATTTGAGTTTTATGGAGACCAGCTTTCTCAATGGGAGCAAATATTTAATAATACCTACAGTCAGTCAGCACTTACTCAAGACTCAACATTCAACATCATCGGTTGGAATGACAGTTATACAGGTCTGCCCATTCCAGAACCGGAGATGCGCGAATGGTTGGACTTTACGGTGACGCGGATTCTTTCGCAACAACCAAAACGCGTGCTAGAAATTGGTTGCGGTACGGGTATGCTGTTGTTCCGAATTGCTCCCCACTGCTCAAATTACTTGGGTACTGATATTTCCCAAACGGCTTTGAGTTATATCCAAGAGCAAATGACAAAGTTGGGAGGTTCCTGGTCGCAAGTCACACTTTGTCAAAAACCAGCCCATAACTTTGAGGGCTTGCAAGCAGAACAATTTGATGCAGTTATCCTTAACTCCGTTGTCCAGTATTTTTCCAGCATTGATTACTTAGTCAATGTCTTAGAAAATGCGGTACAAGTTGTCGCACCAGGGGGTTTTATCTTTATCGGCGATGTACGTAACTTAGTACTCCTGGAAGCTTTTCATGCTGACCTACTGCTGCATCAGGTTCCCGATAACTTGCCCGTAAAAGATTGGCATCAGCGCGTGCAAAAAAATCTGGAAGAAGAGCAAGAATTGGTCATCGCTCCTGTCTTTTTCACTGCTCTTAAGCATTATCTTCCACAAATTACTCGAGTTGAGATTCAGCTTAAGCGAGGTCATTATCACAATGAGTTAACTCGCTTCCGCTATGACGTTATTCTCCATATAGGCAACGCAGTTTCTCCTACAATCCAGCCTCAGTTTATGAATTGGCAGCAGGCGCAACTGACATTACCAACTGTTCGCCAAATTTTAGTAGAGACGCAACCAGAAAATCTGGCGATCGAAGATGTGCCTAATGCCCGCGTTTGGAATCAAGTCCAGCTGTTAGAATTATCGAAAGTCAGTGAAGAATTTACTACAGTAGGTGAACTCCGAAGTTCTTTGCAAGAAATGTCTCATCAACAGGGGATAGAACCTGAAGATGTATGGAGTTTGGCTGATGAAATACCTTACACTATCAACATTAGCTGGTCAAACACCAAAGCACATAGTTGTTACAATATTGTCTTTCAACGACATTCCTCAGCTTTAGCGTCTGTTGCAATGCCTCCCGTGTTGGCAGAAACAAAGCAGTCCCAACCTTGGAATAGCTACGCGAATAACCCTCTGCAAAGCCAATTGACACGCCATCTTTTCTCACAACTGCGTAGTTTTCTGGAACAGAGTTTGCCTGAGTACATGGTGCCCAGTACGTTTATCGGACTGAAAGCACTGCCGGTGACACCAAACGGTAAAGTGGATCGTCTGGCTCTACCTACTCCCAATACAGCCAGACCTGAGTTGGATGAAGCATTGGTAATGCCGAGGACTCCGGAAGAAGAAGCCCTAGTGAAAATTTGGGCTCAGGTGCTGGGACTGGAAGAAATTGGGATTTACGACAACTTTTTTGAATTGGGAGGACATTCCCTACTGGCTACCCAAGTCATTTCTCGGGTGCGTTCAACTTTCTCTGTGGAGTTACCTCTGCGCTGCTTATTTGAATTACCTACTGTTGCCGAATTTACTCAGTGTATTATTGCCGCTCAGCAGGATAAATCGGGAGTATCATTACCAGCTATCGAATCAATTCCCAGGAATGGAAACTTACCCCTGTCATGGGCACAGGAACGACTTTGGTTCCTCGATCAATTAGAAGGGGGAAGCACCACTTACAACGTGCCAGCTGCTGTACACCTCAATGGTTTGCTCCACGTACCTGCTCTAAAGCAAGCTATCGGTGAAATCATTCGCCGACACGAAACCCTGCGAACTACCTTCAAAATGGTAAATGGTTTTCCGGTGCAGTTTGTTGCTCCCGTCTCAGCTCTAGCTCTACCAGTAATAAACTTGCGCTCTTTACCAGAAGTTGAGCAATCGTTAGAGGTTCAACGGATGGCATTTGCACAAGCTCAACAACCCTTTGACTTGGCAGTAGGACCCTTAGTGTGCGTCACTCTATTGGAACTAGGATCGGAATCCCACGTGTTGCTCATTGTGATGCATCACATTATCTCCGATGGCTGGTCAATGGGGATATTGCTTCGAGAGCTTGCCAGCTTGTATGAGGCTTTTTCTCAAGGACAACCTTCTCCTTTGCCAGAATTGTCAATTCAATATGGTGATTTTGCTCTATGGCAACGGCAGTGGTTAGATGGGGAGGTATTAGAGAGTCAACTTCAATACTGGCGACAGCATTTGATGGGGGTTCCACCCGTTTTAGAACTACCTGCAGACAAACCGCGATCGCCCGTACAGATCTTTCAAGGCAGTACTAAGGAATTTCAACTTGATGCCCAGCTAACTCAAAAACTGAAGACCCTAAGTCAACAGTCGGGAACAACTTTGTTTATGACTTTGCTTTCTGCTTTTGCAACTTTACTCTCACGCTACAGCAAGCAGGAAAACATTGTCATAGGTTCTCCAATTGCTAACCGTAACCGCACCGAAATTGAGCCCTTAATTGGCTTTTTTGTCAATACTTTGGTACTGCACGTTGACCTAACGGAAAATCCTACTTTTAGAGAGCTATTAACAAGGGTGCAACAGACTACCTTAGATGCTCACGCACACCAAGATGTACCTTTTGAGAAGTTAGTCGAAGAGCTAAGACCAGAACGAAATCTCAGCCACAGCCCCTTGTTTCAAGTTATGTTTGGCTTGCAAAACGCGCCAATGGGCAAATTAGAATTGCCCGGTCTCGTCTTAACTCCTTTAGAAATAGAAAATGTAACTGCGAAGTTTGATTTAACTCTGTTGATGTCAGAAACAGAGTTTGGGCTCCTTGGGTCATGGGAATACAACAGCGATTTGTTCAATAGTGATACAATTACCCGGATGGCAGGGCATTTCCAAACTCTACTAGAGGGAATTGTCGCTCATCCAGACCAAAGACTCAGCAAATTACCCCTGCTGACACAAGCAGAACGACATCAGTTACTTGTGGAGTGGAATGACACTCAACTAGAATATCCTCAAGATAAATGTCTTCATCGGTTGTTTGAAGCACAAGTCGCACAAACACCTCACGCTCCTGCAGTCGTATTTGAAAAGTTACAGCTTAGCTATGAGGAATTAAACACCCGTGCAAATCAATTAGCCCGCTATCTCAAATCCTTTGGGGTAGGACCAGAAGTCCTCGTAGGCATTTGTACTGAGCGCTCAATGGAGATGATAGTCGGACTATTGGGAATACTCAAAGCAGGTGGAGCATACGTTCCCCTAGACCCCAGTTATCCCACAGAACGCCTAGCCTTCATGGTAGATGACGCTCAGGTATCGGTGCTATTGACCCAGGAGCATCTGCTGAGTTGTTTACCCGAAAATCCTGCACGGGTAGTTTGCTTGGATGCAGATTGGAGTGTCATTTCCCAGGAACGTCAACAGAATCTGTCCAATCAAGTCAAGCCAGAAAACTTAGCATACGTCATTTATACTTCAGGCTCCACAGGCAGACCTAAAGGAGTCATGAACACCCATTCGGGAATCGCCCATCACTTGCTGTGGATGCAGCAAAAGTTTGAACTAACGGCAACCGACCGGGTTTTGCAAAAGACACCCTTTAGTTTTGATGTCTCAGCTTGGGAGTTGTTCTGGCCGTTGTTAAGTGGGGCTTGTTTGGTGTTTGCTCAACCCGGTGGGCATCGAGATAGTGCTTACTTAGCACAGTTAATCCAAGAGCAAAAAATCACCACAGTGCATTTTGTCCCCTCAATGCTTCAGGTATTTTTACAACAGCAGGAGTTAGAAACTTGCAGTTGTTTGAAGCGGGTATTCTGCAGTGGAGAAGCTCTATCTGTTGAATTACAACATCGGTTCTTTGAGCATTTGGGGTGCGAATTGTACAATCTTTACGGCCCAACAGAAGCCGCGATTCATGTGACTTTCTGGGAATGTGAGCGACACAACAGCCAATTGCAGACAGTGCCGATAGGCCGTCCCACTGCTAACACCCAAAGTTATATTCTGGATGACGAGGGTCAACCAGTGGCGATTGGAATTCCAGGTGAGTTGTACATTGGTGGTGTTGGTGTTGCTCGTGGTTACTTAAATCGCCCGGAGCTGACAGCAGAAAAATTTATTCCCAGTCCCTGGAGTGACAGACCCAAAACCCGCCTCTACAGAACTGGGGATCAAGCTTGTTACTTAGCTGATGGAAATATTAAGTATCTCGGACGCCTAGACCATCAAGTAAAACTGCGGGGTTTTCGCATTGAGTTGGGAGAAATTGAGGCGGTGCTCGCTCAGCATCCTTGTGTTCAAGAAACGGCAGTCACTATCCGTGAAGACCAACTAGGTGACAGTCTCTTAGTTGCTTATGTTGTTCTTTATGAGGGAGTACTGAATACTCAAGAATTGCGTGGTTTCCTCAAGGAAAAATTGCCAGAATACATGGTTCCCACAGCTTTTGTGCAGTTGGAAGGTTTACCTTTGAGTCCGAATGGTAAACTCGATCGCCAGGAGTTGCCAGCACCCACTCTTGACACGACTACTTTAGAATTTGTGCCACCCCGCACTCCAACAGAAGAAACGTTAGCTGCTCTCTGGTCTCAAATCTTGAGATTAGAGAAGATTGGTATTTATGACAACTTCTTTGATATAGGGGGACATTCTCTAATAGCTACCCAACTCATTTCTCGAATACGAGGAACTTTCTCAATCGAACTGCCATTACGGGAGTTGTTTAAGTACCCTACCATTGCAGAAATGGCTGAAGTCATTCACAAGTTAGTAAAACAAGATGCTGGAGTTCAATCACCTTCAATCCAGTTTATTCCTCGTGAGAAACGACGCCTAAAGCGTTCTTCTCTCACGGAAGAGACTGATAGCTTCTCAAGCACAACAGAGAAGTTTTGACATAAATTGGCAGGTTAATTAATCTGCCTGAAATTTCCTTCCTCCAACCAAGTGTTGATGGTATTTTTTCGGAATTCTTTTTGGGCAAAAAAGGATGGTGTTATGAGTCAGACTAAATTGCGTCAAAACCTGTGGCAGTATACTGGAAAAACCTATCAGCCCTACTCTGATTCTTCTAATAATTGATTACCTTCACTGTCAAAACCCGATACCAAAAGGGGTGCTATCCAAATCCCCCTTACAAATGACAAATAATAACTAAAGGCTTTAATTATTTCATATGCATCATCTAAAGTAAATGTAGTGTTATCTAAACGTTCTATCTTGCAGATGTGAGTAACACCATAACCTCCTTCAGATTTCAGCAATTCTTCTAGCTCATAACAATTATCCAAGGTTGATAGAACGATATGCCAGTTGTCATGGTCAAATATAAATTGACCATCAAACATTAACCAGCCTTCTAGTTCTATTGCTACCGGATTACCTTCTTCGTCTTCAACTGGATTGCCTTGTTCATCTTCTTGATAATCAAAGTGGTTAGAAATATTAAACCACAAAAAGTTAGGAATATGAAAAACTACTGAGGCTAAATTATTTGTATTTCCTTGAATAAAAGGTTCTGTTAAATGTCCCGAAAGCTGGTTCTTTTTATTTCCCCAGTGTGTACTACTAGAGATATGTACTCTTAAACGATGTTGAGGAACTAGCTCAGTTAACTTTAGTTCCAGTTTATCTTGATTGTCTAAGTCAATCCTATCTTCACCAGAATAGACAAATTTAAAATTGATATTAGGTGATGGATGCCAAGATATTTTGACAAAAACTTTGCCTTCAACTACTTGCTCATTATTAATCAGTTCAGCAAAACCTTGATAAAGAAAAACGTGCTGATTGGGAATTTTTTGAGTAATTATTTTGGGTTTTGGTTGCCATTGAGCCATAAAATTTATTTTATTTACTAGGTTTACTGGGGTATAAAATAGGGGGTGTGCATATCCCATTAATTTTTATCTCGAATTAACCCCTATGCAGGGGATTTATAGGGAGCTTTTAGAGTATATTAAATCTCTTAAAATGTTATACCCCACATGACGTGTACGCGATACGGCTGTACTCCGTTAAGCCTGCGGCTTATGGCATGACTGTGGGGCTCCTACCAATAATCTAAAGCGCTCTCTGTGAAAGGACAGAACCTGCCAATTCCTTAGCAAAATAAGGGGAATGAGAACTTGCAAGAATAATAGCAGCTAGAGTTGCCATTTCTTTACTGGTTCTCCTTTGACCAATACCTCTAGGATCTGCTGGCGCTGCCTGAGACAAAACAGATGCAGCAAGTTGTCTACAGGTAGCGCTAGAGCGCGGATCATTAAGAACGTTAGAAGCTAAGGAAGCCATTCCTTCGCTAGTACGGCGATTATAATTCATTAATTTGTCTTCATTTCCTTGAGAGTACTGTTATTAAAGTAAACAAGAAAAATGAAGAACCCGTGGAGATTAAGGTATTATACAGCACAGCAACCAAAACAGTACAGTTTGTATCTTGTATAACTTCTGTATATTTTTGCTGTAAATAAAATTTGTAACATTTCGCCAACAGTATCAGGCTCGTGGCTCAATGCCTTACAGTTCTTGCTGCTGTCGCTTTTGTCTCTCAAAGTAGAGATGCTTGTCCAATTCCTCGTTCCAATCCTTGGCTTTTGGTTTAAGCCTGGTGGCTTGTGGTAAAAGCTGCTTGATAAGTCTTGCCGTTTCGTTTCCAGCTGTGTTGTTATCGTAAGCAACAACTACCGATGGTATCTTTCTCAAAAACTCCACTGGTACGCTTCGATCGCTATCAACTGCGAGGTACAAGGTTTTCCTAAGTTGCGGCTGCTCTAGCATAGATATAGATAAAGCATCGATTGGGGATTTGGTTAGCACCACTCTTTGAATCGGATCGTCTTCAGTTCCACCACTCCGCACGTAGAACCAACCAGCGTTCCGCTTTGTGCCAGCAGCCAAACCCATGAAGGTGTTATCCTTACCTACTGTTCCTCTCAAGAAAGCACCTGTCACATCTCCATCTAGAGAGCGCATGATGAACACGGCATTTTGTTTAGAGTCAGCATAAACCAATCCGCGATCGCGCAGAGCCTGCACTAAGTTTTCGCTTAGTTTGCGTTCCTTCGTCAGGTAGTGTTGCACTGCCTGCCACCCTTTCTCATTGGGCACTGGGGGTGTAAATTTGGGAACTGGTTCTACGATCGCTATTTGCTGGGCTTCATTAATTGCATGAAGAGTTACAGCAGCTATCATCCCCGATTCACCAAAACGATCGCGCAGCCACGCCACAGCTTGTCGGAAGTTACACTTCTTAACGTGCATCACTAAGTCAATCGCACCACCACCTTTCTGCTCACCTGAGAAGTCGTAGAACTTGGAGTTGGTAATGCTGATGATGTGATCGTGACCCTTCCACTGATGCTGATTCTTGTAGTCTGGATCGAGTCCCAAGTTGTAAGCAACATCTTCTAGGGGCAAGTCTCGCAGCGCTTGTAGTTCTTTCTTATACTTGAAAACTTCTGCTTCTAACTCCAGTACGCGCTGCTCCAACTTCTGCCTTTGGAGTTCAGATGCTCTTGCCTTTTGCTCCATGTCTTGATAACGTTTTATTGCCGCAGTACGATCTGATAGCTGGTGGTTGATGATGTCGAGGGAGGGTTGCAAAGTTTCCTTGACGCGCTTTCGGTAGGCGATCGCACTCTCAGTTTCTGTGGCAGTCGGTAGAGTTTGTTCCAAGTCCAAGTTGAGAGATTGGCGATTCACAGAGGCGTAATATTCTTTGACCTTGGTATGTTTGGCAGTACTACCTTTGATACCCCGCTCTATCCCCAGATGGGCAACAGCAGCTGCAAAACTGTCTTGAAGCTCAGACAGTCTTTTGCGGGTTCCACCAAACAGCGCCCGACAGTTAAGTTTACCTCGTTCATCCAGTGGCACTAGGTAGGCATGAATGTGGGGAGTCGCCTCATCTAAGTGTAATTCACAGCGAACAACGCGATCGCCCCAAGATTGTTTGAGCCACTTTGTCGTTGCTTGTGCAAAGTCGTCCAAACGCTTTTGGTTATACGTTCCGGCGATGGATGGGTCATCGGGACGGAAATATTCAGCACTGGCACTTAGGACAAATTCAACACCCAGCACTGCATTGGAGCGAATTTTCCGATCGCCAATATAAGTTTTGAACATCGTCACCAAGTCTGGATCTGACTCCTGACCAATTAGGCGGATGTTGTGTACGGCTGGATTTGCATTGGGTGTATTCCGCTCCCTGGTGGTGTGTAGTTCACTACCAGCCAGAGTTCCCCAATCCTTTATTTTCTGGATGCGACAAACTGTGTAAGCCATGAAATACAGTTGTAGGCAATTCTTTTCTAATTTCTCTATGTCAAAGATGCAATGATGCAGAGCATCTGCTGGGGCGCGATCGGACAATCGCACGCTCCCACAATGGCTCTACAGCAGTTGAATTTCGCGTCTGGTTTCAGGGTGGTTGAATTGACGTTGCGAACGGAACAATTTTAGCGGCAGCGATGCCCGTGAGGGCAAAAATTGTGGAGTGAGTCCACAACTAGTTTAAGACTAACCGAAAACAAATTGCAAGCAGATAATAATTGAGTCAATCAAGTGACAAATATGTGTTTGGTAAATGTCAAAAAGTCGATGTTGTAGTGTCGGTTCATTAAATATAAATGAACGATATGAGAAGTCATTATGTCATTTCACAATGAAAACACAATCGAGTCAATAAAAGGTCAACCTACAGACAGATTAAGAACAAGAATCAATCAACCACAAAACACAAATAGAACACAACAGTAACATATCGGAACAAAAAATAACAAGAGTCGCAATTGACGAAAAGTAAATTTCAATACAAAAACAATTCCGTAGCGTACCTCTAACTTTATTCTGAGGTAAGAGAAAAGTCATACAAGTTATCAATAAATAGTTGGGAACAAAGATAAGAAACATGACAAACGAATGACGGACTTAACAATGAGTTTTGACCCTGGTGCTTCATTGAATAAAGTGGTGTATCAGGTTAAGGATGAAAAAACACCAACTCTGCTCGTGATGCAACCGGAAGTCATTTTAGTGACACACGAGGCAATTAAAAGCTATGTGTCGAACCGCATTGGTAATCCCCGCCCTGAAGCCGAAGCTTGGGGGGTAGTCAATGACAAGTGTTTTGTGGTCGGATGTCTTGCACGGGAGTTTCTGGCAGATGCGGGAATGCGGGAACTGAAGTACGAACGAGCGGTGTACAAGGTACTGGCAGCAGTTGGAGCAATTAAGCAAATTCTGGGACTTCCGACTAAATTCTCTATCTGTTTGGCAGTGTTGTTGCCTTGGAATGAATATCCAGACCGAGGGCGCTTTGAACGTCTGCTTCGGGTAAGTTTGAAGAATTACACATTTCGGGATGAGCGGTTACGGGTGAAGTTGGAACACTTTGAATGCCGTCCTGAAGGGAGTGGGTTGGCAATGAGTTTGCTCAATACCAAAGGGCTGAACTGGTTTCGTTCCCGGTCAATTGCCACGCTGATGTTTGGGCATAGAAACACAAGTGCTTTAGTATTTATAGAGGGCAAGCTGAACCATATTCATACCACTACAACAGATTTGGGCTTTCACCAAATGGTTGAGATGGTAGTGCGGCGAACGAGTGGGCAAAGTGCGGACACGCTCACTAAGGCAATTTTTAGTGCTGGTGCTGCGATTAGTGAGAGCCAAAGTGTAATAGCAGCATTGGCACAAAGTCGAGATGAGCATCTCAGGGCTGAAGAAGTGAGGGTAATTAGCAATGCGATCGCATCATCCCGAACGGCATACTGGCGACGGCTCAGTGCTTGGCTGGATACAACACTGCGACCCCAGTTGAATGTAGCAGAAGTCATTCTGTGTGGTGGTGCAGCACATTACTTTAAGAAGGAATTGCAAGAGTATTTCTCTGACACACCGACATATTGGGGAGATGAATTAATGAAGCAGGTACAAACCACAATATTCGCCGATTATCCCAATGCAACAGCGCTAGCATTTCGACTGCTCGATGGATTCGGGTTATTTCTTTATCTCCAAGAACGGGAGGCGGCAGTTGTATGAGTGGGCAAACCAGAAAAAGGATAAACCTGACGCTAAGATATACGCCTTATGCTGATAGCCCTGAGGGGGTGGTTCTGACTTATCTCAATTGTTCTCAAATGCGGGTGCTGAAGAAAACAGTGCTAGAAACTCTGTCAATGTGTTGGTTAGCGCTGGCTTACCAAGAGCAAGGGAATCTACCTCCAGAGGAATTGCGGTTAGTCGCACTCGGCTGTGTGGATGCTTTGGAGAAACATATTAGCTATATTCGGGCTGCATTTCGGTTAGAGAGTCCAACCGCCCAGAACTCAACTTTTCGAGAAGCGATGACTCCAGTAATGTATGCGAACACGCCACCAACTGTTAGGAATATATCTACGAATGGTGAGAGTAGGGAAGAATCCGCGAATTTGGAAGGCGGCTCGAAAAGGAATTTGTATTTAGATAGTCAAGAACTTTTTGGATAAGACGATGCCACGAGTAAAAAAGACGGAAACAATGGATAAGCAAATTGAGCAATTGCAACTAGAAAATTCGATAATATCACCACCTTTAGATCGGAAAGATGAAGGGAACGAGCATCAGGAGTCTAGGGCTGCAACGAGCGCTATTCCTATAAGTGAATTAGATGCAGAAAATGGCTCAAAAGAAGCTCCGATAAATCCTAAAACTCCGACCAAAATTCATCTTATTGATGGTGAGAAGGGAGGAGTTGGTAAGTCGTTGTTTGCCAGAACTTTGATGCAGTACGTTGTAGATAAGCAAATGAAGATAACGCTGGTAGATGCCGATCGCACAAATGCCGATGTGAGTGAAGTGTACCCAGCTGGAGCCATAACTGCCTCATTTAGTGAAGATGAGAAAAAATCTTATGCTGCTGACGAGATTTTTAATTTGGCATTAACTCAATCGGTGATTGTGAATCTCCCCGCGCAGGTTTATCTCCTCGTTAACGAATGGATTTCACGCAACGATGTTCTTGAAGTCGGCGCTCAATATGATGTGAGTCTGGTCAAATGGTTCGTTTGTACTGGGGCATACGATAGTGTGAAGTTATTTATGGAATCACTTGACAAGTTTAAAGACACTATTACTCATGTTTTGGTGAAGAACTACGCAATGTGTGATGAGTGGGATCGGGTATTAGAAAAACCAGAACTAAAAAGTGCGATTGCAAAGTATAAAGTGAAGCAAGTTGTCTTTCCTAAACTGTCTTACCGAGAACGGGATATTCTCTTAGAAGAAAAGCTAACGTTTAGTGCTGCAAAGAATTATACATCCAAGCTGGGGGTATTGGGAATTCAGCGGGTGCATTCATTCTTGAAACAGGCACATGGCGAGTTGGATAAAGTGGGGTTACTGCCGTGATGGGGAGTGAACTTGAGCGATCGGGTGAAAAGTCAGTCAACAAGAGTCGATTAGATGCTGCGCTTGAGGGCTACGGCGATGAATTTAAAGGCAGAGTCTTGGACATTGTTCGTAAAACTGGGTTAGAACCGGATGACCCTTTATTCCTCGTTCTAGCGGCAACGGGCAGGTTAGAAGTGTTGCTAGAAGATGCGCCGGATACTTTAGAGCAGCTATTTAAGAACTGGAGTCGCGAACTTGCTCGTAACCTCGAACTGGTCGAGTCAGCAACTGTAGAACGCCAGAAGTTAGCGATCGCTAAAGCAGCTGGGGAATTGATTCGTAAAGCTCAGATTTCCGAAGGGCAAAGATTGCTCGCTTCCCTGGTTCCAGCTGCTGGCTTACTTTTGGCAATACTGGGTGTCGGGTTTATCATGGGTATGAGTATTCCCCCCTGGTTGGCTGGTGGATTCGATCCAACCGGACCCCGCCACCTGACATTAACCCAAGCCGAAACATTGCGCTGGGCTGAGTCGGGGGAAGGGAAGTTTGCCCGTAATCTCATGCAGTGGAATCGGGGGTACTTGGATAATAAAGAATGTGTTAAAGATGTGCAAAGGCTAAAAGTGGTATTGAATTTGGACGGTCGGCGAGCTAAGTCGGGATTTTGTTTGGTGTGGGTAGTGCCAACCGATAAGCGCGAGTTTGAGAAGTAAGAAACGCACTTGCATCATGAGCTATCCCGTTGTCCTCTATCCAAAGCTGCTAGTTGACTTTATAGCAGATAATCCAATACCAGATGTGGAACCAGGGGTAGGCGCGATCGAGGTGCGAACGATCCCTCATGAAACCTCCAAAAAATTGATGGATGCTCGCACTGTGGAACATCAAAATTATTGGTTTTTCTATCCCTGTATTGTGATGGGATATGCCAGTTTGATGGTGTTAAACATTTTAGGGGTTTTTGGAGATTGGGGGTGGATGGTGTTAGGAGGTGGGGCAATTGGGAGTGGGTTCTGGCTTTATCAGCGTTTGAAGGCAGATATAAATCGCTTTTTCTCAAATTCTTCAACTAAGAAGAGTGTTAATGAACATTCAACTGACATCATTGGTGAAAAATTATCCGCTCCCCAAGTCGTGAATCGTGGGGACTTAAAGCAAAGGCAATTCCTACAACAACGACTAAAAAAGCTCAAACTCACTCTCCACAATCGAGTGAGAAAACCGGATGGTGTGAGTAATGCTCCGGTTGGCGCATCTGAGGTTTTGTTCAAACAAGTTCTGGAGCGGCATTTTCCGGGGCGGGTACAAACTCAGTTGAGGTTTCCGATAGACGGGACAGAGTATTCTTATAGCATCGACTTTGCAATTTTATTTGATGAGATTGGACTCGCTATTGATTGTGAAATTGATGAACCCTACGCTTATAATTCAAGAAAGCCAACTCACTGTGTAGACCAGCCCCAAGATTCTCAACGCAATTCTTTCTTTTTAGAGGGCAATTGGATTGTAATTCGGTTTGCGGAAGAGCAGGTGGTGCGGTATCCAGAGTCTTGCTGTAAGCAGATTGCTAGTGCGATCGCTTTGATTACGGGGATAAGGCGGTATCAAAAGAAGTTTCAGGATGTGCGTACTGTCCCTCAAATGCGGCAATGGACGAAACGGCAGGCTAAGAAGATGGCAAAGTTAAAATACCGCGATCGGTATCTCGCAATTAATGGTTTTACTCAAAACGGAATTATACCAGAGTTCGTGCGAAATAGGACACGATATTAATTTATTGCTTCAGCGACTCCGGTTTTTCGTTCTCCTTCACCTGACTTTTCACGGCATCTGGAAAACCCCATTTTGAGCTTTTTGTCACCCAGACGATAATTTGTCTGGGTGACAGGTATAGTGACAGCTGCTGCTATGAATTTGGTTAGGGTTTGGCAGTGGTGGACAGAAGCTAATAATTTTGGTTCGTGCATTTCTCGATTTGCTGCTTTAGCTGTATAAAGTTTGACTTGAACGAATTCGCCAACAAAGTCAAAATCTTCGCGAACTCGCTTTTTTGTCCAAAGTCCAAACTTATTGGTTTCGGGAGCATTGACGACAGTTTTAGGGTTTCCAACTAGGGTGTTGACTTTGTGCATTTTTTGAGGAAAAAAGTTCATGCAGTTTTTGTGTCGTCAATTTTTGGACAACAGCCCATTTAATAAGGCTTTCATCTTTGTGCTTTCAGACATAGATTTTGCTTGAAAAATTATCGCCTAAAAACCCTCAGAGTCAACACCCTAGTTTCCAACCAACAAAAATAAACTTGCGGTGTCCTAGTTAGCGGGGTGGACTCTCAAGAAGTACATAAATAACATTTAAGAGTAATAGAAATTTTTCTCATAAAAGAAGTCTGTACTTGATTTGAGGACTTGCTGGTGGTGTATTTCGCAGTTGAAAACAATAAAGACTTTACAGTTAACGATTATCAACCAGATGATTGTTGGTTACCGACAAAATCTATAGGTTTAGGAATTATACCTGATAATTTTAGCGATGATAAAAAATTACATAATCCTTTAAAACCATTGCTTAATACAATCAAAAAATTTGACGAAGAACTAACTAGATCTCAGCGAGAGTACATAAAATCGGTCGATCTATATCTTAATCAAAATAAGCCTTTTTCTACACCTATTGAAAAATCAGTTCCCGCTAATAAAAAAGATCGCTTGGAGAAACTAGCTCCTGTTATTA
Source organism: Scytonema sp. NUACC21 (assembly GCF_054684315.1). Taxonomy (NCBI): domain Bacteria; kingdom Bacillati; phylum Cyanobacteriota; class Cyanophyceae; order Nostocales; family Scytonemataceae; genus Scytonema; species Scytonema sp. NUACC21. Next base: position 249,821 of record NZ_BAAFZH010000109.1, on the reverse strand, counting down.
CGCAATATCAAAAACTGGTAAGATACTGTCTACCCACTGAGAATTCTTATATAATCCGTAAATGGGGAATTAATTACCCTCTTAAATATTTTTGTATTAGTGATAAAACTTCTAATAAACAAGAAAAAAGTGTTTTTCTTGGTGGTTATGTTGACGAACTTGTAGAAAAAATTCAACTCTTTACTCAACCGAATTTTTTGATTGAGAACAAGATACCTCTACAAGTGAAACCTTACTTTGTGTATCTAGTTGATGAACTACCTAAGTACGTAAAAGCTTGAAAAGTAGACCTGTTATAATTAGGTTCAGAATTAATAGATCATGTTTTTATCCTTACGGGAGTGATTACTCATTCACTGATTACCTCTCGAGTGGCGGCTTCTATTATTTCATCGGTGTACACTGAGTATGCGTCTATGTTAGATAGAGCCTCATCAATTTTTTTCATTCTCTCTGTTATTAAATTTTGAATTTTTCTTCTTGGGGTTTCTTCGTTAATTTGTACTAATAAGTCTAGAGTATTTAACAAGATATTCCTTTCTTCTTCTAACGTTGTTCTTAACTTCTGCTGATACCTTGACGTATCTATGTTCGCCTTATTTTTTTCTTCTTGTAATTTACTATTACGTCTGCGTATTGCTGCAATTTTCCTATCTTTAAGAAATACAAAAAAACCAACCCCAAAAGCCAATGACAATACTAGACATAATACAAAAAGTCTTTGTTCATTTGGAAATTTATCAATTGTAGCTGGCAAGAACCATACTATCGCTACAGCAAGTAATGCCAAAACTACAACATCTGGAGAAAGTTTTTTGAAGATTTCGCTTATGCCTGTGAAAATGTCTTGCCCTTGTTCGGGCTGTTGTTCGTTAGACATTCAAACACCCTCAATAAATTGCTGTTTGCTATTGTATTAAGTGAAGAAGGCAGAAGGCAGAAGGATGCAATATAGTGGGGGCTTCAACCCACTACCAATTGCGAGCCACCAAATAACAATTATGGTGGGGGACTTAAACCCTTGCTCAGAGCGGTCGTGCAGAGGCTTCGGGTATTAGGCAGAAGTGATAAATCCCTTCTGCCCTCTGCCTTTCTTGTTAAAAGATCTTAGCCGATTGTACAACGGACTAACAATGATTACTACTCTATGTCTATTAACTTCTGTAGTAGTCCATATTCCGTCACCATTGCCTTACGAATCCGTTCAATCATGTAGCAGGCAGTATTCTTATTAACCCCAATCTCTTTAGCAAGCTGACGCACACTGATATCCTCTGACGAATTCAACACAAGACGAATCGCTAAAAACCATTTATGCAATTTTACATGAGTCTTATGAAAAAGAGTACCAACTGTAACACTATATGAAGTAAAGCATTCGTTACAGTTATATCTGCGCTCACTTTTATAAGCTGTGGCGTTGGTTGAACCGCAATAGGGACACTTTGGCTTTCCATCCCAACGAATTTGCTCAAGAAGGACAAGGCAATCTTCGTGATTTCGTGACATCTTTAAGTTCAGAACTCTGAGCTAAAGATGTCAAATTCCTGTTAAAGACACGTCAGAATTTTGGTTCTTCAGTACTTGTTATGCTAAAATAACAAGTACTGAAGAGCCGAATTATTTAGATAATGTTATTTTCTTGTGGGCGGCTTTGATAGCGCTCATCAAGGGATTGAACCTGATATTTGACCATTTTCGATAACGACAACTTGTTGGGGAATGGTGCTGTTGTCATATATGCGAACCCGGTCTGCTATTTACCAATCTACCTTGATGAGCATTTGCTGCTGTAGTGATTTCCTTCCTGTATTAGCGTTCGGATTGAAACTGTTGGTTTTTAACTGTCATAGATTGCCAATAAGATTTTTGCTTTTCTGTGAGGCGGTTAATCGTGGCTTTTTGATCCCTTGTAGCTTGGTAAACTACTTGGTGTTGATCGTTAATGATTTGCAATGTGTCGTTTGATGTTGAATAAATAGCGGTGTGTTTACTGCCAATGGTCGCCGTCTGAATAATGGCATTTTGATTGTGGGGTAGGGCGCGAATCGCTTTGAGACTGGCGGTGATTAAATTTTGCTCCCATTTTTCACGGATTGTGGTTGGAGTAGGGGTAGGTTTTGCAGGTTTTAAGGACGTTGGCGTGATGTCAATCAAGGGTTCGGTTTTAATGATTTCGCTTTGGGCGATCGCCTCCTTTGAGCCTAAGTTCTGCGGACACGCTTCGCGATCGCCTATCGCGCTTTGCATACCGTTACGGGCGATAAGCCGGGTACGGCTTGCGCTAAGAGCGATCGCATCTTTATTCTTTGTCCACTCTTCGGGATACCTGACAGTAGCTGGGTCAATAATGAGATGAGCGGTTGTTGCGGGGGCAGATTGGATAGTAGCACTAAATTTAAAGCCGTCTATGGATTGATGAGCGGCTTGCACCTTTTCACTCAGTGCTGCAAACGAATCCTTGTCAATGACCCCCAACACTTTACCATTAACTAGGGCAAGGGGCATAGGCGGTTTACGAGGGTCGGAGTTTGACTTGAACCCAATGGAGACGGTGCATGATTCTCCTTGGAATGCGCGATCGGCAAAGGCATACTTTTTAATCTGCCCCACCTTTAACTGATTGCCTTTGCTGGAAGTGATAATGACTGAGGCGCTGGGGGGAGAAGTGATTGTTGCTACCGCTTCTGTGCCAGTAGGCAGCTGGGGTGATTCACTATTAAAGATAGCGAGCTTCTTGCCTTCTGCTACCACCCAGCGTTGGGAGCGGGTGGGATCGCGGGGATCGCTATCCAATTCAATTTTGATGGGGACTTTCTCACCATGCCAGTTGCGTCCATTGTGTTCGCTGCTGGGTTGGTGCGTGCCAACTACAGAAAGGTTAGTGAATTGTAATTCCTTCAGTTGTCCGATGATTTGGTCGGGGAAAGCAGCAAATGCTACACTGGCTTTCTTACGCCCCTGGTACTTTTGACTTTCTTCAGTATGGGTAATATTGTGGAGAGCTGCAGCCAGTGGAAGTTTTTCGGATTGGGCTGTAGCGTTCCTGACTGTTTCTAGGTATTCACTCGCTTTTGAGAAGGCAGCTTCTACCATACTCTTGCTGACTCCTGGCTGAAAGGCGACTTTTCCTTGTTTGATTGTCATACCAGCTTTGAGATTATGTTCTTTGGCTGAGGCAACGGACACCGTGCCAATACTTTGACTTGTTTTTTCTCCGGTAATAGGGTCTTTGAATGTAACATTGGCAGCCAGTGTTTGAGGCATATCTTTGGTGGCTTTACGATCTTCTAACCTAATACTTAGCTCTGTAGCTTTCCATAAGTTAGAATTTTGGGAGGTATCAAATTTAATTAAATTAGTGACTTCGATCTGCCGACCACTTGTTGGTGATGTAATTACGAAACTTGGACCAGGTTCTGACTTTCTTTTTTCTTCTAATCTAATGGCTTCTTTAATCAAGCTGTTGTAGGTATTTTTAATAGTTGTAGCTAGTTCTTTATGGGTTTGGGTAAATTCAACTCCAAAATATAAAGCTCTAAATTGCTCTGGTTGTCGGGCGATGAGTTGGTTTGACTCAAAGTGCTGATTAGTCTGCTTTACCATCAAGTCAATGGGGCTGTGGTTCGTGGTTTTCATTCCCCGATTCAAGAAAGCTTCTGGGTTTTTCTTATCTGTCAACCATCCAACAGAGGTGTAATTGCATATTTCCTGGCAGTATTTGAGGATAGATTCATCAGGGCGGAGTGCGCTTTTAGGACCATCTACGGCTACTTGTAACTCGTTTGAAAGTTGTCCTACAAGCGATCGCAATAAATTTCTTACCTGGCTCAATCCTTGTTCTACTTGTTGTGTCGTTAGGCTCGCTGGTAGTTTAGCAATGGGAGCCATTTGTTTTAAGATTTCTTCTGGAATATGAATCTCGCCGTTTTTGTGTTTAGCTTCGATATGACTTAAGTGAGCGGATATGCGTCTGAGATACCCATACTGTTCTTCTTTGGGCATTAGCTGAGTTTCCCATTGCAACGCTACATTTTTTTGAATTTCGTTGGCAATGAGTCCAATTTTATTTTCCATCGCGCTGACGGCGATTTCTGCAAAAGTTCCTTGATAGGGGACTTTAGCTTTTTTGACTACATCGGGATAGCGGTTGGCTGGCAGATTGTATTCCTTGACTTCAGCAGCTAGAGTGGGAAAATCACTCGCTTTGGCAAATGCCAAGCGATCGCCATCGAAATCCGCTTGCAAGTTATCAGCAGCAGTTTGGGGATGGATGTGTACTGTCCCAGAAAGCTTCATTGCTTCGGGTAAATGCCGATTGGTCAGTACAATTACCCCATTTGAGTTGACCAAGGGAGAGCGAGTGACAATGATTTCTTCCCCTTCAGGAATATATGGAACGCAAATTTCATCCTCACCCAGCTGCCAACTTGGTTGAGCCAACCCTGCGTCAAATTTAATCGCCCGTCCGGTAGCGATATCTACCCAGGAAGCGCGAACAAATTCTTGTAACTCGGCAATAATTTTGGGGTGTTCCAGTATTTGGAAGTGACCCTCTAAATCGGCTTTGAGCAGGCGATAAACTAACTGGTCTTGTTGTTCTGGATTAAGTTCACCGCTTTCCCCCAAGTTGCTGAAAACTGATTCAACTTCTTCAGCTAAGTCACCTTCAAAGTCTGACATTTCGGACTCTGCGGAGTTGACAAGTGCTTTGCGCCGTTCGTAAGTTTCAACATAAAGCTGAGCAATTTTGTGGGGTTCTGATTGGGTGGAAGCCAAAATCATCGCATCCATTTCTAGCCGGGGTAGCATATCAGCTTCAACTGCACGAGGGTAATTGACCAGTATTTGCGTGCCAAGGCTATGTTCTCCATACTCAGCCAGTGTTTTGATTCCTAAGCCGACTGTTAAGTTATATTCACCTGGTGCAATTGCATCTTGCCCTTTCCTACCTTTAAAAGAAGATGTCGCTAGCACGATGTCATAACCCGTCTTGCCCTTATCCCTAATTAACGCCTCTCCTACTTGCTCAAGTCTAAAGGGGGCTAATGTTCCCTTAGCAATGCGGGCTACGGGGTTTTCCTCTTGCTCCTTGATCCCCAATCGAAACTGAAATGGAGTGTTGCTGCTGCCTGTAAGTTCTTCTGCCAAGTCCAGGCTGATTAAGCCTTTGCAGTCACCTACTAAGTTTTTTGCCATATCCAGTGGTAGAAAACCTCCGTTTTCCCCAGTTGCGTCGTCTATCACCAAAATGCGTAAGTTCTTAAGTTCCTTGAAGTCCCGACAAGGAGTGAACAGCAGCGAACCATAGGCTGCACCGTCTGAAGCATTGGGGTAAATGCGATCGCGCACTTTGTCGTCACTGGCAAAATACATTCGTTCCCCTGCGGCGAACTGTAGCGTCTTACCCTCATGTTCTCCCAAGTCTTGGGCTGTTGTAGATCCAGGATAAACCGTACCGATGGCAAATTCGACACCGGGATATAAGTATTCCGCTAAGGAATTTTCTATCTTCTCTTCTACCCCAGTATCTTGCTTAAGCTTTGTATCAAAATGTTTGAGGATTAGAGTCATGGTTTATCTGGAAATGTGAGCGCATTTATATCCAGATTGGATTATAGAATTTTCTGTTGAGATCTGCCTTTGTAGGTAGATTAAAGAAACTTGTTTCATTCTTAACAGAGTTAAGATAGAATGATGGATTATTGTAAACTTATGACTAACCAAAAATTACCCAAGTTGACTCGCGAGCAGTCTATGCGCGGTTTGATGCCTGAAGAACTTATGAGTGAGGGTTATATGGAGGCTGATGACTTTTATAACCCAGCGCAAGACGAAGATAATGATGAAAAAGACCCAACAATTGCTGAATTGATTAGAAACGGTATTCCTGATGTGGAGATTGGTGAAGGAGAGGAGTTTTAAGATATGTTTAACTGCGATTGATGTCTACTTGACAAATCAACAATTATTTGCATTTAAGACGACAGTTGCGATTGGATGAACTCATAACCGCGATCGAATCGTGGTATCATCCTACAATTAAATTTGTTCAGTTCATTTATAATATCAGGACTATCAAAATCTCTTGAGTTACGATTGAGAAAACACGCAACGGTTGGTTGATTCATTTGGAGGTGCGAAATTACTGATGCATAAACAAGAGCATCTTGTGGTTTCAAATCATACGGCTCTTCGTATGTTGCTGCTTCAGTAAGAATATCAGCAGTTAATGGAATGACTTCCGTATTCTTCAAAAGTCGATCTCTATACTGCATAAAGCGTTGACTTTCATCCTTGTTGCTCTGAACCAACAGATTTGCAATATCTTGAATGCTATTGATGCGAGTTGTGTAAGATGCGGTGCGTGCAAGCTGCCGTAACTCAGTATCAAGTACTTGCTGGATTTCTCTACGATTCTTTGCTTGACGACTCAATTTCTCATGTGGTTCGGCTAGACTGTACGCTGGGACGACAAGCTTTATACGTCCTGCCTCACTTAGTTGCAGAATTTGCTCGCAACTGACAAACTGCTCTTGCTGAAAAACAAGTTCCAAGACAAAGTTAGTTTCAACGTAAACGTTCACGCAACTGCCTCGCGACCGAAACTGCCTCCTGCGATAGCAGCATAAAGACCTGAGTCAACTAGCCATCGCTCTAGTTCATCCGTTTCATCAAGAGGCAGCTCGTTATAAATAATTTTTGATAGCCAAGCTACTACTATGAGTTCGAGGCTCTGACTACTTATTTTTTGCTCTTGTGTTATTCCAGCTTTATCAAGATAAGGCTGAATGATGGGACGTGCATCGATAGCATAAGTCGGCTCGCTCATGTCAAGTTGTGCATCTTCATTAGCCCACAGATAAAACTTGTCAGGGAAGACCATGAGGAAGTAAGGGGCTTTTGGGTAGATCCCGTGGGCGAGAATATTGCTTCGTAGTTGGGAAGCCCACTCCTGCGAAGCATTGAGTTTACCCTTAACCTGAACGGCAAGCACCAGTTGACCGTCTTTGTTGTAAACTGCTAAATCCCAGCCAGTATCCCGTTGAGCAAACATGAGCGAAGATTTTCTCGTATGACTTACTACTTACTATTGTGACGCAGGACGAGATATTCGTCGCTAAATTTCATGGCTCAGTTGAAGGTGTGAATGCTGCCTATGGTATACCGTACCATCACTGCGGGTACTGAATGGTACGATGCAAGTTTTGGCATGGTACTAATAGGAGTCATTTTCAATTTCAGCCGTATCGCCCTACCTATTCCTTAAATATTCCCCCGTCCCCCTTCGCTACTTTAATCAAATTAGAATTAAAACAAATTAGAATTTAAAAACCGCTTTTGGTTATAGGAAGAACTAGAAATTGAGGCACTTGCGAGAATTGCTAAATTAAATTCTACAAGGTTAGGAGCATTAATTTTACAGGGAAGCTCCAGCTGATGAAGAATTGACGGTCATTAGCTCAAGTGCTAACTAAAAATGACGGTTATCTGTGGTAAAAGGTAGAATTAAGGGAAATTATTACATCAAACTTCATTGAATGAAAATGAGAATATCATCAGTTGCAATAGACTGATTAATTTCATATGTTTATAATTAGAGATATATCAATAAAAAATTATGTTTTCTGAAGATTTTTTTACCAGATTAAAACTGACAACAATAGATTTATTAGAACACTCACTCTTGGAGAAGATTGCTCAATTAGAAGCAGATGCCAAAACTCAAAAAGATTTTTCTGCTTCCATCTCAGCAGAGACTGTTCCTGACGATATGTATTTTCAAGCTAAACGAGATTTGATAAAAACTCATTTAATAATTCCTGAAAATTATTGGATACAGAAATATGAATTTCTCAAGCAAGTTTATGGTGTATTTCAAAGAAATGACGGGAACTTTAATTTATTAAATCCTCACGCTCCATCAGCTTTTGATTTCTCTAATGATGAAGATACGGATAAAAACAATATATTTGATGCAATAGTTACCTTAGAGGATAAGAGTAGCAGGAGCCAACAAGAAGATAACCTAAGTCTCAATCCTAACCGTCAAGTTTTTTTAACTGAAGATAGCCTGATTTTCTTATTGGCTACCCATAATGTAGTAGAATTAGAAAAGACTTTAGACGTAGATAAACTCAATTTATCAGATTTAGAAAATTTATTAGGCATAACGCCAAAACTAAAACCCAAGACTGAACCCAAGCTATCTAAAATTACACCCTTCCCTACGCCTGCACCTCTGAGAGTTGGAGTTGAGGCTCACTACCGTCCCGATAAATGGAAGGAGAATACAGATAACTATGGCGTTTATGAAGTAAAGAGTAAAAGTAACCCGAATAATCGAGTAGAAGTTTTTATCTCCGGTGAAGACAGTGATTTTCTAGCATTAGAAGCAGCACGTCAAGTCATTGAGTTAATGGGTATTGATGCTGCTAAAATGCAGTTAGTATTTGCTTCTCATCTATTTAAGCAAACGAATTCTGTCTCATCTAAATTTACTTTAAAAGGGACGGATATTATTAAGCAAATTGGCTGGGATAAGAAACATCGTTTAACGGTTTCTAAAAAATTGGCTGCAATTGCTAGTATGGCATTTCATTTAGGAAGGATGCTAATACAATGTACTTGGATTGAAGGAAAACCATTAGGTAAAAAAGTTGATGCTAGTGTAAGCGTTTCTCCTCTTTGGGTAGTTGAGGTTGAAGCTCACGGGCAGATGAATGTATTGACAGGAAAGAGTGATGACCCAGATGAAGTATATATTACTGTAGCTCCCGGTCTTTGGGCAGAAAAATGGCTAAATAAAATGGGACACAAAGCAGGGGAAGCACTCTATCAATTTGGTTGGTTAGCCACAGAGATACTAAAAATCGATCCATATCATGATGAATTAGCATTAAAGCTTGCGATTCATTTAACAATGACTAGCCGCATTAAATTACGAGACAAAAATCAGTACAAACATAAAGTTGGTAGCTTGTTAGAAGCCGTAGAACTTGAAGCTCGAATTAATGCAGCGCGTCAAGGTGCTCGAGAAGCTTACAATCTGAAGCAACAATGGGATAATGCAATAACGTTATTAATGACTATGGGCTGGCAAGTTACCTTTGACGATACCACTTACCCAGAATGGCTAAAACCCAATAGCGAAGCTCAGAAACCATCTAATGGGAAAAAAGAGAAAATTATTGACCGACTCTGGCAAGCTATGTTAATTATTAAACCTCCAGAGCCTATTCCTAGCAAGCTAGCAATTCAAAATAAACCACTAAAACCGAAGCCAGATAAACCTGCCCAATCTCAACCGATGTTGACTGGATCTGATATTCGGAAACAAAGGGAAGCTAAAGGAATAACCCAAACAGCCCTGGCTAATTGGATAGGGAAAACCCGAGCTTGGCTGTGTATGGTAGAGAAAGGTAAACGGAAAATCAGCCAGAAAGAAGCAAAAGAGCTAATTAAGGGGATCGACTTTTTGACACTAAATTCAACCCAAGTTTAATCAGGTCACCTGTACTCCCTAATCGGTTAAGCATTTTTAGAGTTATAAAGTTATATGAGTCATAATTAACTGTCTAAGCTTATTCTTTTTTGAGAAACTTACTTGGTATTGAGCCGAGATCCTGACTCTGTTGGCGAATTCATGTAAGCCGCAATTTCTGGCGCGATTAACTACGACATCTCAAAGGTTTCCGGATAGTGAGCTCAATTCGCCAACAGAGTCAACGCTTCTAACACCATTGTGCAGCTGGCTGGTCTTGACTGTGGAAAGAACCATGACTCCGGCGTGTGTGATTGGAATTATGCCAGAAAGAAAAAACTTGACTGACGTGTCGCGATTAAAGAACTTTAGAAGGATGTTATGTGGAAAAATTTTATATAATAAGATTACTTAAGGTAGTTATACGGAAAAATTCCCTATAAGATCCAAATATGAATATTATATAGAAAATTCTGTATAATCACTCGATTTGAGGTAGTTATATAGAAATTTTTCGCATAATAAATAGTTAGGCTACACATTATGTTCTTTAGTGAACCAATTTAATAACCTTTTTAGATTTGGAAAAATCTTGTTAACGACCTGGACACTTGTATGACGCAAGATGAATGGATAAAAATTGCTTTTGGACTAGCTGGTGGTGGTTTAGTAGGCTCTCTTATCACTAATTTATGGACTGAATGGAGAAATAGAATTACACCTATCGCCTACAGAATTGAAAACGATCGCCTTTTTACTCCTACTCAAGAATTTTCCACTCTTCAAGTCAGCATTACTGTCTTACATGACAATGAACCTTACAGTTTTAATAATTTATTTATTGCACAAGTAGAGCTAATCAACCGAGGAAATAAAGATTTAGATAAACTTACTTATGGTATTTCTCTCGATGGAGCCAAGAAAATTATATTTGCTGAAACAGAGGGGCAAGATCGGCATCACGTAATGACTCCTGCTGAAGTCGCTTGTCCTAGTACCCCCCTAACCAAAATGGACTTTACTTGTCAGCCTTTTCATCGAGGTAACATATATCGTCTTAAGTTGTATGTAGTTTCTTTAGAGGGTGATGCACAACCTGCTGATATTAAGCTGTCTTCTCCAGATCCAATTCGTTTTGTTGAGGCACCGTCGATGGGCGAAATACTTCAGGAAACTTTGCTAGGAACAGCTATTGCAGTGGGACCTTTTAGAGTTTCAATTCGATAGTATTTACATAAAAATCTGTGGTTGATAGATCGAAATCCCTTAGCATATGTTGCCTAACAAGCGCGTGCATACGGAACGGAGATATATACTGTTGGGTATGATGCAAATGTTGTCGCCGTCCGGTGACGCGCTAACCGTTAGACTGCTTACTCCTCGATAGGGACAGTACTCTGAGATCCCTGTAAGGGATGCTGGAGTCAAGTTACGATATGTTCGTAAACTTGTTGGCAAAATAAACTATTAAAGTATGCTTGAGTTTTTGCACTCCGCACCGTACTTTCATCAAAAGTTGGCAAAAAGGGAAAAAGTGAGCCTACTGTCTCCAGCCGCAAGTCTCGGAACCAACGTAGAGATGAGGATGTGCGCTCGTGGGAATACTTGTTACCAAAAGAAGTGGATGCAATGATGAAAGCCATCAAAAAGCATGGCGGCAGACACGCGCATCGTGATGCAACGCTGGTTCGGCGACGGTATTTTGTCTGGGTGACATTAATCAATCCCAGTTGGAAAGAGCTTTCCAAGATCGTTTCAGTTAATTTCTTTCTTTTCACATAATTTGCTCATCCCATCTCTTGTCAACCGTATGTTCATGCTTTTTGGTGTAGCACATTTTTTTCAATAATAGCTAAAAGGTAGACATAGCAGTAGTTTTCAAACCCGGAATGCACGCTCTTACAAGATTCTCGGCTGTTAACAACAAATGCCCCATCGCCGGATATGCTTTTTGTTAACAATAAAAAACTTGTCAAAATTGGCTTAAAACCTTTACATAATAAGGCTTTTGGCTGTTAACAACAGGTTAACAACAAATGCCCCATCGCCTGATAAAGCGTAAAAGTAGCGAAGACAAATTTTGCCGCCATGCACAGCTTGAAAACTTTGCTGTGAAAGAGTTACAGAAATAAAATCGCTCTCATTCACCCCTAACCGGAGAAAAAGCTTGTTTTGGCTGTACCAATTAAAGTCACTAGTTTTTGGCACAGCGTTTTGAAACGTAGCCACAAGGGTTTCAGGTTACAAAAATGAGAGGGGTTCAAATGGTACGGCTAAAAGCAATGGATCTGGTCTGCCAAATCCGCTCTTTTTAGGGAAAAGTCAGTTTTTTTTCTGAAACATAGTCTGAGTAATATTTTCAGACGACGCATGGCGGCAAAATGCGTCTTGGCTACTTTTACCCCGATAAAAACGCCCCATCTCCGGATATGCTTTTTGTTAACAATAAAAAACTTGTCAAAATTGGCTTCAAATCTTTACAGAGTAAGGTTTTCGGCGGTTAACAAGAAACGCCCCATCGCCGGATAAAAACGCCCCATCGCCGGATAAAAACGCCCCATCGCCGGATAAACTTTTTTTGGAATCCTTACTAGATAATGGTTTTAGACGTTGTTAACAAATAGATCATATTGATCAATTTTGATCGGCTTGCCAAGTGCCTAGTACGGAATGTGGTTTATTCAGAGTGTCTAATTTTGCCGAGATAACTCTGTGAAGATTTTTATACCTAGTGCCTTTGCCTATACCATCTGCAATCCCTCGCAAGATCCATCAGCTTTTTCTCTGTTAAAGGAATATCAACCTTTAGAAGATGTGTTGATGCTTAAGGGAGGTGAGAATTAATGAATACTTCTCTAAGTCCTGCTGAGTACCAAGAGCTTGTTACTGGTAGTGCCATCCATCCCGCACTCCTTGAGGGCAATTTCATTCATTTAGAAGGAGATGCCGTTTACTCTTATCTTTTTATTTCTAACCAAATCCCTCGTAAGAACGCCGGGAGAGTCCGCGATGGTTTCTTAAAGCTTTATGAGCACGCAAGCAGTGGTGGATTGTGGATTTCTGGACTCGATCCCTTCGACAATTGGAACAGGATGGAGTGGGGACGCTTTAAGCCCTCCAATCCCCGTATTAATACAGTAAAAAACAAACCCGTAAAATACGAATCTCCTCCCAAAACCCAGAACCGCGTTACCTATTTTCATGTTCCCAACTGTATTTGGGACTTAGTAGCGCGACGGTATAAGATAAAACGATATCACTCTCCGCTTGCTTTACGGTTACAAGACTTTTTGCATCCTCTAAATTTTTGGGAGTGGGTACGGCGGCATCCAGAAATCCCTGTGATACTGTGCGAGGGGGAGAAGAAAGCTGCTTGCTTGCTCAGTCTTGGATTTGTTGCGATCGCACTCCCCGGTATATGGAGCGGTCGGGTTGGCAAAAAAGACTTTGATGAACGCCTGCACCCTGACTTGTTGCCATTAGCACAAAAGGGACGCCAGTTTGTTATTCTTTTCGATTATGAAACAAAACTTAAAACACGGTGGTCAGTCTTCCAAGCAACGATTCGTACTGGCAAGGTAATTGAAGCTTGTGGTTGTGCCTGTGAGGTAGCATTACTACCGGGACCGGAAAAAGGTGTCGATGATTTTGTAGTCGAACGTGGAGAAGAAGCTAACACCCTACTGACTGCTATTATTGATGATGCCAGAAGCTTGAAAGATTATCAGCGCTCCTTCTTCATCAGCCACCGGGGTTTAAGCAATAAATACAAACCACACCTTCAAGTCAATGTCAAGTATCTCTCCGAAGCTGTTAGATTACCACAATCCGGTTTGGTTGTATTGTCGAGCGACATGGGAACGGGGAAAACTGAGTTGCTTCGACAATGGCGCAACGAGCATCCAGAAATGCGATTTCTGAATAACGGACACCGAGTTAACCTGCTTAAAAATTTGGCAGAACGCCTCAACACGCAGATGTACTGCGATTTAGGTTATACAGGTTTAACCCAAGCAAAAGCTCTTAGTATTACTGTTGACAGCTTGTACAAACTCAACACTGATGCCCTAACTTATGGATGCGTGTTTATTGATGAAGCTTGTCAGTACTTGACTCACCTACTGCACAGCAAAACCTGTAAAGAACATCGAGCGCAGATTTTGGAGGTACTGGAATATATAGTTTACAATGCACCGCTGGTGGTTATTGCCGACGCGCACATGGACGATATAACGGTGGACTTTTTTAGGGCGATGCGTCCTCATGGGGAAGAGCCGTTCATTATCAAAAATGGGTGGAAAAATGGCGATCGCACTGTTCATTGGTATGAAGGTGAAGATTCTTCTGCTCTGGTTGCCCAAATTTCAGCTTCCCTCATGATGGGGCAGAAAATTATGGTGGTTTCTGACTCCAAGCGATTTATAAAAAAACTGGAACACTCGCTAGCTATCCAAGTACGGGTGGAAAATCCTGATTCTGGCAATTCCTTACAAGGACTAAAGGTATGGGCGATCCATTCTGATAATTCTGGTAGCGAAGAAAATATAGTTTTTATTAAGGATATTACCAATTCCGTTAAAAATTTAGATGTCTTGCTAGCTTCCCCTAGCCTGGGAACTGGGGTAGATATTCCTGAATATCATTTTGATGCAGTTTTTGGGGCATTTCACGCAATTTCTCAAACCGCTACTGAGTGCGCTCAACAACTTTATCGATATCGTCCAAATGTACCCATTCATATATGGGTTGCACCAAGACCACCCTTTGGCTATCTTGACACCAATGCCAGCAAAATTAAAGAGCGGTTGTTGCAAACGAATGAAATAACAGCTTTCCTCATCAGGATTGACCGCGAGACAGGTAAGAGAGGTGCTGAAAAAGATTGGGCATTGGATGCGTATTGCAAAATTCAAGCAGCTCGTCACCAATCGATAAATAATCTTCGGACTAATTTACGTAATTTGTTGACCGAAATGGGTAATCAAATTATACCTATGGGGGCTGAGGCAAATTATCTTGCCCAAAAATCCCTAAAAGATGCTGCCTTGGTATTAGACACTGCCTATTATACAAGTGTTGCTAAAGCCAAAGATATCTCGCCTACTGAATATCGCCAGCGTCAAAGTAAAGACTATTTAAAGCCAGAAGAAATTTTTGAATGTGAGAAATTTCGTATCAAAGATGCTTATGGTATGGAGGTTACAGAATCACTTGTCGAGAAAGACGATGGTGGTCGATTGCTTGCTGCGATCGCATCACTAGAAGCGATATTATCAGCACCAGATGGTCTAATAAAAGATGGTCACACCGGACTGCAATATCCCGCACCACCAACAATTGTTGCAGAGAAAGACCGCTCGGAGAGATTACACCTGCCATTATGCATGGACTGGAGTAATTATTCAGCACGTTGGTTAGCGAGATTTAATTTGGGATTGGGTGGCATTTTGAAGCGATTAGTAGCAGGCGAGGAAATGACTGCCACCGATCCAGACTTACTGAGAATGACTGAAAATGCCATATATTGTGCTGCTCACGTTAAAGCCATTTTAGGTTTCACAGTTCCCCCTGACTGCAAACCCATGTGGCTGCTAGCTATTTTAGTGGAACAACTAGGATTAAAGCTGACTTTTCGTAAAAAAGGAGCACGAGGTCAACAAGTCAAACTGTATTCTCTTTCACAAGAGGATTTAAAGTTTGCTCTAGCGGTCATTGCTCATAGAAAGCACAAGCGGGCGTTAAAGGAAAAACGCGAGCAGGATGTAGCAGAAGAACAACAAAGATATCAAGCCGGAATACAAGCTCAGTACGGTGTTGCACCACGTAATGACTCCGTATCCTCCCCCCCTACTAATGGAGACTATTCATCTCTAGAGATGGGGGTAGATACCAATATCCGAATAGAAGTAGTAGACATTGATAAAGAACAAGCAGATGAGTGATAACTGTACGTTCGCTCCTGATTGAAGGGAGAGAGGAATTAATGCCTGACAGGGTAAGGTTTCAATGCGGCTGTGGATCGGGGAAAAACCCAGCCGTGTAATACGTGGAAAAGGGGGATTGATAGCAATGGTGTAATACATGGTAAACCCAGCCCAGAGAATCCGTGTAGTGGATGATTACTAGGTGTAGCAAACTGCAAAAATCATCATCAACAGTTGCCAAGATCCTAGTTGACGGTGCGAAACCCAAAACCTTTACAGCGATTAAGATACACGAAATAGGAGCTGCTGTGACCCTCAACAACCACATCTTGTTCACTTTTGAGTTGACTGATTTTTGATTCTTCTTTAAGACGACAGTTGTGATTGGATGAACTCATAACCGCGATCAAATCGCGGTATCATCCGGCAATTAAATTTGTTCAGTGCTTCATTCCGTGTGGAAGTTGAGGGGGTGAATGCTGCTAAACAGCAAGGCTGCAAGCGCGATCGCTTTCTGCTAGGTTTAGGGAGTAAAAAGGATCGTAGTGCCGTAATTCCATTCTAGCCGTTATCTTGGCTCAATCTCTTATAAATTTGCTTTTTCTACAAGTCTTTGTAGTAGTTCCTTTTCCTCTACCGTTGCTTTACGGATACGCTCAATCATATAGCAAGCTGTATTCTTATTAACACCAATTTCCTTAGCAAGCTTACGCACACTGATACCTCCAGGTGTATTTAGTACAAGATGAATTGCTACAAACCATTTTTGTAATTCTACATGCGTCTTATGAAAAATAGAACCAACTGTAACGCTATAAGAAGTGTAACAATAATGACAATGATATCTATGTTCGTTCTTGTATGCTGTAGCATTGTTGGAACCACAATATGGGCACTTTGATTTTCCATTCCATCGGATTTGCTCAAGAATAGCAAGACATTGTTCATGATTTAGCGTCATCTTTAGACTCCTAACTCTGAGTCTAAAGATGTCAAAAATTACTCCTGAATAAAAAAATGGATAAAATACTAAAATAAAGCACAGAGGCAACTTACCTAAAATGTCTGTGTCTTTATACTTGATATGTTTTATTTACTATAATTAATTAACTCTCTATAACCTTCTTTTGATACTCTCAGAAAAAAAATTATTAACTTCAAACAGTGCGTCTCTGCATATCTAAAAATTTTGCTAACAAAGCAAAATCCGAGCAGTATTTTATTCTGAGTGACATGAAATTATCCAAGAGCACGCTAACGTTCAGTTTCAAAACTTAGTCATTTGGCGTTAGTTGTCGCAAAATTATTTGCAGCGCTGCCCCAACGATTAGCGCGTCCTTACTTAAAAATTAAGTTTTATAGTGTCATGTATTTTTGAGTTGTTTAATAAAAGCAGTTTATTTCATATACACAGAAATTTGACAATTTTGCCAAGTTCTAATACGAGCACATATGTCAGAGTTTTGACCACTATGCCCAGAACCCTATAAAGTTGAGTTTCTGGTTTGTACCTGAATTATCAAATGCTCCTAACTATTCACACTGTAGACAGTGTCTAGAATGTAGAATTACCTTTTGACCAGACTTTCAGCCATTTCAACAGTTGAAAGTACATATAAATGTGCGAAACCACACTATCTACTGTCCTAGTTAACGGTATAGTTCCTGTTAGAAGTAATCAATATCATCTAAGTTGTACATCAAACTTGAGTAGCTGCGGGCTAGAAAGAAAGCTTACTAAATATCCGTGAAACGATAACATTGCCACCAAATAGTGCTTACACTTCTGATTCTCAGGCTGACAGCAAGCTTTTCTTTTAAGCCACGCTTTCGTCGGCCAGATTATAATTCCAGGTGCAGCAATATTATCCTTTTAATCACACTAAAAAGCCTACTTTGAACCCTTATAAACTAAGTTAAAGTCAAACAGCCTTTGAACGAAAAAATAAGGGGTTGAGCTTGTTCAAAAAAGTTCAGTTCAGTTCTGTTTTAGATAAAGTTGGGCTTAACGTATCTTTTTAGTCAGTTTCTACTCACGAGTTGCCTAAACCTCTGGAAAGATCATGATTGAGCAGTTCAAAATGTTTTTAAAAAATCTAGAGCAAAGCCTATCTAGCAATGATTTATCTAAAGAGAAAATTAGAGAGATTTCTGAATCACTACTTAGCTTTGAGATTAACATTATGAAAGCTAAGGAAAAGTACGGTACCTTGATAAAAAAATATTTAGATAAAAACAACCCTTTCCCTTCTCAACCGAAGAATTTTGCTACAGACTGCAAACAATATTTGGATCTTATCTCATATTGCATTATTATTGACCCCGATCATTCTCA
Organism: Scytonema sp. NUACC21; assembly: GCF_054684315.1. Classification (NCBI taxonomy): domain Bacteria; kingdom Bacillati; phylum Cyanobacteriota; class Cyanophyceae; order Nostocales; family Scytonemataceae; genus Scytonema; species Scytonema sp. NUACC21. The sequence goes on along the minus strand of NZ_BAAFZH010000109.1, from coordinate 232,078 downwards.
AAACTTTCTAAAAACCTGGGGAGTTGATTTACCTCTGGGTAAGGGTAAATCTCTTCTAGCTGAATCTGTCTCAGAATACATCGATGCATTCACCAAGTGTCGTGACGACAAAAAACTGTTTGAACAACTTACCTTTGACCGAGAATCAAATAATAGTTTGGATCATAACTTATTCAAACCGTACTTTGGTTACTTGGTAGAACAGCTCAAACAATACAAATCTAAATAAACTAAGTCTACTCCAAGATAAACAAGTTATTAGGGGCTAGAGCTTTTACTCTGCTTGCTAGCCCTTAGTTCGTCTAATCCTTTGCCAAAGCTTTCAGATCGCTCTAGACCCTGTTTTGCTTGGCTTAATTTATAAGATATTTTTTGTTGAATATTATTTTTTCTATAGTTAAGTGTATTTACAATTTCATTGACATCTTTTATCAAATCAACTTCTGATTCATTAAGTTTTTTACTCAAACTACTTAATCGAGCTATATTATTATCCAAAAATAACAGTTCATTTTCTAAAGCTGATGAATACCTCTCGAATTCTTCTTGTATTTCCTTGTTTAAATTTTGGTTGTCTTTGTTGACAGCATTTAGCCTTCTTTGTATAGCTTTATATCTTGCATTAGTAAAGTATAAAATCAACCAAACAAGCAATAAAAGAAAGATTCCAATTAATAATAGAGGTAATACTTGTTCCTGCGGAATCTGTAAGATTAGAGCTACTGCAATTAAAAATAGGATAATAACTGAACCCGTTACCAGATAACCACTCTCCCCTGTTAGTTTCTGTACGGGGATTTTTAATAAATCTATAAGGCTTATAAATGGCATTAAAAGATATTCTACCGGATTTCCCGTTTTCGGTTCCCTTGCGGGTTCTTCTGATTTTAGTAAGTGTTCTTCATTTGACATTGAATATACCTCAGATAAACAAATACAAATTACTCTTAAGTATACTACGCATATAGAAAAAATCAGCTAGTAAAACTTTTTTTAAAATATGAGTTTATTGAGATAATACTAAAGGCGCTTTTACAACCCCTTTTTGCCTTGGCGACTAGAAATCGCAGCTATATAAACAAAGTCCGCCTGGTATCTGTGTGCGGTGACGTGACGGCATTTCCCCTCAGGGCAATCTCCCGAGTCGTTCACTGTTTGTTGTCTATCAGTGCTCTCAAACTGTCTCGCGCTCTCAATTGCAGAAAATTAACCAGCCCCTACAATTAGGAGCTGACTGAAGCATCAGTGTTGTTGGTATTTCTCGTAGCCTTTGGCATATCCCAAAAGATAAAAAGGATTTTGACACTGTTGGGGAATGCCAAAGCCCCCATGATATTTACCTCGGTTAAAGCAGCACCAATCACCGCTTTGCCAAAGGTTTTGGTCTTTCAGCCTTTCTTCAAGAGGGGGAATCTCACGTTCAACTGGTTCCCAGTCCTGCACAACGTAGTGAAATCCTTCAAAATATTCTGGATACATGAGGTTACAGGTGAAACTTCATCTCCGTGCAAGCGTGAGCTTGAATTAAAGAGGAAAAACCCACTGATGTTTTACCAGTGGGCTATCGGTGATGGGTAAAGTTACTGTCAAAAAGCGTTAGTAAGGAATATCGTCGTCGTCCTCTGAAAAGTCGTTTGCCCCTACAGTCACCAATTCTGGCTCGGGTACAGTTTGGGACTGCGCGTCTACTGTGACTACTGGGCGCGTCGAGGCTCCTAGCATTGGCAACCGTTCCCGTAGCGCACAGTCCACGGAGAACTTGTTTTCACCCAACTTCTCAATCCTGCTGATGACGAGCATCAATGGCTTTTCAGGATTGGGTCGCCAGCCAGATTCTAGTAAGATGGTGACATTGCCTCGCGATAGCACTGTTCGACCATCCAAAAGGTGCAACTTGTACACCGTTCCGTATTCTCCATCAGAGGATGAAATATAAGAGTGAAGCTGGTACTCTCCAACTCCAAGCTCGTGCATTTTGAAGGAGTTACCTGGAATTTGCCGTAACAAAGGTAAGATAGGTTCTTCGTTGATGACTGTGGCTTCTACGTCTGCTACGCTAAGATTCAAATCCCGGCTAGCTAGCTGGATGGGAACCCGAAATACATCTCGATTCTTGGACACGAAGGAGCAGGTAGCTTTGGGGTACTTATTGCCGCTAAGGTCTTCTTCCTCGGTAACAACTACCTTCCCCTTGAGCTTACCGCAGTGTAGCAAGTCGCCCTTTTGAGTAATAGGAAATTGGTTATCTCCTAGCTTCAAGACGATGCTTTCACCATCCCGGAAGATGGCGGCGGCGTACACTGTTTGCATGACACCACCATTCGCTTTGACTAGGAGTACGCTATCTGGGTTGAAATGCTCAAGTTTCTCGTATTCAATGAGTTCCAGAAACTTGAGCAATGGTTCGGATTCCGCAGGTGGTAGAGAATCCAGTCCGATAGTATTCCACGTTTGGGTCAGGTCATCTCTTAAAATGAGAGACGGAAACGCAGACCCATTGAATTCAATTGTTGTCGCCATCTATTTATGTAAAAAACATCACCCCGGACGGCGCGTGAGCGCAATTGTACCCAAAAAATCTATTTTCAACTTCATCTCCTAAGCAGACTGAGTATATGAAGAAACTAGCCGATAGCTTAAAAGCTAAGATTTTTGAAAAAATTACTGGCTTTTATTAGTAAATGGCGGTATAAGAGTAACAATTGAGAGAAGTTGTGACTGGGAAAACCTCGCCTTACTGATAATGAAGTGGTCTATATCTACATATAATTGCTTTCGCAGATGTCCAAGGCAGTACTTTTTCAACAACATAATGGCATCCCATAATGCCAAAGACCCAATTCGCCGGGAAGCATTTATACTCAAACAACTAAGCAGTCTTGATGAATGGCGAGGTTCTTTAGTCCACCGTGCCATCGAGAAATACTTAATCCCATCTTTGCAGGAACGCAAACTCATTTCAGAAAGCGATCTCACTGAAAAAACTATTACTTTAGCAAAAAAGCAGTTCGATTTTTCTGAACAACAAACATATAAAGATGCTAGTTTTAAAAAAAAGGACGCAGGAGATTCTTTTCTCGCCTTACGAGAACATGAGTATGGGATATCAATTCCTCAAATAGACATAGATAATTTTTACGAAGACATTAGGCAATGCTATAAGTTTCTTTACTCACACACAAAATTCTTGAGATTTTTGCTAGATGGTGATAGCTATATTGCAGAACCTCTAATAAATTTTAAATTTAACGGCTGTACGCTAGTCGCTAAGCTAGATTTGGTGATGAGTTACAGTAGCAGTAAGCTCTGCATTATTGACTGGAAAATCAGCCGCAGTCAAACTAGTGATTACTCCAAACAGTTAAATTTCTATGCACTTGCAGCTTTGAATAAGTGGCGTAGCTATAAAGTAGGAGATTTATTTTTGGTTGAAGCAAATCTTCTTCAGGGGAAATTGGTAAAACATTTTGTTCGTGGAGAAAATCTGCTTCAAATTGAGGACTTAATTTACCGCAGTCTTTTAGATATTCGAGCGCTAACTGGTGACCACAAATATAATCTCGATAATTTAGATGACTATGAGTATGCAAATAGTCCGATGTCCTGCGAATATTGTAAATTTGAAAAAATGTGTGTGAGGTTCTCTTCATGACTAACCATATTCTCAACCTCTTTGCTATCGAAAACTTATCAGAATTGCACTGTACCTACCAATTACTAGAGATCACTAACCTCTCAGAGAAACATAAAAATTACCTGGAAAATGTTCATCGGTTAGCTGGAATGGTAGCATCTTCAGTACGCAAGCCTGTTTGTGTGTACTGGCAGGATAAAAAAGCTTATCTTGCTACCACTGCTCCTGTAAATACCATAAAAACAGAATGGCGTTTAATACCCCACGTTGCACGACTTGTACCAGACTCTAAGATATATGAACTCAACTATAGCAATATTGCCCCCGATCAAGTAAAGTTAGCGCTTAGGTTACTAAGCTATGACATCCGTACTGCGTTGAGCAAAGCCCCAGAAATTTGGAATGATACTTATGGGTCATTTTATTTTCGAGAAGCAGTAAATTCAAAGGACGATAGTCAGGTAGATGTGCTACCGGGCTTCGTTTACCGCCTTCATTATTTACCAGATAAAAGGATTTACATCTCTTTAGACTCTACAATACGTTATGTTGATAGGTTATCTCTTTTAGAGTATCTTAATAATGGTGAAGAGTTAAATCATTATAAATTTCAACATTTTCTTTACAAGTTTGGTTCACAATGGTATCGAATACAACTCATGGGAACCACAGATAGCTCTATTGTTGAGCAATTATTCTATTCAGAAAAAGACAATAAAACATACAATGTTTATGATTATACGCTGGAAAACTGTGGCTCTTCTCGTCCAATTTTCATAGAGCAGCTAGACCCAAATTCAATTGCTATTAACTATCAGTACCCATATAAGACAATAGAACGTTATGGAGCGGCTGCTTTATGTTTTAAAACGTATAAAACTCATGATTCCAAAGTATGTAACTTACATCCACACTCTATTTTAGAAGCAGCACAACGATTACAAAAAAGTAAAAAATTCATAGATGAATACTTTCAAGAAATTTCTTTTGGCAGCAGTACAAAACTGCTAGTTCCGGTACAACCTTTAAAGAAATCTGTAGAAAAGTTTGAAATTCCTGATTTACTTTTTGGTAATGAACAAGTTCTCCATGTTAAGCAACATAATGAAGATACAGGAGTAAATATTCCAGACTACGGAAAAACACGCTTGAGCTTGCTGCTAGACGAAAAAGCGGGATTACTTGTAAAAGAGCCACTCCAACTCCAATATATTTTTATACCCAAGTCTCTTCATCGCTCTATTGCTAAGAAGTTCCAAAGTAATTTCGAGTATCAAATGAAAAAGTTTTTGTCTCACTCTTACAATCTGGAAAAGATTGTCTATGATGACGAAAAAGCAAAAAATCTACGTCAGCAGGTAGAAGCAATTAAAGGAGAAGTTGAAAAAAATAACATTGATAGAGGATGTGCATTATTAATCTTGCCAGAACAAGCTCATCCAGACCTTCATAACTTTATTAAACGAGAACTATTTGAAACTTTGCAGTTTCAATGTATAAATGCAGCCAAATTAAAACAGTTTTTCTTCTTAAATTCAAATAATGAACACGTTCTCAACGACAAGAAAAAAGGAAAATATTATGCATACATACGCTACACAGTGCTGGGAATGTTATTAGTTAACCGCCAATGGCCCTTTGCACTTAAAACTCCTCTTTCCTACCATGTATACATTGGTATTGATGTACTTAATAATGTTGCAGGATTCACTTACATATACAATGGCGGCAAAAACTGCTATTTCCGATATTACCCATCTGTGCAAGGAGAAAAACTTACAGAGAGACAAATTACTAGCATCCTCAAAAAAGATTTACAAAAAGATATTAGCGCACTGAATTTACAGCCAAACTCAATTGTTATTCACAGAGACGGACGTAGTTATGCCGAGGAACATAAAGGATTTGTCAAGGCAATTCATCCACTACAAAAAGAAGGATTTTTATCTGAAGATGTCCAGGTAGGAGTGGTTGAGATTCACAAAACCAGTTCGGCGCGTCTCAGGCTTTACTACGAACAGGATGAAATCATAGATAATCCTACTATTGGGGACTACTTCATTATCAATGACAAGGAGGGCATTATTTGTACTACTGGGTGGCCCTTTAACTTTTCCGGTACAGCCAATCCGTTGCACATAAAAGTTGCATACGGCAGTTTAGAGATTAAAAATGTACTTAGCGATGTCTTTGGGCTGGCACAGCTAGGTTCTTGGTCGGCCCCAGATAAAGCTGCTCGGTATCCAGCTACGATTAAAGTAGGAGATACTTTCCTTGAACCCATTGCGAGCGATTCTGATAATGAGGCTGCTCTTTATAGTGAAGATGAACCAGACGAGGAGGAAGTCAGTACGCACTTGAGTGAGGAAGATGAAGTGGAAACCTAAAGGAGGTTACAAGCGGTGAGTGGAATCGGAATAATTTCGCAAGAATACAAAAATACTGCTAATTTGTTTAAAATTCTTAATGAGTCTATTATTTTGCTGAAAAAACATCATTTTCATTTAAAGAGTGCAGAGAATATTACAGTACAAGAACTTTCAATTGCAAGAGAGAACCTTGCTAGTATTTTGAGTCAAGTTGTTACACAACTAAATGATAATAATTTGTCTGAGGATAATGAACAAGATTTGCCCCAAATACCACCATTTTTTATCAAACGCCTACAAGAACAGCATAAAGGAGATCTTGATTGGTATAAGGATGACCTTAAAGAAGTTCAACAAATTTTAAGTAACAATCAACAACTAACAGACGAATTTATAAATCGTCTTGATGAGTTGTGCGAACAACTTGATGCCGAGACTACAAGACTTTATCGCAAGCTACGAAGAAGGTAAATTAAAGATGCCATCACAGTTTTTCTGCGGACAAGTTCGGTTGCTGCTTAAACGTTGCTGGGCGCTAAGGAAGGATTTGCAGTCTTTGAAGACTTTACCAAAAGAACTGAACTTGTACCTTAACAACATAGATACTGAATTAGAAAAGTTGACACATGATATACAAAAAATTATTGATGACCCAGACTTTGGTGTCAGTTATCTGTTGAAAAACCAAGTAAACTCCTATAGACGCAGTGCAGAAGAAGTTAATATTTTAGAAACCTCAAAGCTGACTTTACTATATCACTTTAATCAGAAAGATTACTATTTTTACAGATTTGCTAAACTCTTTTGCAAAAATGTACAATATTCTGACGAATCTCCTTTGGTCAGTGCCCACAGTTCAGATTACTTTTCTGCTCTTCCTACGGTAAATATAATTAATATTCCCTTATGTGAAGATAATTTTTTATTAGCAATACCAGATTTTGTGCATGAACTAGGGCATTTATTTTACAACTGCTATGAAAACGAAATTCTTCAACCTTTTACAAAAAATATACGTCAGTATATTAAAGAACAGCGAGAAAGTCTAAAAAACAAAGCTGCTTCAAAAAGCTATCAGAATTACTTTAAGTTGTTAGAACAGACCTGGCTGCAAGAGTACATTATTGAATTTTCATGTGATATTTTTGCTACTTATCTTGTTGGTTCTGCTTATGGTTGGTCTCATTTAAGACTGGTACTTGAATCGGAGACAGAAATTTATTACCCAAGTTTTGGAGATGAAGGAACACATCCTGCGGATGAAGCCAGGATGCGAGCAATCTTGTTAACACTAAAAGAACTTGGAGAAACTGAGCAAGTAGAGAAGATTTCTCAGCAATGGGAACAGTTTAAATCAATTATGGTGGGCTTGCCTGATGGAGAATACGGGTACTGTTACCCAGATGAAATTTTACGCAAGCTTGCCCAACAGGTAATTGCTGTATGCGAACAGATTGGGTTAGTTCCTTACTACAAGCAACCTAATAGTAACGACAACTTACCGTCGCTAATGCAACAAGCATGGCAGCAGTTTCACGATAATCCAACCGGGTATGCAGAGTGGGAAACTCAAACAGTGGAGCAACTAAAATCGCTTTTGTTGCAACCCGTATCATGTTGATAATAAAAATTAATAATCCTATTCCAAATGTGTAGACGATTAAATATCCATTTCATTAAGTTAAAATCAAAGGAACCATAACGTTGTGTACTATGGACTGGACGCGTTATGGTTCCAATGGTGGTTTCTAGAAAGACTCACCTACAGATACAATTGCCTTGCAGTCGCTGTTGCCATTATTGAGCGACAGATTTAGCTCAGAGATTTGATGCTGCAAATCTTGCAGTTTCAATTGCTGAGACTGTACTTCTAGCTTTCGTAGCTCCAATATTAGCGTTTCCAAAACTGGCAGATTATCTGGGTTGAATTGAATCGCGATTGACTCGCTTGAACCACTCAGGTACAGGGTTGCTGTTCCCAAGTTTTCATTGATGAAACAACTGAGATAGCTGTTAGGTGCGATCGCAATGTTTGTGTTTCTGCTAATGTTCATTTCTGACTCCGTTGTGATTTAGATTGTTTCATGTGTCGGAAGCGAACGTGCTTTCCAGTAACGATTTCTGCAATGGCACTCACGTCCTCACCGCATTTGTATGCAGCCAGGATGTCTTTGGACTTGGCACTGACCTTGACATCCTGAAATTCAGTTGGTAGTTCATTGGGTTCAACCAACAGCACAACTGAGGGCGGATTGTTTTGGAAGTCAATGCGGCGCTCAACTCCAGCTACCTGCTCGCTCAGCACTCCCGAAGTATGCAACTTCAAGAGATACCCCTTTATTTGAGCTATCTGGTTGCGACGTCGTTGAATGACTGTAGAGTGCAGTTCTACAATCTTTTCTAACCGCGCCTCCCAGGTTTCCAGGTCTAGCTTCAACTGGTCAACAACGTAGGCGATCGCGTCTACTTTGGCGAATGTTGCTTGTTGCACATTGAGTTGGTCTTGTAGCAACTCTTGCAACTCTAATTCGTCCTCACAGTTGTCGATCTCCTCCCACAGTTGGGCAGAGGTGATTGATAGCACTGCAAGGCTGGCATGGTTGATATCGGTGGTTGTTGTCATAGATATTCTTAATGAGTGCGCTTCCATAGCAATTGAGGCTGTGCAAGCAATAGTTTTGTTGATGGTTTAGCAGAGGTCAGAATACAGGTAAGCATCGTGGTAATATTGACGTTCTTGCTCCCAAGCAGCCTCAGCCTCGGCTAAGGCAATAGCTTCGGCTGATTCAGGTTGCTCGATCGCAGTCAGCCATTGTTGTTCCAGTTGGTCAAACCATCTGGATAAATCGGCTTTTTGGAGTGGGGTCAATGTGGAATTGCTCATCATGCCAGGATTTTCCTCATACATCACTCCCTCTAGCGCGTGAGCGCTCTTAGGGTTATTAAAGATTTGCTTTGTCGTGGATAGGTTTATCAATCGCAAGCATTCTTGTGTTCGCGTTAGTCCGCCGATCCGACTGGAGGAAAGAACCTGCTGGGTTGTCAAACTCCGTTGCTCCCAAAGAACGCAACCAAGAGCGGAAGTGCTGGTATTTTTGCTTTGCTCCAAAAGTGTAGGAACAGCTAACAATGCTCACCAGGCGTCCGCCAGGAATGAGCCATTTGAAAGCTTGCTGGACGTGGTGAATGTCGTTGCTAAGACTGAACGGCGGGTTCATAATGACGCGGTGATATATTGGTTTTGGAGTGGCTTCCATGAAGTCGTCACCAATTAAGTTGAATCCCTGGCGAGTGAGGATTTCTCGCAGGGTAGGCGACACCTCGAAGCAATCAGGTTCAATGCCAGCTGCCCTGACTTCCAAGCAGATCGACCCCGAACCTGCACTCGGTTCCAGCACTCGCATTCCCGGTTCGAGTCTGGCAAGTTGAATCATTCGCTCCAATAAGTGCTGCGGGGTAGGAAAGTAATCGGGTATTTCCTGCCATACTGCCTCTCGCTTGAGTTGGCTAATTTCTAAAGCTTCGGCTTCCTCGTTACTACTAGAATGCTCCGCGCCTAACTCCTTGAGAGTTGCGATCGCTTTCCGACACTGTTGGGGAGTGGAGATGCCAGCACTTTTCAGCTTTTTCACCCAATCCTTGTACCAACCGTCTGAGGCAAATACTTTCTCTATATCCTTGTCGCCCCAGCTGTCCTTGCTCATGGACGCCAAGACTTCTAGTTGAGTTTTGGCGCTGATTCCTTCTAAGATAGAGGGCAAGTTTCCTTGTTCTGCACGGTCAGCTATAGCGTAAAGCCAGGATTGTATTTGCTCCAACCTCAAACCCTCTTGATAAAGGGAGTCAGCAATTTGGGCGCGACGGCGGGTAGAGGGGAGAGAAGCGATGGGCGGATGTTTCTTTGCTGCTATTGCCTCAGTCATGCCGTCAGCTAGCGATCGTAACTTCTCAGCTTTGCGGGGATTGGGAAACAGTAGTGACTTTGTGTCTTGAGAGCCATTTTCTACAGAGGAAAGCAAGTCCCAGAGTTCTAGTTGTTGCATAAATAAGGGATAGGAAAAACCTCTCCCTCTCCCAGCCGTGAGGCTGCAACCTTTGTATTCAGATTTATCACGGCTCTTTCCAAAAGCGCTGTTTCATGATAACAATATTACACTTATTAATCGTGTCGGCATGGCAAACGCAACAGATGTGGATGTGAAAGTGATTTCTAAATTTTACCAGTTGCCTACTGACTAAATCAGGATTTGGTTTTTCTGTAAGTGATTAAGTTCATAGCATTAATTGATTTAAATCACATTATAAATTTATTACTTAAGTAACACTACGTAAGTATGTACTCATTATCACTGTCTAAAGTAGTTGAGTTATCAGGGCATTAAGTTCAGTAAATAAGAGTAAATTACAAATGCCAGATCTCTATACTTTCGTTTTTGGGAAGATGCAAAGGTGAGTAGTCAACTATCCATATCAGACTCCAAATACGACCGCCTCAAATTAATTCCTAACTGGAAGCAGGAAAGGCTTGCTAAAGCCAAGATTGCTGTTGTGGGATGTGGCGCACTAGGTAACGAGGTACTGAAAAACCTAGCTTTGCTCGGTATCGGTAACATTTGGGTTGTAGACTATGACACCATAGAAATTCATAATCTGACTCGCTCAGTATTGTTTCGAGAATCTGACATAGGTAGACACAAAGCTGAAGTAGTCACTGAAAGGGTAAAAGAACTTAACCCTGATATCCAAGTATATCCAGTTATCGGCAAGTTAGAATTAGCATTTGGTCGAGGCTTGGTTCGTGAAATGGATGTAGTAATTGGTTGTTTGGATAGCGTTGGTGCTAGACGCTTACTAAACAAGCGATGCTACTTTGCTGGCGTTCCTTGGATAGATGGAGGAATTAGCCACTCTTCGGGAAACGTTGCTCTTTTCGATCCAAGAGTTCCTGAAGCAGCTTGCTATCGCTGCAAAATGGATACATCAGCGTGGGAAAGGCTCAATGAAAAGTACTCCTGTGGATTTTTAAAAGATAATTACCAAGAGCCAAAACTTGCCACAACGATTATGACTGCCTCTATAATTGCAGCTTACCAAGTCGAAGTTGCAGTACAGTTGTTGCTAGGAGATAGCAGCCTCAAGCCAGGAACACAATTAATTTTGCCAGTTAGTGTTCCAATCGGTTTCCGTACAATCGAATTTAGCTTGGATAGAGAATGTCCCGATCATTGGTCAATTCCAAAAACCCAAGACATCCCTTACCAACAATTTAGTCTTGACCATACACCTAGACAGGTAGCAACCAAACTAGATCTGGGTGATGATTGGAAGTTAGAACTACCTTTTGATTTCGTATCAAAGCTTACTTGTTATAACTGTGGATATGTTGAACCTATCCAAAAGCCTCTTCAACAAATAAAACAAGGTCAGCTTAAATGTCCCAAGTGTGGCGAATCCCATAGAGAAGCCACAAAGTATTTCCAAATTACTAGTGTATCTGAAGATGCCGATCGGACATTTTGGACTTTTGCTTTATGCGAACGCGAGGTCATTCAGTACGTTCATCATAAGCAGTGCATCAACATTGAGCTAGTTTCTGATTGTAAAAACATTTAATTACAAAAACAACCTAATGGAAGAGATTACATTAATACAACAGGTAGAAACTTTAACGAATCAGCTTTCTTTTAAAGAAAAGGTAGAGTTAGCAACTAGCCTGTTGCAGCAAGTACGCGATGAAAAAGTAAGAAATTTATTTATGGAGCGTAGGGAAGTAACTTTGACATCAAAAATTAAAAATTATGGGCACAAAAATGTAATTCAAATTTCCTTTGAGTGGGAACAATCAAACTTTCAACCAGGAGATATTACCGTGACCGTAAAAACTGCCAATGGGACTTTCTATAAATCAGTTGATGTTCCGGTAGATATGACTTTGGGAGAATTTCGGCAAGCAGCACAAGAAATTGCTAGCTTATCTAATGTTCCTTGTACTCTAGCGCTAGAGAAAACCAGCCAGGTCATGAAAGATAATGACACTTTTGAAAGTGCTGGTGTTCAGTCTGGTACTGAATTTATTCTTGCGCCTGAAAGTTACGGTTGAAAATTGTACCAATAGTGGAACCGGAAGCAGAAGCACAAGCAGAAGCAAATGAAGTTAATTTAAATCAGGAGGACAGCGAAATTATGGAAGAAATTACCGTAACTGTAAGGGATATCAGTGGAACTTTTAAAAAAACGGTTGACGTACCGCCAGAGATGTTGTTTGGAATTTTTCGTCAGCAAGCGCAAGAAAAAGCTGGTTTATCTACTGTTCCTTGTACTTTAGTGCTAGAAGGGAAAACAAATAAGGTGATGAGAGATGACGACACCTTCCAAAGTGCTGGTATTCAGCCTGGTGCTGTATTTGTTCTTACACCTGAAGCTGAAGGAGGTTGAATTATGTCGATTCGTGAGGAAAGATTGACAAACGACTATCAAGCCTTGCAAACGCTCTGCGTTTTTAATGAACCAGTCAAAATCAAAATCTTAGAAAAAAGAGGTCAACCTCCAGATTTCTACCGCATCCGGTTTTCTTACTGTAAAGGGGTGGAGTCAGTCATTGGTGATACACCAAATTATCGGATGGAACACATCATTATCATTAGTGACTTTCCATCAGAGTATCCCGATCCTGGAAAACTACCTAATGTAAGAATGGAAACTCCACTTTTTCATCCAAATATTTATCCAGAAGGCAGTTTTAAGCCTGCGGGAACCTTTTGCTTTCAAGGAAAAGATATTGATACTCTCAATCAACCCCTAGATGCTTTAGTCAAAAGAATTATTAGCATGATTCAGTATGAAAATCTCCGGTTTGGATCACCTGCTAATGGAAATGCTAGAGAGTGGGCAAACAGAAATCAAAACTTATTTCCTCTAAATACAGGTTTAACAAGTAATCAATCTAAGCCTAAGCTGAACTGGAGGTAAACTCATGTCCAAGCTTAATTGGCGTGATTCTGAAGATGTCTACAAGCCTATTAACCGTCCTCTTAAGACTTTCTTACAAGAAAAAGAAATATTGATTGAACTAAATATTAGACAGCTATACAAAACTCTTTGTACAAAAACAATGAGTGTTTTCGTTGTTAAGGAAGCTGAAGATAAACTCATGAAACACCTAAGTTTTGATCCTAACAATGAAACAGGAGGTATTTTAGTTGGACAAGCATATTTTTGTCAAGAAACACAAACCCGTTATACAGAAATAGTAGGCTCAATACCAGCACCATACACAGTTGGTAATCGAGTTCACTTTAAATTTACTCCTGAATGTTGGCAGGAAATACTTAGAATTCAAAAGCAAGATTTTTCTAATACTACAATTGTCGGTTGGTATCATTCTCACCCAGGTCATGGAATTTTTCTCTCTGGTACAGATTTGAATACACAGAGATTATCTTTCAAACAGATTTGGCAAGTTGCTACAGTTTACGACCCAATACAACATAAGATAGGCTATTTTTATGGGGAAAACGGGAGAATAATTGAAAATTCTTGCCTTATATATATCAAAGATAAATCATCCGCATTGCCTGAAAATATCAAGTCAGAATCAAATATTAATTTACAGCCAGAGCAGTTAAGTAATAGTAATGCACAAGTAATTCAAGAGCAAGGAAATAGAAATAGAAGTCAACCTATATTATATGAACAGCGAAGTTTATCTCCAGATGCCGAAGAGGAAGATGAAATATTATCAGATTTAGATAATTTTTTCGTAATATTAGAAAAATGTTGCAACTTCTTATTAGCGTTTTTAAAATAACACCATGACATGGCAAGATACATTTGAAAATTGGGTATGGGGACTAAGAAACTTATTCGGGGGAGGAGAAACTGTAATTGGTCCTAACGAGCCTTTACCTCCCACAGATATAAATGTTAGAGATATAAGAGACTATTCTGGAACTGCTAGTATTAACGAAATTACTAATATTCTTGACAGTCCTAGTTCTCCATTTAATCAAGCTAGAATTATCAAAAATTCAGACAGATTTGCAACACAGCCTGTTTTTAATTTAGGTCGATTCTTGAAAATAGCTGGGGGTAGAGCTAACCAAACTGAAAATATTTGGTTGCAAGAAAAATCTATTTATAAAAATATAGCAATTATTGGTCCTCCTGGTTCTGGCAAAACCGAAGGGTTAGTTATTCCGGGTATTAAAGCAGCTATTGATGCGGGTTTATCTAATATAGTAATTGATGTAAAAGGTGGTTCATTAATAGATAAACTCGGACGATATGCGGAGCAGAGAGGAGTTAGAGTAATTTATTGGAGCGCGCTTCCCCAGGAAGCTTATCGCAGCCATAGTATTAACCTTCTAGACAATGTTAGCTCTCTACACGAAGCGAAAATACTCGCTAAGTCTTTATATGGCACCACTGATGACTTAGGAGAAAATCGGAACTTCGCCATGAGAGATATCTCTTGGATTGCTCAGTGGATAATGCTGGTTAAGCATATTTATGGTAATACAGCAACATTAAGTCATATTTACCAAATCACTGAAAATCCTGTAGAAAGATTAACAGAACTTTTACAACAATCGCAGGATGCTCGATTACAAAATTCAATTCAATCTCAAATAAGATTGATGCAAGAAAGTGATGATTCAGAGCAAAGTTTTACGTGGGTTATTCAAGATGCTATTAGCTTTTTTTCTTGGTCTAATTTTGAACAAGTAACACAACATAGCGACATTTTACTAAGGGATATTCAAGAAAGACCTACTTTACTGGTAATTGGTGCTGAATTAGCAGGACGTGATATTTCTAAAAAAATATCGTCTGCTCTTATTGATGTTTTAATGACCATATTCTATGAGCGATGGACTCAAGACGAAGAAGGTACAGGTATTATTTTCTGGATAGACGAATTTCCCAGAATTCAAAAACAAATTGATATTGCGGAGTTTAGCAGCGTAGCTCGTTCGGCTAGAGGAAGTATAGTTATTGCCGCTCAAAATTTAGAGCAAATTGAGCCAGATTATCGAGAACAGGTTATGGAGAATTTTGATACTGTTGTTCTCTGTCGCGGTGTTGGTTATGGGGCAGCAGAGTGGCTGAGTAACCGAATCGGTTCCCGCAATCAAAATCAGAGAAAACGTAGATATCACGAACCTAACCCGCAAGATGAACTTCCTTGGTTACGGACTCGCTCAGAACGACAAAGGTATGAAAATTGGCGTGAATCTACTGCTGTACTAGATATTAGAGAAATTCAGTATCCTGTTGGAAATGAGTATGTAGCTATTGTCCATTGTAGACAAGCTTGCCGCAAACCTTTTCTAGTGGATTACGAAAGAACGTTAGAACCAAGTATTATTTGGCAACCTTCAGCAAGATTCAGATTAAATTGGCGTGATACCGCGTCTCAACCACGAGCTATTACTGGTTCAAATTATCCCAGCTTGAACTGGCGTGATAGTGATGTTGCGGAAGAGGCACCGGAGCAGGAAAGAAGTAGGCGAAGATTAGACTGGCGAGATTAATAAATTGTATGTTATTTGAGAGATATTTTTATGTCAGGTAATATAAATTGGAGCCAAGCACAACAATTAGATAGTAATAGTGGTCTTTGGTTTAAGTTTGGAAAAGATAACAATGGAAATTGGCATATTTTGTCTTCTGGCGATAAAGATAGTCTAGAAAAAAATAGCGTTGTATATCACGATCACAACTGGCAGAGTAATGGAAAATGGTATTTTCAGGGCAGACGTGGTGATAAGCACATAATTGGTAAGGACGATCTAATAGAAGGAATTGCAAGACAAAATCAAACAGGAAGGCTCGATTTAACAGAAGCCGAAAAGCAAGAACTTAATTTAACAAATGAGGAAGAACGCACTTTTACACGCAGGGAAGTTGAAAAATTAGCAGGTTACAGAGCGCGTCAAGCTTATGGTAATGCCGGATATGGAGGTACTAATCATGGTGTTGAAGTAGATAGCAACGTAGCCGAGATTCTTAATAAGCAAGTTCAGCAGTATCAAACTTCTACACAATCTAAACTATCCTTAACTTGGCGAGATGAAGATAGCACAACAGCCTCTACATCTAAGTCAAGTACAAAAATATTAACTTGGCGAGATGAAGATAGTACAACAGCCTCTGAACCCATAACACACCAACAAAATTTATCTAAAAAAACTAGAAAGTCAACGCTAAGAAATACAAGATAATTTAAGCTATCTACCTAAAACCTTAGTAAATATTTGGAGATGGAAACTTTCGAGGTTGGTGTTAATTGTGCTTGGACTGGATATACATTTCGCGCTGACGAGCGAGGTATGAAATGTGTTCAATGTCCACGAGTTATGAAAATTTCTGCATGGAATGAAAAAAGACGCTGTTTTTGTGGAAGTACTAACGCTGTTGAAGCGATAGCGTTTTCTAGTATCAATCCAGTACAAACTCAAGCGAACATAGAACAAACTCACCTAACTTTCACAGATATAGAAAATTCCAGAATAGAAACTTTTGAGGCTGGTGTCAAATGTCCCTACACAATGCACACTTTTGCATCAGGTGAGCGAGGAATGAAATGTCTTGATCCGAATTGTCCACGGGTTATGACAATTTCTGCATGGAATGAAAAAAGACGTTGCTTCTGTGGAAGCACTAACGCTGTTGAGGCAATAGCAACGACTTCTAACCCAACAAATTTAACCATTAATCGCCAAGTTACGAGGATACCTATAGATTCGCACGACACTACTCCCGCAAACACTTCAACAAGTTCTACTAACCCTGTAAATTTAGGTAATACTAATACTCACATTAGGCAGTTTTCAACATCTGATCAGACTAATATAAATACCAATATTCCTAATAATACTAACAATCCCTCTACAAATAATTCAAATTTATCTTTTAAATTACTTAAGTTTGTTGGTGTTGTAGTTTTTTTAGTGTTTGTTACATATATAACACCACTTAAAAATTTAATTAACCCTCTATTTTGGCAATCTTTAGTCTCACAAGAAAAATTTCAATTATCTAAATTCAATAGACAATCCCCAGATAAATTTTTGCAAGATTATTACTCACTTATTAATAATGGTGAATATTCAACAGCATGGAATCGTTTATCGGCAAATTTTAAAAATAATAAATTAGTTAATGAGGCAGGTTATACGTCTTATACAAACTTTTGGAAAACTATTGAAAGAGTAGAGGTTTTAGACACAAATATCGAATTCAACACGGAAGAGAATGCCAGAGTATATGTTCAAGCCAGATATTTTATAAAAGATAAAAATAAATCTGTTGAGGAAGCTTACCGTTTATTTTTAGTATGGGATAAAAAAAATAGCAGTTGGCTGATTGATTCTCCTAGAAATTTAGAGGCACTTATAAGAAAAGTTCCTGAAATTACCAATCCTTCACAACTACGTGCATTAAATCGCCAAATTTATAACAAGATTAATCCAGCTTGGACTAATCGTTCTAGCCTGACACAAGATTTGATCTACCGCGTGGGTGTGGTGGCTGATGGTACAGTCGTAGGTTACGAGGCACTTAGCAAAGAGGCAAATTATGCAGCAGGACAAACTCCCTTACCTAACTTACTTTATGGTTCTGATAAAAGTGATGGGATAATTAATGAACCTATAGCTCTATTTAGAGTAAATTTTCGCAAACAAGGGCTTCTGGAAGTTAGCCCTTGGCTGGGATATTCGAGGACACCAA
This sequence comes from Scytonema sp. NUACC21, assembly GCF_054684315.1. Lineage (NCBI taxonomy): Bacteria > Bacillati > Cyanobacteriota > Cyanophyceae > Nostocales > Scytonemataceae > Scytonema > Scytonema sp. NUACC21. The sequence goes on along the minus strand of NZ_BAAFZH010000109.1, from coordinate 214,342 downwards.
ATAAAACCTAAGCAAAAATCATAGACTTCTATGGGAATCGCACTTGTGTCTATCAAAGTCAACGCGAAGATGCACAAGATAACTTGAGTCATTTATTCAAAATCTTATCAAATATTGGAAATGGAAACTTTTGAGGCTGGTGTCAATTGTACTTGGACTGGGTATACATTTCGCCCTAGCGAGCAATCTCTAGATCTTGAGATTACTTCACTACGCTGTCGCTTCGTTCGTAATGACAAGTGTTTATCCGAACATGATATAAGACGTAAACTACTTAGTGCTAACTTTTATCGATCATCCACTCAACGCAAGCTTTTATTGTATCTGCGTGACATCGAACATTTTTATTTGGTTGCTTGCACCAGCACAACAGTCGCACATTACTACCTACTCTTACGAGATTGGCAATTTTATTTAATTCCTCCCACACCTGAGCACTTGTCGGTCGGCACCAAGTTTTAGTAACTGGCAGTCCCCATTCAGTAGGGTCAACCACTGCATTACTGCCAGTACTGGCTAATTTAATATTTTGCCAGAGCCACTGTCTGAAAGCATCACATACTACATCGCGCCTCTGTTCATCTCGTTGCATATCAAACGGATTGCCGAGGACAGAAGTGCGATCGCATACTATATCAACAAAGCCTAACTTAGGCGACAAGTTTCTCATGCTACCTACTGTAATATGACCTTTCATAACTGAATATTGCAAGTATTTCATCACCTTTAGAAGCGTGAGCTATTAAAATTTTTTATGAAGCTAAGTTTGTATTTCTTATTAATATTTATTGAAATTTATGGTTTAAAAATGATAAATAATGATGGTTAAAACGGACACCAGAAAAAAGAATTGTCAAGCTCCTGTGTAAACAGGAACCAGACAACTAGATTAGAAGTCAGCAGCAGTTGGAAGTTCTACAACATTGTTCTGCTGTAGGGAACGAGCCTTACGCCGCGCCCAAGAACGATCGTTGATTTCCTGTAAGTCTTGCAGGGACTTACCGAACTTACGCTCTGCATATTCCAACAACTGCTCAAGAGAATAGCGCCGTTCTTCAACAGTACCGAAGACTTCAGTAAACCGTTCTTTGAGTTGCTCCCAAGAGAAAGAATCTCCTAAAGAGCGCTTCACCGACAATCCCTGCAACTCTCGTAAAGCGTAGTACACCGTGGCATACCGCTTTTCACAGTAATCGGAAGTGTTGTACTCACCGAGAGCAGAGGTATCGATGGGTTGGACAGAAGCAGTGGTGGATTTACGAGATGCCATAGTAGTAGAACCAATTTAATTTCACTTTTTCATGAGCGTTAGCGATTCTTTTGAAGAACCAGGAGGCACAACTGAGTGTTGTAGGTGGCTTTTTTTAGTTTTGTTATGCATGGGCGAATCAAGTTCAGCTAGATAGTACAGCGTTCCGATACTAATCCTAGTGGGGTTGAAAGTTGACCACTTATAAGCGCATTCTCCCGGCTTGTACTTGCTCGACTGTCGGCTCCAGTCTTCCCACAAAGGCAACAGTGCTGGTGAGTGGGAGTACAGCGCCATTCCGATTCTGATCCAATCTTGATAATCATCGGCGCGGTGAGGATGAAGTCGCGACAGCAGTGCAGCAATGTGACGGTACGTAGTGTACCCTGCTGGCAACTGCGTCACATGAGCGGGATACCTCGTGATTGGCGCACGGCGTTTAGGTTGCTTTTTGACCATCAGTTGTATTAGCCAATCTGGAGCAATGGCGATCGCTCTTTCACTGGGACTGCAATTCTTTAGCCAACGGTAAGGTTTGTGGGTAATAGGGTGAATTGATGGGGGGAGAACAGACATCAATCCTTTAAACCGTAATTCCAATCCCCAGTCCAGCTTGCGAGAGTGGAGTGAGGCAGCTATATCAGCTGACACTTTGAACAACCTCTGACAGCGCCCCGGTCGCCCAGACGTAAAGGCGATTGTATCGGGCAGAGGGTTTTCTTGTGCCAGTAGAAACAACCTTTCGGCTGCGGCTGCTCCATCTTGGTCAAGTGCTAAAAGATAGTTACACCCCGACTCAATTGCCGTACCAGTCAGCAAGCCAAATCCCGTACAGTGATGACCATTAGCAAGCCACTTGATGAGCTGCGCCGGAGTATAAGGACGCTGATTCCAGCCCTTTCCTCCAAGGGGTTGTTTCCCTAAGACAGGAATTAACCCCCAGTCTGGGGGAAGTGAGCTTAATTGTTTATGAAGTTGTTGCATCACTGCTCAAATTCTTCAACTTCTTTAAGTTGTTTTAGAAACTGTTTTACTATGCGTTTCATTCAAGACAAAAGCTAATATTCCGAGGGCAGCATCAACACCTTTTCAACTAGATAAAGTTTGATGCTAGGCAATGGAAAATCAGTGGACTCAATCTCCTGCCGTAAAATTTCCAAGTTTGTATCTTCTTCACAAATTAATGTGGCAGATTTGTTCTCATTTACGACTAACTGCCAAATTTGGAAATTCTGCAAGTTGGGTAACGCAAGCAACTTGTTAGTTTGATAAGAAGCAATAGCATCAATTAGCCAGTAGGCGTTCCCAGCAGTGGCTACATACCTGACTCCGCAAGTATAAAGCAGCCCCATTGAATGTTTGTACAGTGATTCTGAACTTGTAAACTGGTCAAGGTCTGTTTGCTTGAGTGTCATTTTTAGTGTTAAGTGAAGAGGGTATGAAATGTTCTGAGCTACAACAAAAACAACTCTCCCGTCAGAATGCGGAAAAGCTGTTTTTAGGAGTTGCGTAAAGTGAGAAGTTTATCTAGACTTGCTAACGATCGCGGTTTTTGCTTTGGTTCCGTTAGCCCCTCCAGAGCTTTCTATACTGGTATCTGCTGGTGATGTTGGTAATAAGTTAGTATCCGAAGAGTTATTTTCTACAGCAGCCTCTAACGTGTTGGTAGATGTTTTTGAAGTTGCCATGATGCAATCAGCGCCTAACTCTTTAGCTTGATTTTCTACCAAGCTTTGTATCTGCTCTGAAGTCAGTCCGGGAATACGCCTTAACTGTTGGGTTTTGATGAATTTCCAAACTGCCAATGCCTCAACTGGCGTTGCTGATTGAACAGCTTTACGTGAAGCTGCAATTAACTTTTCTGTTACTATATTGACCCTATTTTCAGGAGACATATTTTTTGTCTTAGCCATTGAACCTCTGGGTTTCTTGGTACATTTCATTTGCCCCAAGGCGTGAGCCTAACCCCAAAAAAACAACATGAACCAAATTTTCGGCTCATGTTGTTATGGGTAAAGAAACTGGCGATTAAGACAACACTTGGTTCTTAGTTTGGTTGATGTTTGAAGGCAGCCGCACTACGTACTAAGGCTAAGGCACGCGCTCCTCAAACGCGATCGCTTCTAGCAGCATTAGCCCGACGGTTTTGTTGAGCGCCGAGTTACCTTGCGGACAACTGTGCAAGTGCAAGCACTTGGGACAGCCTGTTTCACAACTACAAGCTTTTGAGAGCAATGCAGCGCTATGAGCAAACTTCTGAAACTGATGGAATATCGCTTCGCTACAGCCATTTCCTCCATCTACCGCATCGTAGAAATAGCCTACTGTTTCGCCTTCATCAACAACAATGTAGTTCAAATCCAGACTAGAACCCAGGATGACAAGAGGCACAGCAAAGATCATTTGATGACCCATACTGTGTAGGGCGATAGAGTCAGCAGCCGCTTCCCACAAAACATCGTAAGCAGGTGTAATACTCTCGTAGTTGGAACGAAGAACTTGTTCCTTAAACTGTCCAACCAGGGTTGAAATTGCCCGTTTAGCCTCATCGTTGATTTCCACCTTGACAATAGGTGTTTTGTACTGAGTGCAGTAGGGCTTGTCAAACACTATTTCGTCAATAACGGTTACGAGTTCGACGTTCTTGAGGCAAGTACCGCAATACATACAGGACTTGCCAGAAATAGGACGGTGATAATTGCAACATCCTGAAGAAGTGCAAGTGAGTTCGTACTGTTTGACGCACAGCTTGTAGCCAGTCACTGATGATGTAATTTCACCCCAGCCCAGAGTTAGTTTTAACTTACCTTTAGGGATAGAAAGCACGACTGTTTTGGAGTCTGCCAGCGGTTCGAGCATCTCGATATCTAGGTCAGTCTCAGCTATAGTGAAAGTATTGCTTTTGGAATCAATTGGGTTGAGGATGGCTATTCGTTGGGTGACATCCAACACGGTAGATTTGTATTTGGCAATCTCACCCTCCGAATTTTGAGCGCTGTAGATAGCACCAGGGAATACCTCTCGAAAAGCCATGTCAAGAGACATTTCCTCAAAGTCCTCACCAGTGCCATTGTCAATCAACTTGACACTTGTCATGGCGTTTCCTCGTAAATTGATTTCCTTGTGAGGATAGCCCCGTCCCCACAGTTGTCCGTTTCGGTTGAGGAACAGTTGATTCTGGTTCATGAGTGCATTAGCTACAGCTGCCGCTCGTTCTCCGAAGTAATGAGTTAGCATAGCAATGGGAATGCTGCTTTCCACAGCAGCTGCCATCAAGTGTTTGCCCAGCAGTATGGGATAATCGGGATTGAAACTAGCGCTCTCAGCTACTGAATGTAAGAGTACGTCGGGGTTGGTGCCATAATAGTTATCTAGAGGGCTTTGAGCTACTGGTAGGAAGACCACTAGCCCAGGATTTCGCCGACCAGCGCGACCAATTCGCTGTCTGAACGACATTAAGCTTCCAGGCCAACCGCGCACCAAGCAGCAATCAAGTTCGGGGAGATCGATTCCCGCTTCAAGGGCTGATGTACTCAGAATCCACCGAATCTTACCTGACTGCAATTGCCCAATAATATCACTGCGGCGATCGCTTTTGAGTGAGCCGTAGAAAATAGCCACTCCTTCAGCAAGGTGCGAACACCCCTGTTTGCGGGCTTCTTGCTTGATTATGCTCAACAAACTCTTAACAGCAGAGCGATTGTTGCAGAAACAAATTCCCGTGAGTTCCTTTTGCAGCATTCCAAGGATTATTTTGGCAGTATCGGGATTGGCATTACTGCTTGGCTTCAAGCATAGAGTTGTCCGTCCTGCAATAGAAGCCCCACTGCGCTCAATCAACTGCAACCGCTCAGGTGTCGTCTCCCGTCCGGAGAAGTGCAGTGCCATTTCAGCAGGATTGCCAATAGTAGCACTGCTGAAGACCCATTGCAAACAATTTGAATCCCCGCCAACACTATCAACTGCAACCCGCAGCCGTCGCATGAGGTTAGTGAAGTTGGCACCAAACGTCGCTACATAAGTATGGCTTTCATCAATCACTATGTAGCGCAACCGCCGTAAGAACTCACGGAACGGCTCTCCTTCGTCTTTTTTTCGCACATTGTAAAGCTGGTAGTGCAGCAGGTCGGGGCTGACTCCCAAAATCTGGGGTGGATTTGGGCTAAACAACCTCTGCCGTTCTGCCATTGAGGTGTCACCCGTCATCAAGCCTACCTTAATTTGTGCGGCTTGAGGCAGGGCAGTGACAAGCGATCTGCCGCAAGGCAGCAGCGCTTCGCTATCGCAACTTACCTATTTGATCGACTGCCAGCGCCTTTAGCGGGTACAAGTACAATGCAGTTGCATCACTGGTGAGACACGACTCAACAACACCAATGTTAAAGCACCAGGTCTTACCGCTAGCAGTTGGAGTCAAGATGGAGATATCCTTACCAGAACGCAGTGCTGTTAAGGATTCTAGTTGATGGGAGTAAATTTGGTTGATACCAATATGCAAGAGAGCGGTTCTGAGTGCAGCAGGCAGATCGTCAGGCAGAGGGTACAGTTCGCCATCAGAGGGCGGAGTCATCTCCACTGCTTTCAGGTTATTCGCTAATTCTAGTGCAACATCAAAGAAGACGGGATGACAAATCTGCTTTAGGTCTAAAGCTGGACTAGCCGCTTGCACAGGTGCGTCTTCCGCTTTGACGATGTTTTCAGATTCCACCGCGTTCTGCCAGTTGGAGAAAGATACATGAGAGTCTAACTTCTCGAAGTCAACGATTAGCCGGGACCCTAATACCCCAATCACTTGACCAAAACCATAAGTAGGAGAGTAAATTAGCTGTCCAACTGCAAGCCAGTCTGGTGGCGTAGGTGAAGAGTATGATACTGCTTTGACAAGAGCCGCGTAGTCGGGTTTGGAAGATTCTGATTGACTCATGACAATCTGCATAAACCTAAATTTCTTCCCCGGACTGCCGTGAGGCAGCAATATAAAAAACCGATAGTGTTGAGACCCTGTGTATTCACCCAACACCATCGATTTCACGCAACCCTGCTACAGTAGTTGCATACCACCTTCATTAGATGGCATTGCAAGAGTTGGTTTCTTCCCACTCCTGCTGTCGCACGGGAAGTTCATTTTCTGCCACCAAATCCTCTTGAGAGCATTCTTCGCAGTACCCTTGTGGCGAATCTAAATCAACCGTGTAATTCCAGTGATTTACAGAACGGTCATCAAGTCGCAACCCAGTAATTCTGCCTGTTGCCCATTGTTTGGGTTGACAGCTACTAGTAATTGCAACGCGGGAGCCGAAAGTATATTTGGGAGGTTCGGCTTTAGGGTGATTGAATTTGATTGTGATGGTTTTCATGCATAGTAGTGGAGATAAATTTCACCATCTTCATGGCGTGAGCCATTGAAAATGAACGACCTTTCCGCTTGGTACGGAAAGGTATTATGGCAGAAAGCTACAACGGGATGATTCTCTCCACTGTCAACTCAGTTATCTTTTCTTTAAACCCTTCTGGACGTTCTATAGTGTTCATGGAAAGCCGTCCTTGGATTACGCATTGCTGTGAGGATCGCAGACTAGTTAACTGCGTAGCGAGGGTTTCCCCCCACGCCACTACTTTGATAGTTGAGGGAGAGGGTGGTGTTTCCTTCTCATTGTGGTGAGGACTGTAGAATGCCCCCAAGCACTGAGCGATGTGGTCTCCGTCGCGGGTGTATCGGTATTCAGGAGTGGCGACTACCGTAATTGCTATTGTGCAGTTATTCATAGGTGAGTCCTAAAAGGTGTCAAGATTAGTGTCATATTCTGCTTGAGGTTTGTCTTGTCTAGACCCCAGCAGGTATAATTGATTGGCATTAACAACAGGTTTGGAACGCAAAGTGCCTGTGGTGTTGTCATTCCAGGTTTCAATTTTTAGGTAACCAGTTACACCAATTTGGTCGCCTTTGCGAATGTAGTTGACAGCAATTTCTGCCGTCTTTCCCCACAATTCAATGCTGAACCAGTCCGGAGGTGCATCTTTAACTCGCCGTCGTACCGCCAGAGATAAAGTTGTTTTGACACACCCTGACTCAAAAAAGCGAATTTCTGGATCTGCACCAACTCGACCAACTAAGTTGACACAGTTGAGGGTGAGAATTTGAGGTGTAGGGGCAATTGTATCCTCAACTGTTGGCTCTGTTGTTTCTACTGTTTTTGTATCTGATGTTGGCAGCGAGTCATCAGTGGGTGCAAGGTTAATAGTAGTGGATGTTTTTCCCATGTCACTTAAATGAAATATCAATAATGCTTTGGCGTGAGCCAAAATGATTAACAGGGTGGTTTTAATAAAAACAAATAACTAAATGTGGCAGTTGTCATCTTAAAAAGAAAACTTCCCACAAAGGGAAGTGATTGGCTCAGTTATTGCAATTATCTTTGTGTGCGAACACATTATTGATTTTTGTTGCCTTTTGTTGTTGCAATAATCGTAAAGTGGGTAGTCCTTCAATGTATTTGAGGGCAGCATCAGCGCCTGCAACTTGAAAAAGTGAGATTGCATTTTCCCACTCTTCTTGGCTGGCGTTTGCCTTTTTAAGAAGTTCAACCAGGGCTACAGGAAGATTGATGATTTTGTTTTGGTTCGAGTCCCAATGTTCTATTGATTCAGTTAGTAGAGTTTGCTCAGACAAAGTTGGATAACCTTTTTCTATGGCGATAGAGTGGAGTTTGGCGCTAGCCCCGAACAATGGGAGTGATTGTTGAATTGCTTGTTTTGGTGCTCTTGCATTACGGGGTTTGTATTTGACTACTACAGGATTAGTAGAGGGTGGAAGTAGTGTTAGTTCAGGAATCGGTAAACTCAGTTGTCCTTCCTGTTCCACTTGCGTTTTCTCAATTGAACAATGTGGATAGGTGATGCGAGTTGTGTAGTCGGCACTGTATCGGGGAACACCAGATACTCGTAACTTTACAACTAATTGATGAGATATCCACCCCCATCCCCTCTCTTTTCCTGCTAAAAGGGGTGGAATAATATTTGTTTGCCACTCAATAACGACAATGCGATCGCCGGATAAGCCTTCCCTGATTTCCCGAACACACGCGCCTGGGTGTTGTTCAACAAACTTCTTGACCCATTTCTTTTGTTTGGGATTAAGGCGTGGAGAGTGATTTTTTTTGCTTCATTGGTGAGGTAAGTGTACGTTAAGTAATGCTGTTTCGCTTTTATTAGTGGCTGTTGGGGCAGTAGTTGCCGCCCCCTAAGTATTTGTGCTAACTAGCTTGTTGTAGTACCGATGAAATCACCTCGGCAGTCTGGATTGGTTGCTCTTTGAGTCGTGCTTTAATTTGCGATCTTAACCAGGATAAGGGTACATTTTTGCCCTGCACTTTCTGAGCTATGTTTAGTGCCTTGGCTATTTTACGCGCCGGACGGAGTTGTAACTTCTCAATGAAATAGGAGACTGAGTAGGAATATTACCCATAACAGCTAAATCATCTTTGATTGTACCTGTGAAAGCCGCTATTAAAACATTATGTCAGCGAATAATTTTGGCAAGTTCTTCTATATCTCGGTTTTCCCAGTAACCGCCTTCATCGCTAACATCACAAGTAATTCCTAACTCACTAGCAGCGTCAAGCATTTTCACAATCAGCAAATGACACTTAAGAAAATTCTCCAAACCTCCATATTCAGGATTGCTAGCATATTGGGTTTTACAAAAACTCGTCCACGACCAATCATTAACATCTTTGACTTCTGAGTGGGTAGCCAAACCAAAAATAGGAGTTTCAGAACCTTTGCCTGGGAGCGAATTAAAACCAATAATATAGGTAGGATTTTCCCAAGAAAAGCCATTCATAGCAATTTCTACTGGTTTTAATGCCCTGATTTTAATAAAAGCATGAGGATCCTCGAAATCATCCTTATCAAAATAACAACTATCTCCTGCAATTTCCACTAACTCATCAACGAACTGAAAAGGAAGTTGCAATGCCAAATTGCGTAAAGCTACAATTTTTTCCCTTGCCTCGTTAATAGTGGCATTTTTTAAACTAAATTTATAATGAATTGTTAATCCCATTGTCTAGTTAAATCTCTAGGAGTGAATTTATTAAATAGTATACTTACTATGCTGCTTTGGTTGTGGAATTGGACAATCTAGTTCCTTGGCTGTCTCAATCCACTCCTGCATGATAATTTCTACATTTTCCAGTGCTTGTTGATACGTAGAACCATCAGCTGCACAGCCTGGTAATTCTGGCACTTCTGCAATAAATGCTTCGTCTTCCTGGCTCCAATATAGAATAACTTCATAGCGAAGCACGATCTTGACCTCCTAAATTGTACTTAAGAATCACTATACGTATTGCATAAACTCAGCAGAAAACGCAAATACAGCCTGTAATGCTTCAGGTGTCATAGTGGGATAGTTGTCTAATACTTGTTGTACTGTCCAGCCATGAGCAAACAAGCCTAGTATGAATTCGACTGATAATCGAGTTCCTTTTACTGTTGGTTTACCTGATAATACGTTTGGGTTGGAATGAATGTATTGCCGCCAGTCCATAATTAAGATTTTTTTAATAGTAAGGTTTAAATATTTATTATTTTAACTGTTAGATGAGGACATTACGCTCCCAACCATCAACGGTCTAGAACCATTAAGCAGTAGGTAGGTCTTTTGGCAAGTTATTAGTGATGAATTCAAGCTTTTAGTCAAGTCAACTGACTTTAGCTCTGAGTTCCGGGTTGATATGGGTGCAGATTGTGATACTTATTTGGCTTGAGGTGTGATTTGCGCTTGGTGTTTGGGTTGTAGCTCACTTTTTCTACTGTCATATCCTCCGCACGATTGCTAAATAATTAGTTTAATAACAACTTTATATTTTCTTTATATACTTAAAGATACGGTAAAGAAGATACTTTAAACTATCCTTATATTAGAAAAAGTAATTATCTTAGTTAGTGATTATTTGTCCTACAACTCGAAAAGTAGGCATCAAAGCAGTATGGAAACAGCTGCTAGGCTGTTGTTTTTTATGAAGATTGCTTTCATTGTAGGGGAATTCCCTGTATTATCAGAAACCTTTATCCTGAATCAAATTGTAGGATTAATTTCCAGAGGACATGAGGTTGTTATTTACGGTCACCGTCCGGATGAGATTTCTAAAGTACACCCAGATGTGGAAAAATATGAGGTGTTAAAGCGGACTCGCTATGTACCTTTAATTCCCACAAATTACTTATGGCGATCGCTCAAAGGGCTGGGGTTAATACTGATGAACTTTCACAAAAGTCCCGTAGTTTTACTGCGATCGCTAAACTTTTTTAAATATGGAAAACGAGCTGCTTCCCTAAGGCTGCTGTACTCAGTCATACCATTATTAAAACCCGAACAATACGATATTATACACGGTCAGTTCGGAATGCACGGGATTGAGGGTCAGATCTTCCGCGACCTAGGTGCTATTACGGGAAAGCTAATCACTTCCTTCCGGGGTTATGATATCAGCTACTACGTACAGGAATGCGGCGAGCACATTTACGATGAACTATTTACGAAAGGAGATTTTTTTCTCTCCAACTGTGAATTTTTCCGGCAAAGAGCAATTACCCTAGGTTGCGATCGCAATAAAATCCTTGTTTTGCGTTCGGGAATAGATTGCAGTAGATTCCAATTTAAAGTGCGGCATCCTCAACCAAATCATAAAATTAGAGTTGTTACTGTTGGTCGCCTTGTTGAGAAGAAAGGGATAGAATATGGTATCCGTGCTATTGCCAATTTGGCAAATATTTATCCAAATGTTGAGTACGATATCATAGGTGACGGATATTTAAAAGAAGAGTTACATTTGCTGATAAAAAAACTGAGAATAACTGACAAAGTCAATCTTCTTGGCTGGAAAAATCAGAAAGAAATTATTGAAATTTTAGACAATTCTCATCTTTTTATAGCTCCGAGTGTAACTGCTGAGAATGGCAATCAAGACGCTCCAGTCAACACCTTAAAAGAGGCAATGGCAATGGGTTTACCAGTTATAGGCACCTTACATGGTGGTATTCCCGAACTCGTACAAGATGGTGTGTCTGGATTTCTCGTTCCCGAGAGAAATGAAAATGCCATAGCAGAAAAATTAATTTATCTTATCAATCGTCCTGAGGTGTGGGAAGAAATGGGTCGAGCAGGTCGTTCTTACGTAGAGGAACACTATGATATTAATAAGCTAAATGATAAACTAGTCAAGATTTACCAAAAAGTAGCGATGAAACCCTATGAAGCAAGTGAGGAGGAATTGCCAGCAGTCACGATAAATCGTAAATACATCAGTTCGTAATTACGTTTAAAATGGTAGAAGGCAATCAAAGGGGTGTTTTCTGAGTTAACTTTATTTGCAATTACACAATCGTTTGACATTAGCAGAGGATTTGGATATGAACTTATCAGAAACAACAAACCCGCAAGTTACGATTGTTGTCGTCCCACGGGAACGCTTCAGTTACACCCGTGAGTCCCTTGAAAGTATCTACGAGTATACTGAAACCCCTTTTCAGTTAATCTACGTAGATGGAGGTTCACCATTTCATGTCAAGCAGTATCTAGCAGAACAAGCGCTCCAAAAGCAATTTCAACTGATTCGTACTGAATATTACCTGTCTCCCAATCACGCTAGAAACATTGGTTTGCGTCAAGTGAACAGCAAGTATGTCGTTTTCATTGATAACGACGTAGTCGTCACCTCAGGCTGGCTAAAGGCGTTGGTGTCCTGTGCGGAAGAAACGGACGCTACTGTAGTGAGCCCCTTGATTTGTCAGGGAACGCCCATACATCAAGAAGTGCATTGTGCGGGTGGAGAATCTGGGGTTGTGGTAGAAACCAAGGGCGAAACAACAAGACGGCGAATCATTGAAAAAATTTACAAGCAAGGTCGGCGAGTGGCAGAAGTGCGTCCCCAATTGCAAAGGCAAAAAACGGGCTTAGCGGAATTCCACTGCATGATGGTACGTACTGAGATCTTTCAAAAAATTGGTCTTTTGGATGAAGCCCTACTGAATACGAAAGAACACGTAGATTTGTGCATACAGGTTTCTGAGGCTGGTGGTACGGTCTACTTAGAACCAGAATCCCTCGTAACTTACGTACCAGGACCTCCTCTTGATTGGACAGACCTACATTACTATATGTTGCGTTGGAGCGATGCTTGGGAACTGGCTAGCTTAAAACGGCTGCGCGACAAGTGGAGCCTCACTGAAGATGAGTACTTTAAAAATAAGTACAAACGGTTGGGTTGGCGGCGCGATATGACCATTATTAGCCCCCTCGCCCGTAAAGTACCCTTTGGTAAAATTGGCTCACGGGTCGCCGGGAAAACGCTATACGAAATAGACAAGTTATTGAACAGGTATATAACCAGCCGTTATGCAAGAAGACATTTGCAAAAGACGCAAAACCCTGTTCCATCAGACGTGAATTCTACTATCGCCGCCTCAACGCAAGGATAATGTTCTGTAGAATGCGCTCTTCTTTGAATGTATGTAGGAATTGTCTACCATACGCAGATGTAGAATGTGCAGCAGTAAGGTGAAAAATTTTGAAACAGAAAGAGGAATTGAAATCTCAACCATTTGAGGTGATTTACACACCAGAAAGTCAACTGCGACGTCCAATTGAATTATTTCAACAAATGTGGCGGGACTTGCTAGCTTCTCGCGAACTAGCATGGCGGTTAATGATACGCGATATTAGCGCTCAATACCGTCAGTCATTTTTAGGTATAATCTGGGCATTTTTACCGCCAATTGTCATGGCTGCTGGATTTACCCTCGCTAATGATGCCAATGTCATTAATGTTGGAAAAACAGATATACCCTATCCAGCCTATGTTATGTTCAGTACTGCATTGTGGCAAACTTTTGTAGAAGCGTTAAATGGTCCAGTGCAGGCAGTGACAGTGGCAAAACCCATGTTAGCCAGAGTCAATTTTCCCCGAGAATCCCTAATTTTAGCAAAGGTAGGCGAAGTCTTTTTTAACTTTGCTATCAAGCTGGTTTTGATAATGGGGCTGTACATTTGGTTTCACATTTCTGTGACCTGGACATTGGTTTTAGTACCAGTTGCCTTAATTCATTTGGTGATTTTGGGAACATTTCTTGGTGTTCTGTTAGCTCCATTGGGAATTTTATATCAAGATATATCTAAAGGGTTGAATCTGATAACAGGGTTCTGGCTATTTTTGACTCCAGTTGTTTATCCAGTTCCTACAGAAGGAACATTTGGGTTATTAGTAAAGTTGAATCCAGTCACCCCTCTATTAGTCACAGCACGAGAGTTAGCAACAACAGGAGTTGTATCAAACCCTTCAGGATTTTGGGTCGTCAGTGCATTTTCCTTTGCGGGATTACTACTAACTTGGATTGCATTTCGACTTGCCATGCCTTTTGTTGTTGAGAGAGTGAGTTCTTAGCAATGACTAATTTAATAGAAAAACCAATTACTGTTCACCCAGAAGATAGCCAGATTGTCATTTCAGCTAAAAACGTTTCTAAAAAATTTTGTAGAAATTTAAAAAGCTCCCTGTTATATGGAATTCAGGATATTGCAACAGAGTTGACAGGAGGAAATAGAAGGGGTGATAGTTTAAGAGCAAAAGAGTTTTGGGCGCTTAAAGATGTCAGCTTTAACTTAAAGCGCGGGGAAGCGTTAGGTTTGGTTGGGTCAAATGGAGCCGGAAAAAGTACGCTACTTCGCATCATTAGTGGTTTGATTAAGCCTGACACCGGAAGCGTGAAAGTGAGGGGCAGAGTTGCTCCTCTTATTGCTCTTGGTGCGGGGTTTAATCCTATCCTAACGGGACGAGAAAATATTTATGCAAATATGTCAGTCCTGGGTTTACCAACGAAAGAAATCGAGTCAAGATTTCAGGAGGTTGTTGATTTTGCTGGAATTGAAGATGCGATCGATGCACCAGTTCAAACTTACAGTTCTGGGATGGCAGCCAGATTGGGATTTGCCTGTGCAGTTCATATAGAACCAGACGTTTTGCTGATTGATGAAGTGCTAGCTGTAGGAGACATTTCGTTTAGAATGAAGTGTTATCAAAGACTAGCAAAACTCAGAGAAAAGGGCACAGCTTTTATCTTAGTTTCTCACAATCCCCATGTTGTCTTAAATGTTTGTGAATCTTCCATCTACTTAAAAAAGGGAACTTTGGTCACTTCTGGTGAGACAGAAGCGGTTATTCGCAAATATGAAGATGACCTTAGTTTGGGTGGTACAGAAGCACCTTTAGGGGTGATGTATTTACCAGAAAAACAGAAAAGTGAAAGTTTGGGTGTTGACATTGTTTCCCTTAGCTTGAAGGATGAGCAAGGAAATTTACTTGGCACTCTCCTTTCTGGCGAACCAGCCTATTTGTGCGTGGAATGCAAAGCACACATACAAGTTGAAAATGCAAATATAGGTATATTGATTACTGCTTTATCCGGACAAAACGAGCGAATTTTGTATATAACATCAGCTAGTGACAACGAAATTCTTAAAATACTCCCAGGAAAAGTTGAAATCCAGATGCAGATGCCTTACTGTTGCTTATTACCTGGTTTGTACAGTGCCAAAGTATATGTCAAAGAAGGTGTATGCTCTTTCGATATCGTGGAGTCTTTTAGATTTGCCGTAAGAGCAAATAAGGTTATTAGTCAATCTTTGTTTTATCAACCCCGGCATTGGAAAGTTATTAATCAGTAAGCCAGGTTCAACCAATCAATGGATAAACAGAGCATTGGCTTGTTACCTAATTTGTTACCCCATGTTCTTTAGAAAACAGGAAAGAATCTATGCCACCTCTCGTTTCCGTTATTATCCCTTGCTTCAATGCAGAAAAATGGATATCAGAAGCAATTGATAGCTGCTTGCAACAAACATACTCGAATGTAGAAATTATTGTTGTTGATGATGGCTCAACTGATAATTCTTTGGAAATTATCAAAAGCTACGGTAATAAAATTATCTGGCGAAGTGTCAACCATAGAGGAGGAAATCATGCCCGGAATAAAGCCTTTGCATTATCAAAGGGTAAGTACATCCAGTATTTAGATGCAGATGATTACATCTTGCCTGAAAAAATAGAAAGGCAAGTGTGTTTCATGGAGGAAACAGGAGCCGATGTTGTCTATGGTGATTGGAGATATCAGCATCATCTACCTGATGGAACAAGTTATTTGGATAATATAGAATTCCCCGGCGCACAGGCAGATATTCTGGAATCTCTACTAGCTAATTGGTGGACTGCGGTTGCTTCTTTACTTTATAGAAGAACATCGGTTGAAAAAACTAGTGGTTGGGATGAAAATTTCCAAGCTGCACAGGATAGAGATTTTTTCTTATCAGTGGTACTAAAAGGTGCTAAAGTTCTCTATCAACCAGGTTGTTATTCCATCTACAGACGATATGGTGATGTGACAGTCTCTAGTAGCTCTAAACCCCGTTGGATAGCCAGTCATCAGGCAGTCTTAGTTAAGGCTGAACAAAAACTGAAACAACTGAACCTAATGTCCGTGAAGTATCGGTGTGCCTTAGCTAAGTCTTATTTTCAACTGGCTAGAGAAGCTTTGTCGATTGACAACTATTCACAATACTTAAGCTTGTTAGAAGAGGCTTTGATTGTCTTTCCTGACTTTAAGCGAGACAACGGAAGACGAGTTTACTATCTAATTCAATCCCTTTGTGGTTTCCGCCGTACTGAAAGCATTGTTTGTCGTCTTTTGTTAGCCAAAAAAACTGTCGATTCATTCATACAGCAAATACAAACGATATACGAACAACGGTTTGCCTTACAGACCTCCACCCAGGGCAGCCTAGAAGCTTACACCACAAACAATGTTCGCAGCCGCGTCGAGGATTGCTGTAGATAACTTTTTCATCCAATCATTTTTTTAGACGATCCATATCTCCTAAAATTTCAAATCCTTTAACAATTGCTGCCTGACCGCTACAGAGACTAATATCCAGTTAAAATCACCCTTTCGGGCTACTCCACAGGACGAAGCGTAACTGTTGAACACGGATCTACTGTGTTGATAACTCAGATATCAACTAACCAAAATTCAACAGAGGAGCTATGGAGAAATTACGATTGGTAGTAGAATCTAGCGCTTTAACGATCGCACTTATAACTTGTGGATTTCACCAACCTACGATAGCTAGCTCTTCGGCAGAAATGAACTTACAAGCCAAAGTGTTTACCAATCTACTGGTCTTTAATTTAACACAAGTTCCAGCAATTTTCAAGTGAATGAACCACAGCATTTTGTTGTGGCACGGACGTTCCCTGCATTTTGTTATGCAAGGGGCGTCCCCTGCATTTTGTTGTGGCACGTCCCCTGCATTTTGTTGTGGCACGGGCGGGGACGCCCGTTCCATATTGTTTTGTTCCAGCTAAAGCCCAATCTTTGACTGTTCAACGCCAAATTTGGTAGCGACGGTATGAGTCTCTGTATCTGTAGTAGCGATCCGAGTCCCTGTTGCGGTAACGGCGGTCATAATCTCTACCTCGGTAGTAGCGATCGCGATTGGAGTACCGACGATTCTGGAGTTTTCTATCCTCTTCACGCAAGCGACGAATTTCTCGACGAATTTCTCGACGGCGTTGACGGATTTCTCGGCGGCGCTCTCGGTAGTTGTCATCGTCCCACTGTGATATGAGTAGTAAGTTATCCTTAGTGGTAGCAACTTCGGGTTCCAACCAAAGCCTTTGTTGGCTAGATGATGATGCAATAGCAGCAGGAGTAGTAAACATAGACAGCAAAGGAGCTGCTATCAAGGGTAAGCAGATTTTGAATAGAATTTTCCGGCTCATACTCTTTACCTCTGGTGTTCGCTCTAGAGAATTCTGTTAAATAACACTAGCTCTTTAATACGCTGACTGCGATTCCCATATTTTCTAGTATGACTGCATTCCCAAAAAAGATTATCAGCATTATCAATATTTAAGATACTTTTAACCAACATATTGAGTAAACTTCACTAGACCGATTGTATAAATTTTTTGTTTTTCACCCAAAGCCGCAAAGACTTTTTTAGCACTTCTACGGCTTTGCTTCAGCATTTAATAGCCTTTTACAAGAAGAAAATCTAAGTTAGAATTGGCGTCGTATTCTTTTCTTTCTTCTCCAGATTTAAATAAGATAAGTGTTTTGTCGCCCATCAATCTTACTGAAGAATCTTCAATTCTCAATAGAGTGCCTTCCTGTAATCCCACAACAGCGACCTTTGGATTTAGAACTAAAAATTCTTTAATTCTTTGTGCTTTTGTTTCTCCATTATGATTGGGTATAACTGCATCTGTATAGTGAGGATTGATCTGAAAAGGAACTAAATTTAATCCTTGAAAGCTTATCGGTTCAATAATTGGCATATCATTGGTTGTTTTTATTGTAGGGCAAGCTAGATTAGAACCGGCACTCCAACCAATATAAGGAGTTCCATTGTCAACTTTCTCTTTTATGGACTCGATAATTTCAGCCTTATGCAGCCAGTGAACTAAATGAAAAGTGTTTCCCCCGCCGATGACTATTGCTTCTGCTTTTTTGATGGCTTCTTGATAATTATTATATTGATGGATACCCTCAACTTTATAACCTATTTTTTGAAAGACTTTGTCAACTCTTTCAGTATAATTATCGTAACTAAAAGTTATAGCTGCAAAGGGAATGAATAAGACTTTTTTAATAGAATCTCCTAGAAAGTCTTTAATGGCTTGACGTGGATAATACAAATAGTCTTCAGTAGGATTTGTGGAATTACTCAGCAATAACAATCGTTTTGCCATGATTGATTTCCTATGTAGCAAAGAATGGATAAATTAAGTTGCAATGCATAAAAAGCACTTGAGAGGGCAATGACAAGTCTTTTTTAAAAATACACGAAATTGGTTGGCTTGCACTAAAGAAATAAAAGCCGAGCTTGTGTATGTAGCAAATCGCTCAAACAACGGAATTTACTAGTACACAGGGCGCGAAAACAAGGCTCCCATTGCACGCTCGTTGTAAAGATTGCAATATAAGCGTTTTACTTTCATCCTTTAGCCTTTATACTGAGCGCCTTTTTGTACTTGGTTCTTTCTGAGTCAGGTTAAAATTGAAAAACTAATGTATCATACTAAATCTTATCGTTCATGACACCCTCAGAATTGTTAACTTCTCCATCTCGTGTTGGCTCTACCCAAGCAAAGTTAACTGATTTGCGTAAGCTGATGGATGAGTATCAGTTAGATGCTTACCTAATTCCCTCTGCTGATGAACACCTAAATGAGTACCTGCCAGAAGCCAAGCAGCGGCGTATGTGGGTCAGTGGCTTTACAGGATCTGCAGGGGATTTTCTGGCGGGGCGGGAATCGAGTTGGCTGTTTGTTGATTTCCGCTACCACGAACAGGCAGACTTAGAGGTGGATTTGTCGCTGATTCAGGTCTCTAAGTTGGGAGTTGAAGGGCACAAAACTTTGGTCGAAATGTTGGAATCCTTGGGGCAAGAAGCTACTCGTTTTCGCCTGGGGTTCGATCCTTTTACCATTGCAGTGGAGCAATTTCGGACGTACAATAAGCAACTCAAATCTGCTGGCGTGGAACTGGTGCCCGTGGAAAAAAATTTAGTAGACATTGTTCGTTCTCAAAGTCCTTGGGTTGAATCAGAACCCATACCTGCATCAGGAGATTCAAAGGTATTTGCCTTGTCAAATGAAGTGACAGGGGAAACAACAGGGCAGAAACTCACTAAGGTGAGGGAAGCCATGCAAAAGGCTAAAACCGACATCCTCCCCATAACTAAGCTTGACCAAGTGGCATGGCTGTTTAATTTGCGAGGTTGGGATATTTCTTACAATCCGGTTTTCATATCCTATGCGATCGTCACCCCAAATGAAGCGTTTCTATTGACTAATTTGGAGCGTATTGACGCAGAAGTTCGGCAAAGTTTGCAAGATTATGTGACTTTACTTCCCTACGAACAATATGCAGAAACTTTGAAAGCTTTGAGTGCTCAAGAAAAGTACAAACGGGTACTTTTAGATCCCAAACATACAACAATGGGTACCTATCAGTTGATAGAAAATGCTCAGATTGTGGAAACCTCCAATCCGATTGAGGGGATAAAGGCTCGAAAAAATGCGGTTGAAGTCGAGCAAATGAAAGCAGCAAATTTGAAATCAAGTCGAGGGAAAATCAAAACTTTAAAGTGGATATCGGAACAACTGGCAAAGGGTCAACGTTTGAGTGAGTTTGATGTAGCAAACGCGATCGCTCAATTCTATCAACAAGAAGGCGACTTCCAAGGCTTAAGTTTTAATACAATTGCTGGCAGTGGCACTAACAGTTCCATTGTCCACTATGGCACACCCAACCCCGAGCAATTTCTCACTCCCGGTGAATTCTTTTTACTAGATTCTGGAGCACAGTATTTGGGAGGGACAACAGATGCCACGAGAACTATTATTGTAGGTGAGCCAACTCCGGAACAAATTTTACGCTACACCGAAGTTTTAAAAGCACATATTAACTGTGCCATGCAGCGGTTTCCTAAAGGTACTACTGGTGTCCAGCTCGATGGAATTACCCGATCTACCATGTGGATGTTAGAACTTGACTACGGTCATGGCACGGGACATGGAGTTGGTGCTTTCTTAAATGTCCATGAAGGACCCAATGGAATTAGCAAGCGTGCTTCTGAACCTTTGGAACCGGGTATGGTGACAAGCATTGAACCGGGTTTCTACCTACTGGGTTGGGGAGGAATTCGGATTGAAAACCTCTACGTAGTGAAAAATTTAACGCCAGAGACAGAACTCCAAGCAGATCCAAGCAAAACCCCCTGGTATGGCTTTGAACCCCTAACATACATTCCTTTCGATAAACGCTTGATTGCTCTCGATCTACTGGAACAAAGGCAACGTCAGTGGTTGGAAAATTACTATGCAGCTATTATCGAGAAGGTTGCTCCTACCTTAGAACCCAGTGAAGCAGACTGGCTGAGAGAGGCTTGCAGTTTATAGTAAAATTGCATTTTGTAGAGACGTTGTATCCAATGCCTCTACAAAAAAGACAAAAAATTAGTTTCTAGTCCACACTCTAGTTATTGCCATTCTCTAATAAGTCTAATTAGAGATTTGGGGGCGCAAGGCAAAAGCGCTCCTACAAATGGCTCTTCACTAATTTATTTAACGTGCAATACAGCCTTGCCAACATAGCGCCTTTCAAGCAATTGTTGTGCGACCTCGGCAACTTGTGTCCAAGGAGCTTCCACTTCAATGTGGGGACGCAATTGACCGACTGCTACTAAATTCGCAAGACGTTTCAGAACGCGCCCCTTGAGGAGAACCAGATCCATCAGCCGCAGGAGTGACCACCGTACCAGCCAAGTCCCAACCGGGTTGCCAACCTGCATCTGCAGTAGTTGAACGTCTCACGTCCCCCCGATTTAAGGAGATTGCCGCGACTCTTACTACTGCTTGATTGGGAGCAGGTGTTGGTGCATCCACTTCATGGAGCGCTAAACGCCCTTGTACACTGGGGTCAACAACAACAGCACGTATTTTACCCATAGAAAATGTCCTGCTTTTGGTTGAATGCAAAATGAATTTTTGTACAAGCAAACCTTAAGGGAGCGCCTGTACTTAAGATTTCGAGTTTTGCTAACTCCGATCGCCTTTGACTAAATTAATGATATCTGTTAATCTACGGTAAAACGATACTATTTTAGTTATTTAAAGCTTCAAAAAGTAAATCATTACGAATATCCATAACAAACAAGCCCCTGATAAAAAGCCATAATTACTAATTAATAATTACTAATTGAGTTTTTTTTAGAAAATGTACCAACTACTCTTAGGATAGCCGTTATGCAAGTACAAGACACAATTGAAACACAAACAAAGGACAGCCGCCCTTCTGTCGCAATAGGGCATATCAGATTAGCTGTGAGACATGTCTCAAAAGCTACTGATTTTTTCCTCAGGGTAGGGTTGCGCTACATTACCCATTCAAAAGAATTCGCTGTTTTGGAGTTACGGGGTGGAACACACTTAGTATTGCGACAGACAGAAGAAACCATCACTTTGGGGACAAAGGTTCCTTTTGACCTGATGGTGGATGATATCTTGGTTGCAAGGCAAGCCTATATAGATTTGGGACTAACTGCTTCTGAAATAGAAACGGGCAAAGTTCACAAATCCTTTGTTCTTACTGGACCGGATGGCTACTTAATTACAATAACTTCCTCACATACTGGTGGAAGGATTGTTTAACAAAACTAGCGATCTAAATATCACTTTTAGAGCGGTATACCCGTAAGAGTTGATTCCCGCCTCTTTGGAATTCATAGGATACCTGCTTTAATTCTACCTGATATCCTTGCGCTGACAGTTGAGTCATCACTGGGTGAAGATGCGGAGAGGTTTCACCACTGTAATTCACAAGAACTGGAAACACCCGCACTTCTTTAGCGACTCGACATAGTTCTTGGATTGAAGCTAAATGAAAGTCGAATGACAGCTGCTCTGAATAGGTAAATAACAGATGAGAACATAAAGATAGGTCGAACTGGTTTGAATTGAAAGAAAGAGCAGGTAACTCCTCTACTACATAACGCCCTTGTCCCACTCCTAACGGGAAATCTTCGAGAAACTTTTGCATAGCTGCCAACCTGATGACTCCAAGATGTTCAACAGACTCAATGTCCTTCCAAACAAATCTCTCTTCGTTTGCTCTAGCAGCTTCTATAACAATTGGATAGGTTTCTTGGATGCGTTGTTCAATCTCGCTAGCGGTGAATTGATAAATTGGGTCACAAGAGTAAACCTGATGCCCCTGATGAGCCATCTCAGTATTGAAGCTTGAGGGTCCACCGCCGCAATCAAGGATTGTCAACTTGAGCTCCTCAGCAGTGAGATCGAACATTTTGATGTATTCCTGTAGAGAACGTCCCCAAAGCACGATTTTTTTTAGTTTTACGCTCATTGCTGTTTTTTCCTAACACTGGTTACAATTCGACTTCCTTGAGTAATTCATCCATTGGATAATTTGGATCTTCAAAATTTAGAGACACCTCACATCGAGTTAATGGAAAAGGTTCCAAAAGCTTATCTTTTTCCCAACTTTCTAACCGCCACCACAATGTTTGTACTGCGATTTCTTGACCATCAATAAACTCAAACGTGATTTCACCGATATTATTTAAACCTACAATTTCTTTGCCTGTTGTTTTATTGGAAGTGTAGTCCCGATAATTTTTCGCCATCGCTAAATATTCTTCTAAAGGTTGCTTTCGGTCTTGTCCTGGTAGGGGTGCTTTGACAGAATTTGATTTGACTTTATGAGAGTTTTGTGGCTCGTCGATCTCTTCTGAACTGGCTGATAAAAAGTCAATTCGATACCACCATTCAGGTTTTTTGTTGATTTGTAATGCTCTCAAGAAACTTCGCTCATTCACTAAGTTCACCCTAGCAGGGCTACCTTGGAGTATCAAAGGAAGACAGTGAATTCCCTGGTCAATACTTTGGTCAATGAACGTATAGACATTACCTATTTCAAGCCCCTTGTTTTCTGGATTTTCCCATCCTAATATCTCTACTGTTGGGAGATTATTTGCGATCGCAAAAGGAACAAAACCTTTTTTATGCAATGAATGACTGCCCCCAAATCCTTTAGCTTCATTCTTTAAAGAACTACTAGTAAATTGGGCAATGACCATCTGTAAAGACGCGCCATCAGGAGATGGGACATTGGCAGACATGACATCAGCAGACGCGCCATCAACAGACGAGCCATGACGCGTCTCTACATTGGGTGAACTTTGGAAGGGACGTGTTGCAGAATATTGCAAGCGGGCTGCAAAACTGTAGTGAACATCACCAGATAAGAAAATGACACGGCTTTTTTGATTCGGTAGTGCCCTCAGTGCAAGTCTAGCAAGTAGCCGTTCAATTGCTGTTTCTTCTAACCCCCAGGCTTCAGGGTCAAAACCCCAAGCAGCAGTTCCTAGTTTTTCTGCCATGTTTTTGGCTATCTTTTGTACGGTTTCTAAAAAGGGTAAGCCAATAACTGGGCTGGGTGATACTACAATTGTTACCTTTGTATCATCTGGGCGAGGGACTTTTGATATCTGTTCATCGAAACCTTCTCGGCTTAAAAGTGCGGGAAAATGAAAGTCTTTTTCCCCAGGGAATCCCCGCCAGGTGCGCGTATCCAGTACTATAACTTCAAAACCCGGACCTCTCACCGTGTAGTGCCATTTGAGAGAGTTGGGTTTTTGAGGTATTTGCCTGGGCTGAGTTTCTTCAATCTCCGCAAGGGTGGGTAACCCCATGCACTGGGCTATTTCCTGTTCGTACTGTGGGTTTGTCCCTAGGGAATTTGACCACGCTTCCGTTGCTTTGAGTAATGCAAATCCCGGTTTGCCATTTTCAAACTGGTCTGGTGTGTTTCCCCACCCTTGGCATAAAGCATAGGCAAGCGATCCGTTTTGCAGCACGCGTTTGCCTAGAGGTTGTTTGAGAACGCGGGAGCACCATGCCATATTCAGAAACCAGTCATCTGTCATTTCATGGTCGTCAAATATCATGTAGGTAGGAATATTCGCTAAGGCACGTCTCACCTCTTTCAGGGTTGTTCTAAACTCTTGCAAGCAGTTTACTTCTTCTTCAAATAAAGATTTACCCCTTCCAACTTTTGGTAAATTAGGATAAACATCTTCAAATGCAGGCATATCTTCAGATTGAGACCATAATACATCACTCCAGGTGAATAAATACATTGCTAAAAACTCACCTAATGTGAATAAGTGACTTTTAGCAAGGGTAGAAATTTTATTAAATTTACCCAGACTAGCTGTCAATCCAGCAATATGCGTTGCTAAATTATTGCGTTGTCCGGGATTTAACTCTTCAATCTTGTTAACACTAGGAAGGCTTTCTTTCCAGCCTAAAAGAGTTTCAGCCGCATCCACAAGCATGAAAAGTAAAGAATCTGCCACATCATCCACATAGATTTGGTCACCTGTGAGAAAAAGTTGATGGGGTCGTTTTTTTGGATCTTCTTCTAATGCTTCTCTAATGATTTTGTCCAAGGTTGCAAGTGCATCTAGGCTTTCTCCATGCGGTTTGCGGCAAGAACCGTGAATGATTCGCAGATTATTTAAATTATTGGGAACAAGTGCAAAGCTTGGCAATTCGTATTGAGGATAGATGATGTCTTTTATTGAACCATCCAAAGTTAATATACCTGGTTGGTTCAGTGTTGCCTCATTCCCAAAATCTAGATCGTACAGATAATTTTCACCATATATAAGTACATTCGATGAAGTCTTAGCAGTGACAGCAACAATGTGTAAATTGATGCCTACTCGAATTGTTGTTTGACTACCTGTGAATAATAATTTGTTACAAATGTCGAAGATTTTTAAAGTCACAGTGCGGCTTTCTTTCAAAGCCAACCATACAGTGACAGAATGACTGTCAGTTCGTCTTAGGATTGGTCCGGCAAGAACAAGTGGTAGCTTGTTCAACCGTTCCTTTACAGATGTCCATGTCATTTATTAATTAAGAGGAGATGATAAGTTTTTTCTATTAAATTATAGGAGAAACGCTGAAAATACCATTCTGCCAAAACCACTACGTTGCTGACTTATCGCTTTGCTACACAAGTTTAAAAAAACTTTTACATTTTAGCACCGTTATTATACCCCTTAAAAGTGTAGGTTTATACAAATCAAATTTCGTGACTTATGAAACAAGACCAACATATCATTCTCCGTAACACTAGCCGTGTAGATTTAAGCGATCCGTTTTCAGGGCGATCGCTTTCTTTGCAATCAGTTCGAGGATTGGAAGAAATCAGTCTTCGCCTTGATGTGGAATCCCTGGACAAACGAGGTATCTTTGAAGTGCGACGAGATCCCGAGGTTGTGAGCATTGCACCACTGATGCCAGTTGCACTTGTCAAACCTGTAGCAACTCAACAAAGACAGACTTCCCATGAAACTGGAGTAACCTGGGGGGTAAATGTCACGAGGGCGGCAGAAAGCCCCTACACTGGCAAGGGTGTAACAGTTGCGGTTCTCGATAGTGGAATTGATGCCGAGCATGAGGCTTTCCGAGGCGTTCAACTGGTACAACGGGATTTCACTGGTGAAGGGAATGGCGATAATTACGGTCATGGTACCCATTGTGCTGGTACCATCTTTGGTCAGTCAATCAATGGCTTGCGTTTTGGCGTAGCACCTGGCATTCAACGTGCCTTGATTGGTAAAGTTTTGGATGGGGTAGGTCGCGGTACCACTGAGGGCATATATCAAGCTATTTTATGGGCTATCAATGAAGGAGCACAGGTTATTTCCATGTCACTTAGCTTGGATTTTCCCGGTTTGGTGAATAAATTGGTCGCGCAGCAGGACTATCCTATGGAGTTAGCAACTTCTAAAGCTTTGGAGGCTTATCGAGCAAATATTCGTTTATTTGAAAGTTTGGCTGAATTAACGCGATCGCGAGGTGCAGTGTTTCAAAAAGGTGCGGTGATTATCGCAGCTGCAGGAAATGAAAGTAAGCGAGATATTAAACCTGACTATGAATTGGCTGTCACACCTCCGGCTACAGCAGATGGAATTATTTCTGTAGGCGCACTCCAAACAGAAGGAGAACCCCATAGAGCTTTGACAGTAGCCGATTTTTCCAATACAGGTGTTAATATCTCTGCTCCTGGTGTGGACATTTACTCTGCAGCAGTAGGTGGTGGTTATATCGATATGAGCGGTACGAGCATGGCAACTCCTCATGTAGCCGGAGTTGCGGCGCTGTGGGCTGAGAAAATCATAACCGAGACAAGAACTGTGAATGCGACGGAATTGACTGCTCGATTGATTGGTCAAGCAACAAAAGCCCGAATGGCAACCGGTGTTGACCCCTTGGATATTGGCGCAGGGGTTGTACAGGCACCACTTGATTGATATTCCTTACACCATCCAATCGACTTGCTGCGCCTCGGTAATATCGGGTACATCCAAACGATTCCTCAATCGGTAAAGCACTCGCTCCGGTACTTTAGCCTCGCGAGTGCGATTCCTTTCCAGCAATTCTTCCCAAGGTGCTTCTAGGTAAACAATGCGAACCCGTGCTTGATAGCCAGAAAACAGACGAATCAATCCCCCACGCAACTGGCGACTGAGATTCGTAGCATTCCAAACAAAGGATTGTCCGGAGCGCAGGTATTCTTTGGCGATCGCTTTTGCTTGATTGACAACAACACCTTGATCGTCTTCCGGGTCAACACCCATTGTTGTTCGCAATTCATCTAGAGAAATAACCTCCCAATCTGCCAGATTTTCCTGAATCCAAGTATCCTTACCAGAACCAGGCAATCCTGACATGAGAACAACCTGAAAGCGAGTGTCATCATAAGCATCATAATCTGGGTAGCTATTCTCTTTTTGAAAATAAACAAACCGACTGTGAGCCGATGGAAACGATCGCGGATGCTCCAAGCACGTATTTTCCTGACAAAATTCGCGGAAAAACTCAATACGCTCAAACAACTGCGCTTGGTCATTGCAATAACGCCCCCGAACATCTGCTTCAGCAAGCATTGCCAGCAGATCGCAACGTATGATTTGACTGGCTTTGATAACAGACCGTTCTGGATTGGGCTTATCCCAAAACCACAGGGGCAAACTGCCGTATTTGACCAAAGAAACAATTGCCTGCCGTTCTCTCAATGGCACATTCAAATCCCAGAGAATCTCTTGTGCCATTTTTGCTCCTTGTAGGACATGACCTTTAGAGGAGATAGCACCATCTTCTTCTATTTGAGTAGCAGCGGGTTTTGCAACATCATGAAGCAAAGCAGCTGCGAATAAAACCGAGCGCTCGTTTGGAGGAAGCCATCGCCATTGCGGTAAGGCAACTAATGCCTCGCATACCAAACGTGTGTGTATCAGAACATTACCTTCAGCATGGTAGCGTGGGTCTTGAGGACAGTCAGCCAAAGCACTGAGCCAGTCAAATTCAGATTCCAGCGCCGACCAATCGATCGACCAGTTCGTTTCATTGGGACAGTGAGGAAACGACCAAGATATTGAAGAAACAGAGGTATTCATGGTTGGAACAAATCGACATCAGGACGCAAAATGTTAGGTATGATGGGGCGGTTAAGCCAATGCCCATCCGATTGCTTAATAGTTGTTAAAAAGCTAGAACGAACGTACTTATAGCGGGCAATAACCGTATTTCCCGGTTCGACTTTGATGTACAAACCCTCCATGAGAGACGTTTGGTCAGTTTGTTTGAGAGAACGTTCCACATCCAGTCCCCAATCCTTGCAAAGTTCCTGAAAGCGTTCTAAATGTTGAGGAGTTTGGTAATGAGAATTGCCCAGCAATCCTATCAGTTGTTTGTAAGATAGAAGTTCCCCAGCAAACAGCACGGGTACCGAAACCAAAGGCAATCCAGCTAATAACTGCTTGCGCTTGGTTGTACTGAGAAATTCATGCTGCTCTAAATCGAGCACATCGTACTCTAGAAAGTAGTGGGGTAGAGCATCATAAAATACCGTGTGCTTGGCGTAAAGCCATTCCCCAAAAAGAATATAGCGAGTCCCCAATACCTGCCAAAAAGCAACAGCATGGGTATTTGCCCACTGTTTGAACAAGTTAAAGTGCTTTTCTCGCTGTCCTCCTGTCAAATAGTGCCCCCGACTTTGCAGTTGAATTTGACCATCAGCACGGAAACTAATGGCAGCATTCGCCCCATCTACTTTTTCTTCGACGACTACATACTGGTATTGTATAGCACTAAAGGGGACACTATCGAGGTCTTCATCCCCTGGTTGCAAGCGCGAACCCTCAATATGATGAGTACGCGGATATTTGTATATTTGTTTTTCCATTGCTTTACCTTGGCAACTGCGATGCGATTTCACAGCGAATGGCAGCGAACTTGCACGGATTTGCAACTCGATTTCATTCGAGAAGTGCCGCCATTCGCCCTTGAGGTAACTTGAAGTGAGATGTGAGATTACATACGCGGTAACCGTTGGTTTCCAAGAGTAGATATTTTATATTGTTTACTTCACTAGCTCTGGAAGGTTTTTCGGATTTTAAGGCGGGCAAGGATGCCCACCCCACAAGATGCATGAGTGATGTGTTTATTTAATTGAAAATTAAGTGTACAAACAACATTTTAGTAGAGACGCGCCATGGCTCGTCTCTACATTGGCTTCTAATAAGGGTTGTAGTCTTATTTAAACCGTATTGCTGTATAAAAAAAGTTGTTCATTGTCTAAATTCAAGGGCGGGCAAAGATGCCTACCCTACAAAATGCATTACGTGCTTAATTCAACATTGGTAACAATTACGCATTCACAACGCCTGCATCAACTGCAACTTCTAACAGGTGAAAAGGTGGTTTGTCGGGGAGCGTTTTCTTCAGAAGCGGCATGGATACGTTATACACCGGAATGTTACTTATGGTTCGCCCCTCTAAGTGACCGTTATGAGCGTGACCGTGAAAAGCAGCAGTCACCGAATATCGGGTGAGGGGTTCCTCAAGACGACTGGAACCGAGAAATGGAAAAATTTCTGGCGGTTCACCCTCAACGGTAGCCTGGATTGGGGAATAGTGAAGTACAGCAATGCGCTGAGAAGTTTCTAATCTCGCTAATGCAGATTCTAGTTTTAAAGCTTCATTCACTGCTTCATGGACAAAGTGCTTGATGGCTTCTTCACCCCAAGCTCCTAATGCCTTAGAACCAAAGCCACCAGCAAATCCCTTTACCCCAGCAAAACCAACACCCTTAACCTCACAGGCATCCCCATCAAGCACCCGCACACCTGCTTCAGTCAGAATTTGTTTGACCTCATCTTGCTTTCCAGATTCATAATCGTGATTGCCAAACACAGCAATGGTTGGAATTCTGGTAGATGCTAGCTCCTTGACGAGGACGTGGGCTTCCTCGGGTAGCCCGTAGTCTGTTAAATCGCCGCATAGCAACAGTACGTCGGCAAGCTCGCCCGCTTGCTCAAACAGGGGTTGCAAGGCTCCCTGAGATGTCTTGGTACAATGGATATCTCCTACTGCTGCTATACGCACTACATCCTTCGTTGTCGCCATCAGTTTTTCCCCTTAAACTTAACTAAATCATGGCGCAGTTACTGGGTTGATTTTCATGCATCAATAGGAGCATTTGTTTTTAAAATATATCAGTATTTTTACAGATAACTGGTTCGCTCTCCGGATTGAAGATTTATTTTGATTTTTCAAGGACGATCGAGTTCTTAAGCAGTTACGCACTTGTCCCCCTCATTTTTAGGTAGAAACCTGAAAACGAGGGGGTTAAAAGGATGTGCAAGGTCAAATATAAAGAATAATATGCAAACTGAAAAAATCACTCAAATTGAACTTGAGCCACAAACTCGCGCTTTTTACTGTCAAGCACTCCAACTCCTAAATGAGTCTAAAGTGCCATTTCTGGTTGCAGGAGCATTTGCTTTTGAGCGTCACACAGGTATTGCACGTCCAACAAAGGATTTAGATATTTTCGTTCGCCCACAAGATAAAGAACGAACTATGGAGGTTCTGTCTGCGGCGAGTTGTGAAACTGAAGTTCATTCGCAACACTGGTTAGCGAAAGCCTTCTGTGGTGAAAACTTTGTTGATATCATCTTTAACTCCGCTAATGGTATTACTGAAGTTGATAATGGCTGGTTTCAACGTGCTGTCAATGTTGAAGTGCTGGGCATTCCCGTCCAAATTTGTTCCCCTGAAGACCTATTGTGGTCAAAGTCCTTCGTAATGGCTCGCGATCGCTATGACGGAGCAGATGTTGCCCACCTACTTCTCACTTGTGGTGAACGTTTAGATTGGTCATACCTGCTTCATTGCTTTGGCTCAGACTGGCGAGTCCTTTTCAGCCATTTGATTCTTTTTGGTTTTATCTACCCAACAGAGCGATCGCTCATACCAAATTGGGTGATGCAAGAATTATCCAAGCGGTTGCAGGATGAAATCAACAATCCCCCCCCAAAGGAAAAACTCTGTCAGGGAACACTACTCTCACCATTACAGTATCTCATTGATGTAGAACAGTGGGGATATAAGGATGGAAGACTTCAGCCTGCAGGCAATCTGACAGCAGAAGAAGTTTCTCAATGGACAACAACACTCACTGAAGAAATCGAAAGTAAATCTCATTGAGAAGGAAAACATTTCTAAAATCAAAGGGGTTGGAAACGACAGATAATATACCAACCCTCACCAAATTTTCTAAAGATAATTCTGAAGCATTTTCTCTAACTGCTGTACCGTTGCTCTAGGAGAAGGACGGGGCAAAGGTTGTTCTCTCTTGCCTTCCTCTGTGCCCTCTGCACCTCTACCGCTCATTAAAAAAAGTACTGGTACCTCATACTGATATGCTTGGAACCAATCTTCACGAGTCATAATATCCCGAATTTCCAGTTCTAGAGACGGGAAATGTTCAGTCTGTATAATTTGTTCTAACTTTTCCTGCAAACCTTCACACAAATGGCATCCCGGCTTACTATATAAGATTAATCGCATTCACCTCAACCAAGTAGCACTACTAATTTATTCTGAACTATCCCACCTTAGCAGAGCTAGAGTGATGTCAGTTGACTAATACGCTTGAGTATGCGAAGAACACAATACAGTTCGTTGCCGCGATTACGTACATCAAAAATATCTGAGGTTGCATAGCGAGGTGGATTGCCTTTCAGGAGTTTCAAAAACATAAAACTGCCACCAGAGGTAATCATGCCAAACACTTCATCCTGTGACAAAGGCGCAGCCAGCATATACGCTAAAATCTGGTCAAGCCCTGCCTCTACAGAATAAGCTACCTGTTTTGACTCAATAACTGTTACCCAAAATTTTTGGTTGAGAAGTAAGAAGTCAATTCGTCCTTTAATGATAGTTTGTCGATCGCTCGTTTCAATTTCAACAGATTTCTCTAATTTAAGATGAAAGGGAGGTAGGTAAAACTGACCAATGAATAGCAGTGGTGATAATACGACGGTATTAACTGTATTTTCTAGTAAAGGAGGATAATTTCGTAAGTTAATGTAACCTGCTTTTACTCGATCTAATAACTGCTGTTCTTGTTCTGTCAATTCTGGTAAATCATCTTGCCACTCTCGAAAAAATTGCTCGGATTCAACCAATTCCAATCCGTAAAGCGATATCAATTGTTCAAGAGTCATATTTTCTGCTTGAAGCGTTTGAACCATAGGTCTATCCAAGCGAGCATTGGTAAATTTATATTGTATAGCCAAGCTTTATACTGGCGGTCTAACTTGCTCTTCATGGACGGCTCGTGCCGCCCATCCTACAAGGAAATGCTAATTAAAATCCGTGGGAGAACCAATCACTTCCTATAACGGCTTGGTGAATGCCTATTACCAGGGTAAAGTTGACAAGCCTTCTTTGCCTAAATACAGGAAGAAAAGGGGATTGGCTGCAGTGACATTCTTACGTCAAGCCATCATACAGTTATTTTTAGTTTATTTAGCTGTACCTACTGGTCTGTCCCATTAATTTTGCGGGGTTGGTCTGAGTTGTAATAGCGAAGACAGCGCAACTACGAACCTATCAAAACTTTTGGGACAGACCACTACTGGTCTATCGCATTAATTTTGGGGGGTTGGTCTGAGTTGTATTTGATTTTTACCGCGAAGACAGCGCAACTAGGAACCTATCAAAACTTTTGCGATCGACCACCACGAAATAATAAGATTTTTGGGCTTCTATTTTTGCAATAAGGCGATGGTACAAGATAGGAGAAATTAGACTTTTCATTCCACTGGGATTACAGCCCAGCAATCAGCTGTTGCACCCTCTCCACACTGCTAGCATCATTGCGCTGATTGTAAATTTTTGCGGCTTGCTCAAACGCTTGCTTTGCTAAGGCTGCCTTTTTCAAAGCTAACAGGGAATTCCCCTTATTTTCATAGGCTTCTGCGTAATTGGGATTGCGTTGAATCACGCGATCGCAATCTTTAATGGCATCCTCATACCGCTTCCTCTCAAAACGGGCTACACTGCGGTGGTAGTAGGCATCAGTGTAATCCTTATCTATATCAATTGCTTTATCAAAATCTTTAGTTGCATTCCTATAGTCTCCCATAGCTTGGCGGGCGAGGCCCCGGTTTAAGTAAGCCCAAGCCCAATTGTCAGAGTTATCAATGGCTTTGTCAAAATCTTTAATTGCTGCCTGGTAGTCTTTCAAAGCATACTGTGCCAAACCTCTATTATTATATGCTTCAGCTAATTTGGAATTCAGGCGAATAGCTTCAGAAGCGTCTGTAATAACTGCTGCATAGTCTTTTTGAATACGGCGAATTGTTGCCCGTCCGTTGTACGCATCGGCATATCTGGGGTTTAGACTAATTGCTTTGTTGAAATCAGCTAAAGCAGCTGGGTAGTCTTTTTGTTCGATACGGGTTAACGCCCGATTGTGATATGCTCTGGCATAGTTCGGGTCAACTTCTATAGCTTTGTTATAGTCAGCTATTGCCCCTTGATAATCTTCCAACTGGCTCTTAGCTAAACCTCGACTGGCGTAGGCTTCCGCAAATTTGGGATTAACTTCAATTGCCCGTTTGTAATATGCGATCGCGTTTCTATAATCACTCTTTTTATAACGGTTATCTCCCCACCTAGTAAAGTCAGCAGCATCCGCAATAAATCCGTCACTAGGTAGCTTCCCTGTATCTAAATTAGCTCCTCTCAAATCGGCATCAAGTAAACTTGCACCCTTAAAATTCACTCCAATGAGTTGTGCGCCTCTTAAGTCAGCATTATCGAGATTGGCATATTGTAAATCAGTGCCTTGCAGGTTGGCATTACTCAAATCCGCACGCCGCAAGTTGGCATAACTGAGATTACCATTCATCAATTGAACGCCTCTCAAGTTAAAACCATCCAAGTTTGCCCTGTTAAGATTTACACTATTAAGAGTTACACCAATGAGGTTGACATTTCTCAGGTCTACACCACTCAAGTTGACACCATTCAGGCTGACACCATTCAGGTTGACATTATCTAACCGCACACCCCGAAGGTCAGCATTAGTCAGGGTAACTCCACTGAGATTGACACCACTGAGGTCAGCCTGACTGAGATTTGTGTTATTTAAGTTGGCATTTCTTAGATCTGCACCACTTAAGTTAGCACCACTCAAATCAGCATTACTTAAATTTGCTCTACCCAAGTCAGCGCGAAATAGATTTGCACGAAACAGTTTGGCACTGTTTAACTCAGAGTCTCTCAAATCTGCACCACTTAAGTCTGTACCACTTAAATCTGCATTAGTTAAGTTAGCATCATAGAGGTCAGCCCGAACAAGATTTTTTCGGCTGAGGTTAGTGTAGCTTAAGTCACATTTAGAACACTTGTTGGTATCTAGTAACTGTTTCACGTGTTCTGGTTTTTCAGCATAACCAGGAAGCGCTACCAGTAGCGGGGCAAAGAACGCGATAGTAGCTAAAAATTTTTTAGAGTTTTTTTTATCAAGGGTAATAGATTTCAACATTACTTTTTTTACTTTGACCGAAGGCGTATTTTACTGATGTAGCAAGGCACTAATGTATCTAAAACGCTACTAATATCAGTGATGGCTCTCCAAATATATTTGTTCCTGAAGCTGTTTCCTTCGGCGCACTGCCATCCACCCTCTGCCTTTTTCTGGTAAACCCTCGTTTTAAAGAACAGTATTTCCAAATGTAAAAACCCCTCTCATTTCCTGAAGGGGTTTTTGTAAAGTTTTTTTGTTAAATTTTAAGCTTTTTGCCCTAGAAGAGGCTCATGATAGTAATGATACCCGCACTGGTCAGCATAACCAAAGCGCCCATTGCTACAGATACGCCGAATGGATTTGGAGTATTTGAACCGTTCATTTGTTAAAACCTCTGATTCTAAGGAATTATCCTAACAATATCAGTAGAACTCATAATACAAATAAAAACATCTTAAAAGTTAAACAAGCGTTACCTATCTTCGTAAAATCTACAGTAATCACTTAATTAGGTATACATGGCTTTACGAAAGCCCTGAAAATGTGTAGTTTTGTAAATATATTTTTTAACATACCTTCCCCTGCACCTCATCCCCTACCCCCTTGGCAGTAATTCCCGAATATGGTATGTACATAATTCCGGTCAAGTTATGTGCCTTTTTAGTGTAAAATAAAGCTAACTAAGCTAGGAAACCATTGGACTGGAAAATTATGATGACTGCTTCAACCACGTTAAGAGCCCAAGCTACCAGTTTTGACTTGGATAAGTTAAATGAGAGATATGACACAGCGCATCCAAGAGAAATACTGGCATGGTCTGTGGAAAATATTCCCACAGGGCTAGTGCAGACTAGTGCTTTTAACGTAGATGACTTGATTATTACCGATATTTTTTACCGAGACCTCAAACGTCCAGTCCCCGTGATATTCCTGGATACGCTCTACCACTTTAGCCAAACTCTAGAACTAGTTGCCAAAGCAAAAGACATCTATAATCTGGATTTAAAAGTTTACAAAACCCCAGATGTAGATACTCGCGAAGCTTTTGCTGCAAAATTTGGTGAAGCACTTTGGGATACAGATATTGCTAAATTCCACGAAATCACCAAAATTGAACCTTTGCAAAGAGGTCTATCGGAACTAAACACTGTTGCTTGGATTACCGGACGCCGCCGCGATCAGGCTGTGACTCGTGCAAATATGCCCATCTTTGAACTCGACACGAAGAACCGCATTAAGATAAATCCCCTAGCTAATTGGACACGGCAAAAATCTTGGGAATACGTCGCCGAACATGGTGTGATCTACAACCCCCTACACGACCAAGGTTATCCAAGCATTGGTGATGAACCCATTACAACTCCAGTAGCTGATGGCGAAGATGAACGTGCCGGACGCTGGAGGGGAACTGGTAAAACAGAATGTGGCATCCACATTTAGTGCAAACCGTCATGAATTCCCCATCCCTCTATATTGTGGAGGGCGGGGTATTTCATCAGACAAAAGAACCCCATCCCCTTTTATAAGGATGGGGGTTAATATTCATTTTTGGATTAAGGAAATCTTCCTCAACATACGCCTACTTTTCCTCGACCAATAACTATCAAAATTTAGCCAACGAAATTTCAGTCTTTACAGGCAAAAAAACTGGGTCGCGTGGGATTGGACTGTTGCTCTAGGTTAACTCGTGTCCCCCATCCTATAAGAAAACCATTATCGCTTTGCTCTGGGCTAAAGCTCCGTCTCTTTGAAGCGGATAGCTCACGGTAAGCCGACTCGTAGAAAGAGGAAACCCAAACAGTGATGCTTGGAATCCCTAAAGGCTTTAGCCAGGGGAGGATGTCAAAAATCATAACTATCAAAACTGAGTAAATCCAAATACCGAGGGTTTGCGATAAACTCTTTTGCAACTAAGAATCCCGCAATAGTCCAAGTTTGATATTTTCTTGCTTCTTTACCAATCAATCGACCATTCTTACCATCATAGTATTCTGGCCAAGAATCCTCTACCAAACGCTTTTCAGCAATTTCAATAGCTTTGTGAGCGAGTTCCAGACGATTTGTTTTTTGAGCAGCTGCTACTAATAACCAAAGCAAAACGGGCCAATTTCCACCATTATGGTATGACCAAGGGGTATTTTTTGGGTCGCATCCTGTGACAATTCGCCACTCCATACCCTCAAGGGCAGGGAAACAAATTTTCATCGGCATTGCTCCTACCAAATCGCCCCAGCGTTGCTCTATTAAGTTCATGATACTTTGAGATTCTCGATCGCTTGCCAGAGAGGTGATAACTGCCATTAAGTTGCCGACAGTAAAAAAACGAAAGTCCATGCGTCCCGGACCAAGATTTCCTGCTAGATAACCACCATCATCTGGTAACCATTCAGTCAACCAAGTAGGAATAGAATCAGCATATATATTGAATTTGTTAGCAACTTCTTTGCCGAATTCATTACCCTTATAGCGATAAATTTCATTTAGGCGATTGAGATCGATCCAATAATATTCCCTAAGATGATACATTAAACTTTCTAAACGTTTATTCACACTGCCATAAAGGCTGCAAGCGTTATCATCATTTTTCAAAAGTAACTCGCCAGCTGCACGTAGAGCTGTATAAAATAAAATTTGAATTTCTAAAGGATGTTCGTAAACACCCATGCGACGGTCGATCATAAAAGAGCCATCGGGAACCAACATCGTTGGATACATGGCAAACCGATGAACAAGGCACATTTGTAAAATGAGTTTGATTCCTTGCTGAAATTGTTTTTGATGAAAAAGTGAAATATCACCTGTGGCTTTCACATAAGCACGCAGTAAGATAATCCACCACAAGCAAGAATCAACAGGTGGCACTTTGGCGATCGCGTGTTCTCCAAAATCAGCAGTCAAAAACTCTCGACCATCCTCTGATTCCACCTTAAAACTAGCGGGCATGAGCCCAGGTCCCGGTTTAAAAGAGTCTATCTGTGGTTCGTGGCTCTGCAAGGCAAGAGTTTCTATCAAAAAATTGCGTACAATTTCTGGCTCACCTTTTATTAAAAAAGCTAACGCTGATAAGACAAAATCTCGAACAAAACATTGATCGTAATTCAGTGCATCTAAACCCGGATCTATAGCTGCTACTGTTCCAATTGGACGACCGTGATAATAGATAACTGATTGTTCCAGGAGTTTCCAAGCCTCTGCTTGTATATCTTGTTTTATTCTCATCACCTACGCACCAGCAGAACGATTGTGTAGTGGCGTGCCTACCCTAATTTGGTGCATGATTCTAAGAGTTCAACAAAGGTTGACAGTACCTACCCTATAGAAGAACTACTGAGAGCAAAAATTTATGCACCATTTTAAATAGACACTCTAGGAGTATGCATTAGTACCAGCTAATGCACCGCATCAAGTATAAATATCACTTAATAAAATATATGGTGCGTTATATCAGCTATAACGCACCCTATATACAGTGATATTTTCCCTCAGCTAAAGGGAGTAATTTCTGGTATTTGGCTGTATACTAATCGTTTTCCCCTACATATGACACGCGATAAATGACACCGTTAGTATCGTCTGTGAACAGGAGCGAACCATCAGGTGCGATCGCAAGACCCACCGGTCTGCCAAACTGCGTCAATTGCTCTTCGTTGAAAAACCCAGTGATAAAGTCCTCGAACTCTATTGGTTTGCCATCTTCGTAACGGACTCGTACAACTTTGTAACCAGACGGAGGGTTGCGATTCCAGGAACCGCGCATAGTTACAAAAGCACCGTTACGATATTCCTCAGGAAACTGAGATGCTGTATAAAATAACATTGCTAAGGGCGCACTGTGAGCCGTGTAAGTCAGCACGGGCGGTTTTGTATTGGCGCAATATTCTTCCTTGGTTGTACCTGTAGGGTTTGCAGGCAGGTACACATCCGGACGGCGATCGCCATAACAAAAGGGCCAGCCGTAGTTTGCACCCTCCTCAAGGAGATTCAATTCTTCCGGCGGTTGCTCATTACCACGCCAGTCAGAACCATGATCCATGCCCCACAGTTCCCCTGTTTCCGGATGCCAATCAAAACCAATGGTGTTTCGCAAACCCTCGGCATAAATCCTTCGCATACTCCCATCAGGTTGCGCCCGCAGGATAGTCGCGTTTTCTGGGTTGGTCTCATCACAGGCGTTACAAGTGCTCCCTACAGTAATATAGAGCATTCCGTCAGGACCAAACGCAAGAGTGCGGTTGGGGTGCTGTCCTGCATCTGGCAGATCGTTAATCAACTCCTGTACTTCGCCTATTGCTCCATTGGAGTACAAATCTGCAGCATAAAGTTCTCTATCTGTGACAAAGTAAAGACGATTTTGATGAATTGTGATGCCATTAATGTATTCGTAACCCGATGTAACTGTTTGTATTTCGTCAACACGCCCATCTCTATCAGGGTCAAGTAATGCCAATATATCACCCTGTTGGCGACGGGTAACAAAAATAGTACCATCAGGGGCTACTGCTAACATCCGGGGATTGCCTAAGTCCTTAGCAAACACGTTGATGCGAAATCCCGCAGGCAATTTGAGTTGTTGCAAAAGCGATTCGTTAAATTCTAGTTGCCCAGGCGTGACTAAATAACCCTCAAGTTGCTCTATCCTTTGTTCCTGGGTTTGCTGTGCATTGCCAGGAAAAGTCATGGTCAGCAGTAAAGCACAACCGATGAGTAAGCTTTTAGCTTTCACGGTATTTTTCCTTAAGTATTGAGTTGGTAGAAGAAAACTAAGCTACTGAAGGCAAAAGTATAAAGTAGAAAACTGTTTATCCTTCATCCTTTAATTTGATAATCATTACAGATTGAATATTGGGATACAGTTTAAAACAAATCAAGCGATCGCCACATCTTTCTAATGAAGTAGCGATATATACCTTATACTTGTTAAATGCCTATTTCTTGTCTTGCTCGCTCATTCTATAGATAGATTTAAACTTTGTATAAGAGAAAACAAATTTTTGTCATTTTTTGATTTACATATCCTCTGGTGCTGTACTTGTAACTTCCTCAATATCACCTACTTCAAAAATCAGAATAAATGGCTGACCCATTTCTTTTTCTAAAAACTTTTCTAAAAGCATGACTTGTCTTGGTGTGACAGGCTTCTTGGCGCGAACGCTTAAACGGACTTCTGGAGGATTGGCTAACCAATTGACATCACTCCCTAGCAATCTCAGGCGCTGAAATGTGACAGTTCGGTTGAGGAGTGCTCGTTTCAGACTGGCTTCAAGTCGGGCTTGCCTAACCAACTGAAAAAAGCTTATGCCTAAAGGAATGACCAGTATTGCTGTAAGAGCGAGTGTCCACCAAAGGGCTTTATGTGCTTGTTTCAGTGGAGTGCAACCAGTCAGAAGAAAAGTCACCATGCAAGACAAGGTAATTCCCAACAAATTGGTGAGATAAAGCAAGGTCGCACCAGTACTCAACGCCAAATTTCCCTGGGATAACCCTAAGCCAACAACGCAGACAGGTGGCATAAGAGCAACGGCAATGGCAGTACCAGCAACAGAAGCAGAAATTTTTGGTTGAACTTTTGCAAAACCACTGATTCCCCCGGCTGCTACTGCAATTCCCAAATCCAGTAACGTTGGTTTGGAACGGCTGATAATTTCGCTACCAAACTCTGGCAGTCCAACACAAAACCCAATCATCAGCGCCAACGCAACAGCCAAAACTGTCCCCACTGCGATCGCACTTAAGGCTTTGCGAAAAAGAACAATATCACCTTCTAGGGCTCCAAATGCCAACCCCCGAATTGGTAACATCAAGGGAGCGATTATCATAGCACCGATAATGACAGCAGCACTATTAGACAGCAATCCCAAGGTGGCGATCGCACAGGAACCCAAAATCAGTACAAGATAATTAGCATCTATACTTGATTCTTCCAAAAGCCCGTTTCGGATTTCCTGGAGTTCTTGTGGTATAATCGTTTTTTTGGTTAAGTTATTAAAACGGTTGCGAATATTGTTAAGATTTATCAAAGTATGATTCCTCTTCAATGACGTTCTCTCATGCCAAAAACCCGCCGTGTCATCGACTTCATCAAGCCAGGAAATAAATGAAAAGCTGTTGTCCAAAACTTTGCTGTGCCAACCAATACATCAGACTGTTGATACTGAACTCCATGCCAAATTGCCTTTGCCACATCTTCAGGCTTTTCTAGGAAGGGGCTGTGGAAAGCTTTATCCATAAGTTGGTAGCGTTTGTGAGCAGTCTCCTTATCTTTACCGCGCAAGATGGCTCTTTCTATAAGACTCGTCCTGATAAAACTAGGATAAATCCCACAAACATGGATACCTTTGGGCGATAATTCTGCTCGTAACGCTTTGGTGAGTCCCGTGACAGCATATTTACTTGTGGTGTATGGTACTTGAAAAGGAACTGGGTCTAGACCACCAATAGAACTAACATTAACAATTGTGCCGCTTCCCCGTTCTAAAAAATAGGGTAAGAGTGCATGAATAGTATGAATGTACCCCCAGAGATTTGTATCTATGACTTGGTGCCAATCACTCAGTAAACTCTCTTCTACAGGACCCATAAAATAAATTGAAGCATCATTAATCAGTACATCGATATGACCAAAATGAGCAAGAGCTTTCTCAACTAAATGATTGACTTGCACTGGATCTCTAACATCAGTAGAGATAGCAAGTGCATCTTGACCCAAGGCAAGCACCTCGGTTGCTGTAGCTTCTAAACGCTCCTTTTGACGGGCGGCTAGCACGACATCATACCCATTACGGGCAAATAAAAGTGCTGTTGCTTTACCAATACCTTGAGTTGCCCCTGTGACAATTACTGTTTTAGCCATAAAATTGGTTGAAAAATGTTAAGTAGTAAGAGTTCGGGGTAAGCAAGACAGGGTTGTCTTTACCCTTCTCTATTTTTGGATCTGACTTGCAGTCTAGACATGAAGAGCATTAGTCACACCTATCTCGGGTCTGTTTTTTTATTGAATCAACATATCTTGTACTATAACCAGAACGAAAGTTCCGGAACCCAGAGTACAAACTTGTTAAAAAGGATTAAACAGGTTGAAACTTTTTTTGACGGTTATCAGCGTCTTATGGTGCAATACGGTTCAGTTAAGAAGAATTGTCCTAGAAGTTGAGTGAAGCGCGAACCCCAACAAATGTAAGATTGTGTTGCGTTGAGGATCGAAACCCAACCTAGGTTTGTTACTGTTGTAACGCTAACTGAACTGTATTAGCTTTATGGTGCATCAGCACTGTCAAAAAAGGGTGCTGCTAAACACCGAAAGCGAAGGGAGCACAAGTGGAATTTGTGATTTTTACAGAGGCTGAACCTTTGATGAACACATTGGGAATTTGTAATGCTTTAATTGAAGTAATAGAAAAAATACCTTTTTGAATCATTGAAGCCCTATGCGCTCTCATGGTACTGATACCTAGGCTCTATTCGAGTCCCCCCAAGA
This sequence comes from Scytonema sp. NUACC21, assembly GCF_054684315.1. Taxonomy (NCBI): domain Bacteria; kingdom Bacillati; phylum Cyanobacteriota; class Cyanophyceae; order Nostocales; family Scytonemataceae; genus Scytonema; species Scytonema sp. NUACC21. The sequence continues at coordinate 173,078 of NZ_BAAFZH010000109.1, read as the reverse complement.
ACTCACAGAAAGCGGTGTTGTACAAGGGTCAGGCTCGCCGTCACAAAGACAATTGAAGATACATCTACCGGATTGTAGTAAATTTGTCTAAACCTCATGTTTGAGTCCTTGATTGTCGAAGAATAAATTTAATACGTGTGTTAAGGAGGTGACACCAAGATGGTTAAGGAAGCAGAAAACAAAGTAGGATGTTGGTATGTTGTTAAAGACGTTGCAGATCGACAGATAAGTGTTTTGTCTGAAGTCGTCAAATGTCTTGGTTGTCTCCTCGTCGGCATTTGGAATCAAGGTTGCGTTAAAAGTTTGTTTGACATCGCGATCTTGCGGTTACTGATAAATATTGATAAGGTTATTTATATAGACTTGTCTACCCCCATCAAAATTGGTGACAAAAAGCATTTCAAGCGCAATTGCAGTAAGTTAAACCAGTTTTATCAGAGAGTGGTAGTCAAAGCTCTGAAAACTGTAGTCAAGCGCTTTGACAAAGTGTCCGTTGCTGTTAACGTTGCTTGCACCTCACAAATTGATTTCGTCCTGGGGCTGCTTCTGATGAAGCGTCACGGGAATGAGTTACACCAATTTTGGAGAGGTGTATTTCACGTCATACACAACGCTCGACGGAATGTTAAGGTTCGAGGAAGTGATTTAGGCACGCTCCTCTACACAAAATGCTCTCAAGTGTTTCGTGTTTTGACCAAGCGTACCGTCAAGTGCCCGGTAGACGTTGTTTTAGATGGTTTGCAGGTGTTCATCAAAAGTACCGATCCGATCGAAGACAGCGTGAAGAAAGCCTTCTTCAAAGTTTGGACAAGCTTTCTGCTAGGTGCGTTCTTCAGCATGGGTTCTGCCCTTTTTAGGCGTTTTCGCGACCCACTCGCGTTGAGTATCTCAGGCTTACAGAGGCGCTTTCGCGTTGCCTTTCTGCTATAACCTGAGGACTATACGCGAAAAGGACTGGTTTGACCCCCTAAAGTGCTGAGTCATCAAGATGAAGCGTTAACAGTAGTAACAGTAACGAGTCTGCTGGAGCAGTAACTGGTCTGTTGCTCCCAAAAAGGATAACTTCCTTGAGCATCTATCCCCGCTTGGGGAGAAATACATTAAATCCCGGTCAATCCAGGATTTGTTTGTAAACCTCACAGCTAGGCGAGCAATGGCAAAAACTTGCTACTGGCAATGTACAGAATGCAATTTACCCTGCTCCAATGGCTACATTGATAGGACAAAAATCACAACTCAAGACTATGGTAAGCAAAGTAATCAACGTTAGAGAATACACTGTTAGAGCACATAAAAGACTGATTCATACACGGGTCTTCAATTTTGTCTGTAAAGAGTGCGGTACCTCTACAAAGCGGGAGACCTTTGGACCTCGCCCTCTGTATTGCGAACAATGCCGCCCTCCTCAAGCACCTAAAAAATCGCTGATGAAGCCCTCCAAAAAAGCTAAACCTGTACCAATGACTTATAAATCTGATACTGAATTGGGTTGATTTAAAACAATATGATGACAAAACCACATTTAGAACCCCCTCCACAAGCCTTGATTGAACCACTGCTGGAATTAAGAGACTACTATGCAGCTCTTGTGGAAGAATACGAGCGTTTATCCACTCAAGCGCGATCGCAACTGACTCACGTGGAAGCGTTATTGTCCAACCATGTGCTTCCTGGGGTACGAGATAACCAAACAGCTATTGTTGAGACGCTACCGAACACTTTGCTAAACGGGGCTTCTCCCACTACGCAAGTGTCCTTGTCCTTTCCTCCTACTCCTTCTAGGGAAAACTCGCATTTAGAACGGATACCGCAGAATCTCTCTCACTTTGGACAGGAACCATCCATCCAGCTTGAATTAAAAGACAATGTTCAGCTAGAGATAGATTTGGATGAAGACGGAGCGCAAGACACAGAAAATGCAGTTGCAGTTCCTTCTGTGACAACCCCAAGACAGGAAACACTTTTAGAAAGCGATCGTAGCTCTTTTCCTGGCTCCGATGTTCCAATGCAACCCCAGTTTCAAGGTCTTCCACGACTGGAAGCAATTGAAAAAATATTGCAAGAAAATATGGGGACAGTTTGTCACATAGATTTTATCGTGCGATCGCTCTATGGAGATTTAGAGTCAAGTGTATTTAAAGTGGTCAAAAGTAGGGTACAATCCTCTTTGACGCATGGTAAAGAAAAAGGTTATTGGTCAGCTGTTCCTGAAGAACCCGGTTGCTACACTCTAGATATAAGTTTGGTTACCCCACAGGACGGTAAAGCTAAATCTAAAACTGTAAAACCTAAAAAGAAGAAACCCTTTTTGCTACCCAAGGCAAGAAGAGTACCAATGTTACCCGAGTTTGAGGGTAAGTTTCTGATTGATGCCATCTCCATACTATTGCAAAGGAATTCAGGAAAAATCTTCAGCGTAGCTGATGTAATTGTAGGATTGTATGGAGAAATAAACGCTGAACAACTAAGAGAAATAAAAACTGCGGTGCATAACGAGCTTTCTAGAGGTCATCGCATTGGGAGATTTTCTAGAGTTCCGGACAAGCTGGGTTGTTACACTTGGGATTTAGGTAGAGTCAAAGCAAAGTAGTTCGGTAATTTCTCATTAATAATTCGTAATTCGTATATACTTAATTACGAATTACGAATTACAAGCAATTTTGTATCTTCAGAAGGATGTATAAAAACTTATATTAGGGTATACTTAGAATCTAGTGGGTTAGATAATGTTGAACAGAAATGGCACACGTCTTACTGGTTGATGATGAAGAACCTCTAAGGGAAAGCCTTTCCTACACTTTACAAAAAGAAGGCTACACCGTCTCGACAGCAGCAGATGGTCATAACGCTATCAAACAGTTTCACAAGCAAGTGCCAGATGTCATTCTGTTAGATATAATGCTGCCAGAAGTGGATGGCATGGAGGTTTGCTGGCGAATTCGGGCGTTTTCTGATGTGCCAATTGTCATGCTGACTGCTAAAGACCAAGACATTGATAAAATTTGGGGTCTAGAAGCTGGTGCAGATGATTACGTGACAAAACCCTTCAATACCCGCGAACTACTAGCACGCATCAAAGCTGTCTTGCGTCGTCGCTCTGAGAAAAACTCCGAGTCTAGGTAACACTCGCAGCCCGGATCTCATAAAATTTTAAATGCACTAATTTTAAATTTTTTAAATGGGCTGGATACCTCAAATAAAAAAAAATTCCATTCACACCAAACTACTGAGCACGTACTTACTACTAACTGCTTTGGCAACCTCCCTTATGGGAGGGTACATTCTCTGGTCGTTCCATGCCTACTTTAATAGAGCGAGGCAGGCTGATTTGGAAAACTGGAGTACTGCTATTGGTGAGAGCATGGCTGATGCCTTAGAAAAACAAGACCTCAAACGAGTAGATGTCCTTGTGCAACGTTACGGTGCAGCTGAAAGTATAACCATACGAGTTTTTGACACTAAAGGTAAGCTTCTTGCTACATCTAGCCCATTGCTAGACAGACAAATACAAAACTGGTTAGAAATACCTGGGATGAGCCAAGCCGTGCAAGGTGTAGCAGTCAAAGGAGTAGCAAAAGGTGTTTTAACCAACGATGACAGATTGTACATTGCTCGACCCATTGTCCGCAATGGTCAAAGGTTGGGTGCATTGAGGATGTCAGTCACGTTAAAACAATTTCAAAGGCAATTTACCACAATAGTTGGCACAATCATGGGGACTCTTATTTTCACACTTGTCCTCTGTGCTTTGATTAGTGAGTGGTTAGCTCGTAGCTTGTCCCACCCCATCGAAACAATGAGAAATTTCGCAATCCAATTGGGGAGCGGGCATTTTGGAGACAAGCTTCAGATTCGTCAAAGTAACGAATTAGACCAGCTCGCACTGGAACTCAATCGCATGAGCGAACGTTTGGCGTCTTTGGATCAAGAACGCAGAGTTTTTCTGGCAAACGTATCTCATGAACTCCGTACCCCCATTAGTAATGTCTTGGTAACTGTTGAAGCGCTTCGCAGTGGCGCAGCTTCAGATCCTAAAGTACGCGATCGCTTCTTTCAAAGTGTAGAAGATGAAACCAAACGGTTATCACGGTTGATTGACGATCTCCTAAATTTGGGACGATTGGAAGCAGGTGTCACAGTCTTAGAACAGCAAACCGTACCATTACACCGCCTCATTGAGCGTGCTGTAAGAGCCGTGGAATCGCGAATGCAAAATTCCCAAATCTCAGCACAGGTTAATGTAGCAGATATGCAGATACAGGGCGACTCAGAGCGGCTGTTGCAAGCTTTTCTCAATCTTTTGGATAACGCCATCAAGCACTCATCCTCTGGTTCTCAAATATCTATCACTGGGTACAAAGACGGCAAGCAGGCAGTTCTCACAATTAGCGATCGCGGACTTGGGATTAAAGAAAAGGATCTCCCACACATTTTTGAACAATTTTATACTGCCGATCGCTCTCGTAAAGGTCGGGGAGTTGGGTTGGGTTTGGCGATCTCAAAGCGTATCATAGAAGCTCATGGAGGTAGCATTACGGCAAGTAGTAAGTTTGGTGAAGGAGCAACTTTCACCATTTATTTACCCTTGTAATTCCATAACAAATGAGAGATTTATCGAGCGGCTTGTTATTTTGTATTCTGGTATATTGAAAAAATAAAATTACCTGCAAGATATATAGCAAAGATTGCTACAACTAGTACAACAGCATTGATTATAGTATTGCTAGGACGGTTGTTTTTCACAGCAACTCCTTCTTTTCATTTAGAAAAGTTAGTTTACTGTATAGCTTACTTATTTATAAAATTATTTTATCTATCTATATAGATAATATTAAATTTTATTAAATAATTTTTTAAAATGGAGAATGTTTAGGGTGGGCAGTGCCCACCATCAATATTTTCGTTGGTCAAGTTGGCGGTCAATAACTTCCCCTACATAAACGCAAAAATTTATACACAAAATGACAATAATACACATCAGCGGCAATAAGGCTACCATTGCACGCTTGTTGTTAAGCTTGCAGTGTAAGCCTTTTACTTTCATCCAAATGCCTTCATACTTCTCCAGAGGAGACGCTACGCGAACAACCTTTTTGTACTAGCCCACGCGACAAAGCTAAACTTTAACTTTTGGCTTTCCTGAATTACCCCTTTAGAGACTTTGTTATGGGAGAAGACACAGTTAATTTAAAAGCATAAAAACTCAGCATCATTGCTGCAATAGCAAAAATTGGAGGTAGAATTGTGCGTTTTGGGCAATGGATGGGGTTATTTGCCCTAATCGTATCTCTTTATATTTTGTGGCAAATCCGGCAAGTTGTTTTAGTGGTGTTTGCATCTGTAGTTTTGGCAACAGTTCTAAACCAGCTTGTGCTATTTTTACAAAAGTTCCGGATAAAAAGAGGTATTGCAATCGCCATATCATTTGGTCTTTTACTGACTATTGTAGCAAGCTTTTTTGCATTGATTGCACCACAAATTGTTGACCAATTGCAACAATTTTCCGACTTTGCACCTAACGCCTTAGAAAGAATGCGGACATGGAATAATTGGTTGCAAAATGCAATTCCAGAACAATTGTTAGAGAACGTTCGCGGGCTTAGAACTCTGACTCAAGGATTACAAAGTTGGTTAAATCAGCTAGTCAACAACTTTTTTGCCTTACTCGGCAGGTCGCTGAATATTGTTTTAACGTTCTTGCTGTTCTTGGTTTTAACCATTATGCTCTTGACAGACCCTGCTCCATACAGACAGGGATTTATACTGCTATTTCCTGCATTTTACCGTCGTAGAATTGATGAAATTCTTTCTGAGTGTGAAACCTCTTTAGTAGGTTGGATAAAAGGAACACTCCTAACTATGTTCCTGATTGCTTGCTTAAGCTATGTTGGATTGTTAATTCTAGGGGTAAGACTTCCATTAGTAAATGCACTTTTGGCAGGATTGCTAGAATTCATTCCCAATGTTGGTCCGACATTGAGTTTAATACCACCTCTACTGCTGGCACTATTAGATGCACCTTGGAAAGCTGCTGCAGTCGTAGCATTGTACTTTGGAATACAGCAGGTTGAAAGCTTGATTGTTGTGCCTTTGGTTATGAAGTCTCAGGTGTCACTGCTGCCTGCAGTGACCATATTAGCTGTTGTAGTTTTCGCCCAATTTTTCGGATTCTTAGGATTATTCCTTGCCATCCCCTTAGTGATTGTCTTCCAAATTGCGATTAAAGAAATTTTGGTTAAGGATGTGCTTAACAACTGGCAAGAAGGAATCAAAGATAAGCGGAACCAAAAAGCAGAAAACGAAGATAACCACAAATTTAACGAGACTGTTGAAGGTAAAACCGTTGGCACATCTCACCACTAACCACCAACAACTAACTATTCGTTAGTTGCTGGTAGGGGTCCTGGTTGTACTGCGACTTGTAAATTCCTGCCACTGCGTTGCAGTTCTATTTGCAAAGTACTACCAACGCCACTTTTTTCTACTATTTGCTGCAATAGATCGGTCGTAGTGATAGGTTGATTGTTGACTTCTTGGATGATATCTCCTGCACGCAGCCCTGCCCTGTCAGCCGGAGAACCAGGAACAACACGAACAATCAGAATACCTTGGTCTGCCTGTACCCGAATATTACTGTTAGGGCTATTGTTAATCCGTTGCTTGAGTTCAGGTGTTAAAGGAGTCATCTGGATACCTAAATAAGGATGTTCAACTCTACCTGTCGCAATCAGTTCTTGGGCAATTCGTTGAGCGGTATCAATGGGAATTGCAAAGCCGATTCCTTGAGCACCACTAATAATAGCCGTATTGACACCAATCACTTGACCGCGAGCATTCAACAAAGGTCCACCAGAGTTGCCTGGATTAATTGCTGCATCGGTTTGAATAAAGCCCATACGTCGATCCGAAACACCGATATCGCTAGCAGAACGTTCTGTCGCACTGACAACACCTACTGTCACAGTTTCTTGCAAACCTAAGGGATTACCAATAGCGATCGCCCACTGTCCTGGTTGGACGCGCTGAGAATTGCCCAGTTCCACAGTTGGCAGGTTATTGCCAGGAACTTGGACAACTGCAATATCAGTCACAGTATCTTGTCCCAATACTTTACCTTCCACAGTGCGACCATCGGAAAATGACACCGTTACTGTATCAGCGTTATTGACAACGTGAGCATTAGTAATAATTTGACCATTAGAACTAATCACAAAACCAGAACCAAGACCCCGTACAACTCTCTCTTGGGGTTGTACTGGTAACCTCTCCCCAAAAAAACGTTGGAAAAACGGGTCATTCAATGCTTCCGGCACTTGATTTCTAACAGTTCGCTCGGTGTTGATTTGTACTACTGCTGGTTCTACCTTATTGACAACTGCTACTACAAAATTAGTATCTTCAGGAGTTGGTGTCAGAGAGCGGTTATTTTGATTTCCTGTTTCTTGCACCGCTTGGGCAGTTTCTTGCAAAGACTGAATATTTCTAGAAGGAATTGTTGAACAGCCACTCAAAAATGCTATTCCTACTCCCATTAATGGCAGCAACCAGTGAGTAACAGGTTTCTTTCCCGACAAGTTGCTTGCATTCGTGTTTTTAACTCGAACAGCTATTTTTTGTTTGATAGACTGTCGGCTTGAAGGCGATACATGAGAAACAGAGCTATCTAGATTTGCGTTTTGACGTATTGTTTTCATAAAACTTTCTTTACCTAAAAAATCATGTCTTTCTATATTCTTGCTTCCTTTATTTTAATTTCTTATTGCTGATTGACATCTGTCAAAAGGCAGTTTATGAGAGTAAAATAGATAGGGTTTTAACTACTTTTATCTAGTCTTAAGAATGCGGTCAAAAATATCAAATTTTATGATTGATATCTGTAATTAACCACAAAAAACTACTTCTACCTCTTTCTCAACTTCGAGGCGGTACACAAGTTAGATTTACCCCCCTCGATCGAGGAGGGAAATCGCAGCTCTAGTACCCTCCTCTTGATAAGGAGGGGCGAGGTGGGGTGAACTATTTCAGACTTTTACACCACCACCTTAGAGGTAATATGGGAATGGCACTAGGGTTTTGCGGAAGCAGAAGAGGTTTACGCTTCTTCTCCGACCTTGGATGCTGGGAAATATTTTTCTATGATTTCACCAGCTAACAAAAATAAGGTTCCAAAGAGAATTCCTATTCCCATAATATTGAGTTCGGGATTACCAAATACTATGAAGCTTGGACGAAAAAGAGTAATAATTAATACAATTATACAAGAGGAACTACTTGCAATTAAAGATAACTTGACACTTGTTTTGGAAAATGTATAGCGCCCTGTTTGAGCAATCAAGTAGGCAACAAAAGGAACAATCACGGCTCCAACATAGGCAGCATAAAAAGCAACAATCAGATTGACAATTTCACCGCCTTTCAATGCAACGGCTAAACCAAACAGAGCGTTTCCAACAGTCACTAACAACTGATAACCGTTAGAGGCAGGCACAATATTAAAATCAAAGATAGTTTTCCTTTGTACTCGTAATATGCTGCTACCGATTCCCAATGCCGGAAGCAACAAAGACACAATCAGAGCCATACCTAAGGGTTTGTCAGCCCCACCACCAATCCAAGATAGGATGAAGGGAAGGGTTTCTTTACCGCTGATACCCGCAGATAAGATTCCAGCTTTTTGAGCCGCTACCACAACGGTTGAGGGTAACAAAGCGAGTAACAATAACAAAATTCCTGCCAACAAACAACCCAGATACAGACTTTGTACGTCTTTTGCCCGAATAATATATTGCTGATACTTCATATCGATAAGCACCAGCAGGATTGTGGACAGTGATATACCTACTGTTGTTGGTATACTCTCATGCTGGAGTGAATTTACCAACTCTAGGGGCGAGCGCACATACTCAGGAAACCCGTGGAGCACCCACAGCCCATAAATGAGAGCCAAGAAATTGAGAACCAGTAATCCTCGCAATATCCCGCTTGCTTTCTCTACGGGTAGTAAAGAAATAATTGCAAACAGGGTAGCTAAAACAATCATCGTCGGCAGAGTGGGTATCCCAAAGACTTTGAGAATAAAGGCTCCAGAAATTAATTGGACAGCTTCGATCCCAATTAAGGAAGCCCAAGACATTATCCCCACGAAGATTTTTACTCCGCTTCCATAAGAAGAACCGAGCAAAGTCCAGATTTGCTCCGTTTGTGTCCAATAAAATTTTGCTAGCCCTAGGAGGGCAATTGTACCGAAACCGAGGGATACAGCATAGAGACTGCCAGCAAATCCAAGATTTAGAGATTTCTCAGCAGTTCCTAGGAGAAATCCCAAACCGTAATGTGCAGACACCAGCAAAGCAGCTAGAGAGAAGGTGTCCAGTCTGCGATTGAGAGTCATATTTTGGAGTAAAAGCATCTATTTTGCAACAAAAGTTTACCCATAAAGTTGGGTGCTCTTACTGCAAGTTATTTAAATTCCCTACAATTCTATCTATTTATGGGAAATTAATGACTGTTCTCCGATAACTGATAAGTAAGTCGGTACAAATCAAGTGAAAAGCGTCAGGGTCATTCTTTGTGATTAGTCCTTTGCTCAAGACAAATGACTAATGACCTCTCAATATAGTGATATTTAATCCTGCCCACCTACTTAACTAGTAAGCGATCCGACCTTTAGCAGATTGTTTTGAGCACTCAAGACCTTAATGTTAGAGCTGATCCCTAAGCAAGATATGCGCTAACGTAGGGGGTGAACCTCTATGGAAACGTCATAAAGGAAATGTACTTATTTTAAGGGAAAAAATGAGGTCGCGCTCTAGCTAAAAATCAGGAGTTTGCTATGCATGAACTAGTTCAAACTGTCTTAAACAGTGATGAGAAAACGGCTCTGCGTCAGTTGGTTTATGAACTAAGTGCTTCAGGTAAGAAGTACTTCCTGAGAACCGAGATTCTGCAAGCTTTTGCTGACTACTCTGAGCAATCGCAAAAGCCTGCTTACTTTTTCCACTCCTCATCTCTAGGCAAACTCATTCACTATACTCATGAAATTATCCTAGAAGAGGAAAGTGCCTGGTTTCTCATCAGACCGAGGATTGGCGTCCAAGAAGCTTGGCGATTGGGAGCAAACATGACAAGCTTCGAGCAAATGACACCACAAGAACTGCTGAACGTGCGCGATCGCAGAGTGAACCGCTATCATCCCCAAATTCTAGAAATAGACTTCCGTCCTTTTTACCACGGTTCTCCTAAAATCAGCGATCCCAGAAATATTGGTCAAGGTCTGGGTTTTCTCAATCGGTACTTGTGCAATCAAATGCTGACAGACCCCGAATATTGGTTGGAGGTCATGTACGATGTTCTACGCCGACGCCAATACGATGGTATTCCTCTACTCATCAATGGTCGCATTCTCTCAGGGGCTCAACTCACTCAACAACTTAGACAAGCCATTAATTTTTTGAGTGCTCTTCATCCTAGCGAACCCTACGAAAAATTCCGCTATGACCTGCAAGAACTGGGTTTTGAACCCGGTTGGGGAAACACAGCATCCCGTGTTCTTGATACCCTAGCGCTTCTCAACCGACTGATTGACACTGCCGAACCTGCTATTTTAGAAGCCTTTGTTGCCCGCGTGCCCTCCGTCTTTCGTGTTGTCCTCGTGTCCGTACATGGTTGGATTGCACAGGAAGGAGTCATGGGAAGACCTGAAACAGCAGGTCAAGTCGTCTACGTTCTCGAACAAGCTCGCAGTTTAGAAAACAAACTGCGGGAAGAAATTCAACTTGCTGGGCTTGATGTCCTTGGCATCCAACCCCAAGTTATTATACTTACCCGTCTTATTCCTAACTGTGAAGGGACACAGTGTAACCTGCGCCTGGAAAAAGTTCAAGGTACGGAAAATGCGTGGATTTTGCGCGTTCCTTTCACAGACTTCAACAATTCCAATGTTACGCAAAACTGGATTACGAGATTTGAAATTTGGCCTTATCTGGAAACATTTGCCCTGGATGCAGAAAGAGAATTACTCGCACAATTTCGAGGCAAACCCGATCTTATTATTGGTAACTACAGTGATGGTAATTTAGTTGCCTTTCTCCTAGCACGCCGTCTCAAATCAACTCAGTGTAACATAGCCCACTCTTTAGAAAAGCCCAAACACCTGTTTAGTAATCTGTATTGGCAAGACCTAGAGGACAATTACCACTTCTCAGCCCAATACACCGCCGATTTAATCGGGATGAATGCAGCAGACTTCATTGTCACATCTACCTATCAGGAAATAGTGGGGACGCCTGACACAATGGGTCAGTACGAGTCCTACAAACATTTTACGATGCCCGAGTTGTATCACGTGGTTGATGGGATTGACCTGTTTAGCCCCAAATTCAACATGGTGCCACCAGGAGTCAATGAAAGCATCTTTTTCCCATACGAGCGCAAAGAAAACCGCGATCCCAGCTTTCACAATCGAGTTAAAGACTTGCTCTTTACCCGTGAAGACCCGCAAATTCTCGGTCATTTAGAGAACACAAGCAAAAGACCAATTTTTGCCGTTGGTAGTGTCACCCCTAACGATAATCTTGCTGGTTTGATAGAATGCTTTGGTAGAAGTCAAGAGTTACAAAAACGCTGCAACTTGATTATTCTCTCTGACAAACTACACCCACAACAAGCTACAAACCCAGAAGAAGCAGGAGAAATCGAACGGCTCCACAATATTATTAACGAGCATAACCTCCAAGGGAACATTCGCTGGGTAGGTATGCACATTCCCTTGGCTGAGGTTGGGGAGGCTTACCGCACAATTGCAGACAGTGAGGGAATTTTTGTTCACTTTGCCCGTTTTGAAGCTTTGGGTAGAACAATTCTTGAAGCCATGAGTTGCGGTTTACCGTGTTTTGCCACCCAATTTGGAGGTTCTCTCGAAATCATTGAAGATGGGGAAAATGAATTTCATCTCAACCCCACAGATTTAGATGGAACAGCCAAGATAATCAGCAATTTTATCGATCTGTGTAATACCCAACCCGAACACTGGTATAAAATATCAGAGTGGGTAATTCAGCGTATCCGTAATAAATATAACTGGGAGTTACATACCAAGCAGTTATTATTGCTTGCCAAACTCTACAGTTTTTGGAACTTTGTCAACAAGGAAAACAGTGAAGCGAGGGGGCGGTATCTGGAAACTTTGTTCCATCTGCTCTATAAACCAAGATCTGAAAAAATTTTAGAACAACATATGCATCGTTAAAAAACAGGGATTGGTAATCGTACAGACGCGCTCTATTGAAAGCGTCTGTACATTATCACTAATTGCTAACTACCAACAACTAACCACTAACCACGCAATAGAAAAGGCAGCGCCGATGGATACAATCGATCTGACTCAGGAGTTTATTTATAAGGACTGGATATTAGTCGAAACCCAGTTTAATCCCAACAAAGTTCACCACAGAGAAACCGTTTTCACAATTGGCAACGGTTATTTAGGTACACGAGGTACCTTTGAGGAGGGTTATACTCGTGCTCAACCAGCAACCTTTATCCACGGGGTTTACGATAACGTTCCTATTGTTTATACTGAACTGGCTAATTGTCCTGATTGGATACCACTGGTTGTGACTGTTGATGGCGAGCGCTTCCGTTTGGAACGCGGTGAAATACTCAGCTACGAGCGACAGTTAGACTTACGCCGTGGCTTGCTCAGTCGCAGCATTCGCTGGCGTAGCCCCAGTGGGAAGACAGTAGATATTCATTTTGAACGCTTTGCCAGCCTAGCAGACGAACACGTGTTGGTGCTGCGGTGCCAAGTAACACCTGTAGATTTTGAAGGTTTGATTGAAGTTCAAGCTAGCATCAACGGCTATCCTGAAAATCAGGGTTTTAACCATTGGGAATGGCTAGATCAAGGCAAGACAGACAAGGGAAGTTGGTTGCAACTCCGCACCCGCAGCAGTCGCATTGAACTGGGTATGGCTGCTGGAATCAAAGTATCGGGAATTGATGCTGCGGTGCAAGTGACCAATCCACCAGGCTACCCAACCTTTATCACTACCTTCCAAGCAGGGGCAGGAACAACTGTCACAGTTGATAAATTTGTAACTGTTTTTACATCTAGGGATGTGGAAAACCCTGTTGAGGCAACTGGTGAAAAACTGGCTGGGTTACCTGGTTACTCAGAACTGCTGAAAGCTCACGAACAAGCATGGGATGAAGCTTGGGAGAAAAGTGACATATTGATAGAAGGGGATACCAAAGCTCAACTTGCTGTTCGTTACAATCTTTTCCAATTGCTCATTTGTGCCGCACAGCATGATGATAAGGTGAGCATTGCCGCAAAAACTCTTTCAGGTTTTGGCTACCGGGGTCACGTCTTCTGGGATACAGAAATTTTTATTCTTCCCTTCTTCATATATACACAGCCAGCACTTGCGCGGAACTTGCTGTCCTATCGTTACCATACCCTCAATGGAGCACGGCGCAAAGCATCTCATTACGGATATAAGGGGGCAATGTATTCTTGGGAAAGTGCTGACACGGGGGATGAAGTAACACCCCGTTGGTTGCCTCCCAACGATTTTTATGGCGAAGACATCAGGATTTGGTGTCGCGATCGCGAAATTCACATTAGTGCTGATGTTGTCTATGCTGTCTGGTACTACTGGCAATCAACAAACGACCACGAGTGGATGCGGGACTGTGGTGCTGAGATTATCCTAGATACTGCCGTCTTTTGGGGTAGCCGAGTTGAGTATAACACCAAGTACGAACGGTATGAGATTCGTGAGGTCATTGGAGCAGATGAGTACCACGAACACTCAGATAACAACGCTTTTACAAACCGGATGGTACAATGGAACTTGGAGAAAGCGCTCTTTATACACGAGTGGCTGTCTAACACCTACCCAGACCAAGCCAAAGAACTTACGCAAAAACTGCAACTCACCTCCGGGCGTCTATCACGGTGGAAAGATATTATCACAAATATATGGCTTCCCTACGACCCATCAACAGGGTTAATCGAGCAGTATGAGGGATTCTTTAAATTAGAAGATATCAACTTGGCTGACTACGAACCACGCACCAAATCAATGCAAAGTATCTTGGGTATTGAGGGTGCTAACAAGCGTCAAGTACTAAAACAGCCAGATGTGTTGATGCTTCTCTACTTGATGCGACAGTCACAGGAATTTCCCTACACTCAAGAAATATTGCAAAAAAACTGGGACTACTACGCACCCCGTACTGACATCACTTATGGTTCATCCCTCGGACCCGCCATTCACGCCATCTTAGCTTCAGACATAGGCAACCCAAAAGAGGCATACGAACGGTTTATGCAGGCGGCGTTGGTTGATATAGAAGATGTCCGAGGTAACGCCCATGAAGGAATTCACGGGGCAAGTGCCGGCGGTGTTTGGCAAGCAGTGATTTTGGGATTTGGTGGTGTCCAACTGGCAGGAGATGCACCAACATCCAAGCCCCACTTGCCACCCGGTTGGAAACGTCTGAAATTTAAACTGATGTGGCACGGTAAGTGGCACGATTTTGATTTGCGATCTGATGGAAAAGAGACCATGCATGATATTCGTGGAGTCATTTTTGATTTAGATGGTGTTCTCACAGATACGGCAGAGTACCACTACTTAGGTTGGCAAAAGCTGGCAGATGAAGAGGGGTTGCCTTTTAATCGAGAAGCCAATGAAGCGCTACGCGGTGTCTCCCGTCGCGATTCGCTGCTTTTGATAATTGGCAGCCAACGGCAGTACTCTGAAGAACAACTTCAGGAGATGATGGAACGCAAGAATAACTATTATGTAGACTTCATCCAAAATATGACGGCAGCAGATTTGTTACCTGGGGCTGTGTCATTGTTAGATGAATTAAGAAAGGCTGGCATTAAGATAGCCCTTGGTTCAGCTAGCAAAAATGCTCGCACAGTTATCGAGAAACTGGGTATTAGCTCGCGCATTGATATTATCGCTGATGGTTACAGCGTGCAAAAACCCAAGCCAGCACCCGATCTGTTTTTGTTTGCTGCCGAACAGTTGGGGCTGAAACCACAACAGTGTGTCGTCGTAGAAGATGCGGCGGCAGGAATTGAGGCAGCTCTTGCGGCTGATATGCTAGCAGTAGGGCTGGGTCCTGCGGAACGAGTTGGGGCAGCCGATGTTGTCTTACCCAGTTTGGAAGGTGTCCGGTGGTCAGAACTGCAAGATAAATTGAATTCCGTTGAGAAGTAACCGTTTGAGATAAGTAGTTGACCTTCCCCATGTCGATAGGCATGGGGCTTCGTTTGAGAAAACTTAGGCTAAGATGTCTCCTACCGCCTTCGTACAATGGCGAAGGAAATATCGGAGGTCTAACACAAACATGATAGAAGAACTTAGAACACAGAATGAGGACAATCTTATTGACATTGCCTCGCGCTTCGCCCTTAGGGGAAAAGTAACAGGTATTAAAGCATTTGGAAATGGCAATATCAACGATACATTTCTGGTCACTCTGGATTCGGCAGAGTCACAGTATTTTGTCCTGCAACGCATCAACACTTCTGTGTTTCGTCAACCTCAACTTATCATGCAGAATATGCGTACCTTAACTGAGCATATTCGCTACCGCTTGCAAACTCAGCCCCTCAACCGCCGTTGGGAAGTGCCGCTTGTATTGTTGACTCAAAATGCTCAAGATTACTGGCAGGATGATAATGGATCTTTCTGGCGGGCAATCAGCTTTATTGACAACACCCAGTCCTTTGATACCATACACAAGATGGAATATGCCAAGGAAATCGGTTATGCCTTGGGTATGTTCCACAACCTTATCAGTGACCTACCTTCTGAAAAACTTGCCGATACACTAGAAGGGTTCCACATCACGCCACTTTACCTTCAGCACTACGACTTGGTTCTTGCAAAAACCAACCTTGGCAACACTACACCAATCCCTTCAACAGGGTCAACTCCCCCAAGGGACTGCCTCGCTGAAGTTAATTATTGCTTGCAGTTTGTTAGCAAGAGCAAAGCCAGGGCAAACGTCCTGGAAAATGCGAAAGCCAATGGTGAGTTACCACTACGCCTCATGCATGGCGATCCCAAAATCAACAATGTTATGTTTGACACTGTGACTCAGCAAGCTGTCAGCATGATAGACCTCGACACAGTTAAGCCGGGACTAGTACATTATGACATCGGTGACTGCCTGCGATCGGGCTGCAATCTTGCTGGCGAAGAAACCAACAATTGGGAACTGGTTTATTTTGACACCGATTTGTGTCGGGAAATTCTTCAGGGCTATGTCTCTGTAGCAAAGGAGTTTCTGACAGAGCATGACTATTATTATATGTATGATGCAATCCGTCTGATTGCCTTTGAGTTAGGGCTGAGATTTTTTACTGATTATTTAGCAGGAAACGTATACTTCAAAGTCAAACATCCAGAACACAACCTTGCGAGGGCACTTGTCCAATTTAAGCTTACCGAGAGCATTGAATCCCAGGAAACAACAATTCGCAATATTCTTCAGGATATCAAATGAAGGAACAAACATTTTCCCTGCAACCTTTTCCCTCTCAAGATGCCTTACCCAATGTAAAAATTGCAGGCAATATCGCCCGATATGAGAATCAATTCACTATCCAGTACGCGCTTCTTGGCGACCTAAAAGAAATTGCGTTTTCCCCACTATCAGACACACCAGAACGAAAGCACGAACTTTGGCAAGAAACTTGTTTCGAGTTCTTCCTTGCCATCCAGAATTCCGATTCCTACTGGGAATTTAACCTCTCCCCTAATGGAGATTGGAATGTCTATCGCTTTGATGCTTATCGTCAAGGAATGCAAGAGGAAGCAGCCTTTACAGCACTTCCGTTTAGCATGCAGTATCTATCAGACGGTTTAGCACTTGTCGTGAATATCGATTTAGATAAAATTGTCCCAGCAGATCGAACCCTTGAGCTTGCCATTGCTGCCGTTATCAAACAACAAAACGGTATAATGTCCTATTGGGCGTTGACTCATCAAGGAATAGAAGCTGACTTTCACCGACGAGACAGTTTTATTATTTCGTTGTGAAATCCAATTTCCTCCCCTTTTATAAGGGGAGGGCTAGGAAGGGGTAAAACTGGTAGTCTTTGCCCTAATTTACGATTCCATCTCAGCTAATTCCAACCATCGCTCAGTGGCTGTATCAATTGCTTGCTTAATAACTTCCACCTGTTCGTAGAGTTTTTGTACCTGAGTGTAATTACCCGGAGGAACTTTTGTCAGCGCCTTCTCTGTTTCTGCCTTTTCAGCTTCTAACTGGGCAATTTTACCTTCGAGTTGTTCAAATTCGCGCTTTTCCCAATTCGATAACCTGCGCTTCTTTTTGGTTTCAGTAGACTGAGATTGAGATGTTGTATCTACTGTCCCTGTATTTTTCGGCTTATCCTTGGGAGTCGCAATTTGTTGCTGTTTTTCTTCCTCTGCTTTCTTATAATCTAGATAAACTGAATAGTTACCGGGATATTGCCGAATGTTACCGCCTTCTTCAAAAGCAAATATAGTGTCTGTTGTTCTATCTAGAAAATAGCGATCGTGAGATACAACAATTACACAGCCGGAAAAATCTTCTAAATAGTCCTCCAGAACTGCCAAAGTCTGCACATCTAAATCATTTGTAGGTTCATCTAGGATGAGGACATTTGGCGCACTCATCAAAACACGCAATAGAAATAACCGTCGTTTTTCACCACCAGAAAGTTTGTGAATTGGGGCATATTGTTGATTACCGGGAAACAGAAACCGCTCTAGCATTTGAGAAGCAGTAATTCTTGTTCCATCTGCAATTTTGACAAATTCTCCTTCTTCTTTAATATAGTCAATCACTCGCTGATTTTCGTTCAATGCTGACAGCAATTCCTCAGAATGTTGATCGAAGTAACCAATGTGAATGGTAGCGCCAATGTCTACATTACCGGAATCTGGTTGAACGCGTCCGGTTATGATATCCAGTAAAGTGGATTTACCCGCACCATTACCACCAATGATACCAATACGGTCTTCCGGACTAAATTCGTAGGAAAAATTTTTGATTAAGGTTCGTTCGTCATAAGCCTTAGAGACGTTATTTAGTTCAATAACTTTTTTACCAATCCGCCGACCGGGTGTAGCAATATCAACTTTACCTTGAGTTTGTTTAAATTCAGTTGCCTGCATTTCACTAATGCGGTCAATTCTGGCTTTCTGCTTAGTACTACGGGCTTTTGGTCCCCGTTTTAGCCATTCCAATTCACGTCGCAAAACGCCTTGATGTTTGCGTTGAGTGCTAGCAGCAGATTCTTCAGATAGTGCTTTTTTTTCTAAGTAATAGGAGTAGTTACCAGAGTAGGTATAAATGTCTCCTCTGTCAATTTCAATAATACGATTGGTAACTTTATCCAAAAAATAGCGATCGTGAGTTATGAGTAAGAGTGCGCCACGGTAGCGATTCAAGTAACTCTGCAACCACTCTACGGAGTTAGCATCTAGATGGTTTGTTGGCTCATCCATGAGCAACAAGTCGGGTTCTGACAGCAAAGCTGCGGCTAAAGCAATGCGTTTGCGATAACCACCAGATAGAGTACCAACGAGAGCATTAAAGTCGGTGATTCCTAGCTGTGACAGAATGATCTTAGCATTTGTTTCCAATTCCCAGGCACCAACCGCGTCCATACGCTGCATGATGGAGGATAAACGCGAGAGAAGTTGTTTATCTTCTGGTGCATGGGCTAATTTATCGGAAAGTTCCTCATACTCCCGCACCAAAGACATTTGTTCGCCACTATCAGCAAAAACTTGTTCTAAAACTGTGTGATTTTCATCTACGTCTGGCTGTTGAGGCAAATATATAGCTTTTGCCCCCGAGTTGACAATGATTTGACCGCCATCAACGGGTTCTAGTCCCGCAATCATTTTTAATAATGTTGATTTGCCAGAACCGTTAGTTCCAATCAAGCCAACCTTATCCGTCGCATCCAGGCTGAAACTTGCCTCTTTGAGAATTTCCTTAATGCCAAAATCTTTTTTTACTGATTGTAGTGTAATAAGACTCATAAAATTTTGTTAGTGGTTGCTGGTTGCTGGTTAGTTTAGTTTTACAGGTGGGTAGTACATCAAGGGGTTTGGGAACTGCAGATGAACGCAGACGGTCGATTGCTCTTGCGAACGAAATCTGCTATCTATACCTCTTTTTAGTTTGGTTAAGATTTATTGTAGGTTGGGTTGAGCGAAGCGTAAAACCGAATAGCGCCGTCACCCACCCAGGCTATGGAACCGGCTAAGAGCAACATTCCACAAGAAAAAGTGGGATATTTTTTAATTTGGAAGTTGCTTATCTTATATCCTGCACCATTACCTTATTGCGAAAATAAAAGACCAAAGAGCTTATTCTTTCGTGGGGTGGGCAATTCTCACCAGTCCTTATTGAGAAGGTGCAAGATGACTGTTATCTGAACCGTATTGTTACCAATCCTTTTCTCTACAGATCGTCAGATTAATAAGTATAGTTACTGACTAAGTAGTTGCCAAAACATATCCTTAGGTATGGTATACTAAATAATCAAAAAATACAATCAAATCACTTACACTGCTCGGTTAAGAGAAATTGTAGGTTGGGTTTACCGTGTGCGAAACCCAACAAATGCCGATAAATGTTGGGTTTCGTTCCTCAAACGCCACTTGCTTCAATGGGGGGAACCCCCACAACGCAGTGAGTTCCCAACCTACGTAATTGCGTGTTTTTATGCAAAACCTACGCAGTATTGCGTTCCCACCCGTCACTTGTCAGAGACGGGCGTCAAATCCCGCACTACAAGAAATATTGGAGACTTTTTTATTTGCAAGTTCCTGTGTAGGTCAGTATGAAAAAACGTCACTGGAGAAGGTCGTCCTTAGTCATTTGTCATTCGTTATTGGTAAGGCTTGATGATATATTTACATTTTGTAATATATTTCCGTTTATTCCCACCCACCTACTTAAAACTATAGACCTTCAACCTCTATCTCTTCTCTGGGTTCTGTGTAACTCTGCAGTTTTTAAAATTAAAAATTATTCTTTAAATGATGGAAAAGGTGGGCAGTGCCCACCCTACTGTTCCCACTAACTACTAACCACTATCCACTAACTAAACAAACAAATCGAGAGGTAAATGCCCGAACATTTCGTTGATTCCCCCTTGTAGGTAAGACTGGCAGGATACAAGTACTCCACGATGGTGCCCTGAGTAAGAATCGAGGTAGCACAAGCCGTTTTTACCGTTTAATTTGATGTACACTGGACCTTCAAGTGTAGGTAAATTGCTTGGTGGTTCATAGCCAAAGGCGTGGGAATATGTTTTCATCGCCAGCATACCTTCCTCGGCAGTATCAGCACAGATACCTAAAATTTGGTAATCAGAAATACTGGCAAGTAATGTTAAAGCTTCACGAACTAAAGCTTTCTCTGTTGCCTTGAGCTTGGGGGCAATATCAACACAGTTGAATTTATTAAGAATTTTTTTGGCTTCTTGAACGCTAATATTGTTTTGTTTTCTGTTTGTCATATTAATTGAATTTATTATCCTTGGTTTGTCATTTGTCGACTAATGACTAATGACTAATGACTAATAACTAAGATTATGCAAATCCGTCGCCGTCGTCCCAACCCATCTGTTGCTGTCTCTACTATGCGCTATCAGGTAGCTTTGCCTGATACTCAACCAAATAACATCTTAGAGGAAATTGTTTGGCATAAAGAAGAAGAAGTTGACCAAATGCGAGAAAAGGTCTCGCTGCAAGAGTTACAGCGTCAGGTAATGGATGCACCCCCAACCCGTGACTTTGTAGCAGCGCTGCAGCAAGGCAAAACAACACCAGCATTGATAGCTGAGGTAAAAAAAGCTTCTCCAAGTAAAGGGGTTTTACGGGAAAATTTTGACCCTGTAGAGATTGCATTAAAATACAGTCAAAGCGGGGCTAGTTGTATTTCGGTACTTACGGACGAAAAATTTTTCTCAGGCAGCTTTGAGAATTTGGCTCGCGTTCGTGCCGTCGTAGATTTACCGTTGCTATGCAAGGATTTTGTCATATATCCTTATCAAATGTATAAGGCGCGTGTTACGGGTGCAGATGCAGTATTGTTGATTGCAGCAGTACTTGGCGATCGCGATTTACAGTACTTCGTTAAAATTGCCAAAACCCTAAAGATGGCAGCTTTGATTGAGGTTCATACTCTGGAAGAACTCGATCGCGTATTGGCTATAGATGGTGTCACTTTAGTAGGTATTAATAATCGCAATTTAGAGGATTTCTCTGTTAATTTGCACACCACATGTGAACTTTTAGCAGCAAGGGGCAAAGTGTTGCAAGAACGAAATATTCTAGTTGTGAGCGAGTCGGGATTGCACACCCCAAAGGATTTGGCCTTGGTGGAACGCGCTGGGGTATCCGGTGTTCTCATCGGAGAGTCTCTGGTAAAACACCCAGATCCAGACGTAGCTATTACCAACCTCTTTGCTAAATCTTTATCACCTGCAAAACTAGGTCTTTAACCAAATCATTGTTGCCTGTGCAACAATTCATTTAATAACTAACCACTTTGAACTCTACTAAAAAATTGCAATCAAAAACCAACTACATGGAGCAAATTCCTCTGCCTTCACCTATCCACTACGAACTCATACTGCAACTGTTGGAAAGACAAACTATGATGGCAGCTAGCAGCAACCCAAATTTACGGAATCAGGTAAGTCAGCTCATTATTACTCTCCGGAAAGCAGCCGCACAACAAAAGCAACTTGAACAAGCATGCCAATCATCTTCTGTGGAGGTAGATCATCGCTGGTCGCTCAATCATCTTAACACCGAACAAGTTGTTACTCCTGAATGATAACGAGCTACTCGCTAAACAGTGGACAAGACTGGACAACTAGTACTTACCATTGTAGAGATAGCCATGCTTAGGTCTTAACTGACTCCGTTAAAAAGGTCATGACATCTTTAAGTGCTTTCCAGCTTAAAGCAACTGTCGTTAGTTGTTAAACATCCATATTTAGCTAAGGAAGTGCAGCTAGCCCCCAACCCCTAACCTTGCCATACAAATAACGAAGCGGGCCGAATGATTTGCCCGCTCCTAGATTTAATGTGTGTGAATAAGTCAGATAAATTTCGCTATGAATCAGCCTTTGTAAAAGGCAGAGAAAATCTCGCATAGTTGATTGTCCTCAATGAGCTCATCAGACCTATGCTGTCTCTAACCAGTCATAGATTTGTTCTAACTGGTCTATAGTAACCAAACCATACTGCCAAAGAATCATTGGCAAAGGACCGGGGTCTTGCTCCCGATGACGAAGAGCAACTGCGATGCAAGCTGTTGAAATTGCTAGATCTTCCTGTAGAAACCGGATAAACCTAGAGTATGTTGATGGTGACACCCTTGTTTCCCCCAAATTTAAAATTAAGTGTACTTAAGTATATCAAGTCAAAATTTTTCCGCCACCGTTGTATAAAGCGATGCTATTTGTGCAATGGTAAATACTTGGTGTCGGTTCTCTGATATTCCTGAAAAGCCAGACTTAGACTAGATCTCGCCTGGGAGCTATTTGTTTTTTAAGTTTCAAATAGCACAATTCTTATTCAAGTCAGCTTTATCCTTTTTACTTCAGTACCCCAGTTAAATACACCTGCAGTAAGAAAGATTCCTTAGATAATACTCCCTCATTGACTACACTTTACACTTACGTCCTAAGGAATATCTTTTGTAGCCTGAAGTCAAATCTGTCATCCGGCATTAAGGATAGCATCACTTACTGAATGGGATTGTATCAAATGCTAGCCTTAGAATGGGACTCTTTACATTTACGTAATACTTTTTTTACAAGTGCTTTACATACTCAATGATTGACAAAAGCACTAAATCAGCGGGCAGAAATAAATAAAACTGTGTTACGAAATGTAAACAGCCCCAAAACCCTATTAATGACGAATGACTGACGACAGAAATAAAAGCAGTTATGTTAAGGAATGTAAAGATACTATGACCTTTACGAATGACAAATGACAAATAACAAAGGACAACCAAATCCTGTTAACTTCATTTGTACCAACCTACTTAAGTTTGAAAAATTCTATTTTGACACGATCGCCTACTTTCAAACCCAACTCAGATGCACGACCTGAACGCAGTTCAATCACTTGGTTAACTGCTGTCTCAGGACCGTAAGTAGGACAAGGGTTGGTAGTACAGGGAGGTACGGAAGCAGCGATGTACTTAACAATACCGTCCCGTATAAAAACCATATCCAGGGGAACAGGTACATTCTTCATCCAGAAACTGGCTTGAAATGCTGACGGAAATTGAAAGAGCATACCTCGGTCATCGGGTAAGGCGGGTCGGTACATCAATCCCATTGCTTGCTGTTGGGGTGTTTTCGCTACTTCCAATTGAATCTTCGTACCACTAGGAACAATTGCAACCGCTGAAATAGGTAATTGTTGACCTGCATTCGTTGTGAGTGGCTGACGTTCCAAATTCATTGGTGCTTGAGTTTGAGAACTAGGCGTTGCTGAGGGAGATGTTGCTGGTGTTTGAGTAGAACAACTCACTAGCAAAAAACTCAGAACTATTGATAATAAGCATAGCCAATTTTTCATAACAAGTTTAATTAATAGTTAGTGGTTGGTGTTTAGTGGTGATTGGTTAGTAGTTAGCTACAAATAGTACTAACTACTAACTACTAACTATTCTTATTTTAAGATTCCCTCAAAACGTAACCCACGCCTCGCACGGTTTGAATCAACCGTTTTTGACCTTCATCTTCTATTTTCAAACGTAAGTAGCGAATATAGACTTCAATAACATTTGATTCTCCCATAAAGTCGTAACCCCAAACGTTTTCTAAAATTTGTTCGCGAGTTAACACTTCACGGGGATGTTCCATAAGATACTTGAGGAGTTCAAATTCCTTCATCGTTAGGTCAATAGCTTTTCCGTTTAAGATGACACGGCGAGTTGCTATGTCTAAAGCTAAATCACCAAAGCGTAATTGTTCGCTGGTATCGATATCTGGTTTTAAGTACAGACGAATACGGTTTAAAAAGTCCTCAGAGCGGTACGGCTTGAGGAAGTAATCATCGGCTCCTGCTTCCAAACAAGCTACACGGTCATCAACTGTATCACGTGCCATCAGAACTAAAACTGGCGATCGCGCTCCAGCGTTTCTGAAACTTTTACACAATGATAACCCAGACTCTCCTGCGAGCATCCGGTCAATGACAATCAAAGCAGGTTGGCGTTCGCGACTGTGTTGCATTCCACTGACCCCATCATGAGCCAGAAGGGGTTCATAACCAGCTTCTTTCAAATCAAAAGCCAGCTGGTTGGCGAGGCTTTCGTCGCTTTCAATCACTAAAACACAGGGATTATGAGCAACTGTCATATTAATTTGGGATTTTTGTCTATGGTAATTCCACAGACGTAGGTTTTGCGATATGTGGCAAACCCCAACCTAATTTTTCGCGTAAAATTTTGAAAAACTCTGGAGGCTGCAAACGGATAAATCGGGCGCTGTATTGCGAGCGCTCCAAATAAACCCTATCCTCTGGAAAAACATAGCACCCACCATTACCATCTACCACCATTACCAACCGAGGAGTATTGACTGGCCAGATATTAACGGGTTCGCTATCTGGGAAAACCAAAGCCCTTGAGGCCAGAGAATGGGGACAAATAGGTACAAGTTGCAACACGGGTACACCAGGAGTCACTACTGGACCACCAGCACTTAACGAGTAAGCTGTAGAACCAGTGGGGGTGGATACAATCACACCATCCGCTGCAATATCAACTGGTGCATGACGACCAATTGCTATTTCAAAATGACACATAGAGGTTAAAGGTTCTCTATGTAGCACCATTTCATTGAGGCAAAGAGCTTCCCAAAGAATAGTGTCTCCCCGGAGTACTTTGACGGTGAGCATGACTCTGTCTTCAATTTCATACTGACCCGTCAAAAGATGCTCCACCGCTTGAGGTAGTTGATTCAGATAAGTCTCTGTCAAAAACCCCATGTGACCTGTGTTGACTGTTAATATCGGAATACCACAGGGAGCGACCAGACGAGAAGCCGCTAGAACTGTGCCATCTCCTCCTAACACCACTGCAAATCTCATTTCTGAGTCAAACCCAGGTGGTGTTAGACCTTCTATTGGAGTGTGACATACGGGGCTTTCAGGGGTTGAATAGCCCAATATCCCACCGACACCACTTGTGACGCAAACATCCCAGCCTGCAGTGGTGAACTTTTCCTTCAATTCGATAGCGATCCGACTCGCTATCGGTTTTACGTCATTGTATATAATGCCTGCTTTGGGCACACTCAAATATCCAACTCTAAGCGACGCGCTTCATTATGTTAATCGTTACATATTTTGGACTATTTTGATATAAGTCCTTTGTCATTTGTATGAGGGTCATTTGTGTAACTACCAATGACCAGTGACTATTGTACGGGGGCAGGTTAAAAAACATTACGCCTGCTTGTCTGTGAACAAGGCATTGAACCTGGTTCTACTACTGACTGTTAACTTTTTTAAAGGGAGATTTTTTGTTTTTTTGTTTTTTTGTTTTTTCGTAATCCAACTCTTTGAGCTTTTTCATTATACGGCTGAAGTACTCTTGCAAATAACTTTCCAGCGTTGTGGTTTCATGTCGCTCTAAGCCAAAAGTCGCGTAAACCTCATCCATTGGAGCAGTCAAAGGCTTACCACTTGCCAAAACTTCTGTAAAAGCCAGTCTATCTGCTACATTCCAACCCCACTGGAAGAAGCGTAGGGCACGGCGCATGGTACGCAGTAAATTAATTGGCATTCGCGACACCCTCGCTTCTTTTCCAGAGAGGCGTTCGCACAGACTGATGATTTCTTCTGCACTCCAAGCACGAGTTCCCACGACAGGAAAAGTTTTCTTCTCTGTCTCTGGGACTTTCAAAGCCCTGATGGCGAATTTAGCAATGTCTTGAGTATCCATGTAAGCAATGGGAGAAGATTGACCCGTCACCCACACGGGCTGTCCTTCTAATATGGGAATTCCATATTGACCAATTAAGCCTTGCATGAAACCAGCTAAGCGCAATACGGTGTAGTTCAAACCGGATTCAGCCAAAAATAGTTCTGTACACCGCTTAATTTCCATCAAGGGTACGTCTGGATACTTCTCAGCATCCAGTATGGAGAAAAAGATAAAACGCTCTACACCTGCAGCTTGTGCCGCTTGTATCAGCGATACCTTACCTTCCCAGTCTACCTGTCTGATACTGAGGGAATCTGTAGGACGGGATGTTGCCGCATCAATAATTGCTGTTACACCCTCAAGGGCTGATCCTAGTGTCTCCGGGTAACACAGCGAACCCGGTACAAGTTCTGCCCCCCACTCTTTAAGAAACGCGGCTTTCTTTGCACTCCGGACAAGACAACGAACTTTATATCCCTCATCGATCGCACGACGAGCCACTTGTCTTCCCAAGGTGCCGGTGGCACCGATTATTAATAATGTCATGAGATTTTGTAACAAAAATTTAACCTATTATAAAAAATCTTATCAGAAGCGTCTCTCTAAACAAAACTTTACAAATAAAAGTATCCAGGATGAAGCATAAAGGATGAAAAAGCTCATACTTTGAGGTTATAGCTGCATTTTCTCCTTTATACTCCATCCCTCACAGGGGGTTACTCTTCTGCACCTTGAATTTTTAGTAACAATGTACCCAGAGCCCAGCCTACGAAGATGAGACCAAAAGACAATAGAGCCGCATTCAACATTTCGCCGCCCATTCGCTTAATTCTCCTTTGCAAATTGTTTAATTAAGTTAAGTCTACCAGATGCCTGAAAGCTCTGCTGTAGGATTAGACTTACGTTAACAATTGTGAAGCTAGATGGCAAGCTGTTACTAGGACTCCGAACATGCACCAAGTAGAAGAAAACTTCACATCAAAACCCCTATATCGCCCACGTCTAGCACTGACTTTAGGAGATCCAGCAGGAATTGGTCCGGAGGTGATTTTAAAAGCCTTAGCAGCTCCCGAAGTGAGCAAAAACTGTGATGTGACGGTGGTAGGCAGCCAAGATTTACTAGTAAAAACTTATACTAAACTCACTCTTGCCGATAATTCAGAACCCCTGCTCAATCCAGAAGAACTTTCTATTCTTGACATAGAGACTGATGTTTCCCATCAAGATAACATTATTATCGGTCAGGGTAATGCTGTCAGTGGTGCAGCAAGCTTCCGTTATATGGAAGCAGCTATTAGCTATACGCTTGCCGATCAATTTGATGGTATTGTGACAGGACCCATCGCGAAATCAGCATGGAAAGCAGCCGGACACAACTACCCAGGACAAACAGAACTGTTGGCAGAAAAATCGGGTTCACAACGGGTGGGTATGTTGTTCGTAGCGCGATCGCCCCATACAGGGTGGTTACTACGCACACTGCTAGCAACAACACACATTCCCCTCAGTCAGGTTCCTCAAGTGCTGACACCACAGCTGATGACAGAAAAACTAGATTTACTGGTGGAGTGCTTGGAAAAAGATTTTGGATTAACCAAAGCCAGGATAGCAGTCGCGGGTTTAAATCCCCACAGTGGAGAACAGGGACAACTGGGAAATGAAGAACAAGATTGGTTAATTCCTTGGATAGAACAAGAGCGTAAAAATCGCCCAAACTTACAAATCGATGGTCCAATTCCACCGGATACAATGTGGGTTAAGCCCGGTCAAGCCTGGTATGGAAACAGCAAAATGACAACTACCGATACATCCAGACACAGACAGACACAAGACACTAGCGCCCATCCGCTACAGCCCGAAGTTCAAAATGTTCCTGATGCCTACCTTGCACTTTACCACGACCAAGGCTTAATTCCCGTAAAACTCATGGCATTTGACCGAGCCGTAAATACTTCCATCGGTCTGCCCTTCATTCGCACATCCCCCGACCACGGCACAGCATTTGACATTGCAGGTAAAGGAATTGCTGATGCTACAAGTATGAAAGCAGCAATAGAACTTGCAGCTTTCTTAGTATCTGAAAGGATGAAGGCAGTTCATAACCATATGGTTTAATCATCAAAAGAGAATATTACATTTCTTATACATTAAAAAAACTGAATAAATGAACAACGATAACCAGTAATGTTACGATTATCCACGGAGTCTTCTAGCCAACAGGAGAAAGAATGACTAATAGAAGTAACCTCCTTCGCAACGTACTAATTGGTGCCGGAGTTGCTGCCGTTGGTGCAATAGGAACTAAAGCAGCAGTGGATTATTTCCGCAATCGCGGTCAAGAAGAAGTCGTTGATGAAAATCAAGGTGATGCCGAACCAACCTCTCCAGAAGAAGTGGCTTATGCGACTGTAGAACCCAGTTCCGTTCAAGATTTTCTAGACAAAAGTTTTGGCGATCCAGGTCGTTATGTCCCCAATCGCCAACCAAAAGTATTTGATTACCAAGGCAGACAATACATGGTAATTTGGGCGCGAGACAACAAGCAAAACAAGAATCAAATGTTGGCTTTCGCCTACACAGACCAAGGTCGCAAAATGATTGCCAGTGTTGGATACACAAATGACAAAACTGACTACAACCTCACCCTAGATGGCACACCTTTTGCTGTTGAAGTTAATGGTCAAAAACTAACATCTGGTAAGTCAGAAACTAGCGGCACAAACGACGTTGATTTTGTTCTGGCTGCAGCTTAATTTCGTTTCACGAAAAGGATAATACGAATCGATGATGTAGAGACGCGCTGTTTGAAGCGTCTCTACAAATTTATGAGTATCATGATTAACATGAAATGGTGTAAATAAATTACTGTCCAACATCCTTACTAATGACGAATGACAAAGAACTAAGGACGACCCTCATGAGTTAACTTTATTTATGTCATCCTACTTACCTTCATTGTTCCTCTCTGATTACCGTATCAATTTGTTTTTCCCGTTCTGCTCGTACTTCAGCAACTGGATCTCCCGGATAAAAACCATGTTGATGATGGTATTCAAGACGCCGCTGATTTAAACGTTCAAGGGATTCCTTTTTTCCCTGTTTCCTTTGCTCAAGAGTTTCCAGTTCCAGTCGCACGACCTCTGTTGCAACTTCAGAAATTGGGCGATCTTGATTATTTGCTAGCTGCGCTATAGCTTCATATTTTTCTGGTTTCAAAACAATGTGAGAACTACGGTATTGTTCGCTCATAAATCTGAATTTGTCGTAACGTAATAAACATGGTGTTTAACAGCTTGCAGGAGACGAGTTTGCCAACTTTTGCCCGTAATCTCATCACGCACTAATGAACGACTAGGAAGCTGGAAATCCAAATTTTGGAAAGTCCAAATAACTTGTTGGTTTGCACTGCGGTACACAACACCATTTTCATTAGGTAAAATCTCGCGGTTAATCATGAAATCGTTGACCTTATTAAAGACTTTAAACAGCGAAATATGCCAATCGTTGGGTTTGTCGAAATCACCGCGCACGCTGCCATAGTTAAAGCTGAGTTGGTCGGTCTTGATATCCCAAAAGACATACCACATTACCCGGTAAGCTAAACCACGGAAAAAGATGTCATTGGGATCGGCTGCTGCTTTCTGTAAAGCCGGGATGTCGAAATCAGTTAGGCAATCCATCCACAATGGCAAATGCTCTAGCTTAGCTAGAAGACCCGGACCAGTTCGATGGATTCCGAAGACGCCGATATCTTCCCCACAGTAGTGATAGCCAATCTTTTGCATTTCTGTCATCAATTTTAAGTGGGCATGGTACTGCGACAGAATTGCTGATGGTGATTCATTTGCAGGACGATAGGTAAATAATTGTTTCGTATTATTGGCAGCTACATTTCTCAAACTAGCATCTGCAAGTTGGATAAAGTGGAATTTATCACTAGAGAGATTGGTTGAACTATCTAGGAAAATAGCCTCAAGCCCAATTTCATCATGAGCCTCCTTCCAACGCTGAAGCCAGTATTCGCGTATAACCGGATCTCGTAGATTTAGTACGGCGAAAACTGGAGTGTAATGGTCAGCTTCAATGGCATTGGAAGGGTTACGAACAAAAGGATCTGACGATAGCTCTATCGCCTCCATTATCGATCCTGCTTTCGGTAAATAGTCGATGCGATTTTTTGCACCATTGCGATCCCATTGCTTGAGACCAAAGGTTGATAAAGCTGTATTGCCCCACATTTGAACTATGGCACCACTAGCTTTTGCTTTATTACAAAAATTCCGCAAATTTTCCTCACCAACTGAATCTGCTACCTTTAGATCGATGGTGCATGCCATATTACCAACGCCAAAAGTATTCATATTATTTTGGAAATGGTTTGCCAATCCAACCATTTTTACACCGGCTTCTAGTAGTTTTGGTAATGCCACTTCGGTGTAACGTTTTAAATCAGCATTATCCCATTGTTCAATCAGCCCGTAAGTGGTTATCCGTTCGCGACGCATACCGATGTCAGTATGTAGCGTTTCGTGGACTAATTCTCGTACTGCTTCGTAAGCATTGGTTCGTTCAACGCGATTGAGTTTACCTGGTGCCCACAGTACCTCCATCGGTGAGGTCACAAATTCTTGGCTCAAATCAGCACAATGTTGATGCCAGTGAATAATTTCATCCACACCCCGTGGTTTCTCAAACAGTGAACGGATATGACTGGCTTTTGTTGCCCAAGTCACCAACGTACCCAATTCCCCAGATGTAAAGGTAAAGCCTTGTAAAGCAGTTTGCAGTGGTATAAATTGAAAGACGCTGGGATTTGCAGCAGAGGGCAGATACCATTCGGTAGAGTAAAGTTCTTCCACTGAATTAATGGGCGCAATAGAAGGTGCAAAAGAGTTACGCATCCAAAACTCATTACCCACTGCACGACCACCTAGTTCCCAGGTACCGCGATCGAGTATTTTGTAAATAGGAATGCTTTGGCTTTGGTAGCGATATTGATAACTCAATCCCACGTATTTGCGATCGCCAATCCTACGGATGACCGGACGAATTTCCAACCATAGAACTGTATCAGTAGCAGGTTGAGGTTCAGCAGTCCAATTGGCTGTGTTGTATCGGTTCCGAACAGTATGAACCATCCACTCCATGAGACCGCCTTCACGGTAATGCATGGAGAATTTCAGCTGAACTAAATTATTTGTAATATTCTGTTGCGCTATCGTGTAATTGCAAAGAGTCACTGCGCTGGGATTACAAATTTCAACAAACATTGGTCTTCGTCCACTACGCAATGGGACGTTTGCAGCTTTGATTTGACCAATGCCAAGAAATTCATCCTTATCTGTGACTAGTTCAAAGGAGATGCCATTGGCAAATTTGATAACTTGTCTGGAAAAACTTGGTGTTTCTTGTGGCGAGTTTGCGGGCGCAGCCACTGTACGGTTTTCCCGATTGAATATTCCCATTACACCGCCAGAAATTGCTGAAACTGTCCCAAATAAAAACCTACGGCGGTTTGGTTCCTTCATACTTTGTATTCTATTCGGCAACTCTTTGCCTGAGTATAGCCGAATGCCTTGTCTATTTTTATAAAAAAAATTTGAATTTAAAAGGGTCTATCAGAGTGAAGAAAAAAGCACGATGTTTAACTAAATGTTACTACAAAAAGAAGAAGTTGAATTTAATTACCGGAAGAAAGGCAGCCTTGCTGATGGCAGATGGCAGCTATGTAAGATTTTTTATTTTTTAAACAAAGGTAAGTCATCTGTGATCTGCCATATGGTTTAAAGCCCCTTAATTTATTTATGGATAAAAATAAAAACGTAGTAACTTTATTAAATCCCCTAAATTTATTTATGGGGATTCCCGAATGCCCTCTGCCCTCGTACTTCTGCCTTCTTAATTAGCTGATTTGCTAAATTTAGTTTCATTGACTTGCAAAAACACTAAATTTATGTAATGCCTAAATGAAAAGCATCGATCTTTGTCTAACTAATTCCCAAAATTTAAAGTCAAGTTAACATTTTACAATTGTAAAAAATCAAAGAGTTAAAAAAATAGATCTTTTGTGTGGCTGGTCTATCGTTAGACATAAATCTAGAACCTTCATTCTCAAGAAAGAGCAATTGAAGCCATGTTGTTCGATACATTTTGTGCAGTGCAGAAAATTCTTGCAAAAGTGTCGAGGGTCTCTAAAGTTTATGGCAACCTCTTTCTCGAAGAAGAAAATACAAAGTTCTTGCCTGTCGTTTCTCCAGAGTCTGGAGAAACCAGGGGGGTAGAGGGGAAAAAGAGAAATTAGGCTGTCCTAGCTTATTTAGTTAAAGACACAGGTTTTAAGTGATGCCTGTATGTAAGTCCATGCCTAGAGGCTTTTGCAAATTGTTTAAATATATTACAGAGGATACTCATGACTAACAAACTAGTAGACAACATTGTTCCACAACAGCCACCAATTGACTCACAGTCTGATGTTCATGTTCTAAAGTCTCGTTTGGAATGGGGTGAACCTGCTTTCACAATTCTGGATGTGCGGGAGCGCAATGCCTACAATAGAGGTCATATCATGGGTGCAATGGCGTTTCCAATGGATCAATTGGTAGACAGAGCACAATCTCTAGCAAAAAGCCGTGATATCTACGTCTACGGTGACAGCGACGAACAAACTGCTGAAGCTGCACAACAATTGAGAAGCGCTGGCTTTTACCACGTATCTGAACTTAAAGGTGGTTTAGCAGCATGGAAGGCAGTTGGCGGTCCTACCGAAGGTGTTATCGAATCCAGAACTCCTGCTGGTGCGGATGACTACAACGTTGTAGACCGTTTGAAGAATCACGCAGAAACCCAGCAGAAAGGTTAGTCAAGAGTCATTGGTCATTAGTCCTTTGTCCTTTGTCCTTTGTCATGAGTCACTTGCGATGCAAAAATGACTTATGACGGAGGACACATTTATTAATGTTCAAACACGTCCTTGAATTGCAACAAATCCAAGGAAACTATAGTTGGTAAAGCCTGAAAGCACTCCATTGCAAGGTCGTAGCGTTCTTCTCGTTTGAGCATATCTACAAGTTTTTCCCGCGTACTAATTAAGTAACGCACATCATTGGCTGCGTAACTCAGTTGAGCTTCTGATAAATTCGCAGCATTTCCCCAATCAGAACTTTGAGCGCTTTTATCTAATTCTACTTTTTCCAATTCTTGCACTAAATCCTTTAGCCCGTGGCGTTGGGTATACGTCCGGGCTAACTTACTGGCAATTTTGGTGCAAAAAACGGGTTGAATGTAAATACCTAAGTTGTAACGTATTGTGGCAAGGTCAAAACGCGCAAAGTGAAATATTTTAAGGACAGTTGTTGCCTCTAAAAGTTTTTTTAAGTTTGGAGCCTCGGTTTGTCCTTTGGCAATACGGATTGCAGTGACCTTGCCCTCTCTGTTACATAATTGGACAAGACACAAGCGATCGCGTTGTGGCAGTAGTCCCATTGTTTCGGTATCTACCGCTATTTCATCCGCTTGTAAATACTGGGATAAAGTAGCTTCAGTAAGATCGCGATCGCAAACCTGAAAATCTTCCATGAATCAGAGGGAGTTAGGTGGAATAGTTATATATATGTTAGTAGTTAGTGGTTAGTAGTTAATACATAAGTAGATAGACATTTTTCTATTAACCATCAACTGCTAACAACTAGCTACTAACCTTCACCTATCTACTGCGAACAAAAATTTGTGTCAGGTAAACTTCACCTTGACTATTGGTAGCAACACCAATACCAGTCAGATTGTAATTTCCCTTAATATTTTTCAGATGTCCGGGGCTTTTAATCCAACTTGTCACAGCTTCTTGAACTGGATCGTTATATCCTTGGTTAAAAGCCAGGTTTTCTGATGCACTTTTGTAGCGAAGGGGGATAGCGCGAACTCTCCTTTCAAATCCCTGGTGACTAAATGGGACTTTGCGTCTAGCCATATTCTGACTGTGAAGCCTTGCTTGCCGAGTAATTTTTGGATTTAAAGACAGCTTTCGCAAACCCTTAGAAGTGCGATATCGATTAATTTGGTCAAAAACTGATTTTTCCAAATCAGTCGTTTTAAAAGTATAAAATGATTCAACCTGGCGTGATGGAGATGACACCGACTTATTTTGGGTTGCTTTCTTGATAGAAGAGTGACCCGGTACTAAACTAGTCGATAATCCACCGGCAAGGACAAGCGTACTTAAAGCAATGCCAAAAGCAGTTTGTCGGAACATGGAGTCTTAGATGGTATGTAAGGTTATCGGACGCAATCCCTGGTTTTTTGTTTCTTGATATACCTGTATTGTTTTCAGTATTCAAGCGGTGAGGAAAATCTTTGCATATCCGAGACGCTGCGTCAAGAGCAATTGACTACAATATTAGGATTGCGCCGTTACCTAAAAAATGAAGGATGAAGTACCGAATCGCGGGATTGGGGGGGCTTACATCCGTCATGTATTACGCAGGATTTAAATACTTAGCTACCGTTTGCACATCCTTATCACCACGGCCAGAACTGTTAATCACAATTCGAGGGCTACCGCTTAATTGAGGGCACAGAGTGTCCAAGTAGGCAAAAGCGTGAGCCGTTTCCAAAGCGGGAATAATTCCTTCCAAACGTGAAAGTCGCTGAAATGCTGCCAAAGCCTCAGAGTCCGTCACGCTGTAATATTCAGCACGTCCCGAATCCTTCAAATAGCTGTGTTCCGGACCTACACCGGGATAATCTAACCCAGCACTGATGGAATGAGCTTCAATCACTTGCCCATCCTCACTTTGCAACAGGTAGCTCATGGCACCATGCAAAACACCAACTCGTCCCTTTGTCAAAGTAGCAGCGTGTTTATCAGTATCAACTCCTTCTCCAGCAGCTTCTATACCAATCAAACGCACGGACGGGTCATTCACAAACTCGTAGAAAATTCCCATTGCATTGGAACCACCACCAACACAAGCCATCACAATATCTGGCAAACCGCCCCATTTCGACATTGCTTGAGCGCGAGTTTCCTGCCCGATCACTTGGTGGAAATCACGTACAATCATTGGGTAGGGATGGGGTCCGGCAACTGAACCTAGAATGTAGTGGGTTGTTTCTACATTCGTGACCCAATCGCGGATTGCCTCAGACGTAGCGTCTTTTAAAGTGCCGGTTCCTGCCGCTACCGGACGCACTTGTGCACCCATCAATCGCATTCTAAAAACGTTCAAAGCTTGACGTTCCATATCGTGAACGCCCATGTAGATAACGCATTGCAAGCCAAAACGAGCACAAACTGTAGCCGTTGCTACCCCGTGTTGTCCGGCACCTGTTTCAGCGATAATTCTCTGTTTGCCCATACGTTTTGCCAGCAGTACCTGACCCAGGGCATTATTAATTTTGTGAGCACCAGTATGATTTAAATCCTCACGCTTTAAATAAATTTGCGGACCAGTACCATCTGGTCGAGCATAGTGTGCGGTGAGGCGTTCGGCAAAATACAATGGTGTCGCACGCCCCACATAGTCCTGCAATAACTGTTGCAGTTCTGCTTGAAAACTTTGCTCATTACGATATTGCTGGTAAGCGGCTTCCAATTCAGAAAGAGCAGGCATCAGCGTTTCAGGAACATACTTACCGCCAAAACGACCAAAGCGTCCTAGTGGGTCGGGGAGTTGAGTAGATGATTGAGAACCCGAAGATAGGGGAGTAGTAGTCACGGACAAGCTAGAATTACGGAACGACAATAATTATATAAGACTCCTTATCCTAACATCTCTTGGCGATCTTGGCGTCTTGGCGGTTCTTTAATAAAGATAGCTCTATGTCTTCATCAAATCGCAACAACTCTGAAAACCGTTTTGTCTATCAGGAATTTGGCAACGGCAATTCCGCCGCTTTTGAAAGAGCAACTCCCGACCTTCCTCCTGAAAAGCAAAACCTCCGCGTGCAAGCGACTCGTGCTGGACGAAAAGGTAAAACTGTGACTGTGATTACCGGTTTTCAAACAAACTCCGAAACCTTGCAGGCTTTACTTAAACAGCTAAAAACTCAGTGCGGTACAGGTGGTACCGTAAAAGAGAACGCAATAGAAATTCAAGGCGACCACAAGCAGAAAATTCTCGAAATTTTGATTAAGCTGGGTTACAAAGCCAAAATCAGTGGTGGCTAATTTGATGTACGTATTTTAACCGCAAATACACGTAACTGTTCACACTAATTAGTGGGCACTGCCCACCTTCTTAAACTGGCTAGTCAATAGTTAGTAGGGCGGGCACTGCCCACCTTCTTAAATATAGCCAGTCACAACTTACAACAATTAAACTGACATCTTGCACCTTCTCAATAAAGGGGTGGTGGGCGGTGCCCACCCTACGTAATAATAAGCTTTTCAGCCTATTATTTTCTCAATAAAACGGTGGTGCAAGATATGAGTTAAAGCAGCACACTCATAAATCAATAATTCCGTCTTGTTATTAAGTAAAGTTAAACCTTAGCTAACTGCAGGAAATTGGTATTCATCGAACTAAAGCTATACCCTGTATTTGTGGAGTAATTGCACTGCATCTGCAAAATGTTTACAGCAATCTACAACCAACGTTTCATTTTATTAAGTGCATCAGTTGATTTCACTGACACCTAATTAAGAACACAGCTATGAAGACTAATGTTCTCTAGCTTCAAAACTCTACTGAGTTGAGGTGATTTATGTCTTATGCACTATGGCTCCCACACAATCAAAATTTGGTCAATGCGTAATACCAATTCTCTGTAGACTTGAGCTTAATATTTGATAACAAACAACCGTAGTGCGTAAGCTTCCCATTGCTTTTATAAAGTAATATTAAGCTCATCTTTATGAAGATTGGTATAAGTGCTGGTAACGCCCAATTTTGTGAAGAATTTTTACGAATACCGAGCTTTTTCCAAAAAAAAAGGTGTAGCCTTGATTCATATCTTAAAGCATCACGTAAAAATAAGTTGTACAAATTTAATTCGGAATAAGCTGTTAGCTTTACTTCCCCATCAAAAGCGTTCAAGTTATTTTTGCAAGACTCCTAAAGCTTAAAATCGTTGATTTTTTACTTTGCAAAACATTCTTTAAGGACTTTCGGGATATGGACACCAACTGGCAAGGATAATTGCACCAGAGCCAAAGCTTCTTCCAAAAAGAGAATGCTCGCTACCTTGGTTTAAGGATTTTGTCATTGACAAGTTGAATGGCGAAGGGATACCAATGGAGCCCCTAGTCGGAAGGTTCCTATGGCCTTTATCCTTAACAGAGCTATTCAAGATAATTTGGAAAGCTGCGTTTTCTTGGGCGTTTATTGGTGTTTTGATGGCACCGTGGGAGCACGGTCTGAGGAGCAAATCGCTCAAGAAGTGTTCGGGATGGTAGCAACTCCCACTTAACCAACCAGAGGTCTAATGATCTTACTTCATATTGCTTTACAAGATGGTTTTTTAAATGATGAGACGATCGTTCACGTCAATTGTGAAGAAGTATTTCATCAATCGCAAGTGAAAACGAGATTTCAAATTGGACTCGCAACTTCTTTTGAAACAAATGTTCAAAAAGGCTTGGTCAACGTAAAGGTGACGCTGCCAAATAGAAAGCTAGCGCAATCTACTGTTCTAGAAATTTCTGCTCCGACCTATTTGGGGGTTTCGATAACTGCTGATAACAAGATCGTCTTCCATGTATCAAACCAGCAATTTAGATACTTATGAAATTCACAGGAGTTAGTTGAAATGGACGAATTAGTGAGTGGTCTGTATGAGTTGAGGAGTGAGATAAATCTTCCCAATCCTACTCCTATCCCGCAACCAGCATCTTCCCAAGAGTTGCGGTTGGATGTGGATGGACGCTATCCACTTATGAGAGCAAGTGGTACATTTTTCTTTTCAATTGCCTTCAGAACCCATTGGATTGCTAATCTTACCCAGACTGACTTAAATTCGTGGACTGGTGATATTTGGTATAAGGATGGAGACACGGCTTCTTTCCCCTATACAAACGTCAAGATTGAGGTGCAACGCAGTCAGTTTCCCGACCAACGCAGTGCCGCAGTCACTTTTTCAGTGGCAGGAGTATCCAATCGCACCTTTGTCTATAAGTACAAATCACCCCACTTCCGTGAGGTGGAGTTTGAGTTCGACTTTGAAGCAGGCATCACGCCACTAACTGCAATTGACACTCACGCTCATCCCAACCGACCTGCAACACTAGTTCAGGAAACGCTCACTATTGAGACCGTGTACGAGCGAACTGGCTTTGCCGTCACTAAGTCAGGAGGGAATACACCCGTTGGGCTGCCACCGGGACTAAATGCGACGTGGAGCAACAATGAAATGCATGATGCCATGCAAATTCACTGGTCGCGGTTTGCAAATAGACCTCAATGGTCAATGTGGGTTCTGTTTGCATCTATTCATGACGAGGGGGAAAGCTTAGGTGGAATCATGTTTGATGACATTGGTTCCAATCACAGGCAAGGAACAGCGCTCTTTTACAATAGTTTTATTTCGCAGCCACCACTCGGCGATCCTGCTCCAATTGCATGGGTGAATCGGATGCGTTTTTGGACTGCTGTTCATGAAATGGGACACGCGTTCAATCTGGCTCACTCTTGGGATAAGGAGCATCCGCCATCGTGGGGAAAACCTTGGATTCCCCTAAGTAACGAGCCGGAAGCATTGAGTTTCATGAACTATCCCTTCTTTTATCCCCATGGCAAATACCAGGGGGACGGCAGGGCACAGGAATTGCAATTTTTCAGCAAATTTGAGTTTCGGTTCAGCGATGCAGAACTGCTGTTCATGCGGCACGCTCCTTTCCGATTTGTGCAGCAAGGAAATGCTAATTGGTTTGACAATCACGCTTTTGAGCAGCTCAACCTGTCTCCTGAACCATCACTTAAGTTGGAATTGCGTGTGAACCGTCAGCAACCTCTGTTCGAGTTCCTAGAGCCAGTGGTCTTGGAGTTGAAGCTAACTAATATTTCATCCCAGCCCAAGCTCATCAGTGACAAACTCCTGTCCGAACTCGACCATATGATTGTAATTATCAAGAAAGATGGTCAACCCGCTCGTCAGTTCTCTCCCTATGCTCAATATTGCTGGAAAACCCAACTCCGTGTCTTGATGCCTGGAGAGTCAACATACGAATCCCTGTTTGCTTCTGTAGGTAAGGGTGGTTGGGAAATTGCCGAACCTGGTTACTACACTATTCAAGTAGCCTTACACGAAGAGGATACTGAAGAAGACTTGGTTTCCAACCCATTGAGGTTGCGTGTTGCGCCACCACGGAGTTACGAAGAAGAATTTTTAGCACAGGACTTTTTCTCTGAGGATGTTGGACGTATTCTGACATTTGATGGCAGCCGGGTGCTTGCTAAAGGCAACGATACTTTAAGGGAAGTCTCAGCAAAATTGAGCGATCGCTCAGTTGCCTTCCATGCAGAGGTAGCCCTAGCCAACGCAATGGCGAAGGAGTACAAAATCTTGAACTTAGACGATCCGAATCATCCCAAAATCAAGGTGATTTCTCCCGATATTGAGGAAGCGCGTCAGGAATTTGCGGCTGCTTTGACCGAGCAACCAGCAAAGGCAGCTAGATCCCTTGGGCATATCGACTACAAAGACTATGTAGACCGATTTAGCAATTGGTTAGAGAAACAAGAGGATGTGCAAGGTGCTGTTCATGTTCAAGAGCAGTTGCTGCAAACCCTGTCAGCTCGAGATGTAGCTAATGGGGTGTTACAGGCTATCAAGGCTCGACTTGATGCTCTTAATATCTTAATAAATAGGCATTAACGATAATCCAGGCAAATGATGTCATAGATGATAGCAGAGTAGTCTAATTCAACTGTCACTATAAATCTGCTAGTACACGTCCGCGCAAATAAGGCTCACAAATGCACGCTCGTTGTAAAGCTTGCAGTATAAACCTGTTACTTTCATCCAAATGCCTTTATACTTCTCCTCCCGAGAGGCTACGCGAACAGCCTTTTTGTACTAGTCATGCCTGATAACATCTCGCCTAAATTTCGGTAGTGGGTAATTGTTAATTGGGTGCAATTACCCAATACCCATCATTTATGAGCTATTACCGAGTATCCAAGATGAGTGAAGAAAATCAAGTCAAAACCAGGGAAGATTTACTTTATCTTCTCTCACAGGCGTCGGAATTAGAACATTCTCTTGCCTGTCAGTATCTTTTTACTGCCTACAGTTTAAAAGAATCTACAGATGAAAAAGTTTCTCAAGCTCAATTAAATAAGATTAATAGGTGGCGGCGGACAATTAATGCAATTGCCGTACAGGAAATGCTTCATCTAGCACTGGTTAGCAATCTACTTACAGCCATAGGCGGAGCACCATATTTTCGACGTGCAAATTTTCCCCAGGCTAAAACCTATACATGTTTAAAACTTCAATTCAAACTCGCTCCTTTCAGTGAAACCACGCTGAACCGCTATATTTGTTTTGAATTGCCAAATAACTTTGATACTGAAGAACAAAAAGGCAATTGGACTCAGTTTTGCCAGAGAATTAGAGATGAAGAATTGCTAAGACTTCTGGCAGTACTACCACAACCATTAGTTCCGAGAAAACTTGAGTATAACACCATTGGAGAACTCTACGGACTAATCCGCCAAGGCTTTCAAAGTATCGGTCAAAAACTATTTATTGGGTCGCCCGAAGCTCAAGCAATGGGAATTTTTAGAGATACGATCCAGGTAACAGACTTAGATTCAGCAATAAAAGCGATCGATCTAATTATTGTACAGGGCGAAGGATCTCCTGCTCAAAGAGATGACAGTCACTTTACTAAATTCACCAAAATTCGCCAAGAGTATTTAACAGAATTGCAGAACGATCCTGATTTTCAACCTACTCGTCCAGTTATTGAAAATCCCCTCTTAAGTCTTCAGCAAGATAACACAACTCCTGGTGCCAACATCATTACCGATCCCTTGAGTCGCAATGTAGTAGAAATTTTCGTTGCTCTTTATGAAGTCATGTTGCAAATACTCCTCCGTTTCTTTGCACATACTGACGAGAATGAGGAACAAATGTATGTTCTTAAGAGTGCGTTTATTAATCTCATGCCTTTTGGCATTTCTCCCTTAGCCAAAGCAATCACTCAATTACCAGCAGGCGAAGAATTTCCAGGCATGAATGCAGGGCCAAGTTTTGAATTTTATAGCGATGTGCAGCTGCTGCCGCAGATAAGTAGTGCTTGGAGCTTTTTCCAAGAAAGACTGCAAGAAATTGCCCAAGCTTGTGACGCACTCATTAACGACTCTACGACCCAATCCTATCCTCAATTGCGACAAGCTTTAACAGAAGTTTCAGTGTCGGTGAAGAACATTGCCCATACCATTTCTCTCAAACCAAATGGGGGAACATGGACTAACGGAATTTCTCAATTATTCTCTCCGATGGATGTAGATCATATGAAATCGCAACCTAGATTTCCCATCAACCTTGATGATTATGAAACTGTGAAGAATAATGCAGATGTAATTTTAGACTCCGTATCCTCCAAATCCATGCCCTTACTTCCCGCTGGACCTTGGACAGAAGGAAGAATTAACTTATTCAAGCAGTGGAAAGATAGTAATTTTCCCCAGTAATCCAAATCCCGTATCCATAACCAAGAGGAAATATTTATCATGACAAATTTTCCAAACTTACAATGGTTTTCTACAAATGCACCAATCGCTAGTTCGAGAACTGATGATATTTGGTTTATCGATCCTCAGGTAGGTTGGGCAGTTAATAGCAATGGTCAAATCATCAAAACTACCGATGGCGGCAATACTTGGGAGCAACAATTTCAGGATAGGATTTACTTGAGGTGTGTTGGTTTTGCTAATGCCTTAAAGGGATGGGTAGGAACTTTGACTGCAGGAAAACGCCTCTACTCTACTACTGATGGCGGTCAAAATTGGCAGTTAATAGACAATATTCTTCCCAAACTTGCCCCGTCAGCGATTTGCGGTCTTTCAGTTGTCAATGAATCGGTTGTTTACGGTTCGGGAACTAACTTTCCCGACCGCCCTCCTCGTATGGTTAAGACTGTCGATGGTGGGGCAACTTGGACGGCATGGGATATGAGCGAATATGCCACACTTTTAGTCGATAACTATTTCATTAATGAGGATTGTGGTTGGGTTGTTGGTGGCAAAGCGGACAAAAGTATTACTAATCCCACTCGCGATAATGTCATTCCAGTGGTTCTTTATACAGAAGATGGGGGAAAAACCTGGGTAAACCGAGTTGCCGATATTAGTTCCTCTTTCCCCTTAGGAGAATGGGGTTGGAAAATTCAGTTTCTCAATGAGAGGGTTGGTTTTGTCTCTCTGGAAAATTTCAATCTAGGTGCAATTCTCAAGACAACCGATGGCGGAAAAACCTGGAAGAGACTTCGCATCAACGATCCTCAAGAGAATGCCAACCTCGAAGGTATAGGATTTGTTGATGAGAAACTCGGTTGGGTTGGCGGTTGGGGAGATGCCAATTTTAAAGGAGGTTTTAGCAGCGAAACCAAAGATGGAGGTCAAAATTGGCAAGATGCGAACCAAATCGGACAATTTATCAATCGCTTCCGATTTTATGGTAATCCCGTGACTGTCGGTTATGCTTCAGGTAAGACTGTTTACAAGTATTCTGATGCACCAGTAACAGCGTCTCTAGTAGAGAGGGTTGCACCTTTAAGATTTCTGACAACAAACGCGCCAGCGCAGTTTGAGAAATCGGTGAAGATTGAGTACACGTTACCCGAGAATGCCCAAAAAGTCACCCTCGATATTTGGAATCATTTTGGTGCTTATATTCGCAACCTGGTTGATGAAAGTAATCCTAGTGCTGGTCAAAAATCAGTTGTCTGGGACGGTAAAAATGATGCGGGTGAATCTTTGCAACCTGGAATCTTTATTTATAGGTTGACTGTAGATGGCAATGCAGAAAGTCGGGTAATTCGGTTGAAGAATTAACAAATCTCGAGTAAACGATCGCTAAGAAAAAATTTCAGGGTGAGTCTTGCTATTTGCTTGGCAATTCTTACCCTTTATTTCTTGTTTATTTCACCTAAAGTCGAGGCAGAGGTTTGCCGGAATGTAGCATATTGTATCAATTGCTATTTTCAAGACACAAAGTTAACAGCGTCAGGTTCTAACGATGTATGAATTGTATGCTGTCAAAAATATTACTTTTATGTTTTTTTACAAATTGTTACTACCAATACTTTTAAATATTTTGAGGTAGAGAATACTTCTATCTGTAAGGTTTTTGAACAATAGCCCAAGCGTAATTTCCACCAATATTATCTCAATATCCAGTCAATAACGTTGATAGTTTGAGTGCTCTTCATGTAATAAAGTTTATATTATATCACAGAAAACGCTTTTTTGGTGTAGCCAATTTTCTCAGTAAGAAACTAGTAATGTAGCCAATTTGCTAAATGAGAGACTACTAAAAAAGCTTGTAATATTAATATAAATAGTCATATGCTGGTATATGGCTTGTCTAAAAGCCTAAAAAATGTAAAATTCAGACGCCTTAAAAAACCCTACTTTCAGTCAATTAAGCAGAGCTAACACTTAGTCTTTGTGTATTCCTAGTTGATGAAATCATCACGAGATTGAGATGGATATAATGACTGTTTCCACTCAACTGGAAAACCGCTGATTAATACTCAACAATATGACTCTGCTAAAAGCTGAAATAACTGGGGTAAAGGGATTGTTTTGCCCAAATTTTGGCACTTTCCCTTAATTTACCATGTTTAGTAAAAGGAAATGTAATTATGCCAACTGTGAATAGTTCCATCATTCCTTTTAAAAACCCAGGCTTTGAAAACTCTGTCTTGACTGATAGTTCCTTTACTTTTAAAACACTAAATAGTTTGACAGAATATAATTTAGATGCTCTGAAGCCTGCCATTGAAAGTATGAAGTATAAAGTATGAAGTATGAAATTTTATCCTTGATCCTTCATCCTTCATCCTTTCTTAGTTATGGGTGAGTTTATCAATATCTGCGCGATCGGCACCAGCTGTTGAACAGTTGTAGATGTAAGTATGAAAGGTTGATTCACAGTTGTGAAGACCTACAAAGCGCGGTCTCTGTTTCCATCAGTTTTGCCATTTCATAATATAAGCACATTTGCTAAGTTCCAAAATAAAAATTTGAAAGAGCTTTAGTATTTTTTGTTGTAGGTGATTGAAATGCTTGTTAATAGAAACAAAAAACTGTTTATTTCTCCCATAGAATCTAAATCGCTTCTGACGCTTTCAGAAGCTCAAGCGCTTAGTGGGCGTTCTCTACAAACCCTACGTGATGCTATTCTGGAGGGAAAGCTCAGAGCTAAGATGATCGGTGAAGATTGGAAGATAAAAGGCAGCGATTTACAAGAGTATATTTTTACTTCATCAAGGTAGTGTCACAGCGGTGTGTTTTGGTTAAGTTTGTTGCTGAAAATTTTAGACGTGTAGAGACGTAAAACTTCGCGTCTCTACAAAATACCAAACGGTTCATAGTTTATGCTATGAACTGCTAGTACCTGAGAAGCTGTTATCTAGCGAATACCTTTCAGAGCCCATGAATGTCCTAAGTCATTACTGCACCGGACGTGCTGCCAAATATTCATACATCTTCCAACGAGCATCCACTTCTGCTTGTGCTTCTTCTAATAGACGTTTGGCAAGGGCGGGTTTGCTCTTGGTTAACATCTTGAAACGATTTTCTTGGTACATCGACTGTTCTACGGACTGTTTGGGCTTACGCATATCCAGTTGCAAAGGATTTTTCCCCTGTTTGTGCAAATCGGGATTATATCGATATAGCAACCAACGACCTGAGTCTACCAGTCCTTTTTGGTGATTCATAGCTGTGCTCATGTCAATACCATGAGCAATACAATG
Organism: Scytonema sp. NUACC21; assembly: GCF_054684315.1. NCBI lineage: Bacteria > Bacillati > Cyanobacteriota > Cyanophyceae > Nostocales > Scytonemataceae > Scytonema > Scytonema sp. NUACC21. Next base: position 128,152 of record NZ_BAAFZH010000109.1, on the reverse strand, counting down.
GCTGTAAGCAAGAATCAGGGATGGTCCATTGTAAGCTTCTGCCTCTAGGAATGCTTTGAGGGTATGTTCATCTTTTGCACCAAGGGCTACACTGGCTACATAAACATTCCCGTATGTCATTGCAATTAACCCCAAGTCTTTTTTGGCAGCTGGTTTACCACTAGCGGCAAATTTAGCAACCGCAGCCCGTGGAGTGGCTTTAGAAGATTGTCCCCCCGTGTTTGAATAGACTTCGGTATCCATAACCAAGATATTAACATTGCGACCACTGGCAAGCACATGATCGAGCCCGCCAAAGTCAATATCATATGCCCATCCATCACCGCCAACTATCCAAACACTTTTCTTAACTAAGTAATCAGCCAGTGCTAAGAGTTGCTGTGCCTCGTAAATTGGGAAATCGGGAATTAAAGAGTGTACCTTAGTTAACTGATGAAGCAACGACTTTAGACGTTCGACTCGCTGCCGTTGTTGATAAACGTCTGCCTCTGACCTTTGCCGTGCAGTTACTATAGACTCAACCAAATCATTAGGAATTAAAGGCTCAAATTCCCCATTCCCTATCTCCCATTTTTTGTTTCCCAATTGTTGCAGGAGTTCAGAGGCAAATTCAGCGTGCTTATCTAGAGAGAGACGAAACCCAAAACCAAATTCAGCATTATCTTCAAATAAGCTATTAGACCAAGCAGGACCTCTGCCTTCAGCGTTTTTTGTCCAAGGGGTTGTGGGTAAGTTTCCACCATAGATTGAAGAACAACCAGTAGCGTTAGCAATCATGACCCGATCGCCAAACAGTTGTGTCAGCAATTTTAAATAAGGTGTTTCACCACAACCGGCACACGCACCAGAAAACTCAAACAATGGTTCTTGCAATTGTTGTTGGCGGATTTGTGTGAGTTTGAGCTGTCGGCGATCGGGATTTGGCAAACTTAAAAAGAACTTCCAATTTTCTCGCTCTTGCTCCCGCAAAGGCAATTGAGGCTCCATATTAATTGCCTTGCGTCCCGGCACGGATTTACTCTTTGCAGGGCACATATCTACACAGATACTACACCCCGTACAATCTTCTGGAGCAACTTGAATTGTAAATTTTTGTTCTGCAAAGTCTTTATCCTTAGTGTTGGTGGATTTAAACGTCTCAGGGGCTTTTAGTAGGGCATTTTCTTGATAAATTTTACTCCGAATTGCTCCATGAGGGCAAACCATCACACACTTGCTACATTGCACGCAGGCATCGGAATCCCAAACAGGAATTTCTTGTGCGACATTGCGCTTTTCCCACTTGGCAGTACCTGTAGGATAAGTACCGTCAACCGGAAGTGCGCTGACAGGCAATTCATCACCCTGCCATAACATAATTTTGCCCAAGACTTCTCGCACGAATTCAGGAGCAGTAACGGGGAGGGGGGAGGAGGGGGAGGCAGGGAGAGAGGGGGTAGATAAAGTCGCAAATTCTCCTTTGTCTACCTTGTTCCAAAGGACTTCGTGCAAGTTTTCTAAAGTTCGATCTACAGCTTCCAAGTTTGTGCGGACAACGTCTACTCCTTTCTTTCCGTAAGTCTTTTCAATCGCTTGCTTAATTTTGGCGATCGCTTGCTCTTGTGGTAAAACACCTGCTAAGGCAAAGAAACACACTTGCATGATGGTGTTAATCCTTCCTCCCATGCCACTTTCGCAAGCCACCTTGTTAGCGTTGATAACGTAAAACTTGAGTTGCTTGCTAACAATTTGCTCGCGCACTTTTACAGGAAGATGTTCCCAAACAGTATAGGGATCGTGAGGGCTGTTTAGCAGGAAAGTTGCTCCAAAAACAGCAGCTTTTAAGACATCAAGGCGTTCTAAAAAGACCCATTGATGGCAACCAATAAAGTTTGCCTTGTCAATTAAGTAAGTTGAGCGAATGGGTTGTGGTCCAAAACGCAGGTGTGAAACAGTTATAGAGCCAGATTTCTTGGAATCGTAAACAAAGTAACCTTGAGCGTAATTCTCAGTTTCTTCACCAATAATCTTAATTGAGTTTTTGTTTGCACCTACCGTGCCATCAGAACCCAACCCATAAAACATTGCCCGCACAACATCATCAGGTTCGATAGAGAAGTTGGAGTCATAAATTAGGCTCGTGTGAGTCACATCATCATTGATGCCAACGGTAAAGTGGTTTTTCACTTCTGTGAGGGTAAGATTATTAAAGATTGCCCTCACCATTGCTGGGGTAAATTCTCTGGAAGAAAGACCGTAACGACCACTGACGACTTTAGGAGGGGGTGAAACTCTGCCACTACCCCTGGCGTCATCCCAAACTTCGTGGAGAGCGGTGACTATATCCAAATATAGCGGTTCACCAACGCTACCCGGCTCCTTAGTACGGTCAAGAACAGCGATCGCCTTGACCGTTGCAGGTAAAACTTCGACAAATCGTTTGACATCAAAGGGACGATACAGTCTAACTTTAACAACACCAACTTTTTCGCCACGGGCATTTAAATCATCCACTGTTTCATGTACTGTCTCACAACCAGAACCCATGAGAACAATAACCCGTTCTGCATTAGGTGTACCGTGGTATTCAAAGATGCGGTAGTACCGTCCCGTGCATTCTCCAAATTGATTCATGACTTGTTGGACAATGTCGGGACAGGCATTGTAGTAGAGGTTAATACTTTCGCGGGATTGAAAATAGATATCAGGGTTTTGAGCGGTTCCCCGCAACACGGGACGGTCTGGAGTCAAAGCACGAGCGCGGTGGGTCAATATCAATTCCTCATCAATGAGGGCTCTCAGGTCGCTGTCCTCTAATAGCTGAACTTTCTGAATTTCATGGGAGGTACGGAAGCCGTCAAAAAAATGCATAAACGGCACTCGTGCGCGAAGGGTGGCAGATTGAGCAATCAGAGCAAAATCTTGGCTTTCCTGTACCGAGGCTGAACACAAAAGGGCAAAGCCAGTTGCACGAGCTGCCATAACATCGCTATGGTCGCCAAAAATTGATAGGGCGTGAGTCGCTAAGGCGCGAGCTGCGACATGGATAACGGCGCTGGTTAATTCACCTGCAATTTTGTACAGGTTGGGAATCATCAACAGTAAGCCCTGAGATGATGTAAAGGTCGTTGTGAGGGAACCTGTTTGCAATGCCCCATGCACTGCTGCTGCTGCACCGCCCTCACTTTGCATTTCAATCACGCTTGGAACGGTACCCCACAAGTTGGGGCGACCTTCAGATGACCAGGTATCAGCCCATTCTCCCATTGCAGAGGAGGGGGTAATGGGATAAATGGCAATCACTTCATTTATACGGTAAGCAACACGGGCAACTGCTTCATTCCCGTCTATCGTTGCAAAGTTTTTGTTCATATTCCTCCTGTTTGCTCACTGCCTTCAAAAGTGTTCAGTTATCAGTTGAGTTTCACAATGAAAGGCGGGGAGATATAAATAAAGATTTTTTCTACTCATCATTTCAATTTCTGATATGTCTATTTTTTGTTGAAATGACGAGCGCTTGCTGTTAACTGATAACTAAAAAGTCATCTGCATATGCTGGTTTATGTAACTTTTATTTTCTTCTTGAGCTAGTACAACTTTGGTTGATTTAAGAACTACACCAGTTGCTTTTAGAAATAACTACCGCATTTTTCTATCCATTTCGCTTAGTTACCGAATATGCCAAGAAGTAAAAATCAGAAATACCGACAGATAGGAAAGCTTGTGACATTGTTTTTATGAAACAAAATCTAAAATCAAGATTTATAATTTACATTTTGTCTCCTTCCGAGCCATACGATAAAAAATGCATTTTCTCCTCTTTTTGAAAAAGAAATCAATCTTCCATCATTAGTATCCCACTCAAGTGTCTGGATTGCTTAATGTTAATTAATAATGTACTCATATAAGAAAATGCTTGTGCTATAAGGCTTTCAGAAGTTTCATTTTTTATGAAGGGGTGTAGGTTCGGGATTGCCTCGGCACTTATACATAGCCCGCAAACAAAACTATATATTCCAACCCAACTGTGACAGGTTAGTAGTGAGTTGTTATACTGCAGGCATGAATTAATAAATTTTTTATATAAGTTAAATTTTTCTAAAATTAACTTAAGAAAAATCCTACTTATGACATATAACTGTTTTTCAAAAGTATAAATTATGCTTTTAACTAGAAAAAATTTCAGTGCGATCGAGAAATGCTCATGGCTTTCCAAAAATTATTTTCTCCCGATTCCCGATTGTTAGGAGAGTTTGTCACCGTTTTGCTCTTGACATTGAGGGGGAGAAAATATTAGGAGCATATTTAAATCTGGCAAAAGATAGCAGAACAGACCCTTTGACAGAATACTTGCCCAATGAGGAGCGGGGACAGTGACCCAAAAGCAAGCAACTTCCCTTAAGGACATATTTGCTGGTGATAGCAAGATGGCGGCGCTCATGCGGACGTTCAACTGGTCACAAACACCCCTTGGTTCGGTTGCTGATTGGTCTCAAAGCTTGCGAGTTGCAGTGAGCATTCTCCTGGCTGCCAAACTTCCAATGCAAATTTTATGGGGTTCGGATTACACACAGCTCTACAATGACTTGTTTCTCCCTCTGCTTGGTACTAAGCATCCAAAGAGTCTGGGACAAAAAGGTTGTGAATGTTGGCAAGAAATTTGGGATTCGATAAGTTCTTGTCTTGAGCGAGTAAGAACGAGTGGTCAGGCAAACTGGTTAGAAGACCAACTCCTTGTGATAAATCGCAAAGGCTTTGTGGAAGAATGTTATTTTACCTTCTGCTACACCCCGGTGCGGGATGAGTCTGGTGCAGTTGGGGGTGTTTTAAACGCTGTTCGTGAAACAACTTTTCAAGTTATAAACAAACGCCGTCATCGCATTCAAAGTGAACTGGTAGCCCGAATTGCTACAGCCCAAACAACTGAGGAAGTTTGTGTACTTGCACTAGAGGTTTTGGCAAACAACCCGGCTGACATTCCCTTTGCGTTGCTCTATCTGCTTGATACTCCAAAAGAACAAGCGTATCTGGTAGAAACCATTCACTTGGAACCTGGTACACCAGCAAGCCCTCAGTTAGTCAACTTGGGAGAAGACGACAGCCTGAGCCCTTGGTCATTATCAAAAGTAGCACGCATGGGTTTACCCGAGTTGGTGGAAGGGCTCAACAACAGCTTTCCTTTCTTACCCTGCGAACCGTGGGGTGTACAATCTCACTCGGCATTTGTATTACCAATTGCTTTCCCAGGACAAGAACATCCGAGTGGCTTTCTTGTTGCTGGTCTAAGCCCTTATCTTGCCTTTGATAGCGACTATCGCAGGTTTTTGGAAACCCTGGGTACCCATATTGCTATGGCATTGGCAAGTCTTTGTGCTTTTAAACAAGAACACAACTCTAGCAAAAATGTATCAACATTAAATCAGGCAAATCGCGAACTGCTAGCACGAATTGATGCACATTCCAAGCTAATCAAATTGCGTCAGGAGACAGTACACCGCAAGCAACCGTTACCTGTGAAGACAGAAACAGTATACGCGGAAATTGGCAGTATTCTTGAGAGTATCACTGATGCCTTTGTTGCAGTTGACTCCCAGTGGCGCTACACCTACGCCAACACCGAAGCAGTAAATCTACTGCAAAAAACGCAAGAAGAACTGCTCTTTAAGGAAATGTGGGAAGTGTTCCCAGATACAGTTGGAACCCAATTTGAGCGAGAATACAGGCGATCGCTGACCGAACAAGTAACTGTCAATTTTGAGGAATTTTATTCACCTTACGGTATATGGTTGGAAGTTCGTGCGTGTCCTTTTGAAAAAGGGCTGGCGATTTACTTTCGGGACATTACCCAGCGCAAGCGTGCGGAAGATGCGCTGCGTCAAAGCGAAGAACGATTGCGAGTTGCTCTGAAAACCTCGCCAATATCAGTATTTCATCAAGATCGCAACCTGTGCTATACCTGGATATACAACCCCAGTTTTGGGTACAAAGTGGATGATGTGTTGGGTAAACGGGATGCAGACTTAATTCCCAGATCCCATGCAGAAGCTTTAACACAAATTAAAAGCCGTGTTCTGGAAACTGGGGTTGGGGTACGACAAGAAATCAAGCTGAGTGCGTTTAATCAAGATTGGTATTACGATTTAACGGTAGAACCTTTACGAAATGCCAATAACGAGATTACTGGTGTCACTGGTGCCGCAATAGATATATCTGAAAGCAAACAGACAGAGATAGCGTTACGTAAAAGCGAGCAAAGGTTCCGAATTGTTCAGGAATTGTCTCTGGACGCTTTTACGGTTCTGATAAGTGTACGGAATGATGCTAAAAAAATTATTGATTTTGAGTGGGTTTATGTTAACCCGAAAGCAGCAGAAATTTTAGGTCATCCTGCAGAAAGCCTAGTTGGTAAGAGATTATTACAGGTGATGCCGGGAAACCATGAAAATAGCGAGCTTTTTGACCGTTATGTACGGGTCGTAGAAACCGGGGAGCCACACGATATTGAAATTTCCTATGACTCTGACGGGATATTAGGCTGGTTTCGTAATATGGCAGTTAAGCTAGATGATGGAATTGCCATTTCTTTTTCGGATATCAGTCAACGCAAAAAAGATGAGCAAGAACGGATGCAGTTGCTAGAAAGGGAAAGGGCTGCACGCGCTGAAGCTGAATCCGCTAACCACATTAAAGATGAGTTCTTAGCAGTGCTTTCCCACGAATTGCGATCGCCTCTCAACCCCATACTGGGTTGGGCGAAAATGTTGAGAACGCGCAAGTATGATGAAAAAGCCACAAACCGTGCTTTGGAAACGATTGAGCGCAATGCGAAGTTACAAGCACAACTGATCGAAGACTTGTTGGATGTATCCCGTATTTTACGGGGTAAGTTGGTTTTAAATGTTTGCCCGGTCAATTTAGTCACCATAATCGAAGCCGCAATCGAAACAGTACATTTGGCAGCAGAGGCAAAAGGCATCCAGATACAAACTGTTCTAGACTCTAGTATAGGGCTGGTGTCAGGAGATACAAATCGCTTGCAGCAAGTCTTTTGGAATTTACTTTCAAACGCTGTCAAATTTACACCTAATGGAGGACGAGTTGAAGTCCGGTTAGAACGAGTTGGGCATCATGCCCAAATTCACGTTATAGACAACGGCAAAGGGATTAATCTGGAGTTTTTACCTCATGTATTCGAGTATTTCCGGCAAGAAAACAGCAGCACAACCCGCAAATTTGGCGGTCTGGGGTTGGGGCTAGCCATTGTTCGTTATTTGACGGAAATGCATGGCGGTTCGGTGAGAGCTCACAGCCAGGGAGAAGATTTAGGGGCAACATTTACTGTTAGCTTGCCAATTATTCACAATAATTGTCAGTCTCAAGCTTTAAGTTCTATCGATCCCCATTCCGCTCCTTATGAAGAAACCTTCGACCCTACTCCCCACTTACCACTTAAGGGATTGAGAATTTTGATAGTTGACGACGAAGCGGATATTCGAGAATTAGTTGCTTTTATTTTAGAGGAGTCTGGATCGTTCGTCACAGTCACAAAATCAGCAGCTGAAGCACTTGCAGCCATCGGGAAATCGGTGCCCGATCTTTTGGTTTGTGATATAGGAATGCCAAATATGGATGGTTATATGCTCCTGCGTCAGATAAGGGCTTCGTCACCAGAACAGGGAAGTCAAATTCCGGCAATAGCCCTAACTGCTTATGCTGGTGAGTATAATCAACAACAAGCTCTTACAGCAGGATTTCAAATGCACATTTCCAAACCTGTAGACCCAGATGAATTGCTAAGGGCGATCGCCAGTTTGGTTGACAGTCAGTAGCTCATTTAATATTTACTAAGGCTCTAGCATTAGGAGCAACAGTAGTCTTATGATTAATGCCTATCATCGGTTGAGATTTCCATAACAAATATGCCTCCTTCCGATCCGAAGTCACCGCAAACCCATAACCTTGGCTTTGATGAGTTTATTGGCATTTTAGTTGCCTTTACGACTATTGGAGTCATTTTATTTTGGTCATTTTCCCGTAAAGGAGATACAAGTTGGAACATAACCGGGCTAGAGTTGCCATTGCCAACCACCTCAGCCTCCCCAACTTTCACTCCACAACAAGTTGTTCCACCAGCCATTGAACCTACCCAAAATCCATTACCAGCTGGGGAAGCAACACCTGAAGATGAGTTACCTCCAGTTAGCAGCATAACCCCAAACCAAGCGCCATATACGGAGGCACCTTGGTTATTTTCTTCCGAAATCTTTACTGTAGAAGAATATCGTACAGTCATTCCAGCTGAAAGATTGCCAACAATTCCACCCCCAATTGCATTTACGGACATACCTACTGACTTTTGGGGGCGTCGTTTTATTGACACTCTTTCTTCTCGTGGAATCATTAAAGGCTTTCCCGATTACTCTTTCAGACCAAATCAGCCCGTCAGTCGTGCTGAATTTGCTGCTATCTTGCAACAAGCCTTTCACAAAAAGGTTAGTAGCACAAGAGAAATATCATTTAAAGATATACCAGCACAATATTGGGCATCTCCTGCCATTAATGAAGCCATTAATACTGGATTTTTGAAAGGATACCCTGATAACACCTTTAAACCACAGCAGAAAATTTCGCGGGTACAAGTTTTAGTTGCTCTTGCCAGTGGGTTAAATTTGAAAGAGCCTTCTTCCCCAAAAGAGGTTTTAAGTATTTATGAAGACGCTCAAGAGATTCCTAAATATGCTGTTGGCAAGCTAGCGGCTGCTACTGAAAGTAGTATTGTCGTTAACTATCCTGATGCAAAGTTTTTTGCCCCAAACAAAGAAGCTACCCGTGCTGAGGTAGCTGCTATGATTCATCAAGCTTTAGTAAAAATGGGAAGGTTACAACCTGTTAAGTCTCAAAATGTTGTGACTTTAGGTCAATAAGTGGCTGAAAACTGTTAGTAGTGAGTGGATAGTGGTTAGTAGAACAAATAGCGACTAACTGATAACCACTAACTACTAACTATCCTTCTCTTAACTTTCTAAAGTTTCTTTGCCTACAACTTGTGACTTGAGTGTTGCAATTTCGCTAGTTAACTCTTGTCTAGTTGAAGCTTTCAGTAAATACCGATAGACAAACCAAGCAGAATAACCAATACCAATCAACTCAAAAGTTGGTGCTACTAAAGGAATATCATTTAGAGCATCGAGTACTGCCAGAACCACCCTGACAGAAACAATCGCTGCAACTATTAAACCAACGCTGATTAAGGGTTGTTTGTATTTATTGAAAAAGCTGCCCAAGTATTCGGGCAATGATGCCAAAATACTGGAAACTTGTTCTCCATATTTTAGCCATTGCTCTTGAGATTGCACGGGAGGTTGGACTTTGGTTATGGTTCCTGTTTGGTTGCTGATATTTGGCACTGTTGTTTCTGAGGACTTTGTTTCCACAATTTCCGGTTGTTGCATTTCCGCTTCCATAATTTTCAAAGTTAATCTACTTTTATCCGGACAGTTACAACCAAAAGGCTGTTGACTAGGCGATGCACCAATGGCATCGACACAACTGATTCGGGAGGTAAAGAGAGCGTTAGTTGTTTACTACCATAATTGCCCTTCCATCAGTCGTTCATCAACTACAGGGTAGAAAGATAGAAAGAGAGTAGCAGTCATTACTCAAACGGAGAAACTGAAGTCAGTATTCAAGAGCCTGTTTTACAAGGAAACTAGAATCCTGAGCTTGGGGTTGTTCCACACCGTATGAGCTACCAACAATCCTACTCTTTTAAGTTCAAATCGTACTAAAACCGCTTCACCTCTCATTTATACAAACCTAAATGCCGATTTTACCTGATATTCAAGTTATCTTAAGCTGTAATTCCCAATTAAGGCATTTTTATTCGTTTTTATACCATAAATAAGTATTTTATTATACTTTTTGCCGGGAAAGGTAAATTATGAGACCATAACTTAAGTCTGGTTCGCAGTCATGCTTTGGTTCTGAAGCGTAACTACGAACTCAGAGGGTTGAGTATTTCAAGATCCCAGCCATCGGTAAGCTTACAGGACATTATGTTGAGGTCAGCCTATTTCCAATCAGGAATATCCGCAGAATCCCCCCCAATACCAATGCCTGTGTTGAAGATTTCAGCGTTGGTAATATTGAGGTCATTCATTGACGCCCCATGAACATTGGAATCGTAAATTTTAGCCCCTGCAAAATTGACTCTATTGAGATTCGCTTTCTTGAAGTTAACGTTTGTGGCAAAAGCTGACGTTAGATTGGCACCTGCCAAATTTGCACCTGTTAGGTCAGCGCCTTCAAGATTTGCATCTGTCAAGTTGGCACCTTCAAGATTTGCATCTCTGAGGTCGGCACCAATCAAATGAGCACCACTGAGATTTGCACCTTTCAAATCACAACTGGTACATTCTCCAGTAGACAGTAGTTTTTGTACGTGCTGTGGATTAGCTGCGTTGACGGAACTCGATACAAGCAGGGGAGTCGCGGCGATCGCGAGAACACCTAAAAGCTTGAATTTCATATTCTTATCCCCCTTGTTATTACAAGTCACTTCTGTTTTCTCCTCACAAACCTATTATCTTCGCAAAAACTATTTCTGGCGATAGATTGACGCCACAAATAAGGTGTGACGTAAATCAGTCTAAGCTGTGATAGCTAATAAATACTCTTGATTTGAGGTTTTAATCGATTGATGCGCCCTATTACCCATCACTGTGAAAGATAGTAACACCTGTTGCTCGGCGACATATTCCGCCTTGGGTTGTTAATGAATTTCTGTTATGAGACGTAAATTTTAGTGTTCTGCAGCAGTTGCTTTTGCATCTTAGGTAGAATGATGTACAAGGTTTTCTTGTCTGTACTCTTGCTAGAGTTGTATTAATATTTGCATATCGCTCTGGAGTTGCATTCCCAATAATGTGCCAGATGTCAAACTGCGTCATCAGCAGTTGTCAAAGTCAACTACACGCCAGCCCTGCTCTTTTCCAGATAAGTAGCGCAACCAAATTCAACGTGGGGTATGCATCCCTAAGAGCCCGGACTACAAGAGCCCGGATCGCAAGAGATTTTTAGATACTTTGTGATAAGGCTGTCTGACAGACACCGGAAAGTTATCCGCCAGACAATCAGCTTCTAAGCCGCTAAAAACTCTCGCATATACTGGCTGACCAGTTCAGGCTGTTCCTGCTGTACCCAATGGCTGCTATTAGGAATGTATCTGATTTGAAAATCCCTGACATATGCTTCTGTACCATAGGTGAGTTCTTTACCTAGCGCAGTATCTTGTTCTCCCCAAATCATTAATGTTGGAACTTCCAGAACACCCCAACTCTGGTTTACGATTCTCTGCTGAAAAATATTGCGGTAATAGTTCAGCATTGCTGTTAGGGCACCACGTTTGGCTGCGGCATTTTTGTAAGCCTCAATATCCGCTTTTGTGAAAGCATTTTTGTTAACTGCCATCCCTTTAAACGCATTTTCTAGCAGTTGATAATCTGCCGCTTGTATTGTAAATTCAGGTAGCCCAGGAAGTTGAAAAAAGAATATATAGGAGCTACGTAGCAACTGTTGGGGGGTTCTTAAACCTTCACCAAATTTTGCTGGGTGAGGAACATTGAGTATAATTAACCGCTCTACCATTTCAGGATGAGCATAAGCGAAATTCCAGGCAATAATACCGCCCCAATCATGTCCAACTAAAACGCACTTCTCGTATCCCAGCCCCTTAACAACTCCCTCAATGTCTCTCACCAATTCATCCATCACATAAGCTGACTGATTTGTTGGCTTATCACTGTCGTTGTATCCACGCAAATCAAGAGCAACAGCTTTAAACTCCTTAGCAAATTCTGGAATTTGGTGACGCCAGGAATACCAAAACTCAGGAAATCCGTGCAGCATCAACATTAAAGGACCTTCTCCCTGAGTGACATAGTGCAGTTTAATTCCATTTGTCGTAATATACTCGTGCTTCCAAGTCTCTTGTGTAACATACATAATAACTTCTCCACTCAAATAGACCGTGAAAAGTGTGAATTTGAAATACGAAATCCTAGTTTACATTTCTTAATTATATATATTCAAAATAACAATAACTCACTTATAGAGATTCTAAATCATTCTCGAAAAATCTCTAGTAATGTAGTATGTAGGGTGATCCCTGCCCACCACAATCTAGTAGCAGTAGGGTGAACACTGCCCATTACAATCTAGTAGCAGTAGTGTGTAGGGTGGGCAATGCCACCATAATCTATTAGCACTAGGGTAGACGCTTCTCTACACGGATGGAATTGTCATATAGTCCTAAACTGAAGGGGCTTAATTTATAACTCTTTCTTTTCCTTTTGATAGATGTTGTTATTAAGTAATTTTGGTAGATATTTAGCCATAATTACACTATTTAAATAGTATGACACAACAACTAATACGCCATCATTCTAATTGGATTGAGAAACTAGCTCGATTCGGTTATATCTCTAAAGGAGTAGTTTATGCGATCGTTGGGCTATTGGCAGCACAGGCGGCATTTGGTAGTGGCGGTAGGACAACGGATACTCAAGGTGCTCTTCATGAAATTGTTAACCAACCATTTGGTAAACTGTTACTTGCTTTAGTGGCAATTGGGTTAATAGGATATGTTATTTTGCGGTTTGTACAGGCAATCAAAGACCCGGAAAATAAAGGAACAGATGCCAAAGGTTTGGCACAACGATTTGGTTATGCGCTTAATGGGTTGATATATACAGGTTTGGCTTGGAGTGCTTTGCAAATTATCTTTGGTTCTGGGAGTAGAAGTAATAGTAATTCTACACAAGATTGGACAGCACGATTCCTTTCTCAGCCTTTTGGTCAGTGGTTAGTTGGAACTGCGGGGGCACTCATTATTGGTTTAGGTTTCTATGAGTTTTATGAAGCTTTGAGCGCTAAATTTCGACGAAACCTGGAGTTAACTGAATTAGATGATTCAGAACGTAAGTTAGTCATGGGTATTTCTAGATTTGGTTTACTAGCAAGGGGTATAGTTTTCTGCATTATTGGCTGGTTTTTAATTCAAGCAGCCACTTTGTCTGATGCTAGTAAAGCAGGTGGTTTAGACCGGGCGTTGCAAACACTACAACAGCAACCCTACGGTCCTTGGCTTTTGGGTATTGTAGCCCTGGGGTTAATTGCGTATGGCATTTACATGGTTATTCAGGCGCGGTATCGTCGGGTTATGACGCGTTGAGGGTAGTTAGTGGTTAGTGGTTAGTGGTTAGTAGGTCTGTCAGATTTTCACGACTACTCCCTTGAGTGCTGTCAAATTACCGATTGTTGTAGGGTGGGCACTGCCCACCTTACACCGTTAGTGCCCACCCGACACAATCAGGAAATAAATGGCAAAAACAGAGATACGAGGTGTTTGGCTGACAACAACTGATAGCAAAGTTTTTCATTCCCAGCAAAATATTGCAGAAGCGATGGAATTCCTTGCTGAAACAGGATTTAATGTTGTTTTTCCTGTTGTTTGGACGAAAGGAACGACAACGTATCCCAGTCAAGTCATGGGACAAACTTTTGGTAAAGAAATTAATCCGCTTTTTACTGGTCGCGATCCTTTGGCAGAAGTAGTTGTTGAGGCGCGACGGGTTGGGCTAAAGGTTATACCTTGGTTGGAATATGGATTTGCGAGTTCCTACAACTTAAATGGTGGACTACTGCTGGCAAAAAAACCTGAATGGGCTGCCATTGATAGTAACGGCAAATTACTTCAGAAAAACGGATTTGAGTGGCTGAATGCTTTTGACCCAGAAGTTCAAAGTTTCATGTTAAATTTAGTGTTGGAAATCGTCAAAAATTATGATGTTGACGGTATCCAAGGTGACGATCGCTTGCCTGCTTTGCCTTGTGAAGGTGGTTACGATCGCAACACTGTAGAACAATACTATCAGCAGTTTGGGGAAAAACCACCAAAGAATCCCAAAGATGGGCAATGGCTGCGATGGCGTGCCAATCTTCTCACTGAATTTCTAGCCCGCCTCTACGAGGAAGTTAAGGCAGTGAATACCAATCTGGTAGTCTCTATTGCTCCTAATATTTATGATTGGGCATATAAAGAATACCTGCAAGATTCTCCCTCTTGGATGGAAAGGGGCTTATTAGATACAATTCATCCACAAATCTATCGGCGAGATTTTGCTGCCTACAGGGGAATTATTGATAGGCTAGTCAGCGAGCAGTTTACAGATGTCACACTGCCAAAGTTAGCACCGGGAATTCTGATGAAAGTAGGTTCTTATCTGATTAGCCCAGAGTACTTGTTACAAGCAATTGAGTACAATCGTACTCATAGTATTTCCGGCGAGGTCTTCTTTTTTTACGAAGGTTTGCGAGAAAACAATAATGCCCTGGCTAAAGTACTGCGGCTTGGTCCCTATGCCCAGTTTGCGGTATTTCCTTCCCTATCTAAGCTAAATCAAGGTAAAGTGAGCAAGAAACCTTTTTCTGTTTGGCAGAGATTGGTGGGTTTTCTCAAAAATCTTATTTAGGGTTTGGGGGATGGAGTGGAATATCAATTGCAAGTAGAGCAAAACATTGAAACCCTGAAACGGGATTTGCCGACATTGTTTGAAAAGGATATTTCCTACAGCATTTACACGCAAGATATTTACTTTCAAGACCCAGTTAATAAATTCAAGGGAAAATTCAACTATCGCATTATTTTTTGGACTTTACGATTTCACGCCCAACTCTTCTTTACGCAAATTTTCTTCGACTTACATGAAGTGGAACATTCTGCCCAAGACCTTATTTTAGCAAAGTGGACTGTTCGCGGTATTTTGCGCCTACCTTGGAAAGCTAAAATCTTTTTTAACGGCTACTCGACCTACAAATTGAATCAAAATGGTTTAATATACGAGCATATTGACACTTGGGATCGCAAACCAGGAGAGATTTTACGGCAATTTTTTCGTAAGGGAGGAGATATTTAAAATGTTATCTTTCGCTTTAAATATCAGCCCCTTGTTAGAAAATTTGGGAGTCACAGTGCTGACGTTTGTTTACGTGTTTGGGTTACTAGCACTGCTGAATTTGTGTGTTATTAGGTTTGGGTTACCCCAAGATATTAGCCGTAAAATTGTGCATATTGGTGCAGGATCGCTCATCGGTTTTTTGTTTCTTTACGATGATACCCATTGGTCAAAATACTTAAATGTGACAGTTTTCGTGGTGTGGATAGTTCTTCTTGTACAAAAAGGGCTGTTTGCGTCCCCAGATGATGAAGCTGTTAAAACCATGACGCGCACCGGTGATAGGGGCGAACTCCTCAAAGGTCCACTTTATTTTGTGATTGTCGGCGCTCTTTGCGGTACACTACTCTATAAAACTTTTCCAGGCATTGTCGCAATGGCAACCCTTGGTTGGGGTGATGGTATAGCGCCAATGGTTGGTTCTCGATTTGGAAAAATAAAGTACGCGATTTTGAGTCACAAAACTTTGGAAGGTAGCCTTTCGATGTTTGTGTTTGCCTTCGCTGCCAGTGTCTTTTTTGTTTGGTTGCTCTTACCAGAACAACTCAATTTTATGAGAATTTTTCTACTCTCGTTAATTGCTACTGTTGCTGAAGGATGTAGCCCCAAAGAGGTTGACAACATCTTAATTCCCGTAGCAGTTGTTACGGTGGCAAATTTCCTTTAGGCTGCTTGGATTTGTAGCTCTTTTTTCAAAGTAAAAAAGAATGTGCTACCCTTTCCAACTTCAGATTCTACCCAAATTTTGCCATCATACATCTCTACAATTTTTTTGACTAAAGCCAGTCCAATTCCACTACCATCAGAGTTGTTATCGAGAGAAGAAAGTTTTTGAAAGATGTGAAAAATTTTGTCAAAATTTTGCTCCTCAATTCCCTGTCCATTATCGGTAACACTGAATTGCCAGAAAAGATTATTATCAGTGCATTCGATGATAATTTTTCCTTTTGATTTGTCTGTAAATTTTATGGCATTACTTAATAAATTTTGAAAAACCTGTTCTATTTTTGTTTTTTCAAAATAGACGACAGGTAATTGACTGACTACCTCTATTTGTATATTGTTACTTGGGTTGAGCAGTTCAATAACGTCGGTAACTAATCGATCTAAATCAATTTGTTGAATCTCTTCTTTAACACGCGCAACTCTAGAATATTGTAAGATTCCTTCTATAAGATTGTGCATTTTTTGAACTCTATTTATAAGAAGATTAATAAACTCTTGACCCTGTTTATCGAGGCGATCGCTATAATCTTCTAGTAGCCATTGAGATAATGTAGTAATTCCCCGTAGTGGTGCTTTTAAATCGTGAGAAACTATATAAGCAAAATCATTTAATTCTTTGTTTATACTTTCTACTTCTTTGAGTAATTTTGCCATTTTGTCTTGAGACTGCTGGCGTTGAACAATCTCTTGCTGGAGTTGTTTGTTCGCTTTTTCTAGTTCATTGGTACGCTGTTGTACAAGTTCTTCTAAATGTTCTTTGTACCGTCGCAACTCTTGCTCGGCTTTCTGACGTTCAACATTTTCTTTCTGCAAAGCTTTATTTGCTGCTTCAAGTTGGGCGGGGCTGGGAAGAGCAAGTGCTTGTGGAACTAGAGGTATTAGAGTTATGGCAGTATAGAAAGAAACTAGGGCAGTTACGGCTTTGATGGTTCCAGATAACCAGTACATGGGGTACCAAAGGGTCCACAATTCCATAATATGTGTTGTGCCGCAGGAAACAATGAAGGCTCCAAACAAGAGAAAAATACTTTTGAATGGCACATCTTCTCGTTGACGGACAAAATATACAAGTGTAAGTGGGATTGAATAGTAGGCAAGGGCAATCAGAACGTCTGAAAGTACGTGTAAGGACACTAACTCTGGTTTCCAAAGGTAACAGTGTCCGTGAGGAATAAAATTTATTGAGAAAAAGTTTTTCAAAAACTCCACTATAAAGCCTCCTATATCTTTAAATTTGAATATCATGCTAATGATATCGTTCAAATCTATAATCAGGAGGATGTTTCCATTACACGAGTTAATCTATATATATTCTGTATAAAGAAACTTAAAGGAGTAATAATAGTACTTCATTCTTTAATTGTCTCAATACCATTTTCGCGATCGTCGCTTTGCCATCGACATCCAAATTAGAAATGTCTATCTTCAATTGATTAATTAATTCTTCCTCTGCGATATTTTGTTTAACTTCTAAAGCATGGGGCTGTACAATGCAGTTAGGTAAAAGTTGGGAGAGCAAGATAACTAGCGCCTCTGAGGATAGTTGGTCAATTTCTGCTTTAATTTGTTGTTCCATATTGATAAATTCACACCGTCCGCTCAGTAAACACAAGAAAAGCAATTGAGTTTTGGTGAATGCAACCCTGACGGCAAAGACTTCCAGCCATCCTGTAGATAACACCAAACAGCAATATGTGCTCTATCTAGTTTGCTCAAAGTGGCAGGGAACTAGCAAGTGAAGAATAGCAAGATAAGAAAAACTTAAGAGATAACTTATCAAACTCCGTTCAATCAACAACAAACTCCGCTCAAGCAGCGTCCAGCGGGATTTTTACTCTAGCGACAGTGCTATTAAGAATTTGAGCTAATTTAACCCTGCCACGCTTGAAGATAAGTTATTACAGAAGTTTAGATTTATTTGTATAGGTCGATACGTTTTAGGTAAGCTGAGTTTTCCCTTTAAGTCGCTACACTATAAGCCAATGATGAAAGCATCCTTGCATACGTGTTGCCTATCGCCTAATATCATGTCCGGTTGCAAAAGTTGTTTCCCATCATTCTAACATTAACTGTTACCTATAACACCCGATGTTAACTGCTGTATCGTTATGCTGTATTTTATGCAAAACCTTTTATTAGCAGGCTTTTTAGGCTGAATCCCCACAGACTAGTGGTCTGTCCCAAAAGTTTTGATAGGTTCCTCACATTCTTGCGTTTGCTCTTGTTCCTTTGGCAATGAGGGTCTTTTATAAAAGTCTAATGATTTTAGGATGGTCTGCAAAAGCCATTTTTGCTTCACAGTTGGGACTATCTTTTATCATGGTTTCTATTGCCTCAGAAATTGGTTGGCATGTAACTCAATGCTGGTATTACCAGAACCAATTTGCTATGTTGAATTTTATGTTCTACTTCTTTCTAATTTCAGCGTTTGCGTTGTGGGCAGACGGATTAGTTGAGAAAACTACAAAATATACAGACTTTGTGAATGTATTTTTTGCTTTCAGTTTACTCGGCATCTCTATTTTATATCTCTTGGGAAACGAACAGAATAATTCAACCTATAAAACCCCAATTTATATTGCTCTGACCCTAGTTTTTACTGTTTTGACATACCGAGGCTATAAATTGCTTAGAACCTGGAAAATTTTACTTTTCCCCTTCTTTTCTGTAGGAGTTAATCTGGGTTTTATCTTTTTACTCGATAAATTTGGACAGAATGATGTAACCTATAATGCTCTATTCCACATTCTACATGATATTGGAGGAACTGAAGCTGGTGTAGCAATTTTTACTTGGTTGGTTTACTCTAAAGCCTTAGCCAAACAAAATCAAGATAAACAATTGGCATCTCTTCAATAAAAGCTGGGAAAACTTTTCAGTCAAGTATTAATAACGATTAAAAAATGCAGATTTCTCAAATTTATCCCATAGGGCACTTACTATTAGCCATTTCCGATTTGGTACTTCTAGGTTGGTCTATTCGTTTGTGGCGTCAATCTAATAACCTTGCTATTATTTTAGTGCAAATTGTGTTAGCAAGTCTTGTCTACGATAACACTGTCCTGTTTGCTGGTAGTTTTCTACAACCTGGAGAGTTATTATTGTATCTCAACAAGATACGCTTTTTGGTTCACTACCTTTCTCTACCTTTGCTGATTGTAGTTGGAGTTAATTTAGCATATCGAGCAGGAGCGACTTGGGCTACCCCTATGATACAGAGTTTATCTTGGGTTTTAGCTATTTGCCTGGGAATTTTAGATGTTATTCGGAGATATATTGGCACGACTTTAGAACTTACTAAATTTACAGGAATTGTACGTTATACCGATCCGAATCTTGGAATTCCAATTATAACTATCGCAATCACCTTCTTTATGCTGCTTATCGGTATTGGAATCTTCGTTCGTTCTCAACGCAAATTACCCTGGTTATTCGCAGGTACTCTGGTTGCTTTTCTCGGAAATGCGCTTCCTCAGTCCCAGTTCGGAACTTTACCATCTACTTTATCGGAGTTTTTGATGATTCTAAGTTTGATGGTAACGGAAAGTAATGTATCGGTTTCACCTACACCATCCTTTTCTTTGGACTCCACCAATTTACTAGCAAATAAAGTCTAACAGTCAAATTCACTTTATATCTGCATAATTGACAGCCAAACTTTTCATATCTAGTTTGGCTTTTTTATTTAAACAATAATCATCGCTCCAAATAGAAAAAACTGTCAAACTTTCTTGTGGTGTGTGCTTCTAGGCAACCACTCGTACAGAACGGGCGAAGACGCTCATCCAGAAAATGGATAATTTATTTCTTAAAAATCCATTATTGCAAATCACTTCCTGAGCTATTAATCAACAGTCAAATTAATGTATTGAAAATAATAACTTCAGTATTTATACTCTATGGTTGATAATTTGCCATGAATTAATCTTATTAAATAGCAGGTTGTAAAAAATATTGTAGACGCTAAATTTATATTTTTAAGAATATAGCGTCTCAAACAAGAAAATTATTGTGTTCAAAAGGAAAATCAAATCATGATCGAGTCCATCACCTCAAACAATGCTCTTATCATTCCAGATTATCTAGTAGAAACATCTCAATGGGAATGTGAAGACAAGCCAAACTATAAAATTTATCGCTCGGGTAGTCATCTTAAGAGTAATTTTATTCAGTTATATGTTCCTAATAATCCATATTATGATGAACAAGGAAAAACCAAAGCTGTAATTTATATGCATGGCTTTGCCTTATGTATGCCAAAGTTCTACGAACAGCATCTCCAAGAGCTAGTAAAAAAAGGTTATTATGTATTCTTTCCTGACTTCCAAAAGAGCAATTATCCAAATGATGTTAAAACGGATGAAACGTTATCAGAGAAGGAAGATTTAGTAGATTTGTCAGAAGTTATCAAATTTATTGAAGAGACATATAAACTGATTTCAAAAGGAAGAGTAAAATCAGTTTTAAGAAAGATTACTGTGGCAGCAATCAATATAAGATTTTTTCTAGCTCTATCCTTGATTATTGGGCTTATAGCTACAATATATTATTTTGTTGACCGTAAATATGGAAAGCATTTAATTAAATTGATCCGCACCGTTAGATTTAGTTTATTCGATAGTCCTTTACAATGGATTGGCAATGCAGTTCAATCTACTGAAGAAGCCTGTCAAATGCTACATCACAAAGACTCGAATTTCAAGATAGAAGAAACTGATTTTTATCTTTTTGGTCATTCTTTAGGCGGTTTATTATCACTAAGCTGGATTTCTTATCTCAATAATCAATCTAAAGATAAATCGAAATTTTATCCAAAACAAATTGTTGTTGCTGACCCTGCTCCAAGTACTAGTTTAGGTATTCCAAAAACAGTTATGTTTGTTTTACAATTGTTTAAGTCTAAGTTTACAACAGGAGCGGTAGATATCAAGAGAACAGGATATTGTATTAATGTTCCGGTAGCAATTTTGCACGGGGACGATGATAAGTTAGTTAAACCCAAAGTTTGGTATAAGCCTTCATTGTTTAACAAAAAATCTAATTTTGATTACATAGAATCAGAAGAAAAGAAAATATATTTTTCTTTGTCAGATAAAGCCAATGGTTTATTTGCAGTTCACAATCAGGCAGTGACTGACACCACTTATTTTAGTGACAATCTATTTAGAAAATTTGGTGGAAGCAAGCATCAAGCAGATGCTTACAATTACGAGTACATTTGGCCGGCTCTGGATCTAGTGATTGAAAAGCAATTCAAAGCTTCTGAGCTATTAGATAAGTTCCCTCTAGAGAAAATAAAAGTAGTGGATAAGTTACCAGTACGTCGGTAAGGGTACAATGTCTCCCTCTTGCCTGGTAAGGCACACAGACAACTGACGAGTAAAGTCATATTGAAAAGCCTGTTTGCGATCGCAGTAACCAGGCTTTTAGCTCGCTGTACCAACCCTCATAGTAGTACTTATGTAGCGTTTATCACTTGAACCCAGTGCAGTGATATCAAGACAACGTGAGGGCGAGCAACCGTATGCCAACGATCGCCCGCCCGTGTGTATTGCACCTAACTAAAAACCGTACAACTTTTCTTTGATGGCACGGTGAGCCTTAGTATCATTTTTGGCTGCTAATGTTTTTACAGAGGTCGCGATCGCTATCTGCGGCATTATACTTCAGATAATTCCACACTCGATCGCAAGCATCTTTCATTAACGGCTCTAGCTCTAAAGAAGGTATATTCCATTCAATCGCCAATTCGTCATCACTTATGGAGGTCAGGGTTTTGCTGTCAGGGCTAAAACTAAGACTATTGACTGCCCCATCGTGCCCAATTAAAGTTTGGAGTGGCTCTCCCTCGTTGTCCCAGAGTTTCACCGTATGGTCTCTACTCCCAGAGGCAATAATATTTCCATCCGGGCTAAAAGTGACGCTTAAAACATCACCCTTATGCCCGCTCAAGGTTTTGGGTTCCGTTTCGTCTTCGTAGAGGTTGCCTTTTTTCCTCCAGAGTTTAACAGTATTGTCATAACTAGCAGAGGCTAAGGTTTTACCGTCAGGGCTGAAACTCAGGCTAGAAATTTTACTTGTATGTCCCTTCAGAGTTTGAAGTGTCTCCCCCTTCAAGTTCTTGAGTTCGATGCTATTGTTTTGACCAACATAAGCAATGGTATTTCCATCAGGACTCTCAGCAGTAGCTTTGTGAGTATTAGAAACTTGAGTTGTATCTACCTCAAGACGTTTAAATGTTTTACCTGACTTCCTCCAGAGTTTGACAGTATTATCCTCACTAGTAGTCACAATTGTCTTGCCGTCAGGGCTGAATGTGACGCTCTTGATAGAACCTTCATGACCAAAGAGAATTTGCTGGAGTTGCCCTTCTTTAGTAAACAGGGTTACAGTATTGGAATTGCTGTTAACAGCGATCGTATTCCCATCGGGACTCCAAGCAATGCTCGAAACTTGAGTTTTGCCAACTGGAATAGTTTGGTAAGGTTTTCCCTGAGTACTCCAGATTTTTACAGTATTCTCAGAGTTTTTCTTGGAGTTACCAGAACCAGAAACGATATTTTTCCCGTCAGGACTGAAACTAAGACTATAAACAGCACAATCCTTGCACACGTTTATGGTACGACTTTTCTTAGCATCTCGATCCCAAAGTCGGATAGTGCCATCATTACTAGCTGTTGCAATAGTCTTGCCGTCGGGGCTAAAAGTGGCGATCGAGAGCCCTTTTTCAGAATCAGTGAGAATTTGACGGAACACTCCATCCTGACTCCAGAGTTTAACACTCTTGTCTTTACTGGCAGAGAGAATAGTATTCCCATCAGGGCTCCAAGCTACGCTCGATACTGAACCTTTATGAGCTTTAAAAGTTTTGCGAAGTTCTCCGTTCTGACTCCAGAGTTTAATAGTCCCGTTCTCGTCACCAGAAACAATAGCATTCCCCTCAGGACTAAAACTGACGCTAGTGATATCATAGTTATTATCTTGACTCACCCCTATAGGTTGACCATCTTGACTCCAAAGTCTGATTGTATTGTCTCCGCTCGCTGTCACAAGTTTCGTACTGTCCCGGTTCCAAGCTGCACTATAGACTGTACCGTGATGTTTTGTTAAACGATTGTGCTCTGTGAACTTATCGTCATAAACTGCTGCCTGCAAAGCTGTTAGAACCAGACTTCGAGTTTCGGAGTTTGTGTTGTTTGGAAATTGTTGTAGTTGGCTCCCTGCCCTAATAGCTTCAAGTAGAGCATCAAACTTAATATGTTGCTGCGAAAGTTGTAAGGAAAATCGACTTACAGAGTCAAGTTGAGCTTGCCGAGCTTCTTCAGCCTTTATAAAAAAGCCAACAGCAGCTACTAATGCCATGCTAATAGTAACAAGAAAGAATTTTTGCCGTTTGGCACTTTTTTTCTGTTCTGCTAGTCTTGCTTCCGCTTCCTTTGCCTTCTCCGACTGTAAACGCAGCATTTCGCTTTGTCGGCGTTTTTCTTCTTGCTGTGCGGCTTCAATCGCATTTAAACTCGCCTCAATAAAAACCTTCTGCAACTGAGTCGGGGCTGGCTTTTTCTTGTGTTTTTCTGTTTCTTGCAACCAGTTTTGTGCGATCGCAAACTCACTTCCTCGCAACAACAAATCATGACTTTTATCCTTCTGTTCCCACTCTAATGCTCGCTGGGACCATTTGCTATGGCTGTGGACGTGTTCGCGATCTGTGTCGAGGGTTCTAACTAATTGATTAAAATTTGCATTAAAATCTTGTTGATTAAAATCAATCCACTGCACCTTGGCTAACTCTGGATGCAACTCGCCAGAATTCACCTCGCGATGCAGCACCGTCACAAAGCGTTTATTCAACTTAGCTGCATACTCTACCTCATCCTTACAGTAAGGCGAACACACTGAGCGCGGTGAGAGAAGAAATAAAAAGTTACTGCTCGTTTTAATTCCGCGATAAATCTCCTCCTGAAAATCACATCCCGATGCAATACTTTCTTGGTCAAACCAAGTTGTTTTCCCCTGCATCTGTAAAGCATCATTGAGCTTTCTCGCCAAGTCTGAGTCAGCGCGGGAATAGGAAATAAACACATCTAAAGATTCTAGTGGCGGTTGTTGCAGACTTTCAGTAATGAATTTTTCTTGTAATGCTGTAGGTGGATGCTGCGTCCTTTTTTGCGCCACTTTCAACCAAGCTTCTGCACTCCGCAAGTTATACCCCCGTAGCAGAACGCTGGGATTATTGTGCTGTCTTTCCCATTTTAGTGCTTTTGTCAATAAAATTTTCTGCTCATTATAATAAGCCGCGTCCTCATGTATGGTTTTTAAAAGATAACTCTCATCAAGGGAATAATCCTCTTCCTTAATATTATCTGTGAGATCGATATGGTGCAATTCCCGCAGTACCAACGGTACCTGCATAGAATCAATTTCTCGCACCTTTAGGGGAATAATACGCTTGTTAAGCGACAGAGCATAGTTCAATTCAAACTGACAGTAAGCAGAATTTACTGAGCCAGGGGAAAGCAGATAAACCACATTATCTGCTTGTTCAATTCCCCGTTTAATCGCTTCTTCAAAAGCTTCCCCAGTTTGAATATCTGTTGTATTCGTCCAAACTGTAATGCTCTCTCGCCTCAAACTCAAGCGAATCCTCTCCATCACCGCCCTATCCTCATGAGCATAGGACAGGAACACCATCGTCATCAAGTTATTTCCATTCTTGATACTTTCGGTGATATATTCACAGTGCAAATCGGTAGGAATACAAGGCGGTTGCTCATCTTTAAAGCGTATTTTCAGCCAAGATTCAGCCTGCTGTTTTTCTTCTCCAACTAACAAGTAGTTCGTTTGTTTTTGATTTCGCTCCCACTCTAACGCTTTGGCTAAAAACCTAGTATGCTGTTCTATATAATCAGTATGAGAGCGGAGTACATCAATTAAATACCCTAAGGATTTTTCAAAATCGTCTTGATCCTCTTGGAAATACACCCAGTTTAGTTTGCGAATTATTGGGTGCATATTCTGATAGCTATCATGTAACCCTTTCGTCTTGTAAGCCTCCCAATCAAGCTCCGTACAATTCGGGTTTCTTTGCAGCCAGGTTTCCTGGCTAATTTGCATAACGTGTAACAGTGGGATAATGCGTTTATTGAGCTTAATCGCTAGCTCAATTTCTTTGCGACAATAGGGTGAATTGACTGAGTGGGGGCTAATGATAAACAAGAAATGACTTGCCTTTTCGATACCATCATCAATTTGATTCTGGAAATCTACAGCTAGGGGAATGTCATTGAAGTCAAACCAAACTCTGAATCCAAACTCGTCCAAGCGTGCTTGAAGCTTTTTTGCAAACGCTTTACTATCAACTCGTCCGTAAGATATGAAAGCATCAAAAAATTTTTTCATTAACTGCTAGCGCTAATTACTGTAAAAGCATTTAGAAATCAATAAATTTGGGAATATACAATCTTTTTTAGCCCTCACCCCTCTATCCCGTGTTGGCAGAGAGGTAAACTGTTTCCCTTCTCCCAAGGGAAAAACGAGGTTAGAGGGTGAGAGTAATGTTATAAAAATGGAAAACTCACATGCTCGTGGTTAACTAACTGCGGTGAGGGCAGCTTGTGCGTGCAAAAACTTAGCAAAGTGCTGCGGTTGTACTTTTTTGGCGAGAGCCTTTCCTATACGCTCTAACTCTCTAATATGTTTCACTGAATCCATTTCCTGGACATCCTTTGGGTTGAGATCGCTCAATCCACCTAACTCATCCAATCCCTTACGAGTCAGTTCAACGTCATAGCGCAAGTAGGTGAAAAGCTTTGATTCTAGAGGTCCCTTTGTCTCCAGCAGGTTACCTACCTCTTGGTCAATAGTGTCTCCCAATAAACACTTACCGAAAATACGACACAGAAAATCCTGTTGTGTCTGACTGGCAAGCATAAGTGCGAGTGGGATGCTCTTAGCATTGTACAACGTGTTCATATTGGCGGCTTTCAGTTCTGGATCGATATTAGGAGTTGTACCAGTACCGACAGACACCAAAAGCATATTGTCCTCACCTGCGGGCCACTTTAAGTTGTAGGGTTCAAGAGTAGCCATCAGGAAGAGTTGGAAGGCTGGGTTATTATAGGGAGTCACACCGCCATCGACAAAGACAAACTCCTTGTTACCTAAGCGAATTGTCTCTGGTTGAAAAAAGGTTGGAGCGGCAGTACTTGCCCGGACAAGCTGCCAAAGAGGAAGTTTCAAATTAGATTCTGGGCTGTCTGGGTCGTTAAACTTTGCATAGGGGTTGTTGGAAAGTGGCCAAGGTGAGTCTGTCGTAGCATTTCGCATGACAAGCATCAACAGGGTTTTCAGACGCTCGTCACCAAAAGTAGTGCCTTCTCCAAATTGTTTCTTTAGTTCTTCACGGAGCTTTTCATCTCCGTATTTATAGCGCATCATTCTCTGGATTTCGAGGATGAATGCCTTATCAAACATCTTCTCACCACTTTCCCGATAAAATTCTTGAATCTGTGCTACACGCATACCCAAGGAGAGGGCACTTGCGATAATGGCACCCGTACTTGTACCTGCAATATAATCAAAGTAATCGGCTAGGACAAATTTGTCGTCAGCACCCAAGCTTTCCCGTAAGGTATCCTCTATTTTCGCCAACACCTCAAGAGAAATCATCCCACGGATGCCACCACCATCAAGTGCCAGAAGTTTATAGGGTCCGGTTTTTTTATTCGCTTTTTCGTAGATAGACATATCAAACTCCTTATTAGTTTTTAGATAGCTGGTGCAAGATATAACTTAATCAATTGAGTCACACTATCAAAACTCGCCTTCAAGTCAATTGCTTGGATCAACCCAGAACCAACTAACTCTCTCGCCTGCTCATCAGTAGTGTCCCCATGCAGCGCGGCGGTCAGTGTATCAGCTAATCGCCCACTTCCCGCAATAGCAAGCACTGGTCGATTGGTTTTTAAGTTCTCTAAGACATCCTTCCTAGTAATTTCCCCGCCATTAACTACTACTGCGACTGATGGTGCTTCCTTTGCCAGTACAGTTGCAATCTTCGCCAGCCAAGGCGATTCATCACCCCAGTTAGAACCAGGAACTAGCACAAAGTGAGTGTGGTGCGGTTCCAACGGTGTAGCATCAGTTGGGGGGATTTGATTGGGAAGCGCTACTTTTCCAACGGGAGTTACACCAATCAAGGAAAATGTCGCTGTTGTCTGAGCACGAGCTCTCCCCATCATTTGCATGACACCAGAATCCGTTCCACCATCTATGACAAACGCACCAAGTTCTTCCGCCACTGGAGCCAGAACATTGACAAATAATGAGTTCACACGACGGTAGTCAGCCTCACTCATCTTACTTGCACCGCCCACAACTACTAGAATAGGACGCGGGCTATGGAGTTCTAGAGCGCCCATAGCACCGGACAAGTCTTCCGGGAAGTGAACTCGAATGGCTTGTGCCATTAGTCCGTTTGACATGGCAATCCTAAAGGGTTTTTCCATCAAGTGATTTATATCCACTAAAGGTATTTGGAGATGGCAGAAGGAATGTATGATTGGAAAACTCAGTAACTTGGCATAGTTAACGCTATTTGAACAGGCGTTATCGGCGTTAGCAACCTTCCAGAACTCAGTTTAAATCCAACAACTTGCTGTCTGGTATAGTATTTCTTACGGAAAGTAAAAATTATATATTTCTTTTTTTCCGTATATTTACTTATTTGCCATCAACTATGCAGCAACTATACTGCAAAAACTTAATAATTAAACTGTCACATACTGCCACTTTATGCTTTTACCAGTGCCATCTTACGGGTTGGAAACAGTACAGTAACAGATTTTGATGATATATACGTAAAACTCCTTTCTGTCATTGGAACGATTACTTAGCAGTAAAAGATTTGTAACCAGACCCAGACAATATGATTGAAACTTTGAGTTTACCACAATGGCAAGATGATGCTTAAAAAGCTTCTGATTTTGTAGGGTGGGCACTGCCAGCCCTTTCAATGCGAACAAATGAACTACTAATTCAAGGGCTGCAAGGCGCTCTGTGTATAGGACGTGAAATGATGGCTTGAAACTATGATGTTATCCTGAGGCAAAAAGCAACATCAAAGAAGATCAAAATATAGCCGCCGGGAATGAGTATTTTGACTCAAGAAAATTGAGGTGTGAATGATAGGGCTAACCTGAAGTAGGTAGAAGGGCTTTTTAGTACTCTTGAAACGAATCAGGTCAGAAAAATTTGACGCAAAGCAGGTTGGTTGCGAGTGGTGGATCAACCTTTGAAAAATTCTGGGTGAAATTTGAGATGAATTGGTGTGATGGCGGAGTGAGCGAGTGGTAGTCGGGTAGCGTCCTGGGTGCGCGAGGGGGCTAACTCGCCCCCTCAGGACTCCCCTCGGAGCCAGTTGCTGACCGCCCATGGAAATTCGCGGTGTGGGTAACTTGCTGGGTGCAGAACAATCAGGGCAAATGGAAGCAATTGGTTTTGATTTATATATGGAAATGCTAGAAGAAGCTATCCGTGAAATCAGGGGACAAGAAATTCCTAAAGTTGATGATACGCAAATTGACCTCAATCTCACTGCCTTTATTCCAGCTGATTACATAACTGATTTAGACCAAAAGATGAGTGCTTACCGTGCGGTGGCATCTGCAAAAAATAAGGAAGAGTTAATGCAAATTGCTGCTGAATGGAATGACCGATTTGGGGCAATTCCTACACCAGCAACTCAACTATTGCGGGTGATGGAACTGAAACAACTAGCAAGGAATTTAGGGTTTAGTCGTATTAAACCGGAAAACAAGCAGCACGTCGTTTTGGAAACACAGATGGAAGAACCAGGCTGGAATTTATTGGCGGAGAATTTGCCGGACAACCTTAAAACGCGGTTTGTTTATTCTCCTGGAAAAGTCACAGTCCGTGGATTAGCAGTTGTTAAGGCAGATCAACAATTGCAAATGTTGATTGAAGCTTTGGGTAAGATGCAGGGCGCAGTTCCAGAGGCAGTTCTTGCTTAACTGACATCTTGCACCTTCTTTGTGGGAGTAGGGTGGGCACTGCCCACCATTGATTATTTCGTAGTTTCGTAGCCCACCACGCCTTCCCACTTGTGAGCAAGTATTACAGAAAATATGAATAATAACTTAGAAAAACGTAGGGGTATCTTTGGTGAGCGCCTGTTCGATTGCCGTTGCTGGAATAGCCATCTCAATTGCTTTAAGCAAGTTATCACTTTGTATATCTGAATTTCAGTTTATTCTAGCTCGGGCCCATCTTAAATATGCTAAGGCTGAAACAGCAAATCGAGTAAAGATTTAAAAAACCAGTAAAACTACTGAACTCGATCAAAGCTAACTAGATTAAACTAATCCATGTTGACATATTAATAACTATCAGTATCTGTACCAAATTAGTAAGAATTGAGGTAAAAAAATGGTAGCAATCGTCGAATCCGGTGATTGGATTCAGGGCTATTTCATTTTAAAAATTTGCTTGACTGTGTCTAGACCAAGCGAGCATAGTCTTTGAGATGGTGCCGTGTTTTCAAACATCTGGTAACGATATAAATTGAGGCAAAGTTACGAGAACACAGCAAAAATCTGAGTTAGAGGATTAGTGCGAATCCTAGAGTCATCTTCTCCTTGTGTGACATCTCTAACATCGTGGACTTTATTCTCAACTCCCCAATATCCTCGGATGCAAGCGCTAAATTCTTGCGCTGTTGCACTCAATGAAGATATGTAATAACGTGTCTCAGTTTTTACTTCTGTATAACTAGGCTTGATGATTTGACGTTCCTACTCTTTGCGAATTATCGCTAGTTGGCTCATGGGAGTAAATGCGCTCTAATGTGAACGCGCCGCACTATATCACAAAATTCTTACATTTAGAATGAAATAGCCCTGGGTGAATACGTCCTTGCTTTTTTAACTGAATAACTAGGAAACAGAGGAAAAAGGAAAGAGGATATGGAAAAGCCATTAGTGTCTGTTGTCATGTCAACTTATAACAGGGCTTCTAGTTTATGCAACTGTAGTCTTCCTGCACTAGCAAAGCTTAGCTATTCCAATTATGAGATAGTTGTTGTCAATGACTGTTCAACAGATGATACACAGAACTTGCTGAATAGTTATAAGGAGAAAATGGGCAATCTTCATGTTCTTCACAACGAAAAAAACAAAGGATTATGCGTTTCAAGAAACCGTGGTATTGCTCACGCGAGGGGAGAGATAATCGTGTTTACTGATGATGATGTTAGTTTATTCCCCGATAGCCTTGACGAGCTCGTTAAACTTTACGATCGAGACCCAGACATCACGGCTATTTGGGGATGTGTTTATCAGTACGGTGGAGATTGGATTCAAGGAACATCTACTTCTGGAACAGGTAGTTTTATGTCATTCAGGCGAGCTATTTTTAAGCGCTTTCGCTTCGATACGAATTTGCGATACTTCAACAGCTATGCTTGTGATGAACATGAATTCATGCGAAGGATTCAGAAGAATGGTTACAAAATAGTTCATGCCGAATATGCGAAAGCAAACCACTTCAATGCTCCCTCTAAAGAAAGAATGTGGAGAGGATTAGGCGGGGATTTGAATTATCTGTATGAAAACTTAAAGTCAGGGTCTATTCTCCAGTACTACAAATCTTTGATAATTGCGGTTCTGCTGTTACCCAAAAGTCTTTTCAAGAAAAGTGAATTTGATAAGCAGATTCATCAGCATCCTTATAAACAGGTACTAGAAACACCAAAGCGCATACTTGTCTTTATCAAACACGGTCAATTTTCTATTGCTTTACAGTGGTTATTCTATATCCTAATAGATATTCCTTTTCGAGCTAAGACGAAAGAAATTTTTGAGTCAATTGTCAAATCCCATAGTACTACCTGACCTGGTTAGTATTTATGGATTATAACAATCTTAATGGTATATCAATTTTGAGACATTGGCATTTAACCCACCTACAAGAGCCATTGGCAAACTCAACTTTTAACACGTAATAATGAACCTATTGGCACTCAGGCGATGCTCCCGCAGGTAGCCTCCCTAAAGGCTAGCGCTACCACTTCATTCACAAACGTCTATGTTGTATGCACTTTGCTCTGCCCAGACGTTTTAGTCATGACAACAATTGCATGGGACATACACTGTTTTTTACATATAGTGGATGGCACGGATGCCCAGCTTTGGTTTGACCCAAGCAGTAGGGAGGTTGGTAAGCAGAAATTAAATCTAGTAATACCTGGTTTCGATTGAGAAAACTACCATGCACGGCTGCCCTTTCAAACAAATGAAACTTGGTTGCGGGATTGAAAGAAACGATGTCAGACCAGTTGATTGATGTTGTTTCGAGCTTTCAAACAAATGAAACCCGCTTGCGGGATTGAAACTCCTAGCTCAAAAACTTGTTCACAGTGCGATCGCAACTTTCAACCAAATGAAAACCGCTTGCGGGATTGAAACAAGCGATCGTCTATAGTACCAAGATGGGTCAATATTTCTTTCAAATAACTGAAACCTGCTTGCGAGATTGAAACTTGAGATGCCGCAGGTATGGGAATCGGATTGCTTCCATCCATACAAAAAGCGATCGCAATCTTCATAACACATAGGTAAAAATGAGTTTTGCACCTGTTGTAGTGATTGTTATTTTTTAAACAAAGGATATATTTTTTATCTAAAATTGAATGAGATGAGAAATCTACAATAGTTCCACAACGGGACTAAGAAACATGACAGCTATTGTAAAAGTTGCTCAACAAACAGAACCCTTTTATCCAACTGCAGATGGAGAACCTGTGGCAGAAACTTACGACCACCTGTATTCGTTGTTAACAACCTTAGAAGTTCTGCGACAGTACTTAGCATCACGTCAAGCAACCGTGTTGGGAAACCAATTTCTGTTTTATTCCCAAGGTTTTCCCAAATTGAGAGTAGCACCAGATGTGATGGTAATATTTGATGTGCCGCTTGGTGGACGTGACAGTTATAAGATTTGGGAAGAAGGTCAAGTACCGAGTGTGATTTTTGAAATGACCTCACCAGGAACAAAAGACACTGACCAAATATTGAAAAAAACTTTATACGAACAACTTGGTGTAAAGGAGTACTGGTTATTTGACCCGAAAGGAGAGTGGATAGAAGAAAAACTCAGGGGATATCGTCTGCGAGGGGAAAGTTACGAATTGATTGAGGATAGCCGCAGCGAACCGTTACAGTTACGCTTGCAAGTAGAAGATAAGCTGATCGGATTTTATCGCGAGGATACGGGAGAAAAGTTACTCTTACCCGATGAACTGGCACAAGCGCTACGTCAAGAAGTCATAGCAAGACAACAAGCTGAGGAACGTGCTGAACAGCAACGTCAACGCGCTGAACAGGAACGCCAACGCGCCGAACAGGAACGTCAACGTGCTGAACAGGAACGCCAACGCGCCGAACAGGCTGAATTAGAGGTACAACAGTTGAGGGAGAAACTGCGTTCTTTAGGTGTCGATCCCGATACCTTAGAGTAGGAACAAATTTTTGTTTCTACACTTGTACATTAATATTCAAAAATTAACTCCTCTTCATCACCAAATCTCCCTTTTTACCTGAGCGTCACCACTGTTCTTATCCGCATATTATCGTCTTTCCCACTCCCAGATGCATATAAGCGGCTGCTTGCGCTGTGTTCAGTCTGTTAGCTTTGTAGCAGGAGCGATCTCGCGTAGCGAGCAAGCTTTGCTTATCGCTTTCCGTTTAAAAACATTTGCTTGGTTATATTTACTTATCTAATTTATTTATACCTTTACATTTTGTAACGTAGCTTACAATTCGCCAGTTATGGAATAGCTTAGAATCAGTTGTCCTGATACTAAATTCTAGTAAAGTATAGCCTAAGTATGAGCAAAACGGTTATTTTGTTGGAGAATTTACAACTCAAGGTACTGTTTGGTTTGAGCAAAAGCCGTTTATCTTTTAAGTATAAAAGCGCTGTAACCGATATCGGCATTTAAGAAGCTCAAAAAGCTCGTTTAGATTGTTTTAATAATTTTGTATTAAGCTGGACAGTTTTTCACACCCCAGTAAGTTTTAATAACATTGTCTGGAGCATTTACTCAGTAAGTAATTATGTAAATGCTGCTGCGATGTGTTGCCATACTGCTATGAGCAAGCATGAATAGAACTGCTGCAAAAGGTAGTTTGGGAAATGACAAAACATCGACTACTTTATCCCTCTAAGGAGAGGCTGATTACAACTATGCTTGAAACTAACAACGAACGTATCTTCTTTTCTGCCTTTGTCAGTCCTGCTGTAGAAAACGAGCAAATAGCAAATCGCAATCAATTGACTAAACCCAAGTTTGATTTTCTGCAACCATTGCGTCAATCGCTTGATTCATTGAATATCCAGAATCAAGAACTGGCAAGATTTATTGCCAAAGCGATCCCCGCTCAATGTCCGTTTGAACGGGATATCATGTTCTTTGGTCGTAAAATTGCCCATATTCCTCCTTTGTGCAAACTCAATCCGCTCTATGACCAGTTTGTTGGTTTGCGTTTCCGTGCTTTGTGTTATTTAGCAGATGTGTGCGGTGAAGATATTCGTTCCTACTGCTAGGATGCTCTCAAAGGGACATTAGTAAAGCAGACAACGTCGGCGATTAACTATCGGGGGAATAACTCACATTTTTAGGTGCTTGGCATCCTCTCATCCGCCTTCACAGACGAAAGTGAAACTGAATTTTTGAAATTCCTTACTCATTCATATTTTTAAGTGTTGCCACTGCTGAAGGTGATATTTGGTTCAGATATCGGAAAATCCAATACTTAAAGATGGTGTCTAAAATCACAGGGAATGTTGCAATGAAGAGGAAAATAACATTTCTATCTGCTGGAACTCCTAGATGACTTGCTAAACTCTCTAAAATCACTTCCCATCCATGTGGTGAATGGAACCCTACAAAAATATCTGTGAATAGAATAATAATGAATGCCTTGGCGCTATCACTCAAACCGTAGATAATCTCATTAAGAAGAGTTTTAACCGCCGCTATCCCTCTTTTGTTGGTCACTACAACGCCTGCAAAAGCAATTAAACTGAGTAAATCTGCAAAAATGTTGGCGATCGCATTACTACTTTTCCGTTGATACTCTTCAGCTATCTCATTTGCCTTCTCTGATACCTTTTCTTCAATGGCTTCTAGGGACATTTGAGGAGAACGTTTCAACAATTTTTCAAACTTTAGCTCTTCTTCAAATGCCTGCAATTCTTTCATAAATATTTTCTATTGAGTTAACAAATTGCGTAACTTACACACCAACAAGCTTAAGAATTTGTAAATAGAGAGGAATTCCAACAATAATGTTGAAGGGAAAAGTCAAAGCTAACGCCATAGAAACGTAAAGACTGGGATTGGCTTCGGGAACTGTTAATCTCATGGCTGCAGGAACGGCAATATAGGAAGCACTTGCACATAAAACTGCAAATAAGAGCCCATTTCCTTCCCCAAAGCCTAGAACTTTTGCCATCAAAGTTCCTAGAATAGCATTGGCAACTGGAATGAAGATGGAAAAAGCAATGAGGAAAGAACCTGTTTTGCTTAAATCTTTAATTCTTCTAGCAGCAACCAATCCCATATCAAGTAGAAAAAAAGTGAGAGCACCATAAAAGATTCCTTGAGTGAAGGGTTGTAACTTTTCCCAACCTTTTTCTCCTGTAAGCATTCCAACAATGAGACTTCCAACCAAGAGAAAGACAGAACCGTTTAAGAAAGCTTCTCGTAACACTTCACCCCAAGAAAACTTTTCATCACCTTGTGTCTTAGGGGCAAATGCTCTCACGAGAATTAAGCCGATAATGATAGCGGGAGATTCCATGAGAGCTAATGCAGCAACCATGTGTCCCCCATAGGCAATATGAAGTTTTTCTAGAAAAGAGCTAGCCGTAATAAAAGTGACGGCACTAATAGAACCATAGGTGGCTGCTATTGCTGCTGCATTGTAATGGTCAAGTTTGAGCCTGAGAATAAAGAAGGTATATACTGGGACGATTGAAGCCATGACAACAGCAGCTATGAGAGTTATTGCAATCTGCAAGTTCATACCACTCTCTGCAAGTTCATAACCTCCTTTAAACCCAATCGCCAAAAGTAAATACAGGGAAAATAACTTAGGTAAGGGTTGAGGAATTTCCAAGTCAGATTTCAAAAAAACCGCCAGCATTCCCAAAAAAAAGAATAGAACTGGCGGGTTTAAAATATTAAATAGGATTAGACTTCCATCCATTGCTTTTTCCTAAGAGTTGCAAACTTTGCTGAACTGTTCTATAAATTAGTTCATAAATCTTAAGAAAATAGTGAGAAGAGTTTAAGAATTTTCTTAGGATTGGAGTTCCGTTTCAAAGCGGTAAATTTACGGTAAAAGTTGTGGAGTGGTTAAGTTGGCTCTTGACAGAAATCTCACCATGATGCAGACGAACAATTTCATTGGCAATCGCCAATCCCAATCCCGATCCTCCGCTACTGCGAGAGCGATCGCTCTCTATACGATAGAAGCGATCGAACAAAAGGGGTAAATGCTGTGGCTCAATTCCTCTACCAGTGTTTGTCACAGCAATTCGAGCCTGTAACAATTCCTTTTGTGCTTCCACCACAACCTGACCCTCATTTGGGGTATACTTAATGGCATTATCCAGCAAATTTAAAAACACACTCGTTAAGTGGTCGGAATAACCCTTAACGTAAAGAGAAGAACTAATTTTAGCAACAATTGTAATATTCTTAATTTCCGCTAGAGGTTGAATTTGCTCTACAAGAATTTCTAATAAGCTACTCAAGTCAATAGAAGTAAAGTTGTCTTGATAAGTCAGTTCGCTCTGCTCTAAGCGACTCAAAAAAAGCAACCCATTGGCGAGACGAATGAGGCGATCGACCTCTGTTTGTAAGTCTTGGAGGGTACTCTCATATTCTTCCGGTGTCCGAGAGCGACTTAGGGTAACGCCAATTCGTCCTTTAATAACGGTTAGTGGCGTGCGTAACTCGTGAGATGCATCAGCTGTAAATCGTCGTTCATGCTCAAACGCGGCTTGTAAACGATCTAACATCTTGTCTATCGTAACAGCTAGCCGTCCCACTTCGTCAGATGGACCTTGATAACCAATGCGCTGCGTAAAATCATTCGGACCGATTGCCCGTGCTGTGCGGATAATGCGATCGATAGGACGTAACGCTCGTTCAGCCAGAAATAATCCTCCAAACCCAGCCACTAATAAAATTAGAGGACAACTTAAAAGCATCAAAGTCAGGAGATGTTCAGAAGCTTCAGAAATTGGTTTGAGAGATTGAGCAACTTGTAACCAACCTAGTGTTGGAGACAAAGGGAGTGGTTGACTGTAAACTCGCCAAATTCTGTTGTGTTCGGTCAAGTTAACATAACCCGATTTTATTGGCATGACGGATGGTATAGTTTGGTAATTACCAATGCCATCCCAGACTTGACCGCTAGGAGACAGTAACCGTACAGCGAAGCCAGCATTACTTAGCTGACGGGTAATAGCTTCAGATTGCTTTGTTATCCGAAAGGCTGGATGACCGTTTTTCTCGGTTAATTCTGCAAAGGTTTCAGATGCGGTGACCTGCAAAGCTGTATCTAATTGGCTCAGCAAGCTATTTTCCAATTGAACATAGAGGTAAGTACCGAAAAGGACTAGCGTACAACCTAAAAGTAATATATACCAAGCTGTCAAGCGTGTCCTAATGGTACTTTTACGGAATTGAAAAAACATAGATATCAAACTAATAATACAAGACTTCAGGCAATAAATAAGTCGGTACAAATAAATGTAACTCCTGAAGTCGTTTTTAGTCATTAGTCATTCGTTTTTTATTTAAGACAAAGGACTAATGACACTACTTTTAAAAAAACTATCTAGGTTGCAAACAAGCTAAAGGATCGGGAACGGGAAAAGGATCGGAATTGAGAGGAACAAATTTACCACTATTGGCATCATAAGCAAATATTTCTCCTGTTTCAATCTCATAAACCCAGGCGTGTAGAGATAATTTCCCCCCATGCAATTTTGAGCGAATAACGGGATAAGTTTCAAGGTTTTCAATTTGAGTTAAAACATTTTCTTCTACAGCAATTTTTAACAAATCTTCTTTAGAGTAGTCTTTGTAGTTATCCCGCAAGAGACGACGAGTAGACTCTGCATGTTGCTTTAACCAGTTGTAAACCAAGGGCATTTCCTCGTGCAAAGTATTCAGTTGCAAGAGACCTTTCATACTGCCACAGTGAGAATGACCGCAAACAATAATATGCTTTATATTTAACGCAGCAACGGCATATTCAATCCCTGCTCCTTCGCTGCTATTGACACTTCCATGTGCTGGAATGATATTGCCAATATTCCGAATAATAAATAGTTCTCCCGGCTTAGTTTGAGTTAATAAATTTGGATCTATTCGGGAGTCAGAACAAGTAATAAAGAGAATTTCAGGAGTTTGTTCTTGAGATAGCTGACGAAATAATTCCTGATGAACAGTGAAATAGTTCGTTTGAAATTCGTTCAGTCCTCTAATAATACGTTTAATAGCCATTGCTGACATTTGTTTCACCATGTTGATAATAATTTTTACACTTATTGAATTAATGACTAACCCACTTAGAATCAGTCACGAGACAAACACCTCCCACTTTCTTAAGAAGAGGTGTTATTTTTTCTATCAAATTGTTCAATTGTCGTTCGTTAGTACAAACTGTCATGATGTAATTACCGCTAAATGAATAGTCTATATCTGAATCTGATATTCCTCTATCACCTTTACCAGAGGTGTTTTTTAGGACAGTATATCCAGAAACCATGATGCTGTCTAAAATTTTGAGTGCGTCTTCAATGTGATAACTGTTGAGAATAATCTCTACTCTTTTAACTTCTTGCATAACAATGCTCGCAAAATTTATGTTATCGGATATTTTATCTGAACAAACCAAATTAGCCTCAGTTACTAGACAAACACCGCCAATCTTTTTGAGAATAGGTAAAATATCGCCTAAAAGATAATGCATTTGTTTCTCACAAGCGCAAACAGTTGTAATATAACTGTTGCTATATTCTCGACCCAAATCGTTGTAGATTACACCGCGCTCGCCTTTACCTGAAACATCTTCTATCACCGTGTTCTCAGAAATTCTCACTGAATCTAATATATCTAACACTTTATAAAGCTCTAAGGTGCTGATAATGATTTCAAATTTGTTTACCAATTGCATGATTTATACACCAAGCACCTTAATAATCTCTAAGTAGCGAGGAATTCCCACAATAATATTGAAAGGGAAAGTTAAAGCTAATGCCATAGAAACGTAAAGACTGGGATTGGCTTCGGGCACTGTTAATCTCATGGCTGCAGGAACAGCAATATAGGAAGCACTTGCACATAAAACCGCAAATAAAAGCCCATTTCCTTCGCCAAAACCTAAAACTTTTGCTACCAAAATTCCTAGAATAGCATTGGCAACTGGAATGAAGATAGAAAAGCCAATCAGGAAAGAACCTGTCTTGCTTAAATCCTTAATTCTTTTAGCAGCAACCAATCCCATGTCAAGTAAAAAGAAAGTGAGAGCACCATAAAATATACCTTGAGTAAAAGGTTGCATCTTTTCCCAACCTTTTTCTCCTCTTAAGATTCCAACAATTAGACTTCCAACCAAGAGAAAAACAGAAGCATTTAAGAAAGCCTCTCGCAGCACTTCTCCCCAAGAAAACTCCTCGTTACCTTCTTTTTTCTGGGCAAATAATCGGACTAAAATCAATCCGATGATGATAGCAGGAGATTCCATTAACGCTAAGGCGGCTACCATATGTCCCCCATGAGAAATATGCAGTTTATCCAGGAACGAACTTGCTGTAATAAAAGTGACTGCACTAATAGAACCATAGGTAGCTGCGATCGCAGCTGCATTATAACGATCGAGTTTGAGTCTGAGAATCAAGAAAGTGTATATCGGAACAATGACAGCCATAACAATAGCAGCTATGAGAGTCAAGGCAATTTGCAAATTTACCCCACTTTCTTCTAGTTCATAACCTCCTTTAAACCCAATTGCCAAAAGTAAATAAAGAGAAAATAACTTAGGTAAGGGTTGAGGAATTTCCAAGTCAGATTTCAAAAAAACCGCCAGCATTCCTAAAAAGAAGAATAAAACTGGTGGGTTCAAAATATTAAACAGAATTAAACTGCTATCCACAAATTTTCTCCTAAGAAATGTAACCTCTGATAACCTGTTTAAAGGTTAGTTGACATTTCTTAAGAAAACAGTGAGAAAAATTTAAGAATTTTCTTAGGCAAAAAGTAATGGTAAATTTACGGTAAACATAGTAATATACATACGATGAAATATTAACTAATCGAACAAGATTTCAGGCAATACCCTACTCCTCTAACTGTATGGAGTAGTGGTTGGTCGAAACCTCGGTCTATTTTTCGTCTAAGATAACCGATATATACATCGACTACATTGGAATCACTGTAAAAATCAAAGTCCCAGACATGCTCCCCTATTTGAGTTCGGGTAAGTACTGAATTGGAATTTCGCAACAGATATTCTAGGAGTTTAAATTCTAACGGGCTCAAATCAATTACACGCCCTGCGCGTTGAACTTCTCTTGTCACAAGATCCATTGTTAAATCACCAACTTGTAGGGTAGTATCGAATTGTAATGGAGGGCGACGTTGTAAAGCTCGCAATCGTGCAAGGAGTTCGGAAAATGCAAAAGGTTTGACTAGATAGTCATCAGCTCCTCGATCCAAACCTTTCACCCTGTCCTCTACAGTATCCCGTGCTGTCAGTAGCAACACAGGAGTCTGAACTTTCTGACTCCGGAACTCTCCTAATAGCTTTAAACCGTCAATATTTGGGAGCATGATGTCCAAGATAATGATGTCGTACTCAACAGAGGAGATGTATTCCCTCCCTTCTTCACCATCTTGAGCAACATCCACAGCGTAGCCTGTTTCTCTAAGACCCTGACTAATAAATTGGGCAATCCCTGGTTCATCTTCAACTAGTAAAATCCGCATATTAGTTTATATTACTTCTCTAGATTATATCTAGTATTAAATTTTACTTAGCTTTAAAAAAGCTCATAACTATACTACATGTAGAGATGTTACACGTAACATCTCTACCAAAGTTGCTTCAATCTATGAAATTCAAACGAGAATAGCCATAACTTCCCACCACAGAAATTTTGCTCGAATTACGCCGATTTCAGTGCATCTGCTTGTTCTTGCGTTGTAATCACTGCATTATCTGGTATTTTCATACCGTCGCCTAGAGTAACATCAACAACCAACGCTCCAGAACCAATTGTAACGTTATTGCCAACCTTAGAACGGAATAGCACAGCATCATCCCCTATAGTTTTGAATATCCACCTTTTGGGAAGTTGACAAAAATGGAAATTAAAATTCAGCATCAACCCAGCCAAGAAGAATTGAACGAGTTAGGTGTCTTTAAATGGTCAATTTGGACTAAGGAAGCTTCTACCTTTCCTTGGAGTTACGATACACAAGAAACTTGCTATTTTTTAGAAGGCGATGTCATTGTTACTCCTGATAGCGGTCAGCCAGTGCAAATGGGCAAAGGTGATTTAGTTACTTTTCCAGCTGGTATGTCTTGCATTTGGGAAATTAGAAGCGACGTGAAAAAACATTATTGTTTTGATTAGAGAAAGATGTTATTGCATTTAAGTACTTGGCAAGAAGTCGAAGCTTATCTACAGCAGTCTCGTGGGATGATTTTTCCCATAGGTTCCACCGAGCAACACGGACCCACAGGATTGATTGGCACAGATGCGATTTGTGCGGAAGCGATCGCCCAAGGTGTGGGAGAGGCAACCCACGCAATGGTTGGTCCGACAATTCCCGTTGGCATGGCTTTGCATCATACTGCCTTTCCCGGCACCATCAGCTTGCGCCCCAGCACGATGATTCAATTGGTGCGAGATTACACCACATCTTTAGTGAAAGCTGGTTTTACTAAGTTTTACTTTATTAATGGGCATGGGGGAAATATAGCTACCCTCAAGGCAGCTTTTTCTGAAACCTATGCTCACTTAGAAGACTTGCAAATTCCCAATGCCCATAAGGTGCAATGCCAAATTGCTAACTGGTTTATGTGCAGTTCGGTTTACAGGCTAGCAAAAGAATTATATGGCGACCAAGAAGGTTCTCATGCAACGCCAAGTGAAGTTGCCGTTACTCAATACGTCTACCCAGAGTCGATTAAGGAAGCGCCTCTTTCAGAGGAAGTTGGCAGGGGACACAAAATTTATGGTGCGACGGACTTTCGCCAAAGATACCCAGATGGCAGAATGGGTTCAAATCCTGCCTTAGCAACACCCGAACACGGTCAGCAGTTTTATGAATTGGCGGTGAAGGAACTGAGTCAGGGTTATCTGGAGTTTTTAAACGGAGAGTGAACTAGGTAGTAGATGGGTAACGGATGTATTGGATAGTTGACCTGTAAGCCCTACAGATTGTTTATCCATTACATCCGTTTGCGAGCCTTAACCTCATGTCTTGTTCTAAGTCCGCTGCCAAATTTTAATCGTCTTATCCAAACTTCCACTTACTAAAAGTTCTCCTGAAGACGTGAAGGCAACTGCTGTCACTGTATGACCATGACCAGTAAATGTACCCAGTAGTTCACCTGTTTCTAAATGCCACAATTTGATGGTCTTATCAGCACTGCCACTGGCAATGATTTTTCCATCGGGGCTTAATGCGATCGCATAGACCCCATCCCTATGACCATTAAGGGTACAGAGCAATTCTCCCGTTTCTAACTGCCAGATTTTAATCGTTTTATCGCGGCTGCCGCTGACCAAAATTTTGCCATCTGAACTTATGGCTAGGGCACGAACAATGTGGGTATGACCTGTAAACGAGTGCAATAACTCTGAGTCAAAAGTTGCACTTTCTCTCTCAAAAAAGATGCGCCACACTTTAATTTTGCGGTAGCTGCCTGTGATGAGAGTTCTGCCATCTGGGCTTAAAGCTAGGGAATGGGCAGCAGTATCATCTAAAGATAGGGCGGTAGCAACCTGACGCTGTGTCAAGTCCCAAAACATAATTTTCCTGTCGTCTCCCCCAGTTGCAATTGTTTGTCCATCTGGGGTAAAGGCAACGCACCGCACCATCCCATTATGCTTGTGTAGGATATCTATCAGGTCTTGTGCCCCTGTATGCCAAATTTTAATTGTAGAGTCTGCACCCCCACTTACTAAAGTTTGCCCATCTGGGCTGAACGCGAGGGAATTCACTTCATCTACCAACCCAGATACAGTCCAAGGGTATTCTGATAAAGTTCCTACTAACTCCCCCCTAGTTAAATCCCACAGCTTAGTTTCTCCACGGCTACCACTAGCGACTAAAGGCGAAGTGTTACCGTGATGACTTTTGTAACTAAAAGCAAGGCAATTAATTCCTCGGGTGTGCCCCTTGAGGGTTTGCCAGCATTCCCAATCTCCCACTACGGTTTTGAGGGGATGATCTGGTGGTAGAGTTTGAGTTGTTTCTGCCATCACAATATCGTCGAGTATCCGTATTGTGTCTTTTTTGGCAACTAGAGATTCCAAATACCAACTCAATCCCCCCGCGTATAGTAAGTTACTTGGGGTTAAATAAATTTTTGGCTCGCCCAATTCCAGTTGTTCTGCGGGCAAAAAACCTGCAATTACTGCTTGTTTTTCGTAACCT
Organism: Scytonema sp. NUACC21; assembly: GCF_054684315.1. Taxonomy (NCBI): domain Bacteria; kingdom Bacillati; phylum Cyanobacteriota; class Cyanophyceae; order Nostocales; family Scytonemataceae; genus Scytonema; species Scytonema sp. NUACC21. The sequence goes on along the minus strand of NZ_BAAFZH010000109.1, from coordinate 85,666 downwards.
CTTTTACCCGTAAATGGATAAAATAGACACAGAAACACTATAAGTTGATGGTTTCTCAAATCTTCTTGAGTCACCGACCATCTTACTTTGTCTTTTTTTATACTATTAAAACTTTCTCCATCAGCAACACAAACTTGAATACTTACTTTAGGGTTAGCAGCTAGCTTGTAAGGAAATTTACTCTCTCCACGTAAATTGCCTTCGTCGTCTAGAACCATTCCAATTAAGGGGTCTTGAGGAACTTTTTTGATTTGTTTCCGCAAGCGATCGTTCATGACACGGTCTACAATTTGCTCCCTAAAGAGGAAATCTTCCGCTTGCTGCTCGAAGTATTTTGGGAAAGGTATTGCCCAATCAGGAGAGTCAGGATAATCAGGCGGTGTCGGCGGGGGATTTTTGGCAACAATTTCTGCTTGTTGGCGAGCAGTCTCCAGCAGTTTTGCCAATGGTTCGCCCCAAAATGCCATAATTTCACTATGGCACCCTTTAACTTGACTTTCTAACAAAGACAGGTCGTAAGTCTTAGGTTTTTTTACTCGTTGAAGGAAATCAGCTTGTTGAGATTTGAGTAAGCTAATCCAATCCATTTGCATTGCTGTGGGGCAGTGTTGCATACCTACCTTATGTTATGCCAGGGCAATTGCTTAGTTAGTTTATCAACTTTGGTTCTTTAAAGAGCCAGTAATTCCAGTAGTTAATTTAACACAATCATTTGTAAGAGTAAGTAGCTCGGTACAAATAAATTTCACTCGTGAAGGTCTTCCTCCGTCATTCGTCAAGAGCCATTTGTTTAGAGCAAAGGGCTTTGGACAAATAACGACCAATACAGTTAGATTTAATGTCACCCACTTACTTAGATACCAAATGTCTTGTTATTGGGAATCGTCTAATACACGCCAGTGCCATATGTTTTACCTCCACAGAAGAATCTAATGGTTGTCAATTCTAGCAACTAAAAGTACAAGATACTGTTTCTCAGGAAGCATTTTTGCCTAAAATTATGTTCCCTAAGTTAAGAAATCAACTTAGCTTAAATTATTGATGATTTGACTTTTTATTACCGGATAGCGGATAGATCTCGTAACCATCCTCAGGTTTGCACCTACTTTGTTGTACTTAGCAACTATCTGGAGGATAATTTGATTCTTACTTTGTTTGCGAGTCTTGCACCAAGCCCTCAGTCTGTGGTAATTTGTGATACTAGTATCCCACCTGTCTAGACCTTGATTGGAAGAGAGGGTTGATATGGATGCGCCCAACACTCCCAAGTTCAATTCGCCCTGAGGGTACGTTCAAGCGCAGTTGCATTCAACTCCGTTCCATCTGCAAATTTTAGGCTACTGGCAGTAGTGGCTAAAAACGAACCACCGATATTTAAACGAGCATTGTTACAATTTTATAAATCATGTAGGATTTTTATAACAAAATATTCTACTTAAATTAAACAATAAAAAACCCCCCTTCAGCTTGCATTCTTAATTTCTGCAAAATAGATTGATAACTTTGGCATGATAATGTGCAGTTTTCTGCCTGGACTGCTTTTTATTTCTTCATTACAATCAGAAACACGTATTGTAAGAAGGCTGTTAGTGGTTATTTGTTACTAGTTAGTAGCTAGAACGCTCCTGCTGTCTAAATTTAACCACTAACTACTAACAGTCTTGAGTCAAAACATCTTAACAATTCATTAGTGAAATTAAGGTTCAGTTACAGATATTATGAGGGATTATACTGGATCTACTGTTGCGATCGAGGCTAGGCAAAAGAAAATAATGACAACAAACTTGAAAAATTTGAGGATGAGCCAAGATTTACCACAGCGAACAAAGTTAACACTTTTTGTTATAGATGACCACCAGTTAATTTTAGGTGGAACCCTTGATATATTGCGACAATATTACCCTACCGCTGAATTCCTCACAGCTAAAACAGCACAAGATGCTATCCATCAGTTATCAAACTCTCAGCCCGCTCTCGTGGTTGTAGACCTTTCTATTCCGGAAAAGCCAGGGATGACAGCCCAGATTGATACGGGTTTGCAACTTCTTCAGAAGTTAATGAAAAACTATCCCAATCTTAATCTTATGGTGCAAAGCAGTTACGTTAAGGCTTTAGCACGAATTAGACACGAGATAGACAATCATCAAGGAGGATTCACTGTAGCTGATAAAGGGCTTTCCGAACAAGAGATGTTAACGCGAATACACCTTGCTATTGAGGGAGGAACCCACACGCGAGATTTAGGAAGAAGAATAGAAGTTAAACCAGAGTGGTTGGAACTGCTCAGGTTAGCTTTTGAAGAAGGATTAACAGATAAGGCGATCTCCGACAGAATGGTTGTGGCTGAACGCACGGTACGTAATTACTGGACTAAGGTTCAAGATGTTTTGAGTGTATATCCTGAAGACTGTAAAAGAGATGGCAAGAATATCAGAATTGAAACTGAAATTCGGGCTAGAGAGGAAGGGTTAATTGATTAAGTTTCCAATAATATGTATCGAGATATTTGGAGGATATTAAGAAATAAATTTACCATCTGGCGTTGGGGAGGACGGTTAGGGCTGTTTGTAGTTTTATTGGTCATCATAGCTCGTCTCAGTGGTTGGCTTCAATTTTTAGAGTGGATAACCCTTGATACCTTTCTCAGTTGGCGTCCCTATGAACCTGTAGATGAAAGAATATTGATTGTTGGTATTAATGAAGCTGATATCAACAGTGTAGGGAAACACCCGATACCAGATAGAGACATTGCTGGGCTTACCGAGAAATTACAGCAGTACAAACCGATCGCGATCGGGCTTGATATTACGAGAAACATACCAGTTGAACCCGGTCATATTAAACTCGTTGAAGCCCTTAAGAAAAGTAAAAACATTATTGGTATTGAAAAAGTATTACCACCAGGGCAATTTTCCTCAATACCAGATTTGCCTCCCGAACAAGTTGGTTTTTCAGATATCATTCCAGATAGAGATAGTAAATGCAGGCGTGCTCTTCTTGGGACACCGAATCTCCAAAATCCAAATGATTATAAATTTTCTTTTCCTCTGCGTTTAGCAGCAGCTTATTTATCCGAGAAAGGTATTCCTCTTGCAAATGGGAGAGTTGACACCCGTGCAATGAGGTTTGGAGCAACAGAACTTCCCCGCTTTTTGCCAAACTTTGGGGGGTATGTGGGAGCTGATGCAGGAGGGGTTCAAGTTCTTCTCAACTTTCGCAATGGCAAAGAAAGATTTAGAACAGTATCCCTCAACGATATCAAAACGGGAAATTTTCAGTCAGACTGGATACGCGATCGCATTGTCATGATTGGGATGACGACTATCAGCGCCCCTGACTTGTTCGATACCTCAGCGATCGCGGGATTACAACTTCACGGCAAAGTTTATGGCGTGGAATTTCATGCCCATGTTGTCAGTCAAATTATCAGTGCTGTTGTAGATTCAAGACCATTAATAAAAACTTTGTCAGACGGGTGGGAATACATATGGATATTGGGCTGGAGTTTTATTGCCATTAATTTGGGTTTGATGATGCAATCCCCGCGACAAAATTTGTTTGCTGTTGGTGTAACTAGTGTTTGTTTAATTGCAATAAGTTATTATATATTACTTTTGTGGGGATTATGGATTCCTGTAACACCGATTTTGTTAATTTTAGGAATAAATCTTGCTCTGAGAGCTTTCTATCAATATGACCAAGCGCTGAAATCTCAAATTGTTATACGACAGCGCACCATCCAGATGGCATTTACAGAAATTCACAATGGACCATTGCAAACCTTAGCTGCATTATTAAGAGATTTACAAAATCGTGATTTATCAAAAGAAGAACTACTTAATAACTTAAAAACACTTAACTTAGAAATCAGAGACATTGGTGAATATTTAACAAGAGAAATTCTGAATATAGAAGAAAGCCTCCGTTTGGGGAGTGGCTTAAAAATAGATTTAAAGCGCCCAATCCACGAGCTATTCTATGAAGTATACACTAGTACAATTGAGCGCAACCTTCCTTACTTTCAAACTCTCAAAGTCAAAGTACGCTCCTTTGAGCCCCTTGAGGAGCAATACTTAAGTATTGAACGCAAGCGAGAACTTTGTCAATTTCTTGAAGAGGCTTTATGTAATGTTGGCAAACACGCTGAAGGAGTGACTCGTTTATCTGCTGTAGGAACAAAACAACAAGGATGGTATAGTCTTAAGATTAAAGATAATGGATTGGGTATTCGTTCCAATTATGAAAGTAAAGGAACAAGAGATAGTAAAGACCTAGCGAAACAACTCGAAGGGTATTTTAACCGAGAAAGTGCTGCGCCTAAAGGAACTGTATGTGAGTTAACTTGGCCCTTTGCAGGTAGCAAGAGTTGGGTCAAAACTATTAAGTTTAAGCTGAAAGCGTATTTACAGAAAAAATTGAGATTTTTAACAAAAAGTTTTCAACGCAGCTTATGAGAAATCAACTTCTAAACCCCTGGTTAGTAACTGGCTGTGTCCTAGGCTTATCTCTAACTACTGCTTCCTTAGCTATAGCGGGTTACATTCCCCCCCGCGATCAAAAACCCCCTAGTGAGTCTTCTAGAACAGGAGGTGGAAGGGGATGCCCAGAAGATAAGATACCCTTAACAATTCTTGCTCCTAAGAAATATACCGGAGAAACAGCTTCTCGTTACCCTGCTTTCGCTTGGTTTGTGTCTAATTCTTATCAGGTAGACTTCCGGCTTTATGAGTTGGATTCAAATAACCAACCATCAAAACAAATAGGTGAACCAGTGCAAGTGCAAAGTTTTCCTGGAATTAAAAGGTACTCATTACCAGAGAATCAACCAGGACTCACTGTCGGGAAAAAGTACATTTGGCAGGTTGCTATTAAGTGTTCGCAAGGTTACTTAATGGAAAGGGCAGAATTTAAGGTGGTAGAAATGGAACCTGCTTTGTCAAGACAAATTTCTGCTACAAGAGATGGAGCAAAAAAAGCAGAATTATATGCCCAATCAGGCTTATGGTATGATTCCTTAGATGAAGCCCTTAAAGTTTCTGAGGAGAAGACACCAGCAAAGATAGTTCCATCTCTCCTCCAAGACTTGATTAAATTTGAAGAACCAGATGTAACAAAGACATTGCCATCTGCTCAACATCAAGAAATGCAGAAACGGATCGACAATTTGAAACAGATCGTTAATAGCCGTCAAAGCCAATTTCCAATCATAATGAAAGGTGCCCAATAAGCGGGATTATCATATTGGTCGTTGATATCTTCTATTTTTTTAGCCTGGATTAATTTTCGCTGGGCTGTACTTAAAGCTTGAGCTTTACTCATGCCTGATTTTAAACCATCATAAAACTCGGTAATTAACTTTAGCGTCGATTCATCTGAAACCGACCACAAAGTTGCTAAAGCGCTTCTCACCCCAGCTTGCACGGCAATACCAGCTAAACCCAAAGCAGAGCGTTCATCTCCCAAAGCTGTTTCACAAGCAGTCAGCGCCAATAACTCTACCGCACGAGAGCCACCATTAACTTGACGGAGTTGAGTTTCTAACTCATTGATAGTGATTTTGTCGTTATTTCCAGTGACTATAAAGGTATCTTCTGGAATGGTACCAAACTGAGCGTGAGTGGCGATGTGAACAATCGGATAAACTGTTTTATTGAGTTCTTGATTTAATTTTTCCAGATGAAATTCTTCATTAAGAAGCTGCTTGCTGTTGGGAAATTTAGTTTTCAGTACAGTAATTTCTGAATCAACATTGAACAGAGCAGGATAGGTTTTTCCATCCACTTCAACTTGTTCGGTAAGACCCAAAATCAAAGCGCGGTTTTCTTGACGATGTAGTGTTTTAGGAGCGGTTAGACTCAAACTAGGAGTGTTGGCAAGATCGTAATTTTCTACGAGGAATTTTTTTTGCTCCTTGTCATAAAGTGCAGCCATCGGAATAGTACGTAAAATACCATCTTGGACGAAAACCAGTGTTTTTATCTGTTCTCGCTTTAAATCCTCCTTAAAAGGACGAATAAACCAGTCATACAACTTTTGTCCGTGAACGGTATTATATTGAACTAGGTTAAGTATTTCAGCTTCAAGCCCTTGGCGAAATTTTTTGATTTCTTCTATAACATTTTCACGACTTTCTTTTACCCACTCAAGCCTCCTTTCACCACTTGGTAAACTGAGCAGGATAGCGATATTTTTGTTCAGGATAATAGAACTAAAGACGGCAGTATTATTTCCTAGTAGTTCATCTACACTTTTTTCATTAATAGCCGTTAATACACAGTCATTGCCAAAGAAGTTTTGTAGTTCTGCCAGTTTTAATGAATCAATAGTTTGGAGTGCGCTAGTGAGTTGGTCTTTGCGCTTGGTCTTGTCTAGAGATGGTAACGAAGCTTCTTCGAGCCTTAATTGAGCTAATTCTAGATACAGAGGCTTAATGACATCTTGAAAATCAAACTGTAAATCTCGCTCTGCTAAAAGAATATCGCTGCGAATTTGTTCCAAAAGTGTGTATGCTCGTTCGTAAGCTGCTAATGCTTCTGAAGCTTTACCTTGGGCTTTCAAAATTCGTCCGGTTTGCCACTCCCACAAATACAGACTATCTCTAGCTTGCAACTTCTGGTCTGCTGACCACAACGCCTTTTGAGTGACTTCTAAAGCCTGCTTGTATTCTTGGCGACATTCATAGAAATGACCAAGGGACCCAAAAGCAAAAGATTCAGAACGAGAATCTTGCAAACTTTGAGAAGTTTTTACAGCATTTAGTAGCAGTGAGTTCGCTTGTGAATCTGATAGTCTTCGCTTTGAAGCGCATGGAATTAATGACGATGTCCAATCTTTTGAATTTTCAGGTAAATTAGCTAAATCTATTGCGGCATAGATTTTAGTTCGAGAATTAGGTAATTTATCAAGCAAGTCTAAAGCTTCTTGTAAGTGAGCCTCAGTTAGGGAGTTTTCCCGTGTTGATTTCAGGGACGCGGAGGTAGAATTTTTCCCATCTTGAAGACGGTAATCAAGTTGGATTAAATTCAGCAGTACCTGCATTTGACTGACTTTATCATCTTGCTGGTGGGCAAGGCGCAGGCTAGATTGAAAGGAGTTCGATGCTTTTTGATAAAAAACGATCGCATTTTTCTGAAACTCGTTAGCCTTGGAAATACCCAATTGTTGTGCAGAATCAGCACGAATTTTTTCCCGTTGTGCCTTATTCAAGTAGGCATTACCCAAACTGTTTAGTACTTTGGATTTATAAGCTGGTTCGGTAATTTTGTCTGCATGCTCTAAATACTTAATTGCGCCATCATAGTTACCCCTAAGACGGTAAGCTTCTCCCAAGCTTCCGAGTGCAGCAACTTCACCAAGCTTATCTTTTTGCTGGCGGGCAATTTGTAAAGCACTTCCTTGCAAACAATTTGATTCTTCTTGCGGTTTTGTGTCAGATTTTGATTGTGAGTCAGGTACACCACATAATAAAGCGATCGCTTTCCCTGGTTGTCCCAAATTACTATAAGTTTGTGCCTGTTCGGTCAGCATTCGCCCATATTGTTGCCAGTTTTTGGAGGTGCGATGGTAGTTTGCAACCCGTTCCCAATAGCTGAGTGCTTCTTCACTCTCCCCTAACTGTTGATAAGCTCTTGCCAAATTTTCGCTGACAATCGCTTCGTTGTTTTGGTTGTTGCTTTGCTTGTAAAAATTTAGAGCTGTTTGCCAGGGTGCGATCGCGCCTCGAAAGTCCCCGGCTTTGTATCGCTCAATGCCTTGCTGCACGAGTTGGCTGGCGTCGGGAGTTTGGGCAGTGACTTTTTGGGTAACGTGAGGAAAAGACAAGCAAAAGAGGAGACTGAGAAGAAAAAGCGTTCCCAGGAATCGACCTTGAGTAGACTTGCGATAGGAACTTAGCACAGGCTTACTCCAGCAGTAGATGACATATAAATTACCAGCTTTTTATGTGTTTACAACTATCAGGTCAATTTTTTTTACAAACTACACAGCTCGAGCTTAATAGAGTATCAAAAGCTTTAACAAGAATAAATTACGCATAAATAATTGCAGAAAACTGCAACATCTGTAATAAAATTATGCTGTCTAGTATTCAGGAGTTGGCAAATCTACAGGCAGAAATAGTGAATTATCTTTTCAAGAATTTTTTTATGATGCTCGTTAATACCAATTCTGTATAAAGATGCGCCGAATTATATAACGAACCGCGATAGCGTTCGCGGAGCGTGCGCTTTGCGCTTAGCGTGCGTGCCAGCGCATAGGACGCGAAGGGCACAAAGAAAGAAAAGAAATTTGGTGCAACCTCACAAAGAGTTGGTATAGCGGTAGGGTGGGCACTGCCCACCACTCATTGAGAAGGTGCAATATGTCAAAAAATCAGCCGATTTTTAAAGATTACGGATTTAATTAACTGCAGAGAGAATAGGAAACACAAAGTAAATGAATGGAGAATACAGGTATTATTAGACAAGCCCATTTACGCTTAGTTATCGAGGAGATAATTTTGTGACAACTAGGGATAGGTTGACTCAGAGTTGGTGGCAGAATTTAGCAGGTTATTTTGCCATTTTAGGAACAATCTTGGTCAGCAACATGAGTGCTGTTGCTCAGATTGTACCAGATACAACTTTGGGAGAGGAAGGTTCCACTGTCACCCGTAATGTGTTGATTCGAGGGATTTTGAGCGATCGGCAATATCATTGTTAATGCTCGCGATACGGTTTCATTAGATGGTGCTAGCGCCGATGGAGTGCGTGCGAGTACGCTTTTTTCCGAGGTGGTAAAAGGTGCTGTGGGAGATGGCGGAAATGTGGAAGTTACGACAGGCTCTCTGTTTGCAACTAACGGAGGACGATTGGAAGCTAGCACTGAGGGACAAGGCAATGCTGGAAATGTAATTGTCAAAGCCCGCGACATCGTTCGATTTGATGGTACGAGTCGAGATGGACGAATCTTGAGCGGCGCACTCAGCAACGTGGTTGGGAACGCAGTGGGTACAGGAGGTAATGTTGAAATTACTGCGGGATCTCTTTTTGTTGCTAATGGAGCACAAGTGGATGCTTTTTTGGTGAAAACTATCAACCTGCCCCTGTGGGAACGAATCCAGACACCCTGGATGGAAACGATCGCGTTGATATTAATGCCAGTGGTGGTATTTCTTCTGGAATCATCAGCACACCCGATACCAGTTTTGTCCAAAACAATCTCAGCGAGTTATCACAAATCCCCATTGATACAAATGCATTGATTGCCAATAGTTGCATTGCCCGCAATTTCAAACTCGAAGGTAGCTTTACAATTACGGGTTCTGGTGGTTTACCCAACCGCCCTGGGGATGTTTCAATTTCAACTTATTCCACAGGCGATGTGCGTGGTGTCACAAGAGATAGTGCATCACATTTGTGGCAAAAAGGTGACCCAATTGTGGAACCGCAAGGCGTGTATAAGTTGGCTTCAGGGCAATTAGTTTTGAGCCGCGAGTGTCGTTAGGGAGTTATATCAAATCCGGTAGCATCCGAGCCCTTTCATCTGACAAGGACTACCGGAGGCGCGATAAGCGGAGTATAACGGCTAGTGCGATTCGCTGAAATCGGTTTGTAAAGCAGTAAAAAGTGTTGTGAGGCAAACCATTAGTCATAATGAACATATCTGCTCTACATCACGAGCAGCATCTTGTTTGATTTTCTTGACTAGTAGCGCTCTGATTACATTATGACATCTCCAACTCGCTTTATTTCTCAATCTCAACGACCAGTTCCCGTAGACGAAACACTACCGACAATGTACGGTCTACCAAGTGACAATCCAGAGGAACCGGGTTTGCCAGACGAATTTCACTTCTTCCAGCCATTGCTACTAATGTTAACTTTTATGCCACTGCACTGGAGTCCAGAACTAGTTTTTAGCGCGGCTGACCTGAATCTCTACTACGATGTGCAGCATACTCAATGGTATAAACGTCCCGATTGGTTTGGTGTTGTGGGCATCTCACGTTTATATCAAGGGCAAGATTTACGTTTAAGCTATGTAACCTGGCAGGAAAAAGTGAATCCCACTGTTGTCGTTGAGTTGTTATCTCCCGGTACGGAAGACGAAGATTTGGGAGAAAGAGAAAGTGAGGCTGATAAACCGCCTACTAAGTGGTTCGTGTATGAAAAGATTTTGCAAGTTCCTTATTATGTTATCTTTAGTCGTTACACGAATGAACTTCAAGGATTTCGGTTGGTAGATAGTGAGTATCAATCGATGAATTTGACAGATGGACGCTTGCTGATGCCAGAGATAGGTTTAAGTTTGGGATTGTGGGAGGGGTCATTTCGAGGGATTCCACGATTATGGTTACGATGGTTGACTTTGAATGGTGAATTAATTCCTGAACCTTCTGAAGAAGCAACTGCTGCTAGACAAGAAGCACAACAAGCTAAACAAGAAGCACAACAAGCTAAACAAGAAGCAGATGAAGCAAAAAGAAGAGCAGAAAAATTAGCAGAACGCTTGCGCCAATTGGGCATAGATTTAGATGAAGTGGAGTAACAATTTGATAGGGATTCGGCAGTATAGCCGTAATCGCTCACTTATCGCTTTACTTAAAATGAGAGCAATGTAGCGATCGCTTGTATAAAAGGCAAATTAGTGACATTCGCGACTCATTACGAGTTGCCCGTTATCCAGGTGGTAAACACCAGTCGCTTCGATGATTGGGTCGCCTTTTTGTCAACTAGAGAAAAAGAGGAGCACAATCAACTCGCACCATCCCCCAAGGTCAATTCACCAGATGGTATATCAACAACTAACCTACGATTTATGAGCCATTGACGACCTAGTAAAATTTCAGTTAAATCTTTACCAACATGAACGGGAATATCCAATTCTTGACCATCCAATTTAACTTTACCAATATAGATTTTAAATCTTACATCCCCACCTGCTGTTCGCATGATTTGTTGGTCAACATACGTCCAACCTAGTGCGTCTAAATCTTGTTTATCAATTGCCAACCAGCCGGAAAAACCCGTATCCAACATCGCATCAACTGATAATTCTAATCCATCCGATGCTATCAAATCAATTTCAAAAAGTAGCGCCTCCTCATCACCAAACTTCCCAGAAATCGTCATACTGTACCGCAAACTCCAGTCTCATTAATTCGGAAAGTATGGTGTATCTTACCAGGATGCTTTTCACGACACTGCTGCCAAGCTGCTGACAAATCTTTATCTACAAAATATTCTCCACTCTCTGGTTCGACGGTAACATACCAGTTGTAGTGAGTTTCAATTAATTCCGATTTAACCTTATCAAAAATCGGCTTGCAGCGCTGGTAGAGTTTTTCTCCATCAGCTTCCCAATCGGCTTCTTGTTCAGGAGTCCACTGGATTTCGGGAAATATTCTTCCCCTACGGACAACACGACTAGACTTGATTTGGCTCATATTTTCCATCTACAATATCGTGTCAAGTTAAATATTTCTTATATCGTTAGTATTATCAGAAGTGCGCTCAACTTAGCTAGAAAAAGTCAATCCGATTGTTGTGGTTGAGTTGTTATCTTCTGGTACAGAAGACGAAGATTTGGGAGAAACTGAAAGCGAACCCGATAAACCTCCTACCAAGTGGTTCGTGTATGAGTGGATTTTGCACGTTCCTTACTATGTTATCTTTAGTCGTTACACGAATGAACTTCAAGGATTTCGCTTAGTAGATGGTGAGTATCGATCCATAAGTTTGACGGATGGACGCTTGCTTATGCCAGAAATAGGTTTAAGTTTGGGATTGTGGGAAGGGTCATTTCGTGGAATTCCACGATTGTGGTTACGATGGTTGAATAAGACCGGTGAATTAATACCTGTACCCTCCGAAGAAGCAATTGCTGCCAAACAAGAGGCACAACAAGCTCAACAAGAGGCAACTGAAGCGAAAAGAAAAGTAGAACAGTTAGCAGAGCGTTTGCGTCAATTGGGGATAAATCCAGATGAAATATAACAGCTTTATCCAAAAAACTTTCAGTAAGTTTCTAATTTAACTTTATCAATATAGATTGTAAATCTTACATCCCCACTTGCTGTTCGCACGATCTGTTGGTCAACATACGTCCAACCTAGTGCGTCTAAATCTTGTTTATCAATTTTGTAGAAATTAACATTCTTTACTAAGCACAAGCTTCCCATTTGGCAGTTGGTATACTCCAGATGGTTCGATAATTGGGTCGCCAATTTGCCAAGGTCGTTCTGGTGTAGGTAATTTTGTTGACTCTACTTCACTAGACACTGGTTGCACATCTCCAGTGGAATAGGAAGGAAGTGAAGCATCACCGGGGCGTGTTGGTAAACCACCAGAACCTGTGATGAAGAAGGAACCGTTTTGTTGTTGATTTCTGCGGGCTATGCAACTATTGGCGATAAGAGTATTGCTGTCGATGGCGTCTTGGGGAAGTTTGCCGAGGTTGTTTTGAATAGAACTATTGTCGGGGGCGTTAATATTGATAATGCCAGAAACACCAAATCTCGAACTAGCAGTAATATCGCTTTCTTTTGTTTCCTGGGAACGAAATTCCGTGCCAAATATTCCTTGAGTGTTAATTTGAACTCTCCCACCATTGCCTTCAAAGGCATTGGCTCTGATATCACTGTCTTCGTTGGGAATGGCAATGATAAATTTTGAGTTGATATTTACGTTACCACCATTGCCCTGTTCTCCGGCGGTTGCAGACACAAGGCTTCCACGACGTAGTAGCAGTAAATTTGCATTATCAATGAAAATGTTACCACCATCTTGGGATGTTGTTTCAGCGATGATTTTGGCGTTGTCTCTCAGTTCAACTCTACTGGCATTAACATTAATCTCACCAGCAACACCACTGCCTTGACTGTTAACAGAGATTTGGGCGCGATCGCTCACATTTAATTGCCTAGCATTTATTTGAATATTGCCACCGCGAGCGGAAGCTGTTGAGGTTGTGTTGGCAAATAGTCCGCTAGCTGCGCCTTGATTCTCAAATGTTTTATCTTGCTGTGATGGTTGATAAGTTGGATCAATACCAGAGAGAATTACGCGATCGCTATTCAGGCGAATACTACCAGCTTGCCCTTGATTAGTTGCTGTTGTAATAATTTGTCCGCCTTGGGTGGCTTCAAAGCTATTAGAATTAATTGTTACATCACCGCCTTGAAAAGCAGAGGCGGTTTGAGCATTAACTACCGCACCGTTAGTAATTTGAAAAGCATCAGCGTTAACGCTAATTGAACCACCTTGTCCGTTTGCATTCCTTAAAGTTGCACTATACAGTCCACTCGAAAACTCACTTATATCATTCTTCCCATTCAAAAATATGCGATTTCGAGCAGTAATATTAATATTTCCAGCTCTACCTTGTCCAAAGGTAGTAGTGCTAAGTAATGCTCCATTAGTAACAGCTAATGATTCTGTATTAACACGAATATTACCTCCATTGCCAGTACTATTATTCGCAACAATACTGAAAGCCGCACTGTTCAATCTACTATCTTCAAAGCTTCGGAAGCCGTCAAAGGATATGTTTTCACGAGCGTTGATAATAATATCGCCAGCATCGCCTGTTCCAAAAGTACTAGCTTGAAGTTGACCGCCATTAGCGACCGATAGCGAACCAGTATCAATGCGAATTATTCCACCTTTGCCGTTACCAAAACGTCCAGGATTAGAAACATTGCCAACAATATTTGAGATAATTGCTCCTTTATCCAATGATATGCGATCGCGAGTATTGATAAAAATATTGCCCGCATCTCCTTCCCCTTGAGTACTAGCTCTAAGTTGAGAATTCCCTGTAAGAGATAGGAATGCTGCATCAATATGAATATTTCCACCGTTACCTTTTCCACCGTTATTACTTGTAATCACCTGTGCCCCATTATCAACGGAAAGACGGCTTGTATTTATCTCAATATTCCCACCTTTACCTACTGCTGTTCGCTCTACACTAGTAAAGGCAGAAGTAGGAATTTGTCCTGTTGGGTTTATTCCATCAAACAAAACAAAATCACGACCATTAATCAAAATATTTCCAGCATTACCTCTGTTTCTAGTACCTGTTTGAAGTTGAGCCCCATTAGTTACTGATACCGAACCTGCTTGGATGCTAATATTACCACCGTCACCTTCCCCAGTTAATTCGACAGTACTAAATAGACCACTCAACAAGTTACCATTCTTACTGGTTCCAGCAAAAGATACTCCATTTTTGGCATCGATAGTTATATTACCTGCATTTCCTAGACCCCAGGTAGAAGCTCTTAGTTGAGCGCCATTAGTTAGTGCAAGTGAGCCAGTTTGAATTGCAATGTTGCTACCTTTACCCACTACTTGAGAATTGAAAATCTCGCTAAAAATACCGCTAGGAAATCGTTCGTCTTCGCTTGTACCATCAATTGTAACGCGATTTCTCGCATTAATGGCAACGTTACCTGCTCGTCCTTCTCTAAATGTACTAGTTTCAATTTTTCCCCCATTAAATAGAGAAAAAGAATCTGAATTAACTTCGATGTTACCTGCAATACCTGAGCCAATAGAACGATTGTAAAAGCCGCTGTTGGGATTGTAACGAAAGCCAATATCTGGTAACAGATCTGCACGTTCAGAAAAAAGTGGGTCGCTACCAGAAATAGTGATGCTAGCGTCAGCATTAACAATTATCTTACCAGCCTGTCCGCTACCATCAGTACTTGCCTGCAATTGCCCACCGTTAAGAGCCTCCAAAGAGTTCGTATTGAAAGTAATGTTACCCCCATTTCCAGAGAAAATCGTGCGACTATCTAAAACTGCGCCGTCTGCAATGCGGAAAGCAGAAGTATCAACAGTAATATTTCCTCCTGAATTATCGGACTCTGTAGAAGCCAAAATTGCACTGGGACGACCAGTAGTATTAGTGCTACCAGCGATATTCACAGCATCAGTAGCACGAATTTGAACATTACCTGCATTACCTTTGCCTTTGGTAACAGCAACCAGTTGCGCTCCATTTGTTAGAGAAAATATACTTGTGGCAATGCGAATATCTCCCCCTTGTCCGATGCCATTTTCCCCCACACTCGTAAAGATGGCACTGTTGAAATTTTTTTCATCAGGGTCGCTACCATCTAGCAATACACGATCGCGTGCTTCAACAATCACATTGCCAGCCTTACCCGTTCCATAAGTTCCAGATGTTAACCTTCCTCCATTTGTTAAAGAAAGCGTACCAGTAGAGAGATTAATATCTCCCCCCTGTCCAGTGGCTCCTGTTTCCACGCTGCTAAAAATATTTGCCGTATCTACAAAAACAGAGTTAAGCGCATTAATTCTAACATTACCTGCACTACCCTTTCCTAGGGTACCAGTAGTTAAAATTGCATCTTTAAGATTAAAAGAGCTAGTGAAGATGCTGATGTCTCCCCCTTTACCATCACCAGTTTCTTCTACAGTGCTAGAAATAATTGCTGAATCTACTGATAGAGTATTCTGTGCATTAATAATGATATTCCCTGCATTACCTTTTCCCTGAGTGTCTGCATTTAGCTGCCCCACATTTAACAATAGGGAGTTTGTATAAATGCTAATATTTCCACCCGTACCAATGCCTGTTTCCTCTACTTGACTAAGCAAACGCCCCCCCTTACTTAAAGAAACGTTATCTCTAGCTTCAATCGTGATATTTCCTGCATCGCCGTTGCCATATGTAGTGGTAGAGAGTGCTGCTCTATTAGTAACAGAGAGGTTCCCCGTTTTGATATTAATATTTCCACCCTTCCCAGCAGCTGGTTCCCATACACTGTTGAAAACATTTGCATTATCAAAAGAAGCTCTATCTTGCGCTTCCAGCAAAATATTGCCTGCATCTCCAAAATTAAGGGTACTAGCATTGAGAGTTGCATCATCAGATAATTCTAAAATTTTAGTAGAGATGCGGATATCGCCTCCCTTTCCTTTGCCAGTTTGTTCCACACGGCTGAAAACACCAGTATCATCGCCCTTAAATGTTACGCGATCGCCTCCCTCTATTACGATATTGCCCGCATTGCCGATACCAAACGTGCTAGAAGCCATTTGAGCACCATTAGAGAGTTCCAGGATATTGGTAGAGATACGAATATCACCTCCTTGACCCTCTGCTTGTCGGTTATCATTTCCCCCTACACTGCTAAAAATAGCTGTATTGCTGAAGTTGGTTGCGCTATTACCCGTAAGAGAAATGCGATCGCGTGCCTCAATTACAATATTTCCAGCATTTCCAACACCAAGTGCAGGAGTTATTAATTGAGCGCCATCCGACATTTCCAAGGTATTAGTGGAAATGAGGATATCACCTCCCTCACCCCTACCAGTTGACCTGACACCACTATCAACAGTCGTGTTATCACCACTAAATACAACGCGATCGCGAGCATTTATGTTGATGTTACCAGCATTTCCAACTCCAGAGGTTCTGCTTATCAAACTTGAATCGCCCAGTACGAACAACGAGGCAGATGTGATGTTTATATTGCCGCCATTACCTGTTTCACCTGGACTAACATCGCTGCGAATAGAACTATCAGATTCAAGCCTAACAGTGCCTGAAACATTTATAGTAATATCTCCCGCCTGATTATTTGCTGAGCCGAAACTTCCATCAATTCCTGTAAAAATGTCGCTCCCCGCCAAAATATCTAAATTTTGAGCGTTGATTGCTACATCTCCACCGCCACCAGCCGAAACATTAACGAGCGAATTATTAACCAGAGAAACATTTGCTTTTTGCACTACTTCTGGAAATTGTAATTTTAATCCTTGGCTTGCAAAATCTAAGCCTATACTACCTGTATCTGCTAATCCGCCTAACTCTATTCGCCCACCCAACGCCGCTAAAATACCTCCATCTAAGCGAACATTGCCGCCTGCAAGCAATAAACTCTCGCCATCGCGAACTCTCAATAATCCTCGATTTTCTATTGTCCCATTCTGATTAATCTGGTGAAAAAATAAAGCCGAAGGGTTTACCGTTAACACCCCAGGCGTCTGAGGGTTTATCGCACTAAAATTTCCTTGATTTCCAAATTGAACCCCATTGGCAGTTGTCGCTATAAACGAAGCACCGACATCTAGACTAGCGTTTTCTCCAAAAACAATACCATTGGGATTTATCAAAAATAGGTTGGCATTGGAACCCACAAGATTACTGCCAATGACTTGACGAGTTCCCAACATACCTAAAATATCCGAGCGATTACTTCCCGTCACCCGCGCCAAAATATTCTGGATGCTAGGATCGAAAACAAAGAAGTAAGCGCCTCGATTTTCGCCAATGTTAAATTCTTGAAAACTGTGAAATAAATTTTGTCCCCGTTGCGCTCCACCTGCAATTACCTCATTAGAAGTACCATTAAAGTTGACTATGACTCTGGATGCCTCTGAACCTAGTGTATTGTCCGGTACTATGTTACTTTGAGCACAAGCTGGGCTGATGAGAGCTGTAATTCCAACGGTCAACTTTGCGATCGCTCCTATGCCCATTACAATGCCAATTGTTTGTCTTAACCAGTAATAGCGATCGCGTCCCCTTTCTAATAACTGATGTGGTAACATTCTACATCACAAATCTTTATATTTTTTTAAGTCTTATGCTCTAATTAAATACCATGACACAGCTTGTTAGAGAATGCGTAAAAGTGCATATTTGAATTCTTGTTTGGCAATTTTTACAATAGTGAATTTTCTTTTTGAGAATTTAAAATCTTGCTATTTAGGTTTGACAATCCAGAAAATTAAATATTATCATGTTATTTTAAGACTTTATAAAATAATTCTTCTGGAAATTTCAACCTACTTTATTCCTTCAATCTAACACACCACCTACTGCAGGGAAAATGCAATCGGTACAAAAGAGAGTTATAAAGTAGCCGACTTGGCAGTGGATGAACTAGCGAATATGGCAGAGCAACTATTGCTAAGAGATAGAGATAACTTATCTGCTATATTTGTTTCCCCTCCTGATTAAACATACTTTCTTGTCAAATTTGCTCAATTGAATTCATCGGCATTTGTGGGAGGAGTATCCGTATTTTCTTCTACCTCATTGGGCGTATACATTGGTGGTATATTGTTATCATCCAATTTTTCATCCGGATATGAAGTAGGCTCATTGCTATTAAAAGGTTCTTGCGTCCGATCTTCTATGAAATATGCTTCTTGTGGTGGAATCGATAGAACTTCAACTTCTTCTGTAACCGATTGAGCGTTTACCTGTGTAAAAGCTCCAAGAAAAAGCGGTAGCAATGTTAGCGTTATTAAGATTAACAAGATATGAGCTTGAAATCTCAATTGAATTGGCAAAAAATCCTTCATAGCAACCCAGTGTAATTTTTATTCTTATCAAAAGAAATTAAAACAGTGTATAACAACCCTATTTGATAGGTAAAAATTATCATCTGCCAAGACGCCAAGAGCATCAAGAAAAGAGAATTATACAAATGCTTCTAGGATTGCTATATTACGTATAAACATGGTTATTTATTGCCTTCGGGATAAATTCAAAAATTTTAATAATATTTCTCAGTCTTAAGTTAACTACTTCCTTGATTTCTCTTTAGTCTTCACTCTCGACACGCCAATATATTGGAGCCAAAATTTAGATTTCTCAAAGAACTGGTATAGGCGATCGCATACTATCGACCGGGAACTTTTATGCAAGATGGAAAGCCCAAAAGTGCTGTTGATGTTTCCAAATTATGCAGAGTGCTAGCACAAAACTTTCTTTTCCCGGCTTGTTCAGCTTTATATAAATAATTAGGGAAACTGACATCTTGCACCTTCTTTGTGGGAGGAGGTGTGCGGCATAGCCCTACCTACGATCGGGATCGGCTTTTTGGGCTTTGATTTTTGCAATAAGGTGATGGTGCAAGATATGAGAGATCGTACTTAGCAAGAGTATGGTAGTATAGGTGCTAAGTATATAGGAGTTCTGTGGCTATCATGCTTAATTTATAGTCAAAATCAATTGTCAAATATTTAACTTAGCTTTTCAATGAAGAAGCACAGTGTTTTCTCATAAACCATCATTAAGAGTTGCTCTTTCCCCAGATGGTAGAGATTATAGTGTAAAGCAAGGTGAATATAGAATCATGAAATTTCTCGCACTGAGTAAGCTGTTGCGCTTCTAATTTGCATAGTCTAAATCAATCAGATTGTTGTGGGATGGAGAGTATCTGTGCAATATGTAAGCAGAATAGCTCACACATAACCCTGGCATATACATCGTGACTGGTGCGGGTAAAGGATTGTTTATAGGGATTTTGTATACATTGAGGGTTTTGCCCAAGGAAGACAAGCATCGTATATGATGGGAATTACTCATTTACTCATTAGCGCCACAGCAACAAGTCTTTTTCTTGACACTGCTGATGCAAGATTAATTGTGATTGGTGCAGCTGCCTCGCTTCTTCCAGACATAGACATTAGCACCAGTTATGCAGGTCGCATATTGTTCCCGGTTTCACATTTCCTCAGGCAGACGCTTCCTCACAGGGGTGCCACTCACAGCTTGCTTGCTTCCGGTATATTGGCTATAGTGTCATATTCAGTAGTTGCACTAACTCATGTGCCTGTAGATTTCATTCATGCCTTGAATATCGGCTATTTCTTCGGCTACTTCGCTGACGTTTTCACCGTTTCTGGCTGTCAGTTATTCTGGCCCTTAAAAGTGAGAATCGGATGGCCTGGAAACCGAAAATTTAGACTCAAAACTAGCAGCCCAGCTGAGTCTGCTGTGGTGTTAATACTGTTGTTGATTCTGATGTTTAGCATCAGCGTCAACTCTAGTGGTGGCATGATGACACACTTGAATAGGTTGATTGGTCATACCACTGGAGTTGAGCAGTTTTATAATCAGCATGGGTCAAAGCATCTCATAATTACCCATATTCAAGGGTTTCATCCAAGGGAGTTGAGAAAAGTTGTGGAGGATTTTTTGCTAGTCCAGCCAAAGGGTCAGGGGTTCCTGGTCATGTCTAGGGATCTCAAACTTTACAAAGCAGGTACCGAACCAGATTGTCAGATCGTCACCGAGCGGATTACTGCTAATGTGGGTCAGAATGCCATTACTAATGTTGAGTCATTAACCTTGGATGACGAAAACTTAAAAGAATCCTTAACCCGTTTTGATCTTCCTAGAACGCTAATATTTGTCACTGGTGAGTTAACAATTGATGACCCAGAAAACCTAGAATTTATCCCTGACCCTCACCAATTCCCTTTTATTCAGTTGAATGAATCGTCAATTAAGCTGGAATCTGCACCCCTTAGGTTTGTTGTTCGGAAATTGGGTAATCAATTCGTCACAGGTCAATTATTTATAAGGATCGTTACCATAAGTAGGGAGCTTAAATTGTGAATTACCCACACTTCCGCTTGCGCGGTAAGTGTTGGCTTCTAGTTTCATGAGCCGATGCCTTCAAATCTTGCAATTTGCGGGTCTTATTCAGCTTTAACCTAGCAGTAACGGGGTTCCCTCCGCCAGTGACTTCAGAACTAGTCTGAGAGTTCAGTATTCGGATACCTTCGTTCCGGATGTTTAACGCTGCATTCCCATCTCGATCGTGATGAGTCTTACAAGATGGGCAATCCCATTCCCTGACATCTAGTGGCAACTCATACTTAAGATGACCGCAACTTGAACACATCTTAGAACTGGGGAAGAATCTGTCAATTTCTATTAGCTTTCCGTCTTGACGCTGTAGCTTATAATCTAAGAAATTAACGAACATTCCCCATCCAGCATCCGAAATAGATTTAGATAACTTACGGTTCTGTACCATCCCCTTAACGTTAAGGTTTTCAACTGTTATGACTTTGCTTTCGTCAGCCAATTTTTTACTGACCTTATGTAAAAAATCTTGGCGGGAATTTGATACACGTTCGTACACCTTTGCTACCAGTTTTTTAGCTTTTGCACGAGATTTACTACCTTTTTTCTTCCGGGCTAGTTTTTGTTGTTTTCTAGCTAGATTTTTTTCGTGCTTTTGAATATGCTTGGGATTTGAATATTTTGTAACTTCCGATCCATCGTGGACAATCGCAAAATCTTTAATCCCCAAGTCAATCCCAAGAATTTTATTACCCTTCGGGTCAGCATTTCCTCCTCGACGCGAAGCGCCAAGATCGGAATGCTGACCTGAATGAGTACCTTCAGCAGCTTCTGTCTCACACAGAATAGACGCAAAGTATTTGTCTGTAGGTGTTTTGCTGATTGTAACAGTCTTGATAACGCCTTTAATTTCTCTATGAAAAACTGCTTTAACTACGCCAATCTTAGGGATATTTAAGCAGTCCTCAATGATGGTGACGTTTTGAGGATACT
Organism: Scytonema sp. NUACC21; assembly: GCF_054684315.1. Classification (NCBI taxonomy): domain Bacteria; kingdom Bacillati; phylum Cyanobacteriota; class Cyanophyceae; order Nostocales; family Scytonemataceae; genus Scytonema; species Scytonema sp. NUACC21. The sequence goes on along the minus strand of NZ_BAAFZH010000109.1, from coordinate 64,327 downwards.
GAATTGATTGTCTGTGATGCTTAGACTTGAACTTGGGGAACTTAGCTCTACCTTCAAAAAAGTTTGTGTATGCCTTATTTAAATTGATGGCAACACATTGCAATACAGAAGAGTAGCAATCAGTCTTTAACCAAGGATACTCAATCTTTAACTGAGGCAGCATCCCCTTATAAATCTTCATTGATAATAATTTACCAGTTTGTTCGTAGTGCTGAATACAAGCATTTAAAGCATGGTTCCAATACCATCTAGCGCAACCAAAAGATTTTGCTAGTGCAACTTCAACTTCGGTTGTCGGGTACAGTCTTACTTTAATTGCTTTCAACACTCTAATCACCTCCTTCGCTATACTTATACTAGCACACTGTAACGACAAAATAACGACATGAAGAAAAAATATTTTAACTTGCGGCTTTCCGAACGTAGATTAAACAAATTACGGTGTCACGCTATAGAAGTTGATAAAACGATGACTCAAGTTATAGAAGAATTTATCGACTCTCTACCCCAACCAAAAGAACTTGGCAATTCCTCAAGCACCCCCCGAACGCGTTAATCTACGGTTAACATAGGTCGGGGATGCTTTCGTCATTGCCCAAAATTCATCCCACACTGCCTTCGGTCAGATGTAGGGCTTCTTTTGGATTAAGCTAAATTCTAGTGGTTAGTAGCAAGGGATTCTTGATTTTGGTTAGCACTTCTGGGCAAGGAAGCACACTAAGTAGGATGACACAAATAAAGTTAACTCATGAGAACGGTTCTTAGTCTTTTGTCAAAATTACTAAAATCGTTTAGCTGAGATTTTGCACCTTCTCAATAAGGGGGTGTGCGACATTGCCCTACCTAAAAAATCTAAAATCGTTATATGTAATTACAGTTATAAATTCATATAAGTGCAGTTTTCAGCCATCTTTTCTTCCCATAGTTGCACTTTAATTAGCAGAAACCGTAAATGCAACGGCCAAAAGCTTCCTCTACGATAATAATCAAACGAACATTAGACTGAAAACCAAAGAAAACTAGAATCTTAGAGATTCTTGAATATTTGGCTTTTCTAAAGATTAAGCAATAAAATCTTTACTTCAACAAAGGTCATTATGAAGATAAAAAGCAAATTTTTAGCTGTTCTTGTTGTTGCATCCATCGCTTTTCTGTTAGCACCAAGTACAGGGTTCGCCAATCGCTTTACATCTCAAATATACCAACAAATCTTATAGAATTTTGATGGGGCTCAAATAGAGTTTAAGCTAGGAGATAACCAATACTAGAATGCTGTGATTTGGTAGCTGACATCTTGCACCTTCTCAATAAGGGAGTGTGCGGCATAGCCCTACCTACGATCGGGATCGGCTTTTTGGGGTTTGATTTTTGCAATAAGGTAATGGTGCAAGATATGAGGTAGGACAATCTAATTGTATCAATACAGATTTTGCTAGATCGGCAGCATGGTTATCTTCAGGAATGCAAGGAATCAATGACCAACTATTAACAACTAAAAACTTTTCTAGTTCAAGTGGTGATTATGGAAATTCTTTTGAAATTAACAGTTCTATTGATGATGATATTGATAGCTTATATCATCCATCTTTAATAAAACTGGGTCTTCAGTACTTATTATGCTAAAATAACAAGTACTGAAGAACCATAAAACTTAGCCCGTAGGCAATAGGGTTCAGTTCAGGTTGATGTGTAAAAAATTAAGAGTGTAGAGACGCTTCAAACAGCGCCTCTCTACCTTGTGTTTCCGATCCGGGTTCTGGTCTTATCCAAACCGTATTAAGGTGCAGTTTTCAGCAATCGATGCTTCTCAAAATTGCGCTTAACTAAGCAGAAATAGCGAATGTACTATCCAGTCCCTTTCCTTGTAGAGTGTTGGTAGTGATACAGGAGAGTCTACAGTTGGATAATATTGTCATGCATCTGAGGTCAAGACGAAGACAGCATATTGTAATGGCTGGCTGTTGCAAAGATATAAGGTTGGTAACGTCCGTTTCTATATTTCTTTCTACCTTTGTTTGCCTATCTTCCACTGTATTTGCTCAATCTGTACCACCAGGAGTCACAATACCACCAGAAACCCCTGAAACAATTGAGCGTATAACTCCTCAACCAAACGAATCACCAAGACCCTTTCCTCAAGAACCCCCTACACAAGCACCAGAATCTAATCTTGAAACTCCTCCTACCCAAGAATCGCCGGATGTTACTTTTCCACAGGGCATTCGTATTCCTATTAAGAAGATTGAGGTGATAGGAAGTACTGTTTTACAAGACGAAATTAAGAAGTTAATCGAACCTTTGGAAAAGAAGGGAGAAGCAACTTTTGAGGAATTGCTCCAATTGCGTTCTGCTATTACTCAATTGTATATAGACAATGATTATATTACGAGTGGTGCATTTTTGCCAAACAATCAAGATATCAGCAGTGGATTTGTGAAAATCCAAGTTGTTGAAGGTGAATTAGAGAACATCGAATTGAGTGGATTGAATAGGTTACGAGCAGGATATGTACGATCGCGTTTACGAAGAGCCACCTCAAAACCTTTAAACCAGAAGCGTTTGGAAGAAGGGCTACAACTTCTACAACTCGATCCTCTTATTAGTCGGGTGAATGCCGAGTTAACCGCAGGTAGCACCCCCGGTCAAAATATATTACAGGTGAGAGTCCAAGAAGCGCCAGCCTTTCACGCTGGAGTCTTTATAGATAATACTCAGTCTCCCAGTATTGGCTCTGTACAAGGAGGCGTATTTATTGCCCATGATAACGTACTCGGTTTTGGCGATCGCTTCAACGCCGAATATGGCAGAACAGAAGGTCTGAATCTGTACGATATTAACTACACTATCCCTGTAAATTCTTTAAACGGTACTATTGGATTTCGATATAGTAACACTGACAGCCGGATTATTGAAGACGCTTTCCAAGATTTAGACATTAGAAGCGAAACTCAAACCTATTCCGTAAATTTTCGTCAACCTTTATATCGGTCTCCAGCAAGTGAATTTGCGCTTGGTTTATCCTTAGATTTGCGGCGAAATCAAACCTTCATACTTGATGATATTCCCTATTCCTTTTCAGAAGGTCCGGAAAATGGCGAATCAAAAGTTACGGTTATTCGATTTTCTCAAGATTGGGTGAGTCGTAATGCCAATACAGTCTTAGCGGCACGCTCTCAGTTTAGTCTGGGGATAGGTGCTTTTGATGCCACCATTAACGATACGGGTACTGATGGGCAATTTTTTTCCTGGCTGGGGCAATTTCAGTGGGTACACCGGCTATCACCGAGAACTTTACTGCTAGCACGACTAAACGCCCAATTGACTGGAGACTCTTTACTCTCTTTGGAAAAACTTAGTATTGGGGGGTTAGATACAGTGCGCGGATATCGTCAGAATGAACTTGTTGCTGATAATGGCGTAGTAGGTTCATTAGAAGTTCGCTTTCCTCCAATATCTAGCTACAATGCATTGCAGTTAACACCTTTTTTCGATATTGGTACAGTTTGGAACAATCGGGGGGCTAATCCCGATCCAAAGACAATCGCGGGTCTGGGTTTAGGGTTAGTTTGGCAACCATCTCGGAGTTTAAACTTACGTTTGGATTATGGCATCCCTTTAATGGATGTTGATAACCAAGGTGACTCGCTGCAAGAGAAAGGGCTTTACTTTTCATTGCGTTATCAGCCATTTTAAAAGGGAACGGGGAACAGGGACTCCAGTCGAGGAACGCTACCACTAACCACTACCTACTAACTACCAACCACTATCCATTAGAATTTTCTATCACAAGTGTGAGTCACAAGTACCGGGGATCTGCAAGGATTGCGTTGAAGTATACAGAGTCATTATGCAGATTCAAACACCAGATTGGGTTAAACACGCTGTTTTTTACCAAATTTTCCCAGATCGCTTTGCAAAAAGCAAACAGCCCCGCAAGCGACTGTTACGCAATGCCACTTGGGAGGAATGGGAAGCTATGCCAACACTTCAAGGTTACAAGGGTGGAGATTTATGGGGTGTGATGGAACAGTTAGATTATTTACAGGATCTGGGAATTAATGCTATTTACTTTACCCCTATCTTTCAATCAGCAAGCAATCACCGCTACCATACTCACGATTATTATCAAGTTGACCCAATGTTAGGGGGGAACCCTGCTTTCAAGGAATTGCTAGATGCAGCCCACGAGCGTAATATTAAAGTTGTTTTGGATGGGGTGTTTAATCACGCAAGTCGAGGCTTTTTCTTTTTCCACGATATTTTAGAAAATGGACCTCATTCCCCTTGGGTGAATTGGTTCAAAATCCACGATTGGCCCGTTTCTCCTTATAACGGTGAATATCCTGCTAACTATGAAGGTTGGGCTAACAATCGAGCACTACCAGTTTTCAACCATGATAACCCGGAAGTGCGGGAATACATTATGGAAATTGCCGAATATTGGATTAAATTCGGTATTGATGGTTGGCGTCTGGATGTCCCATTTGAGATTAAAACTCCTGGATTCTGGCAAGAATTTCGCGATCGCGTTAAGGCAATTAATCCCGATGCTTATATTGTGGGTGAAGTGTGGCATGATGCCCGTGAGTGGTTGGATGGTACCCAGTTTGACGGGGTGATGAATTATTTGTTTGCAGGGCCAACAATTGCTTTTACTGCTGGCGATCGCGTAGTGTTGAAACAAGTACAAGGACGTTCTTACGACCCCCATCCACCACTGTTTGCCAAAGAGTACGCTGAAAAAATGCAGCATCTCCTGCAACTTTACCCTTGGGAAATCGCATTGGCGCAATTGAATTTGCTAGCGAGTCACGATACAGCAAGATTGCTAACCATCGCAGGAGGTGATAAACCAAGCGTTGAATTAGCAACTTTACTGTTACTGACCTTTCCTGGTGCGCCAAGTATCTACTATGGCGATGAAGTGGGTTTACCAGGGGCGATAGATCCAGACTCTCGCCGTGGCTTTCCTCTAGAAACCAATTGGGACAGAGAAATTTTTGAGACACACCGCCAACTCATTGCCCTACGCCATAATTATCCTTGTTTGCGTACAGGGGAATACAAAGTTTTGTTCTCTCAAGGAGAACTCTATGTCTTTGCGCGGATTTTGGAAACAGAAGAATTGATTGTTGCGGTGAATGCCGGTACTGCGCCCACAAAAGGCAATGTAGATGCTAAGAGTTTGAGTTCCCAACCTAACAAGCTGCTGTTTGGCACCGCTGAGTTTGAGTGGAATGTAGAAGGCGAAACTAAGGAAATTATTTTAACTCTTCCTGCTCGTTCCGGCTGCATTCTTGGCGTTGCTTAAGGGGGGAATATTGTAGATTTCATTCCCTCTTCTTGGTAACTGTATACACACAAGTTGGATTTACCCCCCTTAATCCCCCCTTATAAAGGGGGGAAGATCGCTGTTCTATTTCCCTCTCCTTTACAAGGTCTGGGCTAGGGAGGAGTATCACTTAAGCTTCTATAAGCAGAGGGCTAGGGAGGAGTATCACTTAAGCTTCGCTAGTAACAAATGTAGGAATTAACACTGCATCAATAGCGTGAATCACCCCATTGTCGGTAAGAATATCGGTTTGGAGGACATTGGCGTCATTCACTTTCACCTTGCCCTGAGTAGCGTTGATTCCGACAACTGACCCTTCTAATGTTTCTGCATGGTCAATTTGAATCAAGTCGTCAGACCTAACATCACCAGAGGCGACATGATATGCCAGAATCCTCTTGAGCTTATGGGTATCTTTGAGTAACTCATCTAAAGTTCCTTGTGGTAACTTGGCAAATGCCTCATCAGTAGGTGCAAAAACTGTAAAGGGACCGGGACTGTTCAGCGTGTCTACCAGTCCAGCTGCTTCCACAGCCTTGACAAGTTTGCTGAAATTTCCGGCTTGAGAAGCAGTTTCAACAAGGTTAGGCATGAGATGACTTTTACTTAATTTTTAGAGTAATATTACAGACTATTTATAGAGTGACAAAAATGTCTCAGCCTCTATCAACGGAGGTGTTGCGAAGTAAATTTGGTCAAAAGTGACCAATGAAGAGCCATAATTAAGGGATTGTTCACTGATAACTGCCGATCGCGGCTGCTAAACTTAGATAATGACTTCCAAAAAACCAGGAATTATGCTAAAGCGTTCCAAGTTCGAGACAACTCAATCTCAGATCATGCATCGTGCTGAGGAGCTCATTAGTGCAGCTTCAAATCGCTATCGCATTACGGTTCAAGTGGCAAATCGCGCTAAGCGTCGGCGGTATGAAGACTTTGACAGTGCGGATGATGCCATGATGAAACCAGTGCTTCGGGCAATTATTGAGATGTCCGATGAACTGACTCAACCAGAAATTATCGGCGAAGTCTAACATGATGCGAGTTGGGAGAAGTCATTGGGTTGGGGCGATCGCGCAATTTAGTGCTATTGTTTTGAGTTTAAGCGTAGGTTTCCAACCCGTATCTGCTCAAAGGGTCAGCGCCACTGATGCATGGCAGCTCGTTTACAAGCAAGTGCCAGACTTGCCACGGGAAAACCAGTACCTAAGCAAAGAGACTGGCAAAAGAGCCGAAAATAACACTTTGGTCAGCCGCTTAATTCGATATCACCTTTATGTGAAAGGACGTGCGCCAAATTTTCGCTTGGATTGGAAGCTGACTTTGGCAGATTATCTTGATGCTAATGAAGTACTCTATGAAGGGACATATCCGGGGAATGACACCCTGCGGCAAAATCCCCTAGATGCGGATAAGGCTGCGATCGCACGTCTTAGCCGTCGCCAGCGAGACGCCTTGGTACAAGCATTGGTGAACGTGTTCGGGGATACCCAAAGTACACCAACTGCTCGCCCCAATACCTCACCACCATCAGGAGAATCTCCCCCAACCCGTTCCCGGTCACCTCAACCAGGTGATGCCCAGCTACTCAAGTAATTTTACTAATGGCTAATCGCTAATCGCTAATTGTCGTCGTACTATTAGCCATTAGCAATTAGCATTAAGCAAAGATGGAACGCGTTTTAAAAAGTGGGCATGGTTGGCGTATTGGCTGGAACCCAACAGCGCCAGAGTTTAAAGGTCTAGTGGGTACGGACGACTGGGCAATTGAATTGACTGAAGCCGAGTTAAATGATTTTTGTCGGTTACTGGCACAGCTAGCAGACAGTATGCGGCAAATTGCAAATGAACTGATGGATGAGGAAAAGATTGCCTGTGAAGCCGAGAGCGATCTATTGTGGATGGAAGTGGAAGGCTATCCCCAGAGTTACAGCTTGCGCTTTATCCTGAATACGGGACGTTGTGTAGAAGGGAAATGGGAAGCTTCTGCTGTTCCAGGTTTGCTGCAAGCAACTGGGATGCTCAAGGTTTTTTGAACAAACCTCTTGATTATTCTAGTTCTTGTTGCTATTATGGAGAGGTTGACTACGGGGCGTAGCGCAGCTTGGTAGCGCGCCACTTTGGGGTAGTGGAGGTCGTGGGTTCAAATCCCGCCGCTCCGATTGACCGAAAACTCCAGTTCCTTCTAGATAACCTCATCATACCTAATAAGGTACTTCCAAATAAAAAAGTATCCAAAAATTTCCAGTGGGACGGGTATGTTGTCCGTTCAGGTTGAATGACGGGCAAGGATGCCCATCCCACAAGATGGATAATTCATTTCTTAAAAATCCCTAACAATATCATTACTAAACGTACAGCATTTTTCAGGTAAATGAAGTACATCGGTAGGGGCGAACGGTTGTTCGCCTCCTTCGTCGGCACGTTACGCGTTGGCGCAACCTGTCCGCAGGACTTATGCTCTTGCAACAATCTGTACCTCACGATTGTTGCAATGTGCTGTAGTGTATTTGCGTTTTCTTTAGAGAAACCTATTTAAGAACTAATGGGTGTATTAAGGGAAATCCTAAAAATGATCTGGAACTCAATACTTTGAAGTTAAACGTATACGTAGAGTGCGAGCGCTAATTCCTATAAACTATTCCTATTAAATAGTTTACAAATGCTCAGTATATTTGATATTTGCGTTGCTAATTAATAACGAGTTAGCTGACTTTTGAACATAGTCATGCTACAGTATTAAGCAGAGACGTTATCAAAACAGCGTCTCTGCCGTCAGAATTGAAGGAGGAACAATAAATGAATCAAACCCTGTGCTTGATTCTTGTTACACTTTCGCAGATCACAATTGCACTTTCGCAGATTACAACAATAACTCTGCTAGTGCTTTTGATTGCAGGGAAGTTGAAATAAATAACTTCACTACAATCAAAAAAATTATACAAAATCATTAACCTGAGAGCTACTGCAAATAGCTCTTGGGCTTTTTTGCTTTCTACATTAAAATAACACTAAGTGTTATTTTGGAAAGTCAGTTTCTAAAACTCAGTTTTTAGTTGACATTTGTATTATAGCATTGAGTTTGTGTTCTTCGTTAATCTTGAGAGATTTTCATCAACTTTGAGGAAACTGCTCTATGCCTCCTTCGTTGGCAAGCTGCGCTAACGCATTGATAAGGTCTTTTTACCTCCAGAGGAGAGGGTGCGACACCCAAAGCTATGTTTTTATTTCCGCGCTCATGCTTCGTGTAGCTGTTTGAGAACTGGTATCCCTACAGCTACAATCAAGAGGTGAAACACGTCTGAGCGCAGGAAGAATGTTGGAAGAATCCAAAGCCTTAATTCGCATGAGTGGGCAAGAGATGGAGAATTTAGAAGTTCCCGTCAACATTTTGGTACGCGTATTAGACGGGATGCAGCAAGTCGTCTATCTACTTGCTACTGCAAGAGAAAAACGCAGTTTGGGACAGCGGTTTAGGGTAACAGCAGAAATACAGCAACTTTATAGGTTACGTGCCAGCATACCTCAACCTGGAAGCTATACTGTGCCAGTAGTCCTCCCTCCCGACCCAAGTACGTTGGAAGTCATGGGGGCTTTGGAAAATTTTTTATCATGCCTGAGCAGTTCCAATTTTGACCATATTCAAGACATTATTCCAGATTCCAAACTCAGAAATCGTGCCTTGCGCGAAACCAGAAAGTTTTTACCTAAAGCTGATGAATTTTGGCAATTAGGCTTTGCGAGAGTTAACAGCACCAAAGAATTAACGCTTACTAATAAATCAATTGATATTATTGATACCTGGCTAACTCAGGACACACCAGAAGATGCCGTCATGACTGTAACTGGTGAGCTAATTCGTATAGATTTTGACAAACACCTCGTGATTTTGCGCTATCCTCCTACTCACCAAGAAATTGAGTGCATTTACCGAGAAGAATTAGAAGATTCGATGATTGAAAATCGTCGGCAGATGATCCAGGTCACAGGACAATTTACTTTGAATAACGAGGGGCAACCCATTAAATTGACTGATGTAACTAGAATAGAACCTCTTGATTTATCTCCTATCAATATTAGAGAAATTTGTGGGCACGACAAAAAACTGCGGTTAAAAACGCACCTTTTGTTGACACCCGAGATGGACGAAGAAAGCGGGCAACTCTTAGTTGTGGAAGAGCCTGAGATTGGTCTTCACGTATTTGCGTTCACTCGTGATGAACTTATTCACGAAATTAACGACCAGATGCTCATGATGTGGGATGAGTACGTAAATGCCAATGTGGATGAATTAGCGTTAGATGCGCGACAATTACGAGAATCACTTTTAGAAAAACTAGAAGAGGTATCGAGTGCCGCGACAAAAGACTAAAGTAGAATCTGGGTTATTGTCCAAAGGGTTTCACGAAACTCAAAATGACCATCACTACTTCATTTACTTTACTAAAGACGGTAAAAAGACTACTGCCAAGACCAAGACAAGCCACACAAAGAAGATGAAGGATATTCCTGATAGTATCTTAAGTCAGATGGCAAAACAGTGCCACTTAACAAAAGCTCAGTTTTTGGACTTAGTGGATTGTCCTCTAAGTCAGGATCAATATGAAGATATTTTACAAAAACAAGGCATTATAGAACCGTCAGTCACTTTGCCGCTTGATACTACAGGCAATTCCCACTCATCTACAAATTCTATTGAGAAAAAAGTGTTTTAGTGGGTATAATCTCCACTTTTTTGTATCTAAAATGTGGGTGCTCCATTGCTAGCCCTTCACAATCAAGTACATAAGTCAGCCCGTCGATTGTTATAACGCTAAAACTTTGTTTGTTAGGGATTCCAGACTTGTCGTCAGGGCGAACAATCGTATGCCTACGAACGTCGGTACACTCCGCGTTGGCGCAGCCTGTCCGTAGAACATACGCCCCTACGCCATTTACCTGAAAAATGCTGTCAGTAAAGTTTATGACAAGAGATAATTTAACCTTTAAGTAATCAAACAATAGTTCACGTACTCTTTAAACTTGATAGGGCGCTAAAAGTGTAAAAATTAACTGCGTAAGTATCTGTACCTGAAACATGAAAGTTGACCAAAAATACAGCAACCCAACGAAATTTCGGAACAGACGAGGCTTAATAGTAATAACCGCAATCACCGCAGGAGCACTATTAGGTGTACTATCTATTGTTTACCTGATATATCAAAACAACTTTGTCGGTCGCAGTAGGGCAAGACAGGTACAGGTAGAAACGCCGAAGCAAGGGCAGAACCAAACTGTGGAGAAATACCTCAAATACAGCGAGTGCCTGTCAGAGGGTGGAAGTGACGAAAAGTGCAGCCCTCTTCTTAAGGAGCAATGAAAAGCCCTCCAACTCGAAGCGTTCGGAAGCAAAGCGATCGCACTACTGAAGTTTGACTGCAAGGATTGGTGCCGGTCTTCTTAGGGGCTTCCAAATAAAAAAATATTCCAAAATTTCTTGTGGTGGGGGCTTTGAGAAAGACATTTATACAGGACGGGCGGGGACGCCCGTTCTACAATCCCACAATTCCACAATTTTACAATTCCACAACTCCACAATTTCACAATTCCGCAATTCTGCAATTCCCTAATTCCGCAATTCCAAATTTCATGCCATCATTCTACAGGGCTGTACTTTCTAACAATGGTTGCAAATATCTAGTCAGGAGCTGCTTGGTTTCCGCAACAATTTTCTGTTGCAGATTATCCTCTTGCTTCCAGTAAAACAACTGTAATGCGCTGGCTACCTCTACAGCCACCAATGCTACCACCCGGCGTTTTTCTGGTTCCATGTTTGGTTGCTTGAGGGCAAAAAAAGCATCTAAATGAAGGGCGATTTCATGGTCGAGGCGTTTATTTAAATCGTATAGTTCTGGCGCTGCTTGCCTTTGCAAGAAGATAATCCGGGCAGCTGGTTGAGTTCGATAGAAATTGTCGTAGGCATCAACCGCATCACTTAGCACTGAGGCAAGCGATCGCCCAACTGTGCTAGAACTAAACAATTCGGCGGTTAATTCCCGCATCTCCTTGGAGTATCTTTGCGCTAAAGCATACAGAATTGCTGGTTTATCCGGGAAAAATCGGTAAAGCGAACCAATTGAGGTATTTGCTCGCATAGCGATGACTTCAGTCGTAGTTGCTTCATACCCAAATTCTTCAAATGCCTGGGCCGCTGCATCCAAAATTTGATTCAACCGTTGGCGGCTGCGGGCTTGTTGGGGCAACCGGCGCAAAGGTTCGGGAAAAGATGTTTGCTCAGACATAGTAAGGGGGACAAGGGAGAGAGAGTTAGATGTATGAACGCAACTTGGTATCATTATCCAGACTTAATATGACAACTTAGCTGGACAAAAGTGAGCATTTCTCATATTTTACAAAAGTGAGGATTTCTCAGTTTTTTTGCTTCCTCAACTTAAAAGGGAAGTAAGGGGATCGCTTTAGTATTTTCAAGGCATTAGGGGGTTATGGTATGTCAAAAATTATTATTGTTGGTGCGGGACCGGGTGGGCTAGCAACGGCGATGCGGCTAGCATCAGTTGGATATGCTGTGGAAATCTACGAAGCGGCTGACCGGGTAGGCGGTAGGATGCGGGGATTTGAGGATGGTGCTTATGCTTTTGATACTGGACCGAGCATTCTTCAAGTACCACGGGTGTATGAAGAACTTTTTACTGAGTCGGGATTGAAGTTGAGTGACTATATTCGTTTCCTGCAACTCGACCCCATGATGCGGGTGCATTTTTGGGATGGTAGCCGGCTTGATTTAACTTCAAACTTGGAGGCTTTTAAAGCGCAACTGGCAGAAATTCGCCCTGACTTACCCCAGGCGTTTGATAAGTGGTATGCAGAGCACGAACGCAAAAATGAACTGGGTTACAAACCTTATCTCGGTACACCCGTGCGTTCTGTGCTTGGTTATTTGCGCCCTAATGAGGTATTATCCGCTATTTCTTTTCGTCCTTGGGAAAGCTTGTATCAACATTTCCAGCGATTTTTTAAGGACGATCGCTTGGTTTATGCCCTCTCCTACTCATCAAAGTATTTGGGCATGCACCCAACAGTTGCGGCGAGTGTGTTTAGTCTGATTCCTTTTTTGGAATTTGCAGATGGTGTTTGGCATCCTGAAGGTGGATTCCGTGCTTTAGCAAAAGCATTGGCAAAGGCGGCTACCGATTTAGGTGTGGGTATCCATTTAAATTGTCCGGTAAAACAGGTTTGGATTGAAAACGGTCAAGCGCGGGGTATTGAACTGGGTGGGGGCGATCTCATTCCTGCTGATGGGGTGGTAGTCAATGCAGATTTTGGCTATGCTGTGAAAAATTTATTACCAGAGTCAGCAAGAGGTCGCTATACAGATAGCAAATTAAAGCGGATGCAATTTTCCTGCTCGACTTTTATGCTTTACTTGGGTGTCAATCGCCGTTATGACCATCTGCCCCATCACCAAATTTATCTTTCAGAGAATATTCGCCGTCGCGATCGCCCTTGGGTGGATGATTCTGCTCTAGATACAGAAAACCCTCCTTTCTACGTCTGTAACCCAACAGTCACAGACACTGACAATGCACCGCCCGGACATAGTACCCTGTTTGTACTGGTTCCGATTCCCAACACGTCCTACCCAGTTGATTGGAAAAATCAGCAAAAATCCTATCGGGACTTCATCATCAAACGAATGCCATTGCTTGGCTTTGAAGATGTCGAAAAGCACATAGTCACAGAAACTTGTTACACCTCTGACAACTGGCGGGATGATTATCGAGTTCACTTGGGCGCTGTCTTTAACCTCAGTCATGGCTGGAGCCAGTTAGGTCCATTCCGCCCGCCAATTCGTTCTGCTAACACTAGCGGGTTGTATTGGATTGGTGGTGCGGTTCATCCAGGAAGCGGTTTGTTGACTATTCTTGAGGCAGCGCGGAGTGCTGTGTTCTTTGTGAAACAGGATATTAAGGTTTGATGGAGAAATAATGTTATTGCACTAATCCCCCACGCAAAGCACGGACAGCAGCTTGAGTTCGGTCAGCTACGCAGAGTTTGCTCAAAATACTTCGGACATGAGTTTTGACAGTACCTATAGTCAGGTGAAGCTTTTGACCAATTTCTGCGTTGTCACACCCAGCGACAATTAACTCCAAAACATCCATTTCCCGTTCGGTTAGTGGATAGCTTTCCAGCGTTTTCTCAACTTCTGGGTCAACAGCATTAATCATCACTCTTTTTCCCCGTATGCCTCCACTGCTATTGGGAAAATCGTGACGTATCTGTTGTAGCACAATATCTGCGATCGCCGGATCGATCCACGAAGTCCCTGTATGAATTGTTTTGACTGCCTCCACCAGTTTTTCAGTTGCGATGTCCTTCATACAGTATGAATCTGCCCCAGCGGCAAAAGCTGCTAAGACTGCTTCGTCACTATTCTGCATGGTCAAAATCAGCAGCTTTGTTGTGTAATTTTGTGTTTCGGCTTGATACTGTCTGAATTGGCGTGTCAGTTCAATGCCATCCATATCAGGCAGACCAATGTCGATGGTAGCAACATCTGGCTGCAGAGTTTTCAGAAGCTGCAATCCATCAGTTGCATTAGCTGCTTCACCAACAATTTTTATGTCTGGCTGAGTTTCCAAAGCCGCCCGTAAACCTATTCGGGTAAGGTTGTGGTCTTCTATCACAACGACCTTAATTTCACTCATAGCTGGTCACCTCTACCCATCTACATGGTTATTTTAATCGGGATTTTATACAAAAAGTAGGATGCCTTCAAGTTTCATCCCCCTTCAGCAAGAATAATTATGCCTTGAAAACTCTATGTATTGGGCGCTTTCTTGCTACAAACTTTTAACGGTGTGAGGTTCTCTCAAACATCCTGACGCTTGCAAAGCGAGCTGTTACTAGATTTGCTCGCTAAGACAAGCACTTTCTTGTTTAAAGATCGTGTTTTATAATAAGACAGCTAAAGAATATTCTATTTTAGTCGTTGATGGCGTTTTTGACAACTTATCGATTTTAGAAGATTCGGAATTACGAAATTATCTTGCCGCAAGATAGCAAGACTGCCTTAGCTATGGTTGAGCAGTCGCCACCCAATTTCTTTAGATGTTACGATGCCAGAATTAGACGGTTACGAATTTACCCAACTTGTCTGAAGCGATGGGGCACTGGCATGAATTTTTATTCTACTCATGAAAGCTCATTTTCAGACCAGTGTGATTGAAGAGTTTGATACTGGTACTGATGAATTACGAGCACGGGTGCTTTAACCAAGTATATATGAACGCGCTAGAAGATGACTTAAAGACGTAGGTAGGGCTATGCCACACGTTCGCTTTGGTGGGCAGTGCCCACCCTACAATCATCTAACCACTATGCCACACATTCTTGAAGACGTAGGTAGGGCTATGCCACACGTTCGCTTTGGTGGGCAGTGCCTACCCTACAATCATCTAACCACTAAGCACTAATCGCTATGGAAGTTAGTCTATAGCTTTTTCATGTCATCTTTGAGGTTTTCCACAGTGTGACGAACTTGAGCTTCCGCTTGCTTTGCTTTACCTTCAGCTTTGTCATTGGGGTTGCCGGTGACTTCGCCCACAACCTCTTGAATTTTACCCTCGATATTTTTAGCGGTTGCTTCTATTCTATTTTCGATACTCATTTTGCCTCCTAATTCTTTATTAGCTATTTACTATTTCTTAGAATTTTAGAATCAAAATATTTTAAATGAATCTATCTTAAGTAGATGTTTTCACAACCTTATTTCTCCAAAATACATATTTCTTGCAACCTATTGTAATAACAAATGATGAATGACAAACAACAAATGACTACCTTAATTTTATTAGCGTCTACCTATTAAAAAAAAGCGATAATTAGGCTTTTGTCCCAATCATCGCAATAGTACCTATGTCACAGAGAAATCTTGTGCAATGCAGCAAGACTAAACAATTCCCGGACCTCTACCTCGTTTGTCACTATCAATTGTTAACTCACCTTCTTTATCTTCATTAGCTTCTTTGAGTTCCTGAGCACGGTGAGCTACATCTTCTGCTGCTTCTTGTTTCGCATCACCCGGTACTTCATAGTACATTTCCGGTTCTACTGCATAATTGTTCAATAAACCTTCTTTGTCTACTGTGTATCCATCTGTTGTGTGTAGACTATCAGATTCGGTTTGGTCATCAGTAGGTGCGCTTGCCTCTCTTTGTTCGTTAGGAGTAGTTTTGTATAATTCTCCTTCTCTTTCTTTACGAGCCTTAGTTTCAGCAGGCACAATCCCTCTATCGTATGTATCCACCTCAACTCGTTCGGATGTATCTGCCGCTCTGTTAAAGTTGTTATTAGTCATATCTTATGTCCTCATTAAAGTTTTTATTGAACTTCTTTAATAACTAAATTAGTAAAATTTTAAAATCAAAAACAGTATCTAAAGAATGGGATTGTAGAATCTTGAGAATTGCTTCTAAGGACATAAATTTGTATGTTTCTATCATTTGAAATATTTTTCGTAGGAATTTTTATCGTTTTGTTAAGTAGGTTGGGTTTCGTTCCTCAACCCAACACAACCCCGTGTTTAAATCATGAGAATCGTCGGTTGAATTGAGTCACAAAACCCCAACATTTAAAGTATGAAGGATGAAGGATAAACGTAGGTTGGATTGAACAAACAAACCCAACCGATACAATACTGTTTGTCTATCTGATTTTCATGCTAATTCATTATGCTCCGAAAACTTTCCAACTTTTGGTTACATCACATCTACCCACGTTTAGCTCCTTTAATTGCCACAATTGGGATTGTTGGACTTGCTAGTTGTCTGCTCATTCTTTTTATTTTAGCAAAGCTGGCTGAAGAGGTTTTAGAGCGAGAAGCTTTTGCATTTGATACTACTTTTCTGTTATGGCTACATCAGTTTGCCAATCCAACTCTAGATAATTTCATGCTGTTTATTACAAATCTTGGTAATCCCAATACAGTAGTTATAGTTGCAGTAATTACTTTCTTATTACTTTGGTGGCGGCGTTATCACGAAGAAGCCAAAATATTTGTACTGCTTTGTTTGGGAGGATTCATTTTAAATACAGGACTAAAGTTGTTTTTTTCCAAAATTCGCCCTGCACTATGGCATCAATTGATTACTGAAAAATCTTTTAGTTTTCCGAGCGGTCATGCACTTGGCTCTATGGTGCTGTATGGTTTTATTGCTTGCGAATTGGCATATCACTATCCTAAGCTATCCAAATTAATTTACAGTTGTGCAGTTATTTTAATTGCCGCTATTGGTGTCAGTCGCTTATATTTAGGAGTCCATTGGCCCACTGATATAATTGCAGGTTACGGAGTCGGTTTTTTATGGCTCACGATATGCATTACAATGCTGAAATTACAAAGATTGCGGAGAGGATAAGTAGGTCATTTGTCATTAGTCATTTGTCAATGGTCATTTGTCATTGGTATAGCTACTTGGTATTATTTGTACTGCGTCTTTTCTCTTGACGGCTGCGAACCGCAGAACGCAGGACTTTGAGTTTGTAAGGGTCGGCATCTTTTCGCCAGTGGAGCTGGTATCCTTTGAGGGTAGCGCAATGGTCTGCCAAACATTTGAGCCAACCAGAACGATGAGTAATTCGTCGCCAATCATCCAAAAGTCCCCAGTCTTCTTCTTGGCAAGTCAGCTTGGCAAATTTTTCATAGTGGGGATAATTGGAAGTGACTAAAGCATCTTTATAGTGAAGCACGGGGGGGTCGTCATCTGTATCGTAGTCGCGATAATTAACATGCAAATCTTGCAGGTCAATGGTCATACTGGTTTGTAGCGCGGGGTGGGGATCGGTGTCAAAGTCGGGGTAATAGAGATAAGAAATTTTTGCACTTTTGGTATGGAATTTGATGACATTGGCTTCCTCCAAACGCCCAATGGTGCGACTGGCACAACCTTCATAAAGGCGCAATAGCGGGTCGAGGGCTTGTAGCGCGGAAACATGAACCCATAAAGAATTTGGCTGCTTTTTTCCCACAGGGCTGTTTTGGCAGCATTCTTTGAGGATTTCTAGATTGCCCACGCTGAGAAGCATGATGTCAGCATTTACACAGGCTTGCTTGTATGTGCCGAATAGGGTTTTGATGTCTTCCTGCACTTCGGGTGCTAAATCTCTCAGTTTTGGGCGATAGCTAAATTGGGTCAGGGCTAAGTAAACCATGAGGTCTTGACGGCGGTTCTCGGAAATTGCCTCCCATTCTTCCGGGTTGGTTGCTTGTAAAATCACTTGAAAGGCACGCCGCAGAGTACCAAATTCGGCATTGATATCAGCTTCTTGCGCGAGTTCACCTTTACTGGGGAGGCGACCTCTTTCAGTGACGAAAGCCATCAGAGGTGCGAGGAGTTCCTGATAATCTTCAAATCGCTTGATACGAGAACGAACTCTGGGAGTCGTAGCGCGAGAACGGTAGCGGGAAGCCCGGAACAGTTGTGCTTGCGCCTCATCCCGAAAAACGAAATAGACTCCCAAAGCAACGGGAATGGCATCAACACCAAGCACTTGGTCTATGTAACGTTTGAGTTCTTCTTGGTCGTAATACTTTTGAAAAGTGTTGCGGGTGGTGATGACTCCATCTTCATAGGCAACAACACCTCTGCTAAAGTCAGCTATTAAAACTTGGGCAGAGACAAGCAGAACTTTACGGGTGAGTTCCCACGCTTTCACCAGGGCTTCTCGTCGTTCAATTGGGTCTTCGATAACGTTAATTACGTATCCGAGATTGACAATATCAGCAGGAGTTAGGGGAGTTGCTGGCGAGTAGTAAGGGTCCCATCCCATACTGACATAACCTTTTTGTGCAATCCGAGACAGGTCGCCCCCATGCCCGCAACCATAATCAAAAAAGGTTGTTTCTGGTGTAAATAAGTTTGCTTCCAAAGCTAGGCGGACGGGGCGGGACAAGTCGTTGCGATAAATGGCAGCTTTGTGACGGTCTATCCGGGGTGCCGAAGATTCACTAACGGGTTTTGTTTGTTGCTGGGTTGTGCTGGGAGTTTGGTGCTGTACGAGATAATGCCCTTGAATTTCCACCCCAAAAGCTTGCAAGCGCCTTTGCCATCCTTGTTGTGTACCGATGTTTCTGGAGTCATTTAGTAAACCCAGTGCTTCTTGAGCCCCTGTGAGTTCCGCAAACATTTTGTAAAGGGGATAATCGGGAGTGACGAAGGTTTCTTTGCGGTGAAGAATGGGGGGGTTGTCTGAGGTGCTGTAGTCCCGGTAAGCAACTTCTAGGGTTGCTGTGTCAACTTGAATACTCGCGTGTAATGATGGGTGGGGATTGGTGTCAAAATCCGGGTAGAAGAGATATGAAATTTTTGGCTTATTAGTACTAAATTTGACAAGGGTTGCTCCTTGGACTTGAGGCGCAGCATTTCTGGCACGGCTTTCATATTGCTGGAGTAGGGGGTCGAGGGCGTGTAGTGCTAAAACATGAACGTACAAAGCTTCTGGTAATAGCTTACCAACTTTGCTGCGCTGACAACAGGTTGCGATCGCCTCCAAAGATACTACGCTCGGTTCTGCTATAACCTGAGATTCCTCGGTTAAGCTATTTGCCTCAAATTTGTTCAAGCTATCCTTCCCAGGAGCCATCGCGCTTATTTGTGGAGAACTGCTACTAGCAAAATCGCTTAATGCTTGGCTGTAATGTTAATCTTCCCACAATAAGTAGCATTTGAATCACTTTTTCCGGAGAACTCACCGCAATTACGCAATTACTCTGAAAAATTATGCAAATTTAAGTATCATATTTATTTAAAATAAAATAGCGTATATCTTAAAACCTGGTTTATTAAAACTTCTAGAATTTGAAACCAGGTATCAAAAATAACTGAAAAAAGAAGATACTCAGCAAGTTCTAATGTATACTTCGATCCAAATAAACACTCTCATTTTATAGATAGAGACTTATTCAACCGGAGATACTGGGATTTCCAGCTTCACTTTTCAGCAGATAAGGTAAAAGAACTACTACCAACAATCACTAAAATGCAAAAATTACAAGAACAGCTTCAAGAATTTCTGAAAAACATATCCTTAATGCAAAGTCTAAGGAAGAAGCCTAATTGGAGATTTTGTTGCTTTGAAGAAATGCTTTTACACTATGGAATTTTTATGGAAGCAGGGACTCTTCCTCAAGAAATTAAGGGTGTTCCAGCCCACTGCTATTACAACTGTCATCAAATCTTGAGTAAAAAGAAATATAAGGATTTAATCTACGTTGAGGGGTACGCGATTGCACCTAATGTCGGCTTCCCTGTGAATCATGCTTGGCTGATGGACTCTCAAGGTTATGCATTAGACCCTACCTGGAGAGAACCGGGACTTGTGTATTTTGGAGTTCCTCTGTCTAATAATTGGGTTAAGAATTTTCTAAAATCCAGAAAAAATGATGATTTAAGCCTTTTCAAGGGAAATTACCTGGAAAATGACTCGTTGTTGGAACATGAATTACCAGATGAAGCTTTGGCTAATCTTCCTGTGAAAAGAATAGCAAAATTCTGGGAACACTAAAGACGGGCTGTTTTACCTACGTATTGCAAACTGCCCTACTAGCTCAGTATCAAAAGATTCTGAGTTTTAACGCCAGAGGTTAACCTTGAGCAGGAGTTAAAAAAGCTACATGGTTGCTAAATTGAGTAATTTGCCTCATTCGGACGATTTGGATGTGGTAACCTTGTCCAGATTATTCGATAAAACAACAAATTCTTATAAGTTTATCTTCTTCTTATCTTTATTAGAAATTTTATTTAAAAGACAGTTTCAAGTAGCATCACCTATAGAATTAAGAGAAATAGCCATTGAAATGTTGGCGATTGCTTGGTATCCCAGTGTAGTTTTTAAGTTATCTTTTGGATTGCAAGATGCGATCGCTAAAAAACTAGAATCATTAAATTTAGATGTTGATAATAGGTTTTTAGAACTTACAAAAAATGATAAAACCTTCCTGCGCGAAGAAATTAATAAACAATATGTTAATGATGACCTAACTAGGTACGTGCCATTTCGCCTGCTCAGACCCTTTTTTAAAGAAATTAGGGGTGTGAAAGACCAGGAAGTGAATAAACAACTTAAAATATTTGCATCATTTTTCTTTGAAACACGTAAACCATTATATTGTTTTGCTAAAGATGACTTATCTATTATCTTTCATCCTGAATGGGCTTTGTATATAAAGAAAAATTACCGCATTATTCTAGCTTGGGTTTGTTGGAAATGGCTTGAGTATATGCAGAAACATAATTCCAATGTTCCCTCCCTGGCAAATAAACTATTTCCTCCACAAGGAAGCAGACAACAAATGCAAAGCCAAACCTCTTACTGGAAACTAGTCATCCAAAATTGTGAAGAGTTAAAATGTATATATTCTGACCAACCTCTGCTCGTAAATAATTTTTCTCTAGACCATTATTTACCTTGGACATTTGTAGCTCACAACCAGCTGTGGAATTTAGTTCCAACTAAGAGGGAGATTAACTCTTCAAAATCAAATAAGTTACCAGCAGACATCTACTTTGAAAAATTTGTGAAAATTCAACATTTAGGTTTAATGACTTCCTATAGAAAAATGCAACCTAAAATCTGGAACAAGTATATTGAATGTTATATAACGGATTTAAAGTTTCCCAATAAAAATGAGTTACTTAGTTTTGAGAAACTGGAAAAAGGTTATGAACTTCAAATGAAGCCTCTCATAGCTTTGGCAGTAAGTCAAGGATTTGGAAACGATTGGCTATATCATCAGACTTAAATGCTTTACTAGATTGTGCGATCCAGACCCGACATGGCGACCAAACCAATACAGTTACAATTATCCTGATACCAGGCTGAATTTTGAATTTGGAACCGTCAAGCTTCTGGATTTCCAAAACCGTTGGACAGAATTAGTTGCTAGTGACAACCCATTTGCGACGGTGGTGATGGCACATTTAAAGATGCAGGAGACGAGTAAAAAACCGCTAGAGCGAAAAAGTTGGAAATTTAGCCCGGAGCGAAGATTGTATGAATTAGGATTGAATGAGAGGGAGATTCGTAATCTATATCGATTTATTGATTGGATTATGATTTTACCAAAAGAATTGGAAGCACAGTTTTGGCAGGAATTTAAGGAGTTTGAGCAGGAGCGTGCTATGAGTTACATAACAACAGGTGAGCGCATTGGCTACGAACGGGGAAAGATTGAAGGCAAGATTGAAGGAACGCTTGAAGGTGAACAGAAACTTATCCAAAGGCTACTGCAAAGACGCTTAGGAGAGTTACCAGCTGAAGTCATCGCAAGGGTTCAAACCCTCTCGGTAACACAACTCGAAGCACTTGCTGAGGCTTTGTTAGATTTTACGGCTATTAAGGACTTACTTAACTGGTTGTCAGCCAATCAATCAGAATAGTCACCTCAGTTATGCTTGCTGAAAATAGGGTTGACTAGTGGTTAATTATATACCTAAACTTTAACTCAGGTCTTTGTAGGTAGGGCTATACAGGACAACAGCAAATGTTCGGCATAGCCTACCTACGTCAGATCGTGTGTAGCAGTGATTTGATGAAATGGTATAATTCCTCGGAATCCTTATGAGAACTATTGTACTAAATATCATCAAATCATGACCTCCCTGCGTGAAAGAGCCGATAATGATTCACCCTGGAAAGAAGTTTTAGAAGCGTATTTTCCCCAAGCGATGCAATTTTTCTTTCCTGAAACTGCTGCATTAATCGACTGGGAACGTCCCCATGAATTTTTAGATAAGGAATTTCAGCAAATCGCACGTGAAGCAGAACAAGGTAGGCGCTATGCAGACAAATTAGTCAAAGTTTGGCAACTTCAAGGAGAAGAAATTTGGCTGTTGATACACGTAGAAATCCAAGCAACATCAGAAGAGAATTTTGAAGAAAGGATGTTTTCCTACAACTTGCGAATTTTTGACAGATTTGGCAAACCTGCCATAAGTTTGGCGATTTTGTGCGATCCAGACCCAACGTGGCGACCAAACCAATACAGCTATCACTACCCCGGTACAAGGTTAAGCTTTGAATTTGACACCGTCAAGCTTCTAGACTACCAAAACCATTGGACAGAATTAGAAGCAAGCGATAACCCGTTTGCAACGGTAGTGATGGCACATTTAAAGATGCAGGAGACAAGTAAAAAACCGCTAGAGCGAAAAAGTTGGAAATTTAGTCTGGTGCGACGATTGTATGAATTAGGATTGAATGAGAGGGAGATTCGTAATTTATATCGATTTATCGATTGGGTTATGATTTTACCAAAAGAATTAGAAGCACAGTTTTGGCAGGAATTTAAGGAGTTTGAGCAGGAGCGTGCGATGAGTTACATTACCACAGGTGAGCGCATTGGCTACGAACGGGGCAAGATTGAAGGAACCCTGGAAGGTCAACAGAGACTGATCCAAAGGCAACTGCAAAGACTCTTAGGAGAGTTACCATCTGAAGTCATCGAAAGGATTCAAACCCTCTCGGTAACGCAACTTGAAGCACTTGCTGAGGTTTTGTTAGATTTTACGGTTATTGAGGACTTACTTAACTGGTTGTCAGCAAATTAATAAGTGAGCAGGAGCGTGCTATGAGTTATACCATTTCACTTTAATCATGATACACATACATTCTGTAGAGACGCTTCAAACAGCGCTTCTGGACACTCTCGATTTGTATCATCCTTTTCGTGAAATGGTATTACATAACTACAGGTGAGCACGTTGGTGACGAGCAGGTTAAAGACAGCACAACTGTTAGCTTGAATGTATTCCCAACTAATTACACAATTTTATGGCGTTGGCATAAGTCAACTCTGCAAGAACGTCTTAAGGCAAACCGGTAGGTAGGGTACATAGCATTCGCCCTTGGTGTTCCATAAGAGGAGCAACATATTCGCGAAGAGTTCCCTCACAAGACCTGAGATTGCTTCTCTAGGAGCAGTTCAACTGGCGGCGCACCACCCGCTACGAATGAAACAAACACTTCCGTCACTCCCTCACTCCCTCGCTCCTTCCCTCAAGAGTGTTTCTTGAGAGCGTCCGACGGGCGGCGATCGCCCCACATCTTGTAATAAATTTTTGCAACATACCGGAAAAAATACCGTCAGTACTTGTAGTGATTGTTTAAGCTCAAATAAAGTTTTTTATAAAAATTCTTTTAAGATTGTATTTCTATGGCAAATAACGTAGCTGTTAAAACAATTTTAATATTATCTTCTAATCCAGAAGGTACATCTTGGCTAGAAGGCTTGAATGAAGAAGTCAGGGAAATTAGGGAAGTATTGCGGCGTGCAAATGAGCGCGATCGCTTTAAGGTGGAAATGACATTGGCTGTGGAGATAGCAGATTTTTACCAAGCCCTTCTAGATTATGAACCCCAAATTGTTCACTTCTGCGGACATGGAGCTGGGGAAAATGGGATCGTGTTGCAAGATAAGACGGGACAACCAGCATATTTGTCAGCAGATGAGCTTGCTGGTTTGTTCAAAGAATTCGCCCTTAAGGGTGTGGAGTGTGTAGTCTTAAATGCTTGCTACTCAGAAGTGCAAGCCAACGCTATCAGCCAATACGTGAATTATGTGATTGGTATGAATCAGCCTATTGGAGATAAAGCAGCTATTGATTTTTCGACAATATTTTATAGCGCTTTAGGAGATGGAGAAAATATAAAATCTGCCTTTAATTTAGCCTGCAATCGGCTCATTGGTTTTCAAGAGAACGAAGTTCCCGTATTGAAAATCAATCCTGCAATAATTGATAAAAATATATTGGAAGAATCGTTATTACTTGAAATAGATAAACTGATAGACCCCAGATATGAAATATTAGAAACAATCATTCCCAGTAATGTTGCTCCAGTTTATAAAGCACGCGATCGCACGTTAGAACGTGATGTAGCTATCAAAGTCTTAAACCGTGAAGATTTAGAACCCGATTTTGATGAAAGCCTAAAAAAGGCAGTTAAGATTTCAGATGAAGCAAATTTTATTACTATTTATGATGCTTATTTAGACAGAAACCCTCATTATTGCATATTACAATTTGTTGATGGAGAAACTATCCGTCAAACATTAACACGTCATGGTAAATTACCATTTAATGTTGTCAGTCAACTCATTTTAAAGATTGGAGATGCACTTGTTCGAGCTAGGGAACTCAAAAATATTTATGGTAATATCAAGCCATCAAATATTATGCTTATTTATAATGATAATGAATATGAGCCTTTTATCTCACCCTTAGACTTGTGTAAAGATTTTTCTCCTAACAGACTTTTAGAAGAACTTGAACGGAAGTCAAAAATTTGTGGAAAGCAAGCAATTTTAGAAGATTTAGCGTACTTACTTCCTGAAAATTTTAGTAAAGTAGCAATTGATTTTTGCACACCCGATCGCTCCGACCAATATAGTTTGGGTCTTTTAGCATATGAACTTCTCACAGGTCAATTGCCACCTACCCTTAAGGATATTAAAGGCTTAAAGAAAAATGGTGATAAAGCATTTAAGTCTCTAATATCAATAACAGATAAATGTCATGGTTGCCCTACTATCTTTGAGAAAGTCATTCTTAAGATGACATCTTGCGATCCAGCAAATCGTTATGAAACACTTCAGCAAGCGCTAGATATCATTCGTGGAGTCAGTTTTTATCTAAACACAGCAAAGGAAAGTTATGCAAGGTGTACAAGTGATTCAGATTTTGATAATAAGTTTTTCAAAACTTTCTATCATAAATTCTTGACACAATTTTGTCCTCATGCTGCACAAAAATTTCTTTCTCTTGAGGCAGAAGGGCGTTGGAAGCATCAACATCAGCAACTGAAAGAAGCTATCGTTTTATTATTTGCTTATTATGAACTTAATGAGCGATTACCCCAGGAGAACGAGCAAGAAGAACCCAATGTTTTAAGCCGGATTGCTGAAATGCACAGTCATACCAAGCATGATATTCCCAAAAATTTATATACAGACTTTATCAATGCTTTAATTAACACAGTTATTGAATTCGACCCTAAGTGTCAGGAAAATGAGGATTATCAAGAACTGATTGGGAAAGCTTGGCAAAAAGTTTTGGCACCGGGAGTTGAATATATGAAATCAAAATATTAATTTTTCCTTTTTACCGGAAGAAAGGCAGATGGCTGAGGGCAGAAGGGAAGAGTATTGTGTTTCTTTCATTTTTTACTTGTGCTTGTAAGCGCTAGTGGTCTGTCCCATTAATTTTGGGGGGTTGGTCTGAGTTGTAATAGCGCTGTTCGCGATAGCATGGCGTTAGCCATAGCGCAACTACGAACCTATCAAAACTTTTGCGATAGACCAGTAGTTGCTTCGTTGGAAATATTTCTTTTTTAAGATATAATTTATACACTACTAGCAGTATTTGTATATTCATGCCTCGATTCCCACTCTCTCTGTGTACTCTGCACCTCTGGGGTTTTGTATCTCACAGTTGGTTTGACCTTTTATGGTTATTGGAAAAAGCTTATGCCAATTGAAGATTTAAAATTGCGGGAGGCACAAAGGCGCGATCGCCCTCACTTACTCATATGGGATACCCCTGACGACCAAGAACTCAGAGGATTGGCTTACCGTGAAAATGCTGAGTTAATTAGTTACCGCACCCATCTACTTGACCGTATTGATACTAGTAACCCTTTTCTGACTTTGCATCTTTGGCTGGAAAGAGAACTGGATGCCATAAAAGCCATGTGTAGTACCACTCGCAATCCCGTAGTGCTTCTTAAAGACCTGGATTGTTTGATTGCGTATCTGCGCGTGCAACCAGACAGCCCAATCACCCTATTCTGGCAAAACCTTTTCTACACCAGGCACCTACAAAGCATTCTTTGGCTTATACTACCCAGTAAATTAACTCCTCCTAACTGGGATGATAGTCGTATTCTGCGAATTTAAGATACTATTCCCTGTCCCCTAGTCCCCATTTTCTATGCTCCTCAACCAACTCGTTAGAATCAATGAAGCCGCCCTTGTCGCAAATGCTGTCACTTTCGATTTGATGGATGACGATGAGAAAAATTTGCGCCTGTGTCAGGGTTTTGTGTTCAACTATGAATCCGACCCCAAAAAAATCAATTCTTCTACGGTTGGTGTGTTGAGGGCTTTACGAAACAGCTTTCACAGCCCCAGTGAGCCAAATGTTCATTTAATGGTACAGGATTATGGTAAAGGAAAATCCCATTTTGCCCTAGCCATTGCTAACTTTTTCCAAAAACCCTATGACAGTGAAGAAGTGCAGGGTATTTTGAAGCAGATTGAATACGCCACTTCTCCCAGCAGTCCCATTTTAGAAGATTTGAAACAATACAAACAACGGTGCAGAAATCTGGTAATTTGCCTCAGTGGTGACAAACCTATAGACTTGCAAAAGCACTTCCTACAAGCTTTGAAAAAAACTCTAGAAGCAGAGGGAATAACCAATTCTTTAGGTCAGCAAATTTGTCAGGCACCTCTTGAATATCTGGAAAATTTAACTGCTGAACAACGTCGAGAAGCAGAGGAATACCTCTCAGAATTAGACAACCCAGAGGGAGACCTCAATACGATTGTTCAGGTTCTTAAGGAAGATAACTATCAGGTGATTCCTCGGGTGAGAGATATTAGCCGCAGACTAACGCGGACGGGTTTTCCACTAGATTTTGAGACAAATGTTGATATAGAAGCTATCCTGTCAGATTTAATCAATCGCTTGTGTACGGGGGCAAATCACCGCTTCCAAGGAATTTTAATTTTATTTGATGAACTTTATAACTATCTGCAAAAGTGGTCAAATGACCCAGTTCGGGCTGGTGGTACTACGCTGCAAAATATCACGAATATCTGTGAACAATTCAAAGGGAAAATTGCTATCCTCAGTCTCACCCAGAGAAGACCGGGAAGAGTTCTGCCACCAAAAAACGCTGAAGATTACAATAGATTGGTTTCCCGACTGGAACTGCTTCCCACTACTTACGAACCTGCAGCTAGTCTGGAATTGGTGTTAGGAGGTTTACTCACTCAGCAAGACAAAACAGCAGCTTGGCAGGAGTTTCTTCGTAGATGGCGCGATACATTAAGTGATATCAATACCAAAATATTCCAAAACCGTACTGGTAACCACTACCAAAACCGGAACTGGACATCTCAACAATTTTTCCGCGATTTAACTTTAGGTTGCTACCCACTGCATCCCCTCACATCTTATTTGCTTTGTAACTTAGATTTTACTCAGGGGCGTACTGCTATCCAGTTTGTTCAAGAAGATGTGAAAAAGTTTATTCAAGAACAATCTGTAGAAAAAGACGGCAGTCTCAATCTTATCTATCCTGTGGCTTTGGTCGATGCTTTTGAAAGTAATTTTGCCAATCCTGATGCTAGCCCGGAATACTCTACACTGTTTTCTGATTACAGTCACTCCGCTTCTAAAGTGAAAGCGTCTGCTGATGCCGACCCCAATGAAATGCCGGTCTTAAAGGCTTTGCTGCTATTCTATGCCAGTAGTGGTAAGCTAACCAAATCGGATCGGGAAAAACACGAAGATATTTTAAACCTACTAACGGGTTTATCTGTTGCAAAAGTTAGGGCTGCATTGGATAAGCTTTGTCAAACACGAGAAGTGATTTATCTGAATCAAGCGGAAAATAGCTATCGTTTTTATTCCGGTGGATTTGGCATTGATGAGTTAAGAAGGCGCATTAAAGAAGAAACGGGTAATAAGGTGGCTACGATTGAACGGGTAGAAAGCCACTGCCAATCATATATCAACCAGTATCTTGGTAGCGACACCACACCCACTCAGTTTATTGAGTTGAATCGCTTGTGCAGTGAAGATTGGCGCTTCCAGAATAAAGTTTTTACTATTGCCAAATTAAAACAAGCCTTGTCCAGCCGACAAACTAAAACTACAGATGCATCTGGTATTGTCGCTTATGTGATTGGTGAAACTAGTGAGGAGTTGCTAGCCCTGAGAAATGAAGTGTCTCAATTGTTAGAAGCTTCTCCGATAAAAGGTCAATTTGTTGTTGCAATCACCTCTCAACCTATAGGGAGACTGGGGCGACTGCTGCTGGAAGAGTTGCTAATGGAGAGAAAATCGGTTCAGGAGTTTGGGGCTGCACTGTCTCAACTCAAGCAGCAATACCAAAAGCAGATTCAAGATATCACCTCAGAGTTATTCCAGTCTTGTACCTATCACTGTTATATTCAGGAGAGAATTCCAACAAGCGATCGCAATCGTCTCCCTTCCATTGTCAGTGCCATATTTCAGGAACAGTATACCTATGTTCCCCCTGTCGAGAAGATAGAAAAAATGGCGTTGAAAAGTTCCGTTGGATCTGAAGTCATTGGCTTTGTATCCAAACGCCTGCTAGAAAATGACTTGCGTCCTCAAGCCTTCCCTAAAAAGAGTTACGAAAATGTCGTCAATCCTGTTTTTGTGAATTCTTGGCGACTCTTAAAAGCAACTTCTCAAAAGTATTCTGTCGTCGTTCCATCTCATCCCAATATCAGGGCTGCTTGGGACAAAATTTCCGAAATGACAGACTTAAGGGACAAAACAGAAAATATTGTTGAGATTGTCAAAATTTGGGATACTCTCTCACGTCCACCTTACGGACATAACGAATATACCTTTACAATTCTATTTGCTGCTTGGCTGGCATATCACCGTGCAGAAGTCTCCCTTCAAGGTGGCATTCGTATTCCTCAGAAAAAAACAGATTTGGTTTCGATACTGACGGAACCCGTTCACAATTGGGCTTCAACAAATGTTTTTAATAAGCCCAAAGATTTTGTCAATATCTGGATTAAAAATGGCAGAACTTTTTTAATTCGTCGCCAGCCCGTTGCTTGCCCGGAGGTACCCAACTCCATGACTTGGGAACAAGCAGAGCAATTTATTCAAGATATTGAAAACTACCTCTCCAACCCATCAGATTCTGCAAAAGTTACCGAACTGAAAAGTACGCAAGAAAAATTGAAAAAGGGAGTAAAGAGACTCAATGAAGTGATGGAACCTGTCTTACAAGCGGAGAAATTACTTCAATCAAAAAATATTCCTACACAAGCAGATATTGAGGCTTTGTTCCCGATTTGTTCTGCATTGCAAGAACCATTACTGAAGATTGTTGAGGATGGCTTATCTATCAATCCTACATCACAACAAACAACAAAGCGTGCGGAAATCATGCAAGGGGTTATTGAGACCATAGGACAATTTCTGGAAGCGGAAAAAGCCCGTTCTAAATCCTTAAGTACGCAAGCTAATTGTGGTGCTTATAAAGCTAATCTCCAAAGATTGGTGGAGCAAATTAGATTAGTTTCTAGCTTGCCATCTCGGTTTTTAGAAACTTTACAAAGTGCCATCCAAGCTTCTAATATTAGGTTAGCAGAAATCGAAGAGCAAACGCAAGTAGACAATTGTCTGGAGAGAATAAGAAGTCTCTACAACAGCTTAAGTACTTTAGCTACTCAAAATGAGTATGTTGATATACAAAATCAAATTGAAAGTTTAGTTATTGGCGTTCCATCTGTTAGAGAAACAAGTACATACAGAAATATTATCCAATCTTTGGAAGACAAACAAAATGAGCTTCTCGAACAAGTTGCTGCTTGGGAAAATCAATTTACACCAAGTTTGTCACGTCTTGAAGCTATACAACTAAGCCAGAGTATTAATCGTCAATTAAACCGCTTTAATGATGAAAGTCGTCAAAGATTAACTGCTCTTTTAGAACGTCTCAATCGTATTGTTCTGCAACGGCAAAGTGAAGAACAAGAAGCAGAGGAAATTCACAATCTCCTTGAGGATGGAAGGCAATATGTACAAGCTATTACAAACAGCCAAAATTTGTCTGGTGCTTTTAAAGCATACCAGGAATTAACTCTATTGAGTTTATCATCTCTGACTGCGTCTGTCTCTTTAGAAGAACAGCAAGCACTTGAGCAATTCAAGTCTGAGGGATATAGAGTGATTTCTCAGAATATCTCTCAGATTTTTGAAAATTGCCAACAGCAAATTCATCAAGAATCAAATTACAATGATTTAAAAGATTTACTTCGACAAGCACGAAATATCATCTTGGAAAATGGGCAGTTTGATGGATTTGAAAATAAATTGGCAGAGGCATCTAAAAATCTAGAACGCCAGTATGAGGAGTTTCAGCAAAAACGGCAAGATAGAAAAACGATGGAGTCTATTCGCCAGTATACCATCACCAAGGCAAATACAATTCATGTTTGTGAGGAATCTATTGAGGCTATTACAAGTTTACAAAATAACTTGAACTATCCCGAGGAATTTACTCGGGAAATTAATCAACTCCTCAAGCAATTTGGAGATAAAGTGATAGAATACAAGAATTATCTCCAAAATTTGCGCGATCGCTTGTCTCAAGTAGCAACAACACAACAAATAAATAAGCTGCGTGAGGAGTATGCCAAGCTGGATTTTGTCTTTAAAGAATCTACAGAATACGCTAATTATCAACAACTGCAAACCGCAATCAATTTAGTTTCAGAAGATATAGAACAGCTTCGCCATTGGGAAAACCTGTACCAACAAAGCCAATCTATTGCAGCTTGCGATCGCACTTTAGAAACACTAGCAAGCGTTCAGGTCAACTTACATAATATAGAACGTTTTCGACCCAAACTTCAACAATGGCAAGAGCAGCTTCTGGAAAGAAAGCAGGGCTACATAGAACAACTGGATGAACTCCACAGAAAATTAACCACCATCAAAACTTTAACAGAAGCTCAAAAACTACAGGGAGAACTCACCAGCAAATTAGCAGACTACCGGGAATCTCAAGAAGAACAGCGCTACCAAGGCATTTGTTCGGATGTTAACTTACTTATCAACCTTCTGCAAATCTCAGCCATTCAAAAACTGGATACTGTTGCAGCTTGTCAAGCAGAAAGAGAAAGATTGCAGCAGTGGCGACAGGATAGGGAAAACATCACGCCCACAGTGCAAACAGTACTTGATTCCATGCTAGCTAACCTAAATCGTACTCAGCAGCAGATAGAAAACCAGCAAAAAGAGGCTGCAAAAATATGGTTGGCGAATCTAGAAACCCAGTTTACTCGCTTGGAGAAGTATACCGATGCATCAAAAAAACTAACTTCTGTTAATGAATTGCACAAACAAATTCGCCAGCAGAAACGTCAACACGAAGGTATCTTGGAACCAGAACAAAAGCAAATCCTAGAACGGATGGTCAATTTCTGTATAGAAATGCAAAATCAGGATACGGAAAGTCAAATTATCACTTTATTTGAAAGACTTCCGCGTAAGAAACAAGAAGGTTTGCTGAAGAAGTTAGTAGGACGTTTAAATGAATGAACCGCCAAGACGCCAAGGACGCAAAGGAAGAGAGAAAAAAGAGAGTTTTTTGTGGTTTGATGCTGAGTTAACAAATGCAAAGGAGAAATTTTAATGCCAGCTGAATACTTTCCCTTTGGTGAACCGGAAAATGAATCGGAACGGATGGCAATTAATTACCTGCGGGGTCATTTGCCTAATTCTTACAAAATTTTTGCCAACTTGGAAATTAAACAGGGTTTGGAAATTTTTGAGATTGATTTGATTATATTGGCACCCCATTGTGTTTATGTGGTTGATATTAAGAACTGGCGCGGGCGCATTGAAATTTATTACCCTAGTTGGTATCCGGAGAATTACCAGCCCTACCCATCACCTCTCAAGAAATTAAGAAAACACGCTAAAGTTATCAGCAGCACGATTTGTGACACCAACCGTGCATTGCAGCAGGATTTGAGTAGGATTCACATCCAAGCGACTGTATTGATGACTTCTGATGAGGTGCAAGTTATCGATAATGGTGATAAAGATGGCGACTATGTGACTTATCTCGATAAACGCTGTCTTGACTACTTTCAAAGTGATGCTCATATTCCGTCCCAGCGCCTGAGGATGATTAAGCCCTACATTAGATATGTGGAACAAGCGATTCGTGGGAAATCGCAGCCAAAAAGTTCCCCTCGTCGTTATTTGCATTGGCAAGTTGAGGAGAAATTGGGGGGCAGCGATCGCTATACTGAATATCGTGCCATAAACCAAATGATGGGTTCTGCTGACTGTACTGTACGCTTGCGAGTTTACAAAGTTGACCCCTTGCTAGAACCCCTTGAAAGAGATGCACAGCAAAAGCTCATACGCAATGCTTTTCTGGCTGTTGTCAAAATTCCGCGCCATGCCAATATCTTACCAGTACGAGATTGTTTTCCGAGTCAGACCGATGATTGTATTGTGTTGGTGATTGATGATGTACCGGGACAAGTTCTCAGCCAACATCTTAAAAAGCACAATTTGAATTTAGAACAGAAGTTTTCTATTATCCGAGATGTCCTCCTTGCTTTGGAACACGTCCACAAACACGGAGTGATTCACCGCAATATAACTCCTGACAGTATTTTAATTTCTGCTGACGGACAAGCAAGTCTTACGGGTTTTGATTATGCTCGTGTTCCCAATCGCACCAGTACTATTGCTGATGAGATTGCGGAAGACTTGGCTGAGTATGCTGTTTACCAAGCTGTAGAATGTCAAAATAACCCTTCCCAAGCTAGCATTCAATCTGACCTTTTCTCTGCTGGGCTGGTTTTCTACACTTTGCTAACGGGGGTTACACCTTTTGAAGATGCGAATCAAATCTGCGAATCAAATGCTCGATTTCCAGTCAAGCCCTCGGAATGCAATTCCGAACTCTCCCCGGTTTGGGATGTATGGTTGCAGAAGCTTTGTGCTTTTGCACCTCAAGACCGCTTTCCTGATGCTGGTGTCGCACTGCAGGAATTTTCTTCTTTGGTGTCAAGCCCTAATTCCTCTTCTCCTGTGGAAGAATCTTCCTTGGATGGGCTTGATATCACCAACCTTCCCCCGGATACAATTATCGATCGCCGTTACCGAATTATCAAACGCTTGGGTCGTCCGGGTAGCTTTGGTGTTGCTTATCAGGTGTTGGATACTTTAGGGGAAGTTGAACGGGTTTTGAAATTGGTAACCAAGGATAGGTGTTCGGTCTACGAGAGGTTACAACAGGAATATAAAACTTTGCACAAGGTTCCCAAACATCCCCATATTGTTGAGGTGATTTGGGCTGGTCAATTGAAGGATGATACTCCTTTTATTGTTTTTGAGTATATCCAAGGTCAAGATGTGCAACACCTTATCGAATCCAAAGCCATCTCTTTAGAAAAAGCTGTTGAGATTGTCGCACAAACTGCCATTGGTTTATCTCACTTGCACAAGCACAAGGTTTGCCATCAAGATATTAAACCTTCCAATCTGTTGGTGACCGACACGGGTGTGCGAATTATTGATTTTAATGTGGCGGTGTCTGATGGCGATGAGATGACTGTCACGGCTGGAACTCGCCGCTACTTACCTCCTGACTGCAAATTGACCCCGAATTTAACTCTGGAAGAGAAAATAGACCGGGATTTATATGCTTTGGGTATTGTTTTCTATGAATGCGTGACGGGTAATTACCCTTTTGATGAACCCCAACCTCCTCGGGGGAAGTTACCACGCGACCCTCGCAAGGTGGAAGGTTGTGAAAATTTGGATGAGGAGTTGGTAGAATTGCTGAAGAGAGCGATCGCACCTAAAAGAACCCAGCGTTTTTCTTCAGCGGCAGAATTCCTGGAAGGTATAGGTAATCTTCGTTTTTTGCGAAAGTCTGATGGTGAGATAATGAAGGCACCAGACGCAGAGGGGTTGGAAAAAAGTGGGGAGAAGGGTGTTTCTTTGTTTGAGGTTTTTCCTATTAAGCACGAGGTTAACATTGATAAGCCAATAGTGCTTGACCCTACGGGATTGTATGAGATTCCGCCCGGTTACACCCATGTCACAACTGAGGTGGAGTGGATGCGGTTTTTTGGCGTGACTGCTTCTCCCTGTTGGGTAAAGGGTAAGCGTTTGTGCGATTGGGCAACGGAATGGTTGCGGGTCTGGGATAAAATGGATGCGATCGCGGAAATTAAGCCAAACCCCAGGCTGCGTTTGCAAGACCTGTTTTACCCCGTACCTTTACCTCAGGAGTGGACTGACAAACAGATACTAACTCTTGTCACCAGGCTTGACTCCTATCCTCAAGAAAATCCTATTGCTTACCTACTTGCAGATATTACGGGTAGTGATGAGGAAATCTGGCTTGGGGAACCTTCCATAACCCATCTTGCCACATGGCTGACAGTTCAAGTCCCGGAAGAATGCAGACCTTTAGAGAAAGTTTGGCAGCAAAAGTTCCAAAACCATGACTTGGCAACTTATTACTTAACAGAAGATAAGTTACAACTTCTGCGTTGCTGGCTTGGTATTGCCAAACCAGCCCTAACCCAACTTGAGAAGTATCCTCTGGAAATTCCCGATTTCCTCTCACAAGAGTTTGACGGATACTGGGAACAGCAGCTGTACCTCACCCAGGGCGAAATTCTCAAGAGGCTTCCCCCACACCAAGCAGGTAAGGAACGTATTGCAAATATAGCCCTCAAAGTTACCAAGCAGCGTCCTAACTGGATCGATAGGGTTAAAGAAACAGACGTTGCTGTTTATCTTAGCTACCAGCAGAAGCAAGAACTCCAAGACCTCCAATCTCCACCCCAACCGGAACTTTTACCTCTGGATGCTACCCCCAGCCAAGCACTCACCTGGGTGACCCAAAGCTATCTTCCCTTCCGTCGTTGGGAAGTCATCTACCAGCCTCTGGAATCCAAAACGAGTGCTCGCTTGGCAGATAGCTTTGTAGAATGGATGTTACAGCATTATCCCCAGATGAAGGTAGACTCGGTTGAAAATTCTTATCTCAACTACAGCGTTGCATCCCGAGTCCGAAATCTTTGCCAGTCGAGTCCCGTGCTTTGGGTTGTGGTTGATGGTTTGGGATGGTTGGACCACATGGAACTTTTATCTATCCTCAGCCAAAATCACCAACTGGCTGTGGAAAAGGACATGGAACCCCGGTTCAGTATCTTGCCAACCAAGACAGAATATGCTAAGGGAAGTTTGTACTCTCAACTTTTGCCCAATAGTTCTGCTTGGGAAAAAGACAGTATCAAAAAAGCTTTTGCAAAAATCGGCTTGGGGGAACACTACACAGACAGCCGCATTGCCAAGTTACGCAAAGATTTAAAAAAAAGAAAACACCAACTCTATTGTTGGGACACTACCCAGTTTGATGAACTGCATCACAACAGCACGGATTGGCAGCATCTTTATAATATCAAGCGTCCCTACACCCTAGAACTTATAGCCAGGGAAATCATATCTTTTGTGGAAGAATACCCCAACCCAGAAGAACTTCGAGTGGCTATCGCTAGCGACCACGGTCAGATTTTAGGAATATCGGAAAAAATCAACTGTCCCCCAGAATTGCAACCTCAAGGCAGAATCGCAATTGGCAAAACCACTGACCCCCGCTTTGTTGTGTTGGAGAGCGATCGCTACGGCTTACCCTACGATATCAGTATAGTGCGAAGTTCTGCCAGTATCAGTTCCTTTAGTTATAACTCCGACAAAAAAATCCTGGGTTCTCACGGAGGGCTTTTCCCCGAAGAAGTTGTTGTTGGTTTCTCGGTGCTGAAAAAAACCGTTCAACGCAGTCCCGTGATTATTTCCTGTCATGGGGAAGGGGAAGCGGGAAAACCTGGAAAAATAGAGATTACCATTGATAATCCCAACTCCGTACCGCTGACAGACCTATATCTATATATTAAAGAACTGCCCTCATTTGATACGAAAAAACCCATAGAAAAAACAATTCCAGCCAATCAACGAGTCACCTTCCAACTCACAATACCCAAAACCCCAGAATTGTCCCTAACCCATGAAAGCCATCACCTATCGCTATCAGGAGAACTTACCTTTAAGTTTGCTCTTTATGAAATCAACAGTGCAAACCTGACACCTGATTCTCAAATAACTATCACTCAAATGTTTATTAGCGAAGGGTTTGATATCAATGAATTCTTGTGAAACCATCCCCGTGATGAATTACAATCTATTTTAGACCCTGCTGATGTATACGGTGAAGACTTCCTCAGTGAAACATTCCGTGTTTTGAAGAACAATAAAATTAAGCAATTTGGAGAATACCCCACACAACGATTAGTGCTAGAAGCATGGTCTAGAATACTCTGGGCAGCACTGGTATAAGTAGCAGCATCCCACTCATTCATATACTGTTGAATCTCCGCCCCCTCTGCCCTCAACCGACTCAAATCGGTAATTTTGCGCTTGTTCAGGAGGATTGTCAAGCAGTTCAAAAAGTAATCTAGGAAAGCGCTTAAAAATCTGGTAATCAATGGAGTCTCGTTTCACCAAAACACCCTTTAGTTCTCTCGTTGTATGCTATTGACTTGCTCGTTGAACTGACACTTTATCAGAATAGAGTTAATATTGTCAAAATGGTAAACGTTAACACTACTGTATTCATTAATGAATTCTTGTGAAACCATCCTCTATAACAACGAATTAGTGCGCGATGTCTTCGGAAATCTTTGTATTGACAAAACCCGACTGCCATCGAGTAGACTCACCGATATAGGTGTACCCAGCTTTGTCGCCGAATGGTTGCTAGACAAAATTGTACCCGGAATAGGAACCCTAACAGCCACAGAATCCGAACAAGTTAATAGCTTTGTCAAAAAAGCCTTTCCCCGGAAAGATGACCGTAACGAAATTATATTTGATTTGACACAGGGAGAAGTCAAAAAACTTATTGCCCTCCTACAAGTCCGAATCAAACTAGAACCCAACGGACGCATTATCCCCGAACCCTCCGCCCAAATTCCCGCCTTAAATTTAACTGAATGCAGAATCTCTACAGAAATTATAGAACGATATAAAATGCTTCTCCGACAGGGAGTTTGGGGAAAAATCACCCTCGGTATGCTTCCAGAAGGCAAAGTAGATGTGATGGGTTTTGAACCCTTCCAATGTTCTCAAGTCAACCTAGAAGCCTATGCGAATTGTCGGAAAAAATTTAGTTTCCAAGAGTGGAAAGACTTGCTGTTTTGTTCAATGGGCTTTAATCCCCAACACGACGATTACAACCAAGACGCAAAAACCTGGATACTCTCAAGGTTACTGCCATTAGTAGAGCCTAATTATCATATCATGGAACTAGCACCGAAAGGAACTGGAAAAAGCTTTTTCTATGAAAATGTCAGCAGTAAAGTGTCTTTAATCAGTGGTGGTAAAGTCACCCCAGCCCAGCTATTTATTAATGGCAAAACAAAAGAAATCGGCTTGCTAGGGCGTCATGACGTTGTGGTTCTAGATGAAATTCAGAGTTTAACATTTGATAATCCCGATGAGGTTATCGGAACCCTAAAAACCTACCTTGCTAGCGGGCGCTACAATCGTTCTGGCTTTGCAGATGTTGCCAGCGACTGCGGGTTGGTGATGTTAGGCAACATAGAATTAGACGAGAATTTCCGTCCCCGTAACGAGGAGAACTTAATTGCCAATCTCCCTAATTTCTTTACAGAAACAGCTTTTCTTGACCGGATTGCAGGCATTATTCCTGGGTGGGAAATTCCCAAATTCAAGAAAGCAATGGCAGCGTGTCAGTTTGGTCTCAAAATGGATTTCTTTGGTGAAGTTTTACTTTCCTTACGCTATGAGAATCGGTTCTTGTTATACGCTCAAGAACACACTCAATTTGATAGAAATATCACCGTTCGAGACCAAAACGCTATTCTCAAATCAGCTTCTGGTTTTTTAAAAATTCTCTACCCTCATTTAGAATTAACATTAATGGATTACGATCGCGATTGCCTGAAACCAGCCCTGCAACTGCGTCAAGCTATTCGTGATTCACAATATCATCTTGATGATGAATTTCGACAGCTTGGTCGAGAGATTTACGTTGAGGTTAGGTGAAATGAAAGTGTGAGAAATCCTATTTGATAGGTAAAAATTATAAACCGCAAAGACGCAAAGAGCGCGAAGAAAAGAATGTAGAGACGCGCTGTTTGAAGCGTCTTTGCATTAACCCACAGCGCGTCTTTGCATTAACGTTTTGCGAGTTCTATCGGAGCATAACCTAATTCTAAGCGTGCTTTGCGATCGCTAAACGTGAGTTCCTGACCTGTTAAAAAAGCTTTCATGAATCTTTCCCGATATAGTTTTAGCGTTTACGCAACATCATTATTTCAATCAGCGATCGCCACATCAAATCTGGGAGCAGCGCGTGTAATAACAGAAATGCTTCACCGTAAGGTGAATAGCGTAATCTTGGAGAGCGGTCAATTGCGGCTCGGTAAATGACTTTGGCAACACCTTCTGGTCCTGGTAACAAGTCATTCACTTTCTCGCTAAACTGTTTCATTCGGCTTGCCATTTCCGTGTATTCGGGATGCATTGCCCAAATATTCCCACTATTGATGAAATTCGTTTTAATTTCTATATTTATAAGTATTGACAAAAGTTACTTGTTTTGAATTTTTCGGCAATGTCGCTAATTAAATTTAAGCGTTACAAAAAAATACAATTACTTTCCTACTGTTGATAGATAAAATGAGTGTTCTTGTTCTGTAAATCATTTAATGATGAGTTATCAGAGTAAAACTCATGTTCCTTAACTCGGATGTTCAATCAATTGTTCTTGTGTGTGCTGCTGATAATAATTATGCAATGCCACTCGCTACCACCGTTCGTTCAGCAGTTGCAAATCTTAATAACAAACAGAAAATAGCCTTATATATCCTAGATGGAGGTATTACTAAAGCTAACAAAGCTAGAATTTGTAAATCACTTGACAAAGCACGGGTCAGTATTTCATGGGTAAAGCCAGACAATAAGCTCTTTGAAAAATTGGTATTGACCAGACATTTAACACTAACTTGCTATTATCGGTTGCTCATTACCGAATTTTTGCCAAAAGAGTTTCATAAGGCAATTTATTTAGATACCGACATGATAGTCACCGGAAACTTGGCAGAGTTATGGGCTATCGACATGGGAGATAACTATGCATTAGCAGTTCAAGATGATGTTGAACTGTACATAGGAATGTCTGATGGTTTGAGAAACTATCGTGAGGTGGGACTCTGTCCGGATGATAAATATTTTAATTCAGGGCTTTTAGTCATTAATCTTGACAAATGGCGAGCCGATGATATCGGCAATAAGGTTATCGAATATATAAGACAAAATACAGAGTATGTACGCAATGACCAAGATGGTCTAAACGCAATTCTTGCAGGTAAATGGGGAGAACTTCACCCCAAATGGAATCAAATGCCTAAAGTACATGAATATTCTTCCTGGAAAGAGAGCCCTTTTCCAAAGGATGTTTATCAGGAATTGATTCACCATCCTTGCGTTATTCACTTCACCAATTCTCCCAAACCCTGGTATGC
Source organism: Scytonema sp. NUACC21 (assembly GCF_054684315.1). Taxonomy (NCBI): domain Bacteria; kingdom Bacillati; phylum Cyanobacteriota; class Cyanophyceae; order Nostocales; family Scytonemataceae; genus Scytonema; species Scytonema sp. NUACC21. The sequence goes on along the minus strand of NZ_BAAFZH010000109.1, from coordinate 24,569 downwards.
AGGATTAAAAGCAGAATGTCAACATCCTAAAAAACATTTGTTCTTTGAGTATCTTGATATGACAGATTGGTCTGGATGGCGAGATACTCTTTGGAGACGACTTTGGAGAAAATTTATGAAAGTCACATCATTAACTACCTCAAAACTCTAAATAATGATGTGTTCGTCAAATCCGCTTAATTAGCAATCAAAAAACTTTGCGTCTTTATGCGAACATGATATCATTCCACCTCTGGCACTTCTCCATGAATAATCGTGACAAGATTCGTACTTAAGCTGTCGCGCTTTTAAAAATGTACTTTAAAGGCGGGCGGTGAGACCAGTGCCGTAAGCAGGTTTCCCAACTTAGGCAACTGACCGCTAAGCCTATGAGCATACCAGATAGGCATTGCGTAGCGTCTCCTGCTATGGTAAGAGTGTGTTTTAATCGCCACCAGAGTCGATGTCTTCCAAAATCTCTGTGGTTAAGTGGCGTATATATGCTGATTCCGTGGTGTGCCCAAGTGTTCTAAGTTCCTCAATAGCCTTGAGGTTACCAATGCCAATTTTTTTCAAAATCTCGACACTTTGCCTGCGGACAGCATAAGAATCACTGTTGTTTAGCAGTTCTATCAACGCTGTGATGGCTTCTGCATTGCCTGTGCCGATTTTCTCCAAACTTCGAGCCGCTTGCTTGCGGGTGTACTTGTCTCGAGTGCTATCGAGCAGTTGTATCAGTACTCTGATGGCTTCCGGATTACCAGAAGCAATATACCCCAAGCTCTCAGCGGCAAGCAAGCGAGTTTCCTCATCTTGAGTGCGGCTGAGCAGTTGTATCAGTACTCCGATGGCTTCTGAATTGTCTGTGGCGATATACCCCAAGCTCTCAGCTGCGATAGAGCGGGTTGTCTCATCTTGAGCTTTACTCAGTAATTGTATCAGTGCGGCGATCGCATCTGCATTGCCAGAAGCAATATACCCCAAACTTCGAGCCGCTATCGAGCTGATGGAATTATTTTGAGCACTATTCAGTAGTTGTATCAGTGCGGCGATCGCATCTTCATTGCCATTGGCAATATACCCCAAACTCTCAGCTGCTTGCGAGCGCGTGGGCTCATTTTGAGTATTATCAAGCAGTCCTATCAGTCCCCTAATGGCTTCTGAATTGCTTGTGCCGATTGTCTCTAAGCTCTCAGCCGCGCTCAAGCGAATTTGCTTGTCGTGAGTGCTACCAAGTAACTGTATCAGCGCCGCGATTGCTGAAGTATTGCCAGGAGCAATTTCTCCCAAACTCTCAACTGCTTGCAAGCGAATTTGCTTGTCGTGAGTGCTACCAAGTAACTGTATCAGCGCCGCGATTGCTTTTGTATTCTCACTGCCGATATACCCCAAACTTCGAGCCGTTAGTAATCGGGTGCCCTCATTTTGAGTGCTACCGAGCAGTTTTATCAACGCCGCGATTGCTTCTGTATTGCCAGAAGCGATATACCCCAAACTTCGAGCCGCTATCGAGCGGGTTTCCTCATTTTGGGTACTATCAAGCAGTTGTATCAACACCGCGATTGCTTCTGTATTGCCTGTGGCAATTTCTCCCAAACTCTCAGCCGCTAGTATGCGGGTGGTCTCATCTTGAGTGCTGCCCAGCAGTGCAATGAGTCTCTTGATTTCCGCATCATTTGTTTCTGGATCGGTTCCAAAGGGCATATGAACTACGTCACTATAACAGATTGGATTGATGTTCTCCTGGGTTTTAGGCAGGAGATTCACAACGAAACGGCTTTGCCACCATTGTTGTTACGATGTTACCTGATGGTTAGCCTCTTTTAACAGCCACCGCCAACTGTTTGTTCCTGGCAGTTCGGGTACCCCCGCTAAATTGGAAGATGCAGCATTTCTCCAGTTTCCAGGAAACCAAGGTGAAGCTCGTTACTTGACCAATGGTTTGCATACACTTGCAAAACTGTATTAAAGCCAATTCCCCAGCAGTACAAAAGGTGCCCAAAAAAACGGATTGTTATCCTTCGCCATAACAGCGAGTTGAGCATGCTGGAGGGCTTCAGCTTTATTCACTCCAATTTTTAACTCTCGGTAAAACTCACTCATCAAATTGGCAGTAGATTCATCATCTACCGACCACAGTGTTGCTAGCGTACTGCGTACACCCGCCCGAACTGCTACCCCAGCCAATCCCAATGCGGCTTGCTTGTCTCCTTCAGCAGTTTTACAGGCACTGAGGACAAGTAATTCAATTGTGCTAGGCTGAGTGCGATCGCTCAGTCGCAGTAACCTATCAAACTCCTTAACTTGAAGAAGTTTATCCCAGGTGAGAATAAAGGTTTTTTCCGGATCGGAACTAAACTGACCGTGAGTGGCTAGGTGAATGACTGTATAGGGGTCGGATTGCAGTTGATTGTGCAGATTTGTTTCAGTAAATTTCCCATCCAATAATTCTTCACTCTTGGGAATCTCAGATTGAATTTCTTTTAACTCTCGTGGTACATTTTGTAACTTGGGAAAAGTGCGGTTTGCAATAGAACGAGATTGCGTCACTCCAGCAGTTAAAGCATTCAATTTGACTTTTTGCAAGGGTGTGGGCTTGAGAAGTTGCAAACCAGGAGTCAACGCGACTGCATACTTCTCGACCAGATATTTTTTTTGTTGTCGGTCGTAAAGAACTGCCATTGGCACGTTCCGCAATTCCCCATCCAGTACAAACACTAAAGTTTTAATCCCACTCTCGCTCAATGCTGCTTCAGCAGGTCGAATTAACCAGTCATATAGCTGTTGAGAAAGTTGTTTAACCCGAACCGTCTCAGTCACATCTCGCAAATTTTTCCTTAACTCTTCTACAATACTTTTTACCTTATTTTGAGTCATCGAAGTGCTGTAGTGACGCAACTCCAGATTTGGCAACTTCAGAATAACATCCAGGCGATCGGGCAAAATAATTGGATAGAGAACAGCTGCTTGTTGGTCTTCTTTATCAACCACAGGGTCAAGTTCTTGCGTGGGTTCCAAACAAGCCGAACGAAAAAAGTTGTCTAGTTCTGCCAGTTGTAAAGACTCAATTACAAAACGTGCTTGCCGTAAATTTTCCTGACTTATGGAGGATTGGGGTCGGGGAAACTCTACTCTGTCTCCTCTCCCCTTCTTCCCATCTCCTGTTTCCAGAAGCAATGCAACAAATTCTCGATAGACAGGTTCCACGCTGTCCCGAAAATAAAACTGAATATCTGGATTAATAGTAACTAAATCGCGACGCAGAGATTGAAGAGTTTTGAATGCTAGAGAATAGAAAGCAGTTGCTCCTTTTATATCTCCTTGCTGTTTGCGTAGACGCCCCATTTGCCATTGCCACTGATAAGCAATGTCCGCTGCATTGATATTTTGAGCAATGAATAAAGCTTTCTCTGTGAGCTTTTGGGCTTCTGCAAATTGCTGATTTTGTTCGTATAACTCCCCAAAAGTACCAAGGGCATAAGATTCCACTCGTCGATCTTGCAAGCTTTGTGCTTCTTGGACGGCGTCTGCTAAGATTTGGGCGGCTGTTTGCAGAAGGGAGGAGGAGGAAGATGAGGAGAGTTTTATTAAATTTTGGGCAAAGTTAATTTTGGTCTCAACAGCCATGCGATTCGGTTCCATCTTGCCAATCTCTGATTGGATTTGAGATGACAAAACCAAAGCATCAGAAAATCGTTTGGTTTTCAGCAGTAAATTCAACTGATTGAGATAAGCTTGAATGCGCGTTATAGACTCAGAAGATAGACTCGCAGATTGCTGATAGAGCTCTAAAGCTTTTTCAAATTCTTTCTGGGCGCGGGCAGTGTTGCCCAAACTGAGTAGAATTTCACTGGTATCTTGATTTGACTGTGATGCTTTTGCAAGTGCTAAACTTTTCTCCAACACCTGTTGAGATTCTTTTAAATCACCCACAACTTGCAGGACATTTCCAAGACTGAGCAGCCCCGCAATTTTCACGGGTGAATCCGGTTGATTTTCCAAAGCTTGCGATACTCCAGTTAATATCTTATTTGCTTGACGGTAATTTCCTAAAGCTTGCAAAGCTTGGGCAGAATTAATGCGGTTGCGAATTAATGCTGTTGTTTCGCCTATTTTTCGATAAATATCAGCCGCCTTTTCCCAACTTTCCAGCGTTATATCTGTTTTTCCCTGTGCTAATTGTAGTTGTCCTTGCACATCTAGAGCTTGTGCCAAGATGAGAGAACGCTTTTGAGAATTGTGTAAATCTAGCGACGAATTCAAACTTTGGTCGTAAAGCAAAGCTATCGCCTTACCAATCGCTTTTTCTGCTTGATTCCACAAACTCAGTTGCTGGTAAGCCAAAGAGAGATTGCTCAACGTCAGGGCTTCCCACAAAATATTCCCATTGGCGTTAAAGGCTGCAGCAGCTTTTTGCAAGACTTCAACTGCAAGAGAAAACTCTCCGGAATTATAAAGTTCTTTACCTTGTTGTACAAGTTCTTGCGTATTATTTTTATTATCTATCTTTTGTACGTGAGTCATCACAACGGAAGCTCTTACCAACAAAGGTGACGCAGTTATGCAAACAAACGCAACCATCATTGCTAGTAAGAACAGATATAAATTTTTATACAACACGTATCTTAGATGTTTGAATAATGGACGAAATGCTCTAACCAGATATTTTAATCGCAAAATGTATTGTAAATGACAAAAAAGTAAAAAACCTTTCCTTGCCATATTTTTCCTCTCACTATTTTCCCTTAGCCTACAAATTTTCTCTTATCTTTAAAGACTTATAAGTAGCTTTTATGTAAATTTGTACACCAAAATCGATGAAAAAGGGTAAGGGAAGGTAAATTTTTGACCAATCATCCGATTCCAGGTAGGCGGTTACTTTGGGCCTCTACATCTGTACTGCATCCATTCACTTAACTAGATCGGTACAAACAAAGTTAACAGGTTTTGGTAGTCTCAACGAACTAAACGATACATTGACAAAGCTCGATAAGACAATTGCAGTTCTCAAAACAATTAATCGAGTCACTCGTATCGTGGGTCGAATTATTACTATTTTTGAAAAAGTTTAAATCAACAGCAATGCCTGGGCTTTTTTATAATCACCTGTATGTAGAGACTACCCATGACTGGTCTCTACTATATTACAATCCCAAATCGACGGCAATGCGATGGGCGCAAGCAAATCCAGAAAACGCCACTGCATTTAAACCCTGACCGGGAAAAGAACTATCTCCCACACAATAAAGTCCTGGAATTGCTGTTCTGTTAAATGGCATTCCCAACAACCCCCTCAGCTTATATCGGGGAATTGGTCCGTAAGTCCCATCTTCACGACCTAAGAAACGACGGTGAGTTCTCGGTGTCCCTACTTCTAGATAATCCAACCCCGCATCTAATCCAGGAAAAATCTTTTCCAAGCGGTCAATCATCCTCCAAGCCGCCTGTTCTTTCTTCTGTTCATACTCACTTGCAGATAAACCCTGCCAGTCATCAATCCAAGAGGGGGTAAACGCATGCATGATATGATATCCGGAAGGTGCTAAATCCGGGTCAAGCAATGTAGGAACCGACACAAATAGAGTTCCTTCCGGGGAAACCATTTTCTCCCAAGCTTCTAGCACAATATGATGGCACTCTGTTCCCGGAGGTAAAGCTGAGGTTTTCACCCCCGCATGCAAACTGAGAAAACTTGGAGACTTTTGATAGCGTTGCTGCCATTTTTTCTCATCAGATGGCATTTCTTGTTGATTCAGTAATTTTCCAAAAGTATCCCAGCGTGTAGCATTTGAGACAACTCTTTTGGCGCGATAAACTTGCCCGCCCTTAAGTTGCACTCCTATGGCTCGTTTCTTTTCTATGAGAATTTTTGATACTCTGGCTTGATATTGAATTTGACCCCCTGTCTTAACCAAACCCTCCACCAGTTTTTGAGCGATTTGTCCTACGCCACCTTTGGGATAGTTAACTCCTCCGTAATGCCTGTCTGAAAACACCATTCCAGCATTAATCATTGGTGTCATGTGGGCTGGTACCACTGACCAGCAGTAACACTCCATATCAATAAACTTTAACAATTGGGGGTCTTTAATATACCGTTTTGCCACATCCCCAACATTTTGCGGCAAATATTTGGCTAAACCCAGACACGCCAAAGGTTTCTGCAAAAAGACCCGCATTAAATATCGGGGTTCTTCCAACGACAGCAACTCCATGCTGTTAAGACAATGAAATACTTTCCAACATTCATCATAAAATTGACGAATTCCCTTGCTTTCATGAGGAAAATACGCAGTTAGATTTTGCAAAAAATTTTCATAAACTCGCTCAACTTTAAGGTTCAAACCCTCTGGTAAATGATAATGAATTTGAACTGGATCGGGAATGGTCTCCAAGTTGACATTGACAACTTTCAAGGCTTTCGTTAGCAAGTTAGTAGTCCCGGTTTGCCCAAATCCAAAGATCATGGATGCTCCAACATCAAATCGATAGCCTTGCCGCTCAAAATAACCAGCACTACCCCCAGGAATCAAGTATTGCTCCAGTACTAGCACTCTAGCACCCTTTGCCGCTAGTTGAGTTGCTGTCACTAAGCCGCCTATCCCAGATCCAATCACTATGACATCGTACATTTCTGTCATTTGTCCTTTGTTGTTTGTCCTTTGTGGAAATCTAATAACTTAATATTTACAGCTAACTAATGACCAATGACTAATAACAAAAAAGAGGGACAAGCCTGCTGCTGCTGGCCAATCCCGTCTGCCGATCCTTAAAGAGAGGAGAACACTGAATAAGAATATAACCTTGATTGAGAATAAATGTCAACTATTAATGCAAGAAATTTTCAATAACTTAAGAGGTAGATTCAGAGCGAACAGTTGCGTTCGGCAAAAAGTATTATGATGTTTCAGTTGTTATACAATACAAAAAGCGCCTATTTCCGGCTATGACGCTACAATTGCGCGTATACGTTCCACCCCATCCCCTGATTAAGCATTGGCTAGCTGTGGCTCGTGATGCTGGAACCCCTTCGGTATTATTCCGCAGTGCAATGACAGAGTTGGGACGCTGGTTGACTTATGAAGCAGCTAGAGAATGGTTGCCCACTCAAGACACAACAGTACAATCTCCCTTAGATACCTGTCCGGCTACTTTAATAGATCCAACAGTACCGGTGGCTGTAGTGCCAATATTGCGAGCGGGCTTGGGGTTACTAGAGGGAGCACAAGCAGTTTTGCCTCTAGCATCGATTTACCATTTCGGTTTAGCGCGAAATGAAGAAACTTTACAACCTCACTGTTACTTAAATAAGTTGCCAGAAAAATTTCAACCCCAAACACGGGTGTTGGTTACCGACCCCATGCTGGCAACAGGTGGATCTATTATGGCTTTAATGGCAGAATTGACACAACGGGGTGCTGACCCAGCTCAAACACGAATTATTTCCGTAGTGGCTGCTCCACCAGCTTTACAAAAACTGAGTGATGCTTATCCCGGCTTAATTGTTTATACTGCTACCATCGATCCAACGGTCAATAACCAGGGATTTATCATACCGGGATTGGGAGACGCAGGCGATCGCATCTTTGGAACATGAGCTAGTATGCAGGTGATGAAGTCATGATAACTGTATAAAGGAGTTGAAGGTGGTAAGGATATGAGTCAGCGAGATGGTTTTGCGAGTGGTTTTCTCACTGGAGCAATTTTCGGTAGCGTAGTAGGAGGTATCATTGGCGCAGTGGTTGCCTACAAACACGAGCCAGAAGAGCCAGCAGGGGAAGAAAGTCAGTTGAACTCAGGTTTACCTGAAGCTAAAAGAGCAGCGAAAAAGCGTCCAATAAAAGGTTCCGAGGTTGAAGGCATGGAGATGGAAACAGCGCGGCGATCGCTAGAAGATAAAATTGCCCAACTCAATGCCACAATTGATGAAGTACGGCAGCAGTTAGGAAATGTCAACGGCAATGGCGATCGCTCACTTAACGAACAGCCCTCTGGAACTGAGGAGTTGCGATAATGCAGACCTTAGCCTACCGTAACCAGTCAACAACGATCGCCGGTCACTGACTAAGCGAGGGCTGTATTTTCACACGCCTTAACAGTCGCTAAATTACAATCAAAGAATAACACTGCTTTTGACACTTAACAGGAAACCAACCTATCCATGAATCTACTGATTACCACACTTTATCAGTTCGTACAGATTTATAGTATCTTACTGATTATTAGAGTCCTCTTGTCATGGTTCCCTAACATTAGTTGGGGAAGCCAGCCTTTTGCAGCTCTCAGCCAAATTACCGACCCCTATCTCAATCTGTTCCGTTCCATCATCCCCCCCCTGGGAGGTATGGACTTTTCGCCAATACTGGCTTTTCTATTGCTCAATGTGTTGAGTTCTTTACTTCTCACCCTAGGACGTCTCCCAGTATTGGGTTAAGTTTGGAAAGCAATTACGCAAGCTATAGTAGAGACGCTATATTTAACAACGTCTCTACTGTTTTATTTTTAACCCATTACCAATTCTAGAGCTATTTACGAATTTGAGCGCTGAATCCAGCTGCCTTAAATTGCTTAAGCTTCAAGGGCAAGGGCTGATTTGCAGCCACAGAAATACGCAATTCAAAATCACTCGTACCGGGTGGGATTTCGTCAATAGAACCAAGTCGGGTACGGTTTTGCAAAACAGGGTCATTGTTAGCATCATAAATGCGCCCAAATATGTCAGCATCGTATACAGTTTTGTTAGTTCCATTTAGAGCTTTGCCAGTCACAATAAAGCAGTTAGCAGCCATAGAGGAGCCACCACTTGTAACAGCTCCTTGTGCCAGTTCTGGGGGACACTCGTGGTAAGAGAGGTCGTAGAGTTTAACCTGTGTCAGCGCTACAGATGGAGGAGCAAACGCCCACGAAAAGACCCAAAGGATACAAACAAATAGCATAACCGTGAGTGAGCGCAACTGCATAAAAGACACCGTGGATAAATTGAATAACACGCTACATTTAACATCAGCTTAGCTGAATTTAGCTCTAGAGGTATTGGAGACTTCTTTTTTAATTTTGTAATAATTATTAAATAACGCTGTCAGCAACTTGCTGATGGCTCAACCACATCCTCAATTGCCGTAAGACCTATGAGTCCAGATGAGATTCAAGTAGCCTTGCAAGCAGCATTTAATAGTTGCGATGCAGCTAGCTGCCCTCTCACTGACATACAGAAGGATATACTACTGCAGGTAGTAGAGCAGGTTAAGGGAAGTTCTCTTCCAAGTGTGTCAGATACGTTAAATCCATTAGATGAACTTACATCAGAAGAATTGCAAGCACTGTTAGAGTTTGTCAAAACGCAAGAAGAACAAAACCTTTCGTGGAAAGCACAGTTACTCAACGACTGGCTGAAAGAAAATGACTCCGGACCAGTACAGTTTATTCGCGATCGCTACGGCTTACAATGGCTGGAGCGCGTTGAACAGTATCATATCGATAAGTATGCTGATGAGTACGCACAAAAGCTGAAAGTGGGCGATCGCATTGAAGTGTGTAATGGTCTGTGGGAGTGGGTACAAGATGATGGTCCTTGCAATCGTCAGTGGTACCCCTGTCTTGTAATTCGGGTGGAAGAAAACAATGATAGCAATGGTTTGTCAACAAATTGCATTGTTCGCTTCAACACTGGAGAAGAATACGAAATTCAAGGAATGTACCAGTGGAATCGTTATTATTGGCGTAGATTATGAGATAGGGAGTTCCTTACATTCTCCATAGAAAAAGCGTATACCTTGACACTTTTGTAGAGATTTCGTAGTATTTTTGTAATTAAAATAATACAAATAAATAAAGGCTCAGAGCCTGACAAGAAGTAGGAATCAGACCGATGAGACGAATTGCCATAGCCCAAAATACCCTAGAAATTCTTGAAACCGGCAACTACATTTCTCCTCATGGCAATCACGTTGATATCGCTCGCGAATTAGAGTATTGTTTCGATTGGACAAAATGCTACAATCCCGAGCGTCTCTCTAAAATTGAAACTGAAGTGCTTGAGAGCGTTTTTCCTTTCTCAGATACTAAATTTGAAGTCAGGAATGAGACAACACTCATGGGGGCAGAACGCATAGCAAAAACAGGTAAATTCCAAAAAATTGGTGTGTTGAATTTTGCTTCAGCGAAAAACCCAGGAGGTGGGTTTCTCAAAGGTGCCCAAGCACAAGAAGAAAGTTTAGCACGAAGTTCTGCATTGTACAAAAGCCAGCTGAAATGCCGTGAATATTATGATTTTCACCGCGCAGAGCGATCGCTTCTCTACTCAAATTGGATGATTTATTCTCCGAGTTGCCCGGTGTTCAAAAATGATGATGGAACGCTATTAGAACACCCCTATGTGGTAGATTTTATTACCAGCCCAGCACCAAATGCTGGTATGATTCAAAAAAATCAACCGCAGGCTCTAGGAAAAATACCTGAAGTTCTTCAAAGTCGTACATCAAAAGTCTTGAGTTTGGCAGCCAATCGCGGTTGCGATGCTTTAATTTTAGGCGCTTGGGGATGTGGAGTTTTTAGAAATGACCCGGCGATGGTTGCCCAAATTTTTGCAGATTTCTTGTTGGCAGGGGGTCAATTTTCGGGTAGATTTAAAAGTGTGATTTTTTCTGTTCTTGACTCCAGCAAGCAACAAGGAACTTTTACAGAATTTTACAAGCGATTTTATTTTTAAGTCGGTTCAGTTAAATATTAACAGCGATCTGCCGCTATGCTGTAGCGAAGCTATCGCACCCCAATTTGTATGAACGAGGCACAACAAAAATTACAGATAATAGATGAGGGTGTTGAAGCACGGGTACAAGCAATTCGTGCAGAGCATGATTGGTGGCTGTGCCGACGGGGTTGTGATGGGTGCTGCCATCAGTTGGCACATCCCCCAGAACTGAGCTAATTAGAATGCATGCGTGTTGATGAGGCAGTTGCTGCACTTCCTCTACGAGTACGTGCTGAAGTTGAAAAGAAAATTGATGCACTGTTGGTACAGATTGCCCAAGATAGAGTCAAATCCCAAGTTGTTTGTCCTTACGAAGTGGAGCGCATGAGTGGAAAGCCAATTCCTTTCCAAGTGCATTATCACAAGTAGCTAGAAATAGCTCACTTAATAAACGGTAATAAATCAAACTCTTGGCGAATATCTAAAAGAGAGCGATCGAGGAGAGGTTCAAATTCCAAAAAAGGTAATCGATTCCTACGGTTGCGAGTTTTAAACCAAATAGAGATTAACTCTGGAAACAGGGAAGGAAGAACTCTAAGGACTGCGCCATAAAGCCAAAACACACCCTTTTTCTTAATCATATCATCGTACATAACGTCCACGGCGGGTGTATTTCTCATCTCGCGGAACCGTTGAAAAGTACACTCACTTGTCCACCAAAATAGCGGCAGAATTTTTAACTCGTCGTACATCCCCGTATCACAGCCATAAATGACATGACCGACATCGTGAGCTAGCAATATCTTCGCAAACTCTGGCGGTTGAGTGTTTGGAGGAGTGAGATGGGGGTTAACAGCATAGTATTCGTTTAGACCTTCTCGAAGAGTCTGAGTGCTATTTCTGTCCATATAGTAAGGACGAGGATGCTTGCTCATGTTTTTCGATACGATATAGTTTCGTAAAACCATACTAACATTCATGACCGATCTCAACAAAAAATTACGGGGAAGACCGCGCAGCAACCAATCTCATAAAGCAATGCTGCAAGCCACCTTGGAACTGCTAGCAGAAGTAGGTTTTGATGCTATGAGCATTGATGCGATCGCCGCTCGTGCTAGAGTCGGAAAAACAACTATCTATCGCCGTTATGCTTCTAAAGAAGAACTGGTTGCTGATGCCATTGAAAGTATTCGAGAAGAAATTGTGATTCCTGACACGGGCAATTTTCAAACCGATATTGATGCACTGATTCAAAACGCTGCTCAGATTACACTCAGTCCACTCGGACGACAGACGGTAGCTATGATTATCAGCAGTGCATCAAGCAATCCTCAATTTGCTCAAATCTACTGGACAAAATATTTACAACCACGACGAGAAGCCTTTGCAGTTGTCGTGGAACGGGCAAAAGCAAGAAACGAAATTCAGGCAGATTTAGACTCTGGCTTAGTCTTCGACACAATGAGCGGGATTATGCTCTATGCTCTGATTTTTCAACCGACTTCTGAATCTTGGACTAGCTATGTTTGTCGTGCCTTAAACCTCCTGTTTAAAAACGCTGGAAATTGAGCCTTAAGCTAATCGAGCCCGACGCGACATAATTCTTTAGAGATTACATTTGGAAAATCTAGGTATGAAATGGTAGCTATATATATATCGATATCATATTACTATGTCGCGCAAAAAGAAAGAGCCAAATGGATGTGGATGTGCAAATATTCCATTCTCTGTAATCATAGCTGTCTTAGGTGGTGGTTATTGGTTGTTTAGCCAGGGTCATTTAGACATCAGCAAACTTTTACCTAAGAATCAACGAATAACTATTCCTATTTTGAATCCCACTCCAACTGCTTCTTCAACTCCCACTCCAATTACTTCTTCAACTCCCACTCCAACTGCTTCTTCAACTCCCACCCCCTCTGTATCAGGGAATTCAAATCGTGCTGCCAATGATAAGCAAGCACCCCTTGAAACAATCACACCTCAAAAAACACCATTAGCTCAAACTCCTTGGGATAAAAAAATCATTAGAGGAATTTATTTAAGTCGTTACCAAGTTACTAATAATACCGACGAACAAACGATTCGTGCAAGAGTTCGTTACTATCGCTCTCAAGGAATTAATACGATTCTTCACGGTGTTTGGGGTAATGGTTGTACGATGTACAATAGCGATGTTATGCAGCAAACGCTGGGTTATAAAAGTTGTCCAAACCAGTTTCAAGAACGATGGTTAGATTGGTTGATTGATGAGGCGCACAAACAGGGAATGCAAGTCCACGCTTATTTCGAGAAAGGTATTAAAACAGATAAAAATAGCCCAATTTTTGACCTGGCAATTTCTCGGAAATGGATTGTTCCCGGTGTAGATAAAACTTACGTTGGAATCGAACACTATGTCCTGGATGTGGAGATTCCTGAAGTGGCTAATTTTTTTAAAAATATTTTAGTAGAGTTCGTCCAAAAGTATCCCAAAATTGATGCAGTTCAATGGGATGATTATCTAGGTTATCATGCCGAATTACCTGGCAAAATCGATCGCACCACTCATTTAACTAATTTTTTGCAGCAAATGATAACTGCGATGAAACAAACTAACTCGACCGTTAGTTTTGATATCTGTCATCATAACCCTTACTGGGCTAAACGATATTTTGCTGCGGATTGGCAAAAATGGAAAGTAGATAGAGTGTTTATTCAAGCTTATAATGAGGCGAATTTCAAAGAAGAATTAAATTATGCCACGAATTATGATGGAATTGCCATTACCGACCGACAACTTCATCGATTAAAAGAATTAGTATATAACCCCGCAATCAAGAGTATTTTAGTTTTCCCTCTAACTGGAAAAGCGGAAGAAACAGCTTCTAACTTAAGAAGCTTGACACAAAACAACTAAAATGTATTGATAAGAGGGGACTTCTTTACAGTTGGCTTTGACAATCCATGATACAAAAAACTCAAGAATCGTTATATATGAATATGATTTACCACTTCTAATCTCAGCACAATGGTAGTTGATAAGAGAGAGAGCTAAATGTTTTAATGACAATAGTAGTATTTGTAAGTCAATAATTTTTGGCACTTATTGCGATTTCAAGTTATGGAAAATACATTATTTGATAAAATCTTCCGTGACAGCAATGGCAACATTGTTGTAGCTCAGATGCCAAACCTTCCACTCATTGTTTGGATAGCAGCTAGTTTACTCAAACTAGTTTTTACAACAGGTGTTGGGAATACAGGGTTAGACATACTGGCTTTTGGCTCTTTATTTACTTGGGCATGGCTGGAATTATTTCAAGGCGTTAATTATTTTCGTAGAGCGCTTGGTCTTGCCGTGCTTATTGGTGTTACAGCGTCAAGAACTCTTTATTAAAATTTGGCTGTAATTATACGGTTCGGGAACAGGTTTTGTTGCATTATAAGTTAAAATCAAACCCCACACAAGACCGTTCCCTGTTCCCTCTTAATTTACAAATGACATCTGATTACAAGGCTTTGTCCCACTCTAACTGATGAGCCAAACCATACTTGATAAAATCTTCTACTTTAGCTTTATCGCTTTTACCAAAAACACCTAAGCTATAAGGATTATCCGCCATACGTTGTATGACTTGTTCTTTTTCAAATTGCATTACTTCCTCTCTAGGCTTATCTGGTTTAAAAAAGTCTATAACCAAGACGGTTCTGTCATAATTGGTGTGGTTATGCGGGCAGTGTGGATAGCTGTGATCTAAAATCATAATTTCTCCTTCATGCCAATAAAGCTGCTCGTGGCATATTTTCATAGCCACATCTCCTTCAGGCACGATTAATCCTAGATAACCACGATTCATATGAGGGTTATAATTCACGTGTAGCTTGATGTCTAAGCCGGGATGAAATGTGCCAAAATAAGCATTTCTGATGGTCTTATCCTCAAGAAAGTTCACCTTTTCTATCACCTTAGCCAAATTTGGGAAATATTTCTTTCTCAATGCAAGTGCTTTTTCTGATGCTTCATCTGGCGTATATTCAGGATACTGTATTTGATGGGCTAGAATATATTCTTCAATAAACTTACCCTGAAACAAGATACCAAAAGCACTGTATTTCGCATCTCCCTTGGTTTTAATCGTTTTACTTTTAGGACCTAAAATATCATAAGTGAATTTTAACTCCTCATTAGAGGCATACTTAATAAAGTGTGTAAACTCATCTCTAATCGCTTGCCAGTTATCTTGAAAGCTTTTGAGAAAAGGAAATTGCTTTGGATCGAGATGATACTCATTAAAACTTTCCATTGTCTTTTCTCCTAAAGTTGAATAAAAATTGTTACATGGTGATGGGATTTCACCTGCGTCCTAGTACGATGTTTGAAGTCCTAACTAAACCAGGGTATTAATCCATCACTAGCTAAAAGACCAGTGCCCAGAGTTATACATCTGAACTTGTTCAACGCTTGAATGGAATAATATCCAAAAGTGTTGATATCATCATTTGAGCATTAAAACTTTGGGTTCTGTACTCATTTTAGTGTGAGGTCTACTGTGTCTGACGTTCCCGGATTAGATCGAATTATCAAAAATGTGCGGGTTGTTCGTCCCCACCAGGATGGTGTCGAACTGCTGGATTTGGGAATTAAGGATGGGAAATTTGCTGAGATTGCTCCTAACATTAGCCCAGATAAAAGCAAAGAGGTTTTTGATGCCCAAAACCTCCTGGGCTTTCCTGGGGTTGTTGATGCCCATATGCACATAGGTATATATCAACCCCTTGAGCAAGACGCTGTGACTGAAACCAAAGCAGCTGCAATGGGGGGAGTGACCACCAGCCTGAATTACATTCGTACAGGGCAGTATTATCTCAATAAAGGTGGCTCTTATAAAGATTTTTTTCCAGAGGTGTTGGCGCGATCGCAAGGAAATTTTTTTGTTGATTACAGCTATCATATCGCCCCAATTAGCACTCAACATATCGATGAGATGCAAATGCTGTTTGAGGAGTATGGAATTAGATCCTTCAAAATCTTCATGTTTTACGGTGGCTATGGTTTGCACGGTCTTTCCGACCAACAAAACCTTTTTCTCATGATTAACAAAGAAGAAAGGTATGATTTGGCTCACTTTGAATTTATAATGCGCGGTCTAACCAAGCTCAGGGAAAGTCACCCAGAAGCAAGCGAAAGCATTAGCCTCAGTCTTCATTGTGAAGTAGCCGAAATCCTCAACGCCTACACTAAAATTGTCCAACAAGACTCCACCCTCGCAGGTTTAAAAGCGTACAGTGCTGCCCGTCCGCCCCATTCTGAAGGGTTAGCGATATGCATCGCTTCCTACCTGGCACACGAAACCAATTGCGTCAATATCAATTTATTACACCTCAGTTCTCGCAAAGCAGTGGAAGCAGCTTTGATGATGCAAACGGTCTTTCCTCATATCAATTTTCGACGGGAAGTCACTGTTGGACATCTGTTGTTAGATGTAGATACACCTACCGGTAAGTGGGCTAAGGTCAACCCTCCAATCCGTTCCCGTGTAGACGTAGAATACCTGTGGCAGGCTGTACTGAACTACCAAATTGATTGGATTGTCAGCGATCACGCCTGTTGTTCAGCCGAGCAAAAAGTCAGTCTGAAAGACCCAAATAATATCTGGCTTGCCAAATCCGGATTTGGTGGTACGGAATACCTCCTTTCTGGTGTTTTTAGTGAAGGCAACAAGCGCGGTATGTCCTACAATCACATGGCTGAGTTATTAAGCGCAAATCCAGCCCAAAGGTTTGGCTTGGGTTCAAAAGGTGATATCGCAGTTGGTTATGATGCCGATTTGGTACTGCTTGACCCCAATGAAACCTTTGTTGTACGTGCTACTGAGTCAGAGTCACAGCAAGGCTATACACCGTTTGAAGGATTGGAGTTAACAGGACGAGTTAAAACAACTTTCCTACGGGGAAACAAAATTTACGATCGCGGACAGGTTATTGGTGCGCCGAGAGGACGTTTTTATAGCAGTTCTCATTCTTGAAATCCTAAAGATTATCATCCCTACAGGCAAACAAAATTTGCGATTGCGGACAGGTTATTGATGCGGCGAAAGGACGTTTTTATAGCAATTCTCATTCTTCAAATTCAAAAGATTATCATCCCTACAGGCAAACAAAATTTGCGATCGCGGGTTGGCCCTGGTGTTACCTTACCTGCAGGCAAAGTTGTCCTACCAGGTAAAAATGTCACAACCAACCTAGAAGCTAGTAGCGGTCTCCTTGGAAAAGTTGCAAACCTGACACAAGCCGATGTTAGCTTGATGGAAGGCATCATTGAAGTCAATGAGGAATTTGCTAAAGGTTACACAGACCTAGCTAGAGCAAACTTGTCAAACGTAAAAGGGATAGGTCCAGCTCCAGTCACATCTTTTAACCCTGGAGGTTTGCCAACGATAAATGGAACTCCGACTAGCGATCCAAACTTCCGCAACCGCATTATTGGTAATGTCGTTCTGCAAGATTCTCTAACAAGGCTAACCAACGTAACAGGTAATAGAATTTCGTTGCGTGCCGATGAAGGTCAACCTTTTAATGTCGGGACAATTGCTGGTATGGCAAACGATGTTGTCTTTCACGCTTTAGAAACCACTAGCCTGACTCTTGGTAACGGTATTGGTTATGGTCCTCGTGCTCTAGTTCATGGTGGTAGACAGGTTGTAAATGGTGTTGCTAACGGGCCTGAGACAAGCGTAGGTGATGACGTAGGACTAGCACCAAACTCAGTTATATTCCGCTCAGTCATCGGCAATAACTCAGCAGTTGGGCAAAGAAGCGCCGTCTTCAACTCTACATTGGCTCCCAGAACGGCTATTGGTTCTCGGACAATCTATGCCGACAACGGAAATATTGTTGTACCTGTGGAGTGGTAGGCTGAAAAATTTGCATAATTATGAATCGGAAAATTTTCTCAGTCGTGCGATCGCAATGCCTGCAATTGATTCTGTTGTTCACTTTGATGTTTGGACTGATACTAAGTCTTGATGACACCTCATCTATAGCCGCACAGAAGGTTGGTCAACCTGCATCTATAGACCCCGTAATTGTTGACATCACCTCCGATCGGCGGCAGGTAGTACAACCTCCAGTCGCAGGACTTGTTTCTACACTGTCCGATGAGGTAGAAGATTTACCAGCAGAGTTAATTCGCTGGTCAACCTACTGGCAACTTTGCTGGCAAGCCTATCCAGGAGCTAAGGCATATGAACTGCAAACGGTGCTTATGGAAGGCAAGTCACCTAAGTTGCACCGTCAAAGCGATCGCTGCTTCCGCCTACAAGCTGCATCTAATGAAAACCTCAAATCACAAGGACTGCTCAACCGTGACTTAATCCTGTTGATGCATAAAATTCAGCTTGGCTATCGAGTGCGAGCGGTCTTAGATAACAACCGCGTGAGTGAATGGTCTGAAGTCATGGCGGTCGGTGCAACTACTGTCTTGTGAATCTCAACAACAAGAGAATCAACGAGGGCTGATGTAGTGAAGTTAGTGTCTCCTACAACAACACCTGACAAATCTACAAAAGTTTAAGTTCGATGGGTTTAATTTGACCTCTCTCCAACCTCTGCCCGAAGCGGAGAGAGGCTAAAAAACCTTATTTTTGGTTTTTTCTCCCTCGCCTTTTGCTCTCTTTCCGGTACAAAATCGCCTATCTTAAACCTTGCATTTTCATGCACTGAACTGCCAAGGTTCGGGTTCCCAAGCAAATCCTCCTTCAGGACGCTTGCGAATATGCCCCAACCCAGGCCAAGGGAAATGATAGGCAAACATCAAACTGCGATCGCTTGATATCTTCTCAAGTATGCGTTGGCGCGTCAATGCTGCTTGTTCTGGATCGGCGTCAAATATAGGTTGCCATTCGGGATGCCAAAGGTTGATAGCATTGCGACTTGTGCCTGAAGCACAAAGTGTAGAGTTGTTTCTTGATAGAGTAGAGAGCGGGGGCACGTTCAACCTGCATTGAAAACAATTGAGGGGGCTGACATCTCTGAAAACGGCGATTGTAGGTCAACCGAACGGACTTCTTCGTTAACCTCTTTGGATCGGTTGTTGCGATCGCCCCAAGCAATTTTCAGAACCGTAATATTTTAGGTTGTCATTCGGTAATATTAGACAGGAATGGCGATCGCCTGATAGCAGCTAACACTTATGGAATATATAGCAATCCAGTTTGATTATTGAAAGAATCTAAGTATTTGTAGGGTGGGCAGTGCCCACCAAATCTAAGTTGTGGTGGGCACTGCCCACCCTACGGTATTTCAAAAATCAAATAGTAATCCTATACAATAGTGCATAACGATTACAGTGGAACCAGTACGCTGGAGTTCAGTACCATTACTCTTAACTCTGCCGCCAATGGCTCTGGCGTTTACAAAGAGAATGTTGTTTCTCCTTTTTCTTCTGGAGGTCCTGGCTCTGTCAATACTCGGAACACGATTATTGCTCTTCACATCAAGAGTACAGACGGTGTTAACTCCGAGGTATTTGGCAGTTTCAACAGCTTTGGTTACAACTTAATTGGTGACAGCACGGGCAGCACAGGATTTTCAGCTACAGGAGACATCGTGGGTACTAGCGATAGCCCGATTGACCCCCGGCTAGGTGCCCTAGGCTTTTATGGTGGTTCTACACAAACAATAGCCCTCCTCCCAGATAGTCCAGCAATTGATGCAGGCGACCCAAACTTGGTGGAGACCGACCCCAAAACCGACCAGCGCGGTTTTCCACGTGTGAGTGGTGAAAGAGTCGATAAAACTGACACCTTTACTTTTACAAAAATCGGATATAATGAAAATAAAAGATCCTTTGATTTCGGTGGTAGCCCAGTCAACTACTCTTGCTAAGACTACCGCTCGCTTCAAAGCTCAAGTTACAAAAAATCACCAACTTACATAAAACAGACGGTATGGCCCGAATACATAACAGAAGCTAGCAGAGTACTAAGTGCTACTGCTGGATGTAAAGGAGAGTGATATGTCATGAGGATAGCAACATTATTATTGGCTTGGGTTCTAATTCTCACGCCGACAGCTGCCCTAGCACAACAAGCAGAGCAACAGATTTATAAATTAAATATTACAAGCGAACAAAATCCAAAACCCGAAGTCTTATTACAGCTACGTACCTACCAGCGAGTTCGCCAGTTGAATGCAGATATCCAGCAAGGGCTGGAAGAAGCAAGAGAAATCAAACAGTTTAGCGAACCAAACATAAGCGAATTTCAGAGGAGGAACGAGCGCCTACAACGACGACCAGACACAACGATAGAAAATACACTTCCTAGTATTAGGTAATTGATGCTCTGGGTGAGTGGCTGCAGTTGTTATGTTTACACACAATATTGCGTCACCAAACTGCCGCCACTCAAGATATTCATAACTCTAATCCCTACTTAGGGTAATAAAACGAATTTTAAGATTAAATCAACGCTTTAGTCTTTCTTTTTTCAGGGAGTCTACGAGTTCGCGTACATAAGTAAGTTCATCTTTGGAAAACTTCAGCTTGCGGTCAGCGAGAACTTTTAGGGCGATGTCAAAGTTTGATATTGCTCGATCTAATTCAGCGCTAGGTAGTTGCTCTATGTTTGCAAGTAAACTTTGACCAATTTCACCCAAAGCACGAATTGAAGATAGGCTAACCAATTGGTCTTTGTCCTGCACCGCTACAGTTAGAGCAGGAATAGCGTCTATGGCTTCTGTCCCTATTTTGCCTAAAGCAACAGCTACGCAGTAGCGAACCCATTCATCCTTGTCCTGCAAAGCTAGAATTAGCACAGGTACAGCTTTTGCGTCTTCACCGATGTAGCTCAGAGCGTCTGCTGCACGAGCACGAACCGTTAGCTCTTTGTCCTGTAACACCGCCTGAATTAAGAGGTTTAAACTAACTTTGGCTTCTATCCCAATACTGCCCAATGCACCAGCTGCACTAGCACGAACATCTCCTTCATCATCCTGCAACGCAGCAATCAATGCAGGTATAGCCGGTGCCGCTTCTTCACCAATTTTTTCCAAAGCGTAAGCAGCAGCGGAACGAACGTGTGTATCTTGGTCTTGCAACGCCTTGATAAGAGCGGGTACCGCAGTTTTGACGTCTTTCTGAAACATGGCTAAGGCAAAAGCCGCTTGGAAGCGGACAGATGCATCTTCATCTTGCAATAATGTCTGAGCCAGTGCAGGTACCGCAGATACCGCTTTTTCTCCCATCGAGCCCAAAGCATAAACAGCACCGTCTCGAACCGATGCATCCTTGTCCTGTAATGCTGCAATTAGCTCGTCCACAGCTGGCTTACCAGCAAGTACTAAAGCGTCTATAGCATCCTGACGCTTCCTATAGTCCTTCAACTGCTGAATATATTGGTTGATTTGCGCCGACGAGAACTGCCCTGCTTGGGTGATATCCGTTACATATAACAGTGACAAACTACATAGTAGACAGACAGCTATTTGAGAGATAGCTCTCTGGGATGGCAACCATGATATGGCTTTAAAATAATGCTTTTTCAAGAGATAGATCTCACTGTAGTTAGTTATATAATCTCTTAAATATAAAGTTATTATTAATGCATTTACAAGCGTAAAATCACTTAATAAGCGTTCGTGCTGACATTCGACATAGGGCAGCTGTACCTCTTCTTTCCTTGGTACACGTATCCTTTTTTCCAATATTCTCAATGTTGAAATCGATTTCTGGGTTTGACTCGTTTTGGTTGCGTTTAACTTGCTAGGATGGCATTAGAAATTTATGGCATCTAAAGTATGGCACAGCAAGACGCTCCACTGACTGGAGAAGCGCTGATTAAGGAAGTTTGTCGGCGGATTCGAGTAGCCCGCAGCTATTGGGATGCTCATAACAACGCTGCCTGTCGGGGTGAACGCGATCGTGCGTTAGCTCTTTATAACACGTTGACCAAGGAACAAAAAGACCAGATTCCGCAAGTGTTGCGGGTGTGGTTGCGTTATCGCAGTGAAAAGTACTTTGGCGCACACCAAACACCGCCCAAGTCAGCAAGACGAAAATCACGTTGAGCCTCTACCAGGGTTTTTGCAAGCATCTTCAACTGATTTTTGATTTTTCTCCATTAAGACAACAGTGCTGCCTGATAAATTTTTGCAATATAACCTTCATTTTCCTTAAAATACTGAAGTAATCTGTTTCCCCAAGTTTTAAAAATCAGTTGATTGGAGCTGCCGATGTCTTCGTCAAAAACTCAGTCCTACAAAGCTGTTGAAGTTGCTCAAAAGCCAGAGTCTCCTTCACCGTCTTGGCAAATCAAGCTGCTGTATGACGGTGAATGCCCCTTATGCGTGCGAGAGGTTAGTTTTCTAAAAAAACGGGATGCAGGTCGAGGAAGGGTAGAGTTTGTAGATATTGCAGACGATAACTATACTCCTGAAGCACATGGTGGTATTGATTTTGAAACGGCGATGGGGCGCATTCATGGCGTGCTTCCTGATGGCACTATTATTAAAAATGTAGAGGTTTTGCGTCGAGTCTACGAAGCTCTTGGGATGGGTTGGGTTTATGGAGCTACCAAGTTGCCCATTCTTGGTTTCATTGCTAATAAAATATATGGAGTCTGGGCTGAGTGGCGGCTTGCTCTTACGGGACGCCCAAATTTAGCTACAGTCATTGCTGAACGCCAAAAGCGTATTGAAAGCAAGAGTCAGGGACGTTGTCGGCTGACTCCTGATAGTGAGTGTTAATAGGTGTTACGTCAGCTGAATCCTCAAAACAGTTACAAACCCAGTTGCCTGTATAAGGATTGGCGCATGACGTCTACAGGCACGGTTTCACGCTGCAACCAAATTTTTAATGCAGCTGCACCTTGTTGCACAAGCATCTCCAATCCATCAATGGCAGTTAGACCCCCTTGTTTTGCCTGTTGTAGAAATTTTGTGGGTTTGGGTTTGTAGATTAAATCGTAAGCGATCGCGCCCTCTGGCAATTGTGTCATATCCTCTGCACTCAATGGTGACTCCTCTACCTTGGGATACATTCCAATAGGAGTTGTATTGACAAGCAGGTTGGCTTGTGGGAGAAGCTTTGATAGTGATTGCCATTCACTTACTTGCAGATTCACTGACAGTGGCGAGTTAACCCAGCTGTTGCGGAATTCATCTAACTTTTGAGTATTGCGACCAACGACGTATATTTCAGCACAGCCAAGTTTGGCACAACCTGCCACAACTGCCCTTGCTGCACCACCATTACCTAAAACCACTGCTACCGTCTGGCTCCAATCTCGATTATAGGTTGTTTCTAAAGGAGCGAGAAACCCTTCTACATCGGTGTTTGTGCCTATCCATCCATTATCGGAGCAAGTCACAGTATTAACTGCTCCTACTGCTTCCGCAATAGGTGAAATTTCTGACAACAAAGGTATTATCGCCTGTTTATGGGGAATAGTAGCGCTAAAGCCAACAACTCCAATAGAGGCAAAACCTTGAAGAGCCACTTTTAAGTTTTGCGGGTCTACGGGAAAGGGCACATAGACATAATCTAATCCCATACGGGCAATCGCTGCATTGTGCATCACCGGCGACAGTGAATGCTCTACAGGATGTCCAATCACTCCAAGTAGTTTGGTTGTACCTGTAATCATGAGTTCGTCATTTGTAATTTGTCGCGTAATCTAAAAGCAGTATAACGTAGCTTTTCTTGATAAAACGTAATAAATCTGTGTATGCTAGCTAATACACTCACATTAACTAGCATTTATGTTTTTCACTCCGAATATGTACAAAAAAGATATGGATTTCACCCTAGAACTCTCGTAGATTGGGCTGCCGGAAGGAAAAATAGAATGTCTTAAGTCCCAGGCGTGGGCATCGTCATCCCGTCTGTTGCATCACTTAAAAAAAATAAAAACTAGCAGTGCCACAACTGTTCTTTATGCGCGTGTTTCAACTACATCCCAAAAAGACGATCTCAAAGCCCAAGTAGATTATCTAGGTAGTAAATATCCACAGAAACGAGTGCATTACGGATTTCGGATCGGGTTGGAATTTTCAGCAAAAAAAATTCATCCAGCTGATGGAACGTGTTGCCAGTGGCGAAATAGATACTATCGTTGTTGCTCATAAAGATCGCGAGTGCTCGGTTTGGATATTACCTTGTGAATGGTTTTGCAATTTAAAGCTATGCTCTATTGTTGTGTTAAATAATTCTTAAAAAACTCCTTCTGAGTGAGCTTAGGGACGACTTTATGACTGACATCTTGCACCTTCTAAATAAGGGAATGTGCGGCATAGCCCTACCTACGATCGAGATAAGGTTTTTAGTCTGTGATTCTCTCAATAAGACGGTGGTGCAAGATATGAGATGAGTAGAATGCACTGCAATTCTTGCCAATTATATTTCCTGAGAAGATACGAAAAAAAGAGGTGACAACAGCTTGACATGCACGTAGGAAATCTGTGAGAGTAAGAGATGTAGGAGGTGACCAATGCTGAAAAAGAAAAAAGGCTTTAATAAAGTTCAAAAATCCTTGCGATGTAAATTAATTCGAGAAGGATTTGATTTAACGTCAACTAAAGTCCGTTATAATGAAGCCGTGGCTTTTTATTTTGCATTGGTTAACACCTTCCCAGAACACGTGCTATCAGATGATTGTGAATTATCTGGTTGGTATGCTTATGAGGCTCTTAGTTCTAAGGAAAGTCAATATGAATTAAAGATTGATATTCCAGCAGTTTTAAGGCGTTCAGCTATCCGCAAAGCTATAGGTGCTTGGTGCTCGTGGAATAGTAATTATCAGAAATGGTTAGCTAGATCAAAAAAGCACAAACATCATAAACCACCCGTTCAACCACGCCAATTTAATTTCTCTCCCGGCTATGATGCCGGGATGTGGAAGGAAGATACAGGCAATTCGAT